>SEYW01000010.1 GCA_004168015.1 Methylolobus aquaticus
TTCGTGATCTTCGGCTGGTTGGCGCTGGCGGTGATGGGTACGTTGACCCAGACCTTCTACAGCTTCACCAAGCTGATCAAGAACGATCTGTGCCCTGACCTGGCATAAGCGATTGTTCCGTGTCTGATCGCGCTGCGCGTCGAGCTCTTTGGCGGCGCGCATCGCGTTTGACGATGGCCACTGTCGATGAAACGTCGGCAGTGGCTTCGTTAATCATATTCCGTTAAAGATTAGGCTTCGTCGACCGCATTTCATCCGCGGGCTGCGCTTTCGCAGCACGATCAGGGATACGGGCTGCAGGCGAGCTGAAACGATCACACTAAACGCGTTGCGAGGGTTAATAAAATGGCGAGTGCAGTACCACCCAGCAGAAAACCGCACGTCAAATATTCGGGTTTGCTTCTCATCGCTTTCATCGTCGGTTTGTACTTTTTCCAGAACAAGGCGGTGATGCCGTTTGTTGAGGGCGTCGTGGAATCGGATGCGTTCGACGCATCTCCCGGCGAGATTGTGGAGAAAGATCGCAGCCAGCTCGCGCTATCGCACTGCGTCGAGTTCGTTCGCGACGATCTCGGGTTGGACCATGTCCTTCAATTCGGAACCGAGGAGTCGAAAGCCTGGGAAGTCGCTAGCGGCCGGTACCTCGTCAGCTCTTACGTTATCGAACAAGACGAATCTGGAAAGCAGGTTCGAAAGAATTTCGCCTGCAACGTGCAATACACGGGCGGCGACGAAATGGATCAGAACAATTGGACCCTGCAGGGTCTGGACATACGCGAAAGCTGATTCTTCGGGACAATGAATGGGGTGGCAGGCCTGTCTCCCGGCCGGCCTGTCACTCCACCCTCATGTCGGTGCATGAACTTGCCTGGTACGGGACATCACGGGTGACCGTGATCGAGCGTGTTCAACGTCGCATCAAGCGACTAAAGTTTGATTGCACCGAAACCTGCGCCTTGTTAGGATCACGAGGCATTGGCTGTCGCACCTTGGGGCGGTCAAGGCGGATAGTGCGGATGTGACTTGCAGCTAAGTCCGGAGCGAAGCGCCGCTTCGACGCAGTCCCGGTAGCAGGCCGCTTTCGGAACGCTCTACGTCCTCAGGCGGCCATGGAAGTAATAAAACAAAAATTATACCGCTGGTTGAAAATAGCCATCGGCGGCCCGCTCGGCATCCTGGCATGGAGTGTTTCGGGCGCCAGCGCGGTTGCTGTGTTAATCTGGGGAATCAAGACGGTCGCAATACCGCTGCTGATGCTGAAAACAGCGTCGTGGGGTATCTGGGGCATCGGTGTAATCAAGGAGTCGAAGACTCGCTCCGCCACGCCCTTCGAGCGGGATCTAGTCAACAAATCTTCACGCCGATCCAATTCGTCGGATTCCACGTAAAACATCCGAACCGGCAGACCAGGGGCTGATCCATTCGAGTCCCCGGAGGCATGTCCGGGAGTGGTTTGCTCCACCCGGCGAATGCGGGCAGAATTGGTGGCTATTTTCCACCAGTCCCGAGTCGCCCCGAACCCCGTCATTCGCTCCAGATCGATGTCGCGTCCCCCCACCCTGTTCAGTTATCGAAAATTTTGGGCCCAACGTTTTGGTACGGCCTACCAACTGCCGATGACACGGCAGGAAATGGACGCGCTCCGCTGGGATGCCTGCGACATCATTCTGGTGACCGGCGACGCGTACGTCGATCACCCGAGCTTTGGCATGGCGCTTATCGGGCGTCTGCTCGAAGCTCAGGGTTTTCGTGTCGGCATCATCGCGCAACCGGACTGGCGGTCCGCCGCTGATTTTTCGAGACTCGGGCGACCCACGCTCTTTTTCGGGGTCACCGGCGGCAACATGGATTCCATGGTGAACCGCTACACCTCGGATCGCCGCCTGCGCTCCGATGATGCCTACACGCCCGACGGCCAAGCCGACGCCCGCCCTGACCGGTGCGTGACCGTCTATGCGCAGCGGTGCCGCGAAGCGTTCAAGGATGTGCCGATCATCCTCGGTGGCATCGAGGCCAGCCTGCGACGGGTCGCGCACTACGACTACTGGTCGGAGAAGGTGCGACGTTCGGTCCTCGTAGATGCCAAGGCCGACCTGCTCGTCTTCGGCAACGGCGAACGCCCGATCGTCGAGGTCGCGCACCGCCTGGCGGCTGGCGAAGCCGTCCGCAGCCTGACCGAGATTCGCGGGACGGCCGTCGTCCTGCCATGCGCGCCCGAGGGTTGGCGAATTCTCGAACCGGCCGCGCCACCGCCGGGCACGTTGGGGCCGGTTGCTACCGACCCCTACGCCGAGAAACCGGTCGCGTGCGCTACGGCATCTCCGGATGAGGGATCGCGCGAAGCGGTCATCCAGATCAAGCGGCGCCACCTCCGGACGGCGATCCGCCTGCCGGCCTATACCGCGCTCAAGGACGACACGCTGCTGTACGCCCATGCGTCCCGTCTATTGCACCTCGAAACCAATCCGCATAATGCCCGCCCGCTGATTCAGCGGCATGGCGATCAGGAGGTGTGGGTCAATCCGCCCGCATTCCCCCTGGAAACCGCGGAAATGGACGGCGTCTACGAGCTGCCCTACAGCCGGATGCCGCACCGTTCTTACGGCAGCGCGCGGATCCCGGCGTTCGAGATGATCCAGCATTCGGTGACCATCATGCGGGGCTGTTTTGGTGGGTGTACCTTTTGCTCGATCACCGAACACGAAGGACGCATCATCCAGAATCGTTCGGAGGATTCGATCATCCGCGAGGTCGAGGCGGTCCGAGACACGTCGCCCGCGTTCACCGGCGTCATTTCGGATCTGGGCGGCCCCACGGCCAACATGTACCGGCTGGCGTGCAAGAGCCCGGAAATCGAGCAGGCGTGCCGTCGGCTCTCCTGTGTCTACCCCGGAATCTGCCGGAATCTCAATACCGACCACGCACCGTTGATCCGGCTCTACCGGCGTGCGCGGGCCCTGCCCGGCATCAAGAAGATTCTGATCGCTTCGGGGCTGCGTTACGACCTCGCGGTCACAGACCCGGAATATGTGAAGGAGTTGGTGACCCACCATGTCGGCGGTTACCTGAAGATCGCGCCGGAGCATACGGAATCCGGCCCGCTGTCCAAGATGATGAAGCCCGGTATCGGGTCTTATGACCGCTTCAAGTCGATGTTCGACCGCTACTCGCGTGAGGCTGGCAAGGAGCAATACCTGATCCCCTATTTCATTGCGGCGCACCCCGGCACACGGGACGAGGACATGCTCGAACTGGCGTTGTGGCTCAAGCGCAATGGCTTTCGAGCCGATCAGGTTCAGGCGTTCCTGCCGTCACCCATGGCCATGGCGACGGCCATGTACCGATCCGGCAAGAACCCACTGCACCGGATTTCATCCGATAGCGAGTCGGTCTACGTGCCGCGCGGCCACCGACAGCGGCGGCTGCACAAGGCCTTTTTGCGCTACCACGACCCCAAAAATTGGCCGCTCCTGCGCGACGCACTGCGGCGGATGGGTCGAGCGGACCTGATCGGCAACGGCCAGCGACAATTGATTCCCGCCTGGCAGCCTGCGGAGCCAGGCAACGCGTCAGCGGCGCCGCGCGGATCCAAACAGCCGTTCCGCACGCAACACACAGGCCTCCCGGACCGCGTCAGATCGAACAAGAAAGGCGCCGGCCGACACCGCACCGGAACCACCCGCCCCCGTTAGCCCCCTGAAAGTCCCCGCAGGGCGCCCCCGCCGGGAGCACCCAACAATAGAAGAGGATTACCCTGCATGAAAGTCAGTCTGTTGACCGCTACGCAGAATGTCGAGAAGACGATGCCTTTCGTCTTCTATCGCTGGCTCGTCTTTCTCGCACTGGCATTCGGCTTTGTATTCGCGGCCCTCGCCGGAGCGGGAACGGCGATCGCCATGTTCTCGCTCAGCGCGAACCCGATGCTTTTTGCCAACCTCGGCGCCGTGGTCGGTTTCCTTGCGTTCGGCTGGCTCCTTCGCCATTTCTGGGGCAGCGTCGAAACGGCGGTCGTGACCCCCCATCTGCTACTGTTGGGAAAAGTCGTCAAGGGAGAGCTCATTCCGGCCGGCAAGGCTCAGCTGCAATTCGCCAAGCAGATCACCGACGAATGCCTGCCCGTGACGGTGCAGCCGCGCCAGCTGAACGCAAAGGTGAAGGCCACGTTACATTCGCTACCGCGGCTCGTCGGAGTCTCCATCGTGCCGCCAGTCCATCCGAAACTCACACCGTTCATCGCATGGTTGACGGCGTCGATCAGTCGTGCGAACGCGGATGCCGTGTTCGCTCGAGTGGGGAACACCCGGGAACCGGGTCCCTGGCGCATCGCACAGCTTGGCATAGTGAGACAGGCGCATGACCTCAAGACCTACGTGACGCAACGGGGCTATGTCGCCCTGGTCATGCTGATCGGTTGGATCGTCGCCTACGCAGTGCTGTTGATTCCCTGCCTCAAGATCGCTGCCGCGCTCCCCTTTCCGACGAGCTTCTGGCCCTATGTCGTCGCGGCTGTGCTGAGCTGGAACCTGAAAGCGTCCTTCCTCGACCCGATCGCCCAAGCAGCGATGATCCGTTTCGATCAGGAGATGGACCGGACCGAGCCCGGACCGGCCCTGGCGACCGGACTCATGGAATCGATTCCCGAGTTTCGCGAGATCGCCTCCGGTGCCGATGCACGAGGCTGAGCCCCGATGGCAGGCGATTCCAACGTGCTACCTCAGGCAACGCGGCCTCAGGTGACGCCGCGGCCGCGTCATGCCCGGATTTGACTTTGGCCGCCGATCCGATAGATTTGACAAGCTTTACTTCAGGGTCTTACCCGATGCGTATCGAACAAGAAGCACTGACCTTCGACGACGTTCTTCTGGTGCCCGCCCACTCGGCCATCCTGCCTCGCGACGTGGCTCTGGAAACGCGTCTGACGCGATCCATCTCGGTCAATATCCCGTTGCTCGCCGCGGCCATGGATACGGTGACCGAATCCCGCCTCGCGATCACGATCGCCCAGGAAGGCGGCATCGGCATCATCCACAAGAACATGTCGGTCGAGCGGCAAGCCTACGAAGTGCGCTGCGTCAAGAAGTACGAGAGTGGCGTCATCAAGGAACCGATTGCGGTGGGGCCGCAGACGACCATCCGCGAGGTCATGGAACTGACTCGCGAAAAGCGCATTTCCGGTGTCCCCATCGTTGAAGGCGATGCGCTGGTCGGCATCGTGACCAGCCGCGACCTGCGCTTCGAAACCCGGCTCGACGAGCCGGTCACGAGGGCGATGACACCGAAGGAGAAACTCGTCACCGTGGTCGAGGGCGCCAGCAAGGAAGAAGCGATACGGCTGCTGCACCAGCACCGCATCGAGAAGATTCTGGTCGTCAACAAGGACTTCCAGCTGCGCGGCCTGATCACCGTCAAGGATATCCAGAAGTCGAAGGACTACCCCAAAGCCTGCAAGGACGATCAGGAACAGCTGCGTGTCGGAGCCGCGGTCGGGACCGGAACCGGCACGGAAGAGCGCGTCGAGGCGCTGATCGAGGCCGGCGTGGACGTCATCATCGTCGATACCGCTCACGGCCATTCGCAGGGCGTCCTGGACCGCGTTGCCTGGGTCAAGCGGCACTTTCCCGCGGTACAGGTGATCGGCGGCAACATCGCAACCGGCGATGCCGCCCGCGCGCTGGTCGACGTCGGCGCGGATGCCGTGAAGGTCGGCATCGGCCCCGGCTCGATCTGCACGACCCGGATCGTCGCCGGTGTGGGGATTCCGCAGATCACGGCCGTTTCCAATGTCGCAGCGGCGCTGGAAGGGACCGGCGTACCGTTGATCGCCGACGGCGGCATCCGCTACTCGGGCGACGTCGCGAAGGCACTCGCCGCAGGTGCGCATACCGTCATGATCGGCAGCCTTTTCGCCGGCACCGAGGAGGCGCCCGGCGAAGTGGAACTGTATCAGGGACGCTCCTACAAGTCCTACCGCGGCATGGGTTCGCTGGGCGCGATGTCGCAGCAGCAGGGATCCAGCGACCGTTACTTCCAGGAATCGGCCGAAGCCGAAAAACTCGTTCCGGAAGGGATCGAAGGCCGGGTGCCGTACAAGGGCACGCTTGGGGCGATCGTGCTGCAATTGCTCGGCGGCGTTCGGGCCGCGATGGGCTACACCGGCTGCCGCACGATAGAAGAACTGCGGACCAAAGCCCGCTTCGTGCGCATCACCAGCGCCGGCATGCGCGAAAGCCATGTCCATGATGTGGCCATCACGAAAGAGGCGCCGAATTACCGCCTCGACTGACCGATCCACCGCCTTCCCGCGCATTTCATGTCCAATATTCATCAGCACCGTATCCTCATCCTCGATTTCGGTTCGCAGTACACCCAGTTGATCGCCCGCCGCGTGCGCGAAATCGGTGTCTACTGCGAAATCCATGGCCACGCCACCAGCGACGCGGCGATACGCGAATTTTCCCCGCGCGGCATCATCCTGTCGGGCGGTCCCGAAACCGTGCTCGGTGCCGACGCCCCGCGCGCCGCTGACGCCGTTTTCGACCTCGGCGTTCCCGTGCTTGGCATCTGCTACGGCATGCAGACCATGGCCCAGCAACTCGGGGGTACCGTCGAGGCCGCGGCCCACCGCGAATTCGGGTATGCGCAGGTGCGCGCCCGTGGGCACTCGACTCTGCTGCGCGACATCGAGGACCACGCGACCGTCGAAGGCTACGGCCTGCTCGACGTCTGGATGAGCCATGGCGATCAGGTCACGGCCTTACCGCCCGGCTTCAAGCTGATCGCCAGCACCGACACCGCGCCCATCGCCGGTATGGCCGATGGGGCGCGGGGTTTCTACGGTTTGCAATTCCACCCGGAAGTCACGCACACGCGCCAAGGGAAACGCCTGCTCGAACGCTTCATCAAGGAAATCTGCGCCTGCGACACCTTATGGACCGCCCGCAACATCGTCGACGACAGCGTCCGCACGATCTGTGAACGCGTCGGCGACGACCAGGTCATCCTGGGCCTGTCCGGCGGCGTCGATTCATCCGTCGTTGCGGCCTTGCTGCACAAGGCGATCGGCGATCGCCTCGTCTGCGTTTTCGTCGATACCGGTTTGCTGCGCCTGAATGAAGGCGATCAGGTCATGGCGACCTTCGCCCAGCACATGGGGGTGCGCGTCGACCGCGTCGACGCCGAGGAGACCTTTCTCTCGGCGCTGGCCGGGGTGGAGGACCCGGAGCAGAAGCGAAAAATCATCGGCCGCCTTTTCGTCGAAATCTTTGAAGCCGAATCCGCCAAATTCGAGACGGCGCGCTGGCTCGCTCAGGGCACGATTTATCCGGACGTGATCGAATCGGCCGGCACGCCGTCCGGCGGCGCGCACGTGATCAAGTCGCACCACAATGTCGGCGGTCTGCCCGAGCGGATGAACTTCAAGCTGCTCGAACCGCTGCGCGAACTCTTCAAGGACGAGGTCCGCCAGGTCGGTCTGGAACTCGGGCTGCCCTACGACATGGTATTCCGACACCCTTTTCCCGGACCCGGCCTTGGCGTCCGCATCCTCGGCGAGGTCCGGAAGGAGTATGCCGACCTGCTGCGCCGTGCCGATGCGATCTTCATCGAGGAACTCGTCAAACACGACCTCTATGCCAAGGTGAGCCAGGCCTTCGCGGTGTTTCTGCCGGTGAAATCCGTTGCCGTCATGGGTGACGGCCGGCGCTACGACTATGTGATCGCGCTGCGCGCGGTCGAAACCATAGATTTCATGACCGCGCATTGGGCCCATCTGCCCTACGAATTCCTCGACATCGTCTCGCGCCGGATCATTAACGAAACCCCCGGTATTTCCCGGGTTACCTACGACATTTCCGGAAAGCCGCCGGCGACAATCGAGTGGGAATAGGCATTCCGGTTTCGTCCCCGGTCGAAACGGATGACGAATTGTGGATGGCCCGAGCGCTCGAACTCGCGCGCTGCGCCGAGGCCCTGGGTGAGGTTCCGGTGGGCGCGGTACTGGTCAGGGACGGCCGGGCCATCGCCGAGGGATTCAATACACCGATCCGGCTCTCCGATCCCACCGCCCACGCCGAAATCGTCGCGCTGCGCGAAGGCGGCCGGCGCGAGGGCAATTACCGGCTCGTCGGTTGCACACTCTATGTGACGCTGGAGCCCTGCGTCATGTGCATGGGCGCCATTCTGAATGCCCGGCTGGAGCGCCTCGTCTTCGGCGCGACGGATCCGCTGCGCGGCGCCGTCTGCAGCCAGTTGCAACTGACCGACGCAAGCTTCGCGAATCACCGCGTCGCGTACCGCGGCGGGGTCCTGGCCGAAGCTTGCGGGCAGGTGCTCAGGAATTTCTTTCAGACCCGGAGATAGCTTCCCCGGACTCGTACTACACGCCGCGGACGCCGGCCGGCACTACTCTCCCATCTGCAATAACAAACCGCGCTTCCGGGCGATGTGAAAGCCCAGCAACAGCACGCCCACGCCCAGCCCGAGATAGGTCACGTTCAGACCCACGGCGGCCCAGAAATGATCCGCAGAAAAATGGTGTTCCTGCATCGTTGCCCGCATGCCTTCGAAAACATGCGCGGAGGGCAGCGATAGAGCAATACCCTGCAACCAGTCCGGCAGCGTCGAGATCGGATAGTAGATTCCGCTCAGCGGCGCGAAGGCGAAGATGATTGCCCAGGCCAGGCCTTCCGCCCCCAGGCCCCAGCGCAGCACCATCGCAACGACCATCAGCCCGATGGACCAGCCCATGACGATCAGGTTCACGAAAAATGCGAGCAGCGGCAACCCCAGGTCGAAGATCGAGTACTCGTACAGGAGGATTGCCAGTCCGGCTGCGGCCCCGACGCCGATCAACGTCCGCAGCATGCTGATGACCAGCAACGCCAGTATCAGTTCGATCGGCCGCAATGGGCTGACGAACAGATTGCCCAGATTGCGCGAATACATCTCCTCGAAGAAGGGCAGCGCAACCCCGAGTTGCGCGCGAAACAGCACATCCCACAACAGCACGGCAGCGATCAGCAATCCCGACGCCTCGGCTAGCCAATTCCCCTGTCCGACTAGGAATTTGCTGATCAGTCCCCACAAGATCATCTGCACGGTTGGCCAATAGGCCAGCTCCAGCAAGCGCGGCCATGAGCTCTGCATCAGGTACAGGTACCGGACGATCAGGGCCAACACCCTGCGGCTGGCGCCAATCATCGCGCTGCTCCCTCAGCTTGGCGTTCATCGCCGCGCGCAATATCGATGAAGACTTCCTCCAGATTGGACCGTCCATAGCGCTGCAGCAACGAGGCGGGCGTGCCACGGTCAACGATGCGCCCCGTTCTCAGCATGACGACATCGTCGCAGAGCCGCTCGACCTCGAACATATTGTGCGATGCGAGCAGCACCGTGGCTCCGGTTCGGCGTTGGTAGTCGCTGAGCCAGCCGCGGACGCGGTCCGCCGAGGCCGGATCCAGGGATGCCGTCGGTTCGTCCATCAGCAGCACCCGCGGCTCGTTGATCAGCGACTTCGCCAGCGATACGCGGGTCTTCTGTCCCGCCGACAGGGAACCGTACTTGCGCTGCCAGATTTCATCGAGATCGAAGGTCCGCGCCACTTCGCGCAGGCGCTCGCGCCGGCGACGGATGCCGTACAGGCGAGCGTAAACGTCGAGGTTTTGCGCCACCGTCAGCCGGTGCGGGAGATCCACATAAGGCGACGTGAAATTCATTGAGGGCAGCACGGCATGCCTATGCCGGATCACATCCGTGCCGAGGATCCGCACCTCCCCGGAGGTGGGCAATAGCAACCCCAGCAGTATCGATAGCGTGGTCGTCTTGCCGGCGCCGTTGCCGCCGAGCAGGGCACAGGTCCCTCCTGATGGCACGTTGAACGAAATACCATCCACTGCATTGACGTGCTTATACCGCTTTCGCAGTTCGCGCACGATGATCGCGTGTTCCATCACGGCTCCAACGTTCTCCCTTTTAGCGGCTCAGCGGCGCGTGTAACGGTGCTTCACTCCGGCAGGAAAGTACTCCGGGTCTTCGAAGCTTCGAAGCGTCACCGTCGGCCATTGTCGTTCGAGCGGGACGTAGTTGGCAAACTCGCTGTTGATCCGCCGCAGTTCGCCCTGGACCGACCCGGCGAGCCCGGCAACATCGACGGCAGCGGGATCGATGCCCGGCGCAAGCTCGACGACCAGGCTGAGGAAAGTGTCGCCCGTTGCGGCTTCGGGGACCTGCAACACGAACTTGCCGGTCAACCACCTGGCGAATTCCGGGGCTTCCAGGCCGACCGTGACGTTCTCGGGGTAGATATTGGCGCCGTAAAACGACACGGTGAAGTCCCCTCGGCCGAAGACATAGACGAAGGGCAACGGGCGCGCCGACCCATCCGCAGGAAAACCGAAGTCTTCGAGCAGCGGTGCGCCAAAGTCGCTGAGCCGGGCCCGCATCTCGTCGAAACCGACCAGGCCACCGCGGTCGGCAATATGGTATCGGACCAGCGGTACGCCACCGTCGCCGGTCACGACCAGGGTGTTGTCGTAGGTCTCGAAATAGCGGCTGACTGGATCGTATTGCACCAGCGTCGGAAGTCGCGACTCCCCGAACAACTCCCGGGCAGCAGCGGGATTCGCCGCAAAAAAGCGGCGGATCGCGATGCTCAGCGGCGTCTCGTTGCCCAGCACACCCCCGTCAGCGGTGCCGTAGAGCGACGCAGTGGATCGGCACGGGTCGACTCCACCCGCGCGGGCACAGACCAAGGCGCGCCACTCCTCGCTGAACACTTCGCCCGCGAATACCATCCGGATGTTGTACGCGGCCCAGTCGACCCCCGCGGCCTTGCCGGCATCGAGCACATCCTTCACAAAGGGCGGATAGCCCAGCAATACCGTCTGGTCGAAATGCGGTGCCAGTTCCTCGACGACCCGGAAAATCTCATCCTTCTTGTTGCCGGGTGTCGCGACGGTGATCGGATAACCCTTCTGTGCGAGGAGCCAGAGGCAGGAGGTGGTGTAGATACCGCCGACCCAGTTGCCCAGCGCGAAGCAGACGATCGCCAAGGTGCGACGCCGGTGCGCGTCGAAGCCGTCTCTGAAGACCTGTTCGAAACGTACGGCAACGTCGTGCTCCAGCGCAGCGGAACGCGGCCAGAATGTGGGACGCCCCGTGGACCCGGTGGATACCGCGACCCGATCGAAGACGTTCAACTCACCGCCCCAGCAGCGCGCGGGCAGCGGGTAGCGCTGCATGTAGCCCGGCTTCGTCATCAGCGGCAGCCGCGCAAAGTCTGCGTCCGTGCGCGGCGCGGTGGGATCCACACCGTGGCTGCGCAGAAACTCCCGGTAGGCCGGCACCTTGTCGATGGCGGCGGCCGCCAGTGCCGCCGCCCCGGCAGCGCCCGCGCTCTCGGTATGACCCGCAAGCATTGCGTCGAGCGACTCGGTCAGAAAGGTGCTGGGCATTGCGATCGCCGTCCTGAGAACTGCCATGGTCCGGACATCGTCTGTCGGCGGGCCGCCATTCCATTACCGACATTCGGAGAAAACCAAAGCGGTAGCAGAAGAAAACGCCAAGGTTCCCGGAGCGGAAGATTGTATCTCATCCGTCGAACCACACTCAGCGCGCGAGGTATCGAGCTCATGGCGCTGCATAGCTCGCGCGCCAGCGCAAGAGCCTGCCCTATCGGCGGGCGAAGTTGCAACCCGCACATCGGCGTCGACGCCTTTTGCGTTAAACTTGTGTCCCGCTTGAGAGGTCGACGTGTCCAGGGCCGGACGGACTTCCCATCGATCATCAAGCGGCATCGAAGCTACGTGGCCCCGCGTCGGCACCATCGCCCCTTTAGGGCGGATACCCCCTTAGACGGTCCCATCAATGCCTTCCTGTTCCTGAAGAAGATGCGTGAGACATTCATTGCTCCGGCAGGCTTGCCCACCGTGCGAAGGGCTCCGTCACCCGTCCCGGATCGATATGCCGGACCGACCGTTCCCGGTCTTGCCGCCGCCCGGGCCGTGGGCCTATTGCTGCTGCTGTTGGTCGGCATCAGCGCCCTGCCCCGGTTGGCACTGGCCCAGGTCAGCCTGGGCGGAGCGATCACCGCGCCGATGCTGCTGGCGCAGTATGACGACGAGGACGACGACGAGGACGACGACGAGGACGACGACGATGGGGACTACGGGGCCGGCAGTGCATCGCAACCACGCGCCTACACGCCTCCCGCACGGAACTATCACTACGACACTTACCGCGCCCCCCAGCGCGCTGCGCCGCACCGCGCCAAACGACACCCTCCAGCCCGGAAACCGGTACATCGATCCCGATCGACGCGCCATGTTGCAGCACCCCACCGCGCCCGGGCCCATCACGCGCAGCGGCCTCATCGGACCACGCGCGGGCGGTTGACCCGGCATCGGCCTGCGCAGGCTCACGCCAGCCAGCGTCACGCGCACGCCGCCCATCGCCACGCGGGGTCTCGCGCTGCCGTACGGCCGGCATCGCACCGCAGCGCAACGCAGCATGCTGCGCGACGACACACCGCGGCGACCCACTATCGGGGTAAGGCGAGCCATCGTAAGCCGGTCGCGTCGCGATCGCATTCGAACCATCGCGCATCGCTCAAGAAATCCGGCCAACATCGAGCGGCCCGACACGGCTCGTCTCGGCGCTACACGCAGCAAGGAAGGCATAGCCACTCGCGGCAGCGGGACAAGCGGAATGTCGCGCCACAGAGCCGAAGGGCTCACACCAAGAGCACGCGGCGCGCTGCAAGCGCGTCGAAAGCACGCGCGCGCGACCGCGCGACGGGACAGTGGCGGCCCGCGCGTCATGGTCACACGGCCGCCGGCAAGGCCAGACCCGCCGCGCGCACCAAATCCACTCGCTCGGCAAAGCCAGGCCATGGGCAGCGCCGGGGGCAGTTAAACCCATCGCCAAAATCCCGCGCCAAAGCTCCGGGCCGGCCATCGCGCCACACTGCCGCACGCAGCGGCGGCCGCAGCCCTGCAGCGGCGAAGAGCAGACGAACCCGCACGACGGCACGCTCATCGAGCCGTCCGCGGGCGAAGGGTAAACAACGCGCCCGTCGATGACGGCAGATGACTCGCCACTGAAGGTTCAGGAATTCTGTAGCTCGATGACCCCGTTGACCGTGACCGTCCGCTGCGCGGCGGCGATCGGCGGCGGGGCAGCCGCCTCAATGATCATTGCTCGCGCGCGCATAGACCGGTAGCGGCGAGGAGTCGCCCGCGTCGACCTGCAGCGTAACGATGCGGTAACCGCTTCGGCCCAATTCTCGGGTGACCAGATCGGCCCGCTACTGAAAGGCCTTCAATGCCGTTGCGACCAGGCTATCCTCTACCTCCCGCATCCGCTCCTGCGAGACCTGATACGCGATTGATTCCAGGCTCAGGTCGCGCTGCAACTCTCCCAGCAATGATCCGAGCAAGGCGGCATCCCGGCATTCCAGTCGGAGCGACTGCCGGACCCGCCAGCCGCTCACCCGGGCCTTCTGATAGACCGCCTCCGACCGCTAATCCAGCGTCTGTGCCGAGATCCCCGGAACCCGTCGTGCACCTTGGAGGGCTTTCGCTATCGATTGTTTGACCTCATTGGCCAGCGGTGCAGCGACCGGTCCCTCCAGTTGGCAAAACAGCACTGCCACGAGCAGTTCGTTCGGTGCTTCCGCTGAAGCCGAAGCCCTGAACTCGACGTGGTCACAGCTCAATGCCCCCCTCCCTATTCTCGGCACATTCACTGCCCCTGTCCCCAAGGGCAATGAACAGGGCCCAACCCGGTCTCCTCAGACTCACCCCATGCCTTGGGCTGACGTCTGCAACGCGCAGCACCGCTGCGGGCCAGCCAGCCGACCCTTCACTGACAGACGAGGATGGATGCCCGGCTCCCCTTGAATCAATACCCAGGGCTTGGAGTACCGGGAGCGACCGCCGGCAAGTCCGGGGCCGCGGCTGCGACAACGCCATTCCACAACCAGTTTGCACGGTCGTTCCGCTTTCCCCAGAACATCCTCTTTACGCGAGAGCCTGGTGTTTTTGCGAACTTTTTACTCGCACCTGACTTAACCTGCTCCGCGTCGGCAGCGTCCGCATGGGTCCTGCCAACTGACATCGCTTCGTGATTGCCGACGATCCGGCCGCGTCGGGCGAGCCGCGAAAACCTCCAAAAAGGTGATCTTATGGACCTGATTTTTCTCACGCTGTTGGCTGTCTTCGCCGTGCTGACGGCAGCGCTGATCTATGGCTGCGACCAGCTGCGGGGAGCGCCATGAACCTGCTTTACATCGCTTGCGGCGGTCTGGCGCTCGCCTTGTTTATTTACCTGGTCGTAGCGCTCTTCTTCCCGGAGAAATTCTGATGACTGCGAACAGCTTGTTGCAGATCACGGTGTATGTGCTAGTGCTGCTGGCCTGCGCCAAGCCGCTGGGCGGCTACATGGCGCGTATCTACGAGGACCGGCCCGCCGGTTTGAACCGTTGGCTTGCACCGGTCGAGCGCCTGATCTACCGCCTGTGCTCGATCAACCCGGCGGTCGAAATGCGCTGGACCGACTACGCCGTGGCCTTGTTGCTCTTCAACCTGCTCGGGCTGTTGGCGCTGTTCGCGCTGCAGCGCCTGCAGGGCGTGCTTCCGCTGAATCCGCAGGACCTGCCCGGAATCAGTCCGGATTCCGCCTTCAATACCGCGGTGAGCTTCGCCACGAACACCAATTGGCAGGGCTACGGCGGCGAGACCACGATGAGCTACCTGACCCAGATGCTGGGGCTGACGGTACAGAACTTCGTCTCTGCAGCAACCGGCATGGCGGCGCTGGTTGCGTTGACCCGCGGGTTCGCGCGTCGCAACGCCGACACGATCGGCAATTTCTGGGTCGACCTGACCCGCAGCACACTGTACATCCTGCTGCCGCTCGCGAGCGTGCTGGCCTTGGTGCTGGTAAGCCAGGGCGTGGTCCAGACCTTCAGTCCCTACCGTACCGTGGCACTGACCCAACCGGTGACCTACGAGCAAGCAAAACTGGGCGACGACGGCCAGACGCTGAAGGACGCGGCCGGAAATGCGGTTAACGAGCCGGTTGAAGTCAGGGAGCAGACGCTCGCAGTCGGACCGGCCGCTTCACAGATCGCGATCAAGCAACTCGGCACGAATGGCGGCGGCTTCTTCAACGTGAACTCGGCGCACCCGTTCGAGAACCCGACGCCGCTGTCGAATTTTCTCGAGATGCTGGCGATCCTGCTGATCCCCGCGGCGCTGTGCTACACGTTCGGCGTCATGGTCCGCGACACCCGGCAGGGGTGGGCGATACTGGCGGCGATGACCGTGGTTTTCGTCACGCTGATCTTCGTCGCCGTCCCGCTGGAACAGGCAGGCAACCCAGCCCTCAGCGCTCTCGGCGTCGACCAGCAAGCCCAGGCGGCCCAGCCCGGTGGCAACATGGAAGGTAAGGAACTGCGTTTTGGCATCACCAATTCGGCACTGTGGGCCGTCGCGACGACAGCGGCATCGAACGGGTCGGTCAACGCGATGCACGACTCGTTCACCCCACTCGGGGGCATGATTCCGATGTGGCTGATGCAATTGGGTGAGGTCATCTACGGCGGCGTCGGCTCCGGTCTGTACGGCATGATCGTGTTCGCGATCGTCGCGGTCTTCGTCGCCGGCCTGATGATCGGGCGCACCCCGGAATACCTCGGCAAGAAAATCGAGGCCTATGAGGTCAAGATGGCCTCGCTGGTGATCCTGATCCCGCCGTTCGTCGTCCTGGTCGGAACCGCTGTTGCGGTGATGGTCGATGTCGGCAAGGCGTCAGTCGCCAATGCGGGAGCCCACGGCTTCAGCGAGATTCTGTATGCCTTCTCCTCCGCCGGCAACAACAACGGCAGTGCCTTCGCCGGGCTGTCCGCCAACACCCCCTTCTACAACACCGCGCTGGGCCTGGCGATGCTGTTCGCCCGCTACTGGCTGGCCGTTCCGACGCTGGCGATCGCCGGCGCCCTCGCCGCGAAGAAAGTCGTGCCCTTCGGGCCCGGCTCGCTGCCGACCCACACCCCGCTGTTCGTGGTGCTGCTGATCGGTACTGTGCTGATTGTCGGCGCGCTGGCCTTCCTGCCGGTGCTGGCGCTGGGCCCCGTGGTCGAGCATTTGCAACTGTTCGGGCTGCACTGACGAGTTAACGAGACAGCACTATGAGCAACGAGAAGTCACAGGCAAGTCTTTACGGTCCGGACGTCCGGGAGCCTACCCTGAAACGTCCCCACGCGGCCCTACTGGGACCGGGAATGTTGCAGCAGGCGGTGTGGGAGTCTTTCGTCAAGCTCGCGCCGCAGACCCAGTGGAAGAACCCGGTCATGTTCGTCGTCTACCTCGGGAGCATCGTCACGACGCTACTGTGGCTACAGGCACTGCTCGGACAGGGCGAGGCCCCGGCGAGATTCATTTTTGCCGTCACTGTCTGGCTGTGGTTCACGGTCCTGTTCGCGAACTTCGCCGAAGCGGTGGCCGAGGGCCGCAGCAAGGCTCAGGCGGCGTTCCTGCGCAGCGCCAAGCGGGACATCATGGCCAAGAAGCTGGACGCACCGCGACGCGACGCCAATTACTCGAAGGTCACAAGCCCGTCATTGCGTCGCGGCGACGTGGTGATCGTGGAAGCGGGCGACTTCGTCCCCGGCGACGGTGAAGTGATCGAGGGCGTCGCCTCGGTCGACGAAAGCGCGATCACCGGCGAAAGCGCGCCGGTGATCCGCGAGTCCGGGGGCGACTTCAGCTCGGTCACCGGCGGCACGCGGGTGTTGTCGGACTGGCTGGTCGTCAGGATCAGCACCAATCCGGGCGAATCGTTCCTGGATCGCATGATCGCGATGGTCGAGAGCGCGAAGCGCCAGAAAACGCCGAACGAGATCGCGCTGACGATCCTGCTGGTGGCCTTTACGCTGATTTTCCTGAAAACGACGGCCACGCTGCTGCCGTTCTCACTCTACAGCGTCGAGACCGCTGGCGCGGGGCAACCGATCACGATCACGGTCCTGGTCGCCTTGCTGGTGTGTCTGATCCCGACGACGATCGGCGGCCTCCTGTCAGCCATCGGCGTGGCGGGTATCGGCCGCATGATGCAGAAGAATGTGGTGGCAACCTCCGGTCGCGCGGTCGAAGCCGCCGGCGACGTCGATGTGCTGCTGCTCGACAAGACCGGCACGATCACGCTGGGCAACCGGCATGCGTCGAACTTCATTCCCGCTACCGGCGTACTGGAAAACGAACTGGCCGACGCCGCCCAGTTGGCCTCGCTGGCCGATGAGACCCCGGAGGGGCGCAGCATCGTGGTCCTCGCCAAGCAAAAATACGGGCTCCGCGAACGCGACATACATGCATTGGGCGCGACCTTCGTGCATTTCACGGCGCAGACGCGCATGAGTGGCGTCAATCTGGGGGGACGGCAGATCCGCAAGGGCGCTGCGGACGCCGTCAGTGCCCATGTACTGGAACTCGGCGGTACGTTTCCACGCCAGATCCAGTCCCTGGTGGATGACGTGGCACGCCGCGGCAGCACGCCGCTCGTGGTCGCCGACGGTGCCCGCGCGCTGGGTGTCATCGAACTCAAGGACATCGTAAAGGGCGGCATCAATGAGCGCTTTGCCGAACTGCGGCAAATGGGGATCAAGACCATCATGATCACCGGCGACAACCGGCTGACGGCCGCCGCGATCGCAGCCGAGGCCGGCGTCGACGATTTCCTCGCCGAAGCGACCCCGGAAGCCAAGCTCAAGCTGATCCGGAAGCACCAGGAGGATGGCCGGCTGGTGGCGATGACCGGCGACGGCACCAATGATGCTCCGGCGCTGGCCCAGGCCGACGTCGCCGTGGCAATGAACACCGGCACCCAGGCCGCCAAGGAAGCGGGCAATATGGTCGATCTCGACTCGAATCCGACCAAGCTGATCGAGATCGTCGAGACCGGAAAGCAGATGTTGATGACGCGCGGCGCGTTGACCACGTTCAGCATCGCCAACGACGTCGCCAAGTATTTCGCGATCATTCCGGCGGCGTTCGCGAGCACTTATCCCGCCCTGGCAGTGCTGAACGTGATGGGGCTTGCGACGCCGGCCAGTGCGATCCTGTCCGCCGTGATCTTCAACGCGTTGATCATCGTCGCGTTGATCCCGCTGGCCTTGAAAGGCATTCGCTACCGCCCGGTCGGGGCCGCGCAACTGCTGCGCACCAACCTGTTGATCTACGGGTTGGGCGGACTGATCGTGCCGTTCATCGGCATCAAGGCGATCGATATGCTGCTGGTCAGCCTGGGGCTCGTTTAATTTTTAGGCCAACACGGCCGCCCCGGCTGCCCGCCGGGTCGGCGCCGGAGACAATGCCATGTACGTACATCTGAAACCTGCATTCCTGATGCTGCTGGTCTTAACGCTGCTGACGGGGGCCGTCTACCCGGCCGCCGTGACCGGCCTCGCCCAACTCTTTGCTGCCGATCAGGCCAATGGCAGCTTGATTCCCTCGGCGGACGGCGACGCCCGCGGCTCGAGACTGATCGGGCAGGCCTTCAGCGACGGCAAGTATTTCTGGGGGCGCCCTTCGGCAACTGCACCCTATCCTTACAACGCGGCCGCATCCAGCGGTAGCAACCTCGGGCCGAGCAACCCCGCATTGGTGCAAGCGGTGAGCGCACGTATCGCCGCGCTGCGCGCCACCGATACGGGCAACTCAGCGTCGATCCCCGTGGATCTGGTGACCGCGTCGGGCAGCGGTCTGGATCCGCACATCAGTCCCGCAGCTGCCGCCTACCAGGTGCCACGGGTGGCTAAACAACGCGGCCTACCTGTCGCCGCACTGCAGGAATTCGTGGAGCGGCACGTCGAACTGAGGCAATTCGGTATTCTTGGGGAAGCACGCGTCAACGTGGTCGAACTCAACCTCGCACTCGACCGCTCGACCTCGTTGAAGCCGGTGCGCTGATTCGCTGCCGAGCCGAAACAGGGTCTACCCCCACCGCACTTGCCCTGTCCAATGAATCAGTTCGAACGCCCTGATCCCGACGTGTTGCTCGCCAAGGTCGAACGCGCTCAGGAGAAGGCGCGGCGCGGGCGGCTGAAGGTGTTCTTCGGTGCGGCAGCGGGCGTCGGCAAGACCTATACGATGCTGCAAGCGGCTCGAGAACGTCGCGCCGAGGGGATCGACGTCGTCATCGGACTCGTCGAGACCCATGGCCGCAAGGAGACGGCTGCGCTGCTCGAAGGCCTGGAAGTGCTGCCGACGCGGATCGTCGAACATCGCGGTGCCCAGTTGCGCGAGTTCGATCTAGATGGGGCGCTGAAGCGCCGGCCCACTGTCATCCTGGTGGATGAACTCGCGCATACCAATGCCCCCGGTTCACGGCATCCGAAACGCTGGCAGGACGTCGATGAACTGCTCGAAGCCGGTATCAACGTCTACACGACCCTGAACGTCCAGCACCTGGAAAGCCTGAACGACGACGTCAGCCAGATATCCGGCATCCGGGTCTGGGAAACGGTCCCCGACACCGTATTCGAGGCCGCCGATGAGGTCGAACTGGTGGACCTTCCGCCGGACGAACTGCTCATTCGTCTCAAGGAAGGAAAGGTCTATTTTCCGGAACAGGCTCGGCGGGCCCTGGAGAACTTCTTCCGCAAGGGCAATCTGATCGCGTTGCGCGAACTGGCATTGCGTCAGACGGCAAGCCGCGTCGATGCCGAGATGCAGGATTACCGCGATGACCATGCCATCCGCGAGGTATGGCAAGTCAGCGAGCGCATCCTCGTCGCCATCGGCCCGACACCGCTGGCCGAGCGTCTTGTGCGCGCCGGCAAGCGTCTTGCGAGCGGCCTGAAAGCCGAGTGGATCGTGGTGTACGCCGAAACGCCACAGTTGCAGCGACTCGCCCCCGAGCGCCGGGACGGCATACTGCGCATGCTGCGCCTGGCCGAACAACTCGGCGCCGAGACCACCACCCTGTCCGGCCCCGAGATCAGCCAACTGCTGATCGATTTCGCCAATGAACGCAATGTAACGAAGATCGTCATGGGCAAGCCGAGTCGGCGGGGATGGCGCCGCTGGCTGTTGGGCTCGGTGGTGGACACGGTCATCGCGCATGCCCACAACATCAACGTCTATTTGTTGGGCAGCCCGGGCGCATCCCAAGCCGATGCGGAACGCTCCACCCCGCGCGCATTCGACCGACTGAAACTCCCTCCCGGTCTGCAGGCGTCGTCCGGCAAGGGCTGGCTGCAGCGTTACCGCGGGTATCTGTGGGCCATTGCCACGACGGCACTGTGCACGGTCATCGGTTGGTCGATGTTCGAGCGATTCGACCTCGCCAACCTCGTCATGGTCTACCTGCTCGGGGTGATCTTCGTCGCGACGCGATTCGGCCGGGGGCCATCCATCATCGCCTCCGTCCTCAGCGTGACGCTGTTCGACATCCTGTTCGTCAAGCCCTACTTCAGTCTGTCGGTGCACGACACCCAGTACCTGGTGACCCTGCTGGCGATGCTGGCCGTCGCGATGGTGATCAGCAATCTGGTCGCCAGCGTGCGCTATCAGGCGCGTGTGGCAGCGCATCGCGAGCGGCGCGCCACGGTGCTGTACCGGATGAGCCGCGAACTGGTCACCTGCCGCACCGAGACCGAGGTCGCTCGCTGCGCCGTCCGCCATGTTCACGCCGAATTCGAGAGTCCCAACGTACTGCTATTTCCGGGTGAGACCGGGCACCTCGCGTATCCTGCGGATCGCAGCCTGAGCGAATCGCTGCGCGGCAGCGATCTGAGTGTCGCACAGTGGGTCTACGACCACGACGAAGCGGCCGGCCAGGGCACCCATACGCTGGCGGGCGCCCAGGCCGTCTACTTTCCCCTCACCACCGCCGATCACGTCGCCGGTGTGCTCGCCATGCAGCCCGCTAACCTGCGGCGGATCTTTCTCCCCGAGCAGCGCAAGCTGCTCGAGGCCTTCCTTGATCAGATTGCCGGCGCCATAGAACGCGTGCGTCTGATCGAACTGGCGCGAAAGACCTCGGTCGACATGGAAGCCGAGCGGCTACGGAACTCGCTGCTCAGCTCAATCTCCCATGATCTGCGCACCCCACTGGCGACCATCGTCGGCGCATCGAGCACGCTGGCTGAACGCGACGGGGCACTCAACGCCGCGGATCGCGATGAGCTCAGCCGGGCGATCTATGACGAAGCCCAGCGCATGAGCAGGCTTGTCACCAACATTCTGGACATGGCGCGGCTGGATGCCGGCGCAGCGCAGCTCAACCGCCAGTGGCACATGCTGGAAGAAATCGTCGGCACGGTACTGACGCGCTTGCAAAAGCCGCTCGCCGGTCGTACGGTGAGCGTGCGACTTCCGTCCGATCTGCCGCTGATCCATGTCGATGGCGTGATGATCGAGCAGGTACTCACCAATCTGCTCGAAAACGCGATCCGGTACACACCCGCGGGTAGTCCGATCACCCTCTCGGCCGAAGCCTCGGCCTTCACGATCACGGTGGCCGTGGCGGACCGCGGCCCGGGCATTCCGAAGGGAATGGAGGACCACTTGTTCGAGAAGTTTTATCGTGGCCAGCGCGAAAGCGCTCAGAGCGGGGTCGGGCTCGGACTCGCCATCTGCCGCGCCATCATCGAAGCGCATGGCGGGTCCATACATGTCCACAACCGGGGCAATGGTGGCGCGGTCTTTTCGTTCATGTTGCCGCTGGAGCAGAACCCGCCCGTGGTTGAGCCCGAGGTTTAGAACACCGGGTCCTGCGATGTCGCAATCGGTACCCACCATCATTATCATCGAAGACGATCCGCAGATGCGCCGGTTCCTTCGCACCGGCCTCGCGGCAAACGGCTTCCAAGTATTCGAGGCGGAGACCGGACAGCGCGGCCTGATCGAAACCGGCACGCGAAAGCCGGACCTCGTGATCCTGGACCTGGGCCTGCCCGATATGGACGGTGTCGCCGTGGTTCGCTCGCTGCGGGAGTGGAGCACCCTGCCGGTGATCATTCTTTCGGCCCGCAGCGCGGAGGAAGACAAGATCCAGGCCCTGGATGCCGGCGCCGACGACTACCTGACGAAACCCTTCGGCATCGGTGAACTGCTCGCCCGCCTCCGCGTGGCGTTGCGGCATTCTGCCCGAACCGGGGACGGCCCGGACGACAAGGTCTACGGCAGCGGGCGGTTGAAAGTGGACCTCGAGAAACGGCTGGTGTACGTCGATGACGAAGAGGTTCATTTGACACCGATCCAGTATCGACTGCTGTCGGTGCTGGTCAGGCACGCCGGTCGCGTGATGACGCAACGTCAGTTGTTGCAGCAAGTCTGGGGACCAGCCTCCACCGACAACGCCCATTACCTCCGCATTTACATGAGTCAGTTGCGTCGAAAACTCGAGGCCGACCCGGCCAAACCCGAATTTCTGCTGACCGAGTCGGGTGTCGGCTACCGCCTGAAAGGATGATCGCGCCCGACGCCGACCGGGTCGGCGTGTTCTCGCGCGGGCTTGTCAAAACCCTGCGTGGCTGTGCATTCCTGGATTACCCCGTGGTTTTCGATCCTCACCCGGACGACCCGCGCATCGCGCTGACGGCCGGTTGGGGTTGCAAGCCGAGCGGGGAGAAAGCCGCAGCCTTCGCGGCTGAGCGAGGCATTCCGTGTGTGCGGCTGGAGGACGGGTTTCTGCGCTCCGTCGGACTGGGCGCGCTCGGCGCACCGCCCCTGTCGCTGACTATTGACGACCGGGGCATCTACTACGATGCCAGCCAGCCCTCGCAGCTCGAAGCCCTGCTGAACCAGGCCGACCTGCAGCCCGATCTGCTCGCGCGCGCGGCGCGGCTGCGGTCCCTGATCGCCGATCACCATCTCAGCAAGTACAATCACGCACCGGATGCTGCGGAAGGGCTGATTCCCAGCACCGGGCGCCTACGGGTCCTGCTGATCGACCAGACTGCCGGCGACGCGTCCATCCGCTGCGGGCTGGCGAACGAAGACACCTTCCGGAACCTGTTGACCGCCGCGCGCGACGAGAACCCCGGAGCCGACCTCTATGTCAAGACGCACCCGGACGTCATCGCAGGGAAAAAGCACAGCGCCCTCGCCTTTGCGCGATCCGAACCGGGACTGGCGTGGATCGCAGCCGACGTCAGCCCGCCTTCATTGCTGCAGCAGATCGACCGGGTCTATACGGTGACCTCGCAGATGGGGTTTGAAGCCACCCTGCTCGGCAAGCCTGTCAGCTGCTTTGGCCTGCCGTTCTATGCCGGGTGGGGCATCACCGACGACCGACTGAGCTGCGCACGTCGCACGCGGCGGCGCACGGTGCTGGAGATCCTCGCAGCCGCCTATATCCTCTATCCACGCTACGTGGACCCGAAAACGGGGCAGCGGTGCGAGGTCGAACGGGTCGCGGAGTATCTGGCGACTGCCCGGAGCATCGGACCACGGCGGTCGATCGTTTCCAGACTGATCGCCCGATGGCGTACTTGATGCGCCGGCGCGCCGATCCCCGCGCGACTTCCGCTGGGCCTGTGTCTACCACCCAAGCCTTCCGCCATCATCATGAAGCCCGAACGCACACGACTCGCTGAACCCGATACGGTGCTCGTGACGGGCGCGAGCGGCGGTATCGGCGGCGCGCTGGCCACGGCCTACGCCCGCCCGAACCGCAGGCTGATCCTGCAGGGCCGCAGAGTCGTTGAATTGCAGCGCGTGGCGGAGCAATGCCGTGAACTCGGCGCAATCGTCGAGGTCGAGCAGCGCGAACTCCGTGACACGGAAGCTTGGATGACTTGGCTGGCTGCCGCGGCCGAACGGCAGCCGATCGACCTCGCCATCATCAATGCCGGGGTCACCAGCCACATCGGGCCCGACGGCCGGGGCGAGGAGTGGAGCCGAGTGGATACCGTGATCGACGTCAACATCCGGGCCGCCATCGCCACGGCCGAGGCGCTGATACCAACGATGCGGCGTCGCGGTCATGGACAGATTGCGTTGATCAGTTCGGTATCTGCCTACATCGGTCTCCCACTGACGCCAAGCTATTGCGCGAGCAAGGCCGCGTTGAAGGCATACGGCGAAGCGCTCCGAGGCTGGCTCGCTCATGAGGGGATCGCCATCAACGTGGTGCTGCCAGGCTTCGTCGAAAGCGCGATGAGCCACCAGTTTCCGGGCCCAAAATTGTTCGTGCTGTCACCGGAGCAGGCCGCCGAGCGCATTCGAAAGGGCCTGGCGCGAGACTGCGCGCGGATCGGCTTTCCGTTCCTGCTGGACTGGGGCCTGTGGGCACTCGGCGTACTGCCACCGGCCCTGTCGCTGCGCATGCTGCGCGGTCTCGGCTACGGCGGTGGACGGCGGCACCGCATCTGAGCGCCCCCAACGCCGCGGTTCCCTCGCGGCGACCTGCCGGTACCCATGGATTGATCAGGTGGCCAGGGCCGTCTCGGGGGCAGTGAAAACCTTCAGCCGCTTCGGATAGACCCGCACCACCTGGTCTTCACAAAAGGCTTCGGCTTCCCAAGACTCCCGCGGTACCTCCGCCTCCACCGCTCCGTGCCCGTCGATGCGCTCGAGCCGCACCTTGACCACCCCACCAGCGCGCCGCGCGCCCTGTATCCGCGCCTCCAGCCCGCCCCCGTCGTGCGACAGTTCAATGTCGTGCGGTCGGGTATAGAACATCGCCGCAACCGCGGTATCCGCGGGTTCGTGCCCCGCCAGCTGGATCGCCGCCGCGCCGATATGCGCGTGTCCATCCGAGACCCGCCCATGAAACAGGTTCACATCGCCGAGAAACTGGTAAACGAAGGGTGTCGCGGGGTGGTCGTAGATTTCGTCCGGCGTCCCGATCTGCTCGATGCGACCTTCGTTCATGACGACGACCCGGTCAGCGACTTCCAGTGCCTCGTCCTGGTCGTGGGTCACGAATACGCTGGTGACGTGCAGTTCATCGTGGAGGCGGCGCAACCAGCGCCGCAGTTCCTTGCGTACCTGAGCGTCCAGCGCACCGAAAGGTTCGTCGAGCAGCAAGACCTTGGGCTCGACCGCCAGTGCCCGCGCCAGCGCGATGCGCTGGCGCTGCCCGCCCGACAACTGCGCCGGGTAGCGCTCGGCCAGCCAGTCCAGTTGCACCAGCCGCAGCAACTCCATGACCTTCTCCTTGATGGTCGCCTCCGTCGGCCGCTCGCTCTTCGGGCGAACCCTCAGGCCGAACGCGACATTGTCGAAGACCGTCATGTGGCGGAACAAGGCGTAGTGCTGGAACACGAAGCCGACCTGCCGTTCGCGCACGTGCTGACACTTGCTGTCATCCCCGTGAAACCAGACCTCGCCCTCCTCATTGCCGTGAAACCAGATCTCGCCCGAATCGGGCGTTTCCAGCCCGGCGATGATCCGCAGCAAGGTCGTCTTTCCGCATCCCGACGGCCCCAGCAGGGCGATCAGTTCGCCCTCGCCGACTTCGAGATCGATCTCGCGCAAGGCATTGAAGGCGCCGAAGCGCTTGACGATTTTCTTGACGTGAATACTCATGCAGTGTCCTCGTGTGAGGTGGGGGGATAACGGTTCAGTGGTGGCCGCGCAAATGGCGCGCGACGAGGGTCTTGGCGGCCAGGGTTCCCAGCGCGAGAAAGGCCAGTAGCGTCGCTACCGCAAACGCGGCGGTGGCGTTGTACTCGTTGTAGAGGATTTCGACATGCAACGGGATCGTATTGGTCAGGCCGCGGATATGACCCGAAACGACCGACACTGCACCGAACTCCCCCATGGCCCTTGCGTTGCAAAGAATCACACCGTACAGCAGACCCCAGCGGATGTTGGGAAGCGTGATGTGCCAGAAGGTCTGCCAGCCCGATGCGCCGAGTACGATCGCCGCTTCCTCCTCTTCTGTGCCCTGTTCCTGCATCAACGGAATCAATTCGCGAGCGACGAAGGGAAAGGTCACGAACAGCGTCGCGAGCACGATCGCCGGCACGGCGAAGACGATCCGGATGTTGTGCTCCGCGAGAAATTCCCCGAACCAGCCATGCGATCCGAACAACAGTACGAACAGCAGGCCGGCAATGACCGGAGATACCGAGAACGGCAGATCGATCAACGTGATCAAAAGGCTCTTGCCACGAAATTCGAACTTCGCGATCGCCCACGCCGCGGCAATACCGAACACCATGTTGACCGGAACGGAGATCAGCGCCGCAATCACCGTGAGTTTGATCGCCGACAGCGCATCCGGATCGGTCAATGCCTCCCAGTAAACGCCCAATCCCTCCCGCAACGCGCCTACGAAAACGGCCGCCAGCGGCAGCCACAGGAAGGCCGCCAGAAACGTCAGAGCAACGACGATCAGCAACCGCCGAAAGGGCGTCGACTCGGAGGTCGGGCCAGCGTCGACCTGATAGACGCGCGGCAATGTAATAGCCTGACTCGTCATGCGGGTTCCTCCTGTTGGTCTGGCGCCGCGGGGGGTAATACCCGACTGCTCCAGGCCTGCAGCAGATTGATGCCCAGCAGCAGCAAAAATGACGCGACCAGCATCGCGGCGGCGATGGAAGTCGCTCCGGCCTCGTCGTATTGCTCGAGTTTGGTGACGATCATCAGCGGAGTGATCTCGGACACCATGGGAATATTGCCGGCGATGAAAATGACGGAGCCGTACTCCCCGATTGCCCGGGCGAAGGCCAGCGCGAATCCCGTCAGGACCGCGGGACCGATGCTCGGCAGAATGACCATGACGAAAGTTTGCACCCGCGTTGCGCCCAGACTCGCGGCGGCCTCTTCCATCTCCTTCGGAAAGTCCTCGAGGATGGGTTGGATCGTGCGCACAACGAATGGCAAGCCGATGAACGTAAGCGCAACGACGACACCCAGCGGCGTAAACGCCACCTTGATACCCAACGGAGCCAGGAACTGCCCCACCCAGCCGTTTTTCGCGTAGATCGTCGCCAGGGTGATCCCCGCGACGGCAGTAGGCAGTGCAAAGGGCAAGTCGACCAGGGCATCGACCAGCTTCTTCGCGGGAAACTCGTACCGGACCAACACCCACGCGACCAACAGACCGAAGACCGCGTTGATGGACGCGGCCACGAGCGAGGCACCAAAGGTCAGTCGGTAGGATGCCAGCACGCGCGGCGCGGTCACGGCAGCCCAAAACTGATCCCAGGTCAGCGTAAACGACTTCAGGAAAACCGCCGAGAGGGGAATCAGCACCACAAGACTCAGGTAGAAGATCGTGAATCCCAGTGAAATATTGAATCCCGGCAGCACGTTAGATTGCCTGAACATAGGTACCCTCCGCCGCCCGCGGCGATTTCTGCCAAAGGACTCCCCCCCGCCGCTCGCGCCGGCGCCGTTCGAGCAGGGGCCCCTGTATCCATTCGATGCCGGCGTCGGCGGCCAGCGCCAGGGTCTCCGCCTGTTCGATGTGCTCCAGAACGACCTTCCCGCCGAAGCCAAACATCAGACGCTGCAACAAACCAAGGTAGCGCCCTGCCCCGCTCGGCAGTAGCCGTGACGAGCGGGCAAAGTGCCGGGCGTCGAGCCGCAAATAATCAGGAGCGATACGAAAAAAGAAGTGGGCGGTCGCCTTCGACATCGGCAGTTCATCCAGCCGCACCCCGATCCGGTAGCCCCGGCTGCGGTAATTGGCCAGACCTTGCCCCAGGCGGTGGAGGTAATCCCCCGGTTTGGCTCCGAAATCCAGAGAGGTCGACAGCACGACCCGCTCGGTGGCCAGCCCGCACTGCTCGATCAAACCCGCGAAATAGGCGCCATGGTCGCGCGGGACATTCAGGATATGGCGGGGGTCGACATCCAGCACCAGCTGCGCGGCCGGATCGTAGTTCCCGGCGACGAAGTTCAGCATGTGCAACGTGCGGCACAGGCGGTCGAAGTTGACGACCCGGATCGTGTCGGTTCCGGAGTGACTGCGGCCGCTGACCGGCACGGGTGCGGCCTGACTGACGACCGACTGCAACCGGGCTATGTACCCTACCGTCAGACCGGGGGCTTGGGTGAGGCGAATGGGATCGAGCGCGCTGGCCAGATCGACATCGCAGAAGCGCGCCGTAACGCGGCCGCGCGCCGACCTCAGCAAGGCATCGGCGACACCCGTGTCCGCCGTCATGCGATCGTTGCAGGCGCGAACGAATGTGTTGAGCGACATAACCTTGACCTCCTCAGTCCAAGTAAGGACCTGCGCCGCGCGTGCGGTCGTAGAGTCGGGCCACCGCGACCTCGCTGGACTTCACGAGGGCCAGAACCTGGTCGCCCACCTTCAGGCCCAGCGATTCAAGTGAACTGCTCGTGATGACCGAGGTTACGATGCCGCCTTCCACCTGGACTTCGACCTCGGACACGACGGGACCGAGATTGATCGCGCGGATGCGGCCACGGAACTGATTGGGTGATGTCAGCGCGACGATGCTCATACGATATCTCCGGTGGGTTTTGCCTCGAGCTTGGCCAGACTGACCTCGGTCGCCTTGAACAGCGCCAGCACGGCCACGCCGGGTAATAACTCCAGTTCCTTAGCGGAACTCGTCGTAATCACCGAGGTGACGGGCCCGGCTGCCGTCTCGATGACGATCTCGGAAACCACGCCACCGGGAACGAGCTTCTTGATGGTTCCGCGGAACTGATTCTTGGCGTTGACGGCCACGATGGAACTCATGAGGGGATACTCCGATGCTAAGGCGGCGCGCTCAGCGCGTCGCGAAGATTTGATCGAACACCGCGCCATCGGCGAAGTGCTTCTTATGAGCGGCCGCCCAGCCACCGAAGACCGGGTCGCTGATGGGTACCAGTTCCAGCCGGGGAAACTCGGCAGAATGTTTTGTGGCGACCGCAGGATCACGCGGGCGATAGTGATGGCGGGCCGCGATGTCCTGCCCTTCCTTGCTGTAAAGGTATTCCAGATAGGCCTTCGCCACCTCTTCCGTACCGTGGTTGCCGGCCACCTTGTCGACCACCGTGACCGAGGGTTCAGCCAAAACGCTGAACGATGGCGTAACGATCTCGAACTTGTCTGGCCCTGATTCCTTGAGCACCAGATGCGCCTCGTTTTCCCAGGTGATCAGGACATCGCCGATCTCTCGCTCGACAAAGGACACGGTCGAGCCGCGCGCGCCGGTATCGAGGACTGCCGCATTCTTGTACAGGCGAGATACGAACTCCTTCGCTGAAGACTCGTCACCGCCCTTCTTCTTGATCGCGTAGCCCCATGCCGCCAGATAGTTCCAGCGGGCACCGCCGGAAGTTTTCGGGTTCGGCGTCACCACCGAAACGTCCGGTTTGGCCAGGTCATCCCAGTCCTTGATTCCCTTGGGATTACCCTTCCGGACCACGAAAACCATCGTCGACGTATACGGCGCACTGTTTTGCGGGAGCCGCTCCTGCCACTTCTCGGGGATCAACCTGCCTTTCTCGTAAAGCTGATCCACGTCATAGGCCAGTGCCAGCGTCACAACATCGGCATCGAGCCCGTCGATGACGGCCCTTGCCTGCTTGCCGCTGCCACCATGTGACTGCTTTACGGAGACCGTATCGCCGGTCTTGGCTTTCCAGTATTTGGCGAAGACCGCGTTGTACTCCTGATACAGCTCACGCGTAGGGTCGTAGGACACGTTGAGCAGCGTGACATCCTCGCCCGCATGGGAAAAGGCGGCGGGCAGCAGGGTCGCGTTAAACGCAAAAATCGCGTGAATCAGCCGAGGGGTTAACCAATGCATGAGTAAGCTCCGTCAATTCGTTGAGTCGGGTTGCGGTCGGACCTAAAAGTTGACCTGTACGCGCGTCTGCCAGACTTTTTCCGTCTGGAGACTCCGCACGTAGGGCAGCAGCACACCGCTGTTGCTGAAAGTTCCGGCGCCGTCGTTGTAGGACGTCTGCGAGTAATCGAACATCAGCTTGTAGTTCGGGTTGAGCCACCAGTTGACGCCGAGCGCCCAGGTGGTCGCTTTCGCTACAGCGCTGCGCGGATCCGCGAAGGGATAAATCGGCTTTTCGGCCGTGCCGGTGTTCTCGAAAACGTCATTGTCGAAATTGATGGTCGAGAAACGCGCTGCGGCCTGGAACGCGCCCCAATGGCCCTCGAAGGGATCGAAGGGGTGACGCGGCTTGATGCCCTGGTTCAGAAAGACGTTGTCTTCCCCCGTCAGCACGTACGAGACGGTCGCATTCCAGGCTTGGCTGGTTTCGTTGGTCTTTGCCACGGCATGGCTCTGGCCGTTGACCACGGTTTGGTTCTCCAGATCCTGATCGGACAGGGCGTACTCGCCGACAAACTGGAACGGTCCGTAGATCCAGTACATCTGCGGGTAGACGCGGTAAGCGGTGCCATCCGATCTGGCGTTCGAGTTGTAGCGAAAGATGGTGTTCAGGCCCGGGCTCTGAAAACTCGATAGCTGATCGTCATTCGGTTGCCCCCAGGTCCCGGCCACACCCAGACCAAGTCCCTCCAGAGGTTCGATGCCGCTGTGCAGGAAGGGGTGCGAAAATATCCTGGCCTGAAGCTCTTTCGAATCGTTCTGGTCGCTGTCGATGCTGCCGTTATTGCGCGATCCGTCGAAGATGCCGAACTGGTAACTGAAGAAGTCCGGATATTGATACATCGGGAAATTCCCACCATAGGTGCGATTTCGCTCGAGCTTGCTGAAATCCGTTCCGTGGTCGGGGCGGTCGAACTCGCCGTGCAACATGACACCCACGTCGCGATTGGGCGCGAGTTGTGTCGGGAAGGCACGTTCGATGAACGGCAAGGCACTCGCACTCTGCAAACGCTCGAGACTAACCGGTGCCTTGAATTTGCCGGCGGCCAGACTTGCGTGGCGAAAGTAGCGAAAGTCGGTGTAGGCGTCGAACAAACGGAAGTTGCCACCGGCAAAATCCGGCATGATGCGATAGTCGAAATACTTCCACACCGTACCCTCGATGATCGGGCGCACCCGACGCATGTAGAACTTGTCGGCATACGAGTCGCCGTTGGTGTTGCCCGCCTGCTCGGTATCGTCCATGAAATAACTGCCGTCGGCCTGGATCAGCGCCCGCAGGTACATAATGAAGTTTTCGTCCTGTGAGATGACCTTGAGGCCCTGTGTGCCGAGTTCCTCGCTCTTCGGGAACTTGGTCAGCGCGGCTTTCTGGGTCTCTTCGTCGACTTCGACCTTGCGCTCCAACACGTTGACCTTTTGTTTGAGCTGCTTGACCTCATCGGCACTGGCTGCGGCAGCCGTTCCCGCCGCACCGGTGGCCGGAGTCGCTGCCGGGGACGGTGCCTTCGCCGCTTCGGATTCTTCCAGACGCTTCTCGAGGAGTAGCAGGCGCCGTTCCAAGGCTCGGTATTGGGCATCCGACACCATGGCTTCGGCGGAGTCGACACCGCCCACCAGGCCAGCGACGGCGATCGCCAGCACGGGAGCTTTTGTTGGTTGTTGCATGAAGGCTCTCCCTTTTTTGAAAAGAGAACCTCCGGTGATCCGGTCAGTTCAGGGGGTAACTGTAGGTTCTACCGTCAGCCTCCCGTTGGGCGGGTCGGCGGGGAGAATTGGCTGGGCCTTGGTCAACGGCCCCGCTTCAAACGTTCGCGCTCCGGTGAGGAGCAACGAGGGGAAATGACAAAACGGCGCGACGGTGAGGCTTCGTTTTGCGCTGCGCCCAAGCGTCAGGGACTGGTCGCGGTTTGGTTGGGGAGCCGAAATTTCTCACGGCGCTCGATTTGCACGACCTTGCCGTCGTGCACGGTGATTTCTACGGCGCCGTACTGCAGACCATCGAGAGCGTCGAGTATGCGACCTTGAAGGGGTTGGGAGGAACGGGCGTCCGGTTTGTTCGCGGGCGTCGTGGGTTTCTGCATGCAGCCTGGCCTCGGTGGTTCAAGGAATGAAATGCTTCGGGGACAATGCTAGATGAGGTGTCCAATAACGACAAATAATAAAAACGCATTTCCTAATCGCGTTTCGTAATAATAAGCCGGCTGGCATGCGCTATGCGTGATTCGGGCAGGTCCAACCGCCCACGACGTTCCCGCGCTCAACGCCGTTTGACAGCGCCCCCCGGCCCGGCTAGGTTCCCCTGCATGGGCCTCCGCTTCCACACCGCTCGCCATGCACTCGCCCCTTGGGCCCGCCGCTTGAACAGCCGCAGCGTACGCACGCTCCTGGTTATCGTGGTCATGGCGGCCTTGTTGTGGAAGATCGATCGCGCGCAATTGCGCGACAGTCTGAGCGACTTTGATCCCTTGATAGGCGCCCTGTTGCTCATCGTCAATCTGGTGTTGACCGGTCTCTTCGCGTGGCGTTGGTGCACGATCGCCCGCGCGCTGGGCGTCGCGGCTCCTTTTCGGCTGTTCGCGCGCGCGATCTGGGTCAGCCAATGTGTGAGCGAACTCGGCCCGGCGCTCATCGTTGGTGAGTTGGCTCGCTTTCAGCAACTCCGACGCCATGCCGACAACTGGTTCTTGGCTGTTAGCCAGATTCTGGACCGGCTTTCCGGCAAGGTGATATTGCTGCTGATCGTCGCAATGTTGACACCGCTGTATCTGGACTGGCTGGATTCCTTCCCCGCGCAGCAGATCGGATTCCTGATGCTGGTGCTGATCACCGGGATCACGCTCGTGGCCGTACTGCTAAGGCGCTTTTGGCCTATTGCCCGCCTGCATCCGCGGCGGGTGATCGCACTATGCAATCCATTCAAAGCTCCGGGACATTACGGCTTGTCGGTGATCATTCAGCTCTTGCTCGCCAGCAATCTCGCCCTTAGTGCCTTGGGGATCGGCGCGTCGGAAACGATCGCCAGCAGGGTCTTCCTGCTCGGCCCACTCGTACTGCTGGGCGTGGGTGCGGTACCGGGTCTGGTTTCGGATTGGGGCAAGCGGGAAGCCCTGGCCATCGTGATCCTCGCGCCTTCGGGGCTGACGACGGAACAACGCCTTGCCGTATCGCTGATTTTTGGCTCGGCCCACTTGCTCGCTGTCCTGCCGGCGGCACTGTTGTTGTGGTCCCGCCGCCCACCGCCAGTGGCCGGGGAACCGCTCGACGGATCCCCTTAGTGAGCCCAGGAAAGGCGGTAAATCTGCGTCACGACAATGCCCGGATCGACACGGGAGGTCAGCGGTTCCGCTTCCCAGCGGTGCATGCCGCGGTGGGGCGAAAATACTCCCTGGTCTCGCTCCTGATGACACCCGACAGCAGCAGCAATCCGATGAGGTTGGGCACCGCCATCATGCCGTTCATCAGGTCCGAAAAGCTCCATACCAGTTCCAGCTTAGTCATCGCCCCCACCATGATCATGGAGACGAACACGACCCGGTAAGGTTTGATTCCCCGCGGTCCGACGAGATACTCGATGGCCTTCTCTCCATAGTAGTTCCAGCCGATCAGGGTCGAGTAGCCGAACAGCGAAATCCCGAGGGTGACGATCAGGCCGCCCGCCACGCCGAGCGTCTCCGCGAAGCTCGCCGCCGTCAGATCCGCCGCACTCACCCCGGCTTTCCACGCATCCGCAGTCAGGATGATCAGCGCGGTCATGGAACAGACAACCAGGGTATCGATGAAGGTCTGAGTCATGCTGACCAGCGCCTGTTCCACCGGTGAATGGCTTCTTGCCGCGGCTGCGGCGATCGGCGCGGAGCCGAGTCCCGACTCATTCGAGAACACCCCGCGCGCGACTCCGTAACGGATTGCCGCCGCCACACCGGCACCCGCCATGCCGCCCTCGCCGGCCGCGGGCGTGAATGCATGACGAAAGATCAAGGCGAACGCGCCCGGAAGCTCGTCCCAGTTCATGGCTAGCACGACCAAGGCGGCACCGACGTAGCCCACGATCATGAAGGGAACCAGAATCGAGGTGAAGCGTCCGATGGACTTGACGCCTCCCAGAATCACCAGGCCCGTCAGCAGCGTCATGGCGACACCACTTTGCCAATCGCGAAGGCCAAACGACGAAGAGAGCGCCGCGGCGACCGAATTCGCCTGGGTCATGTTGCCGATACCAAAGGTCGCCAGGGCCGTGAAGACGGCAAAGAGCCAGCCGAGACGGGGCAGTCCTGCGCCTTTCGCGAGGTAGTACATCGGCCCGCCGCGCATTCCATGCGGGCCCTTCTCCCGATACTTCACGGCCAGGACAGCCTCGGAGTACTTCGTCGCCATACCGACCAACCCGGTCATCCACATCCAGAACACGGCACCGGGGCCACCGAGCGTGATGGCCGTCGCGACACCGACGATGTTCCCGATCCCCACCGTGGCGGCCAGCGCCGTCATCAAAGCCGCAAAATGGCTGATATCGCCGTCCGCGCCATGTTCCTTGCGCCAGATCAGTCTCAATGCCAGGGACAAGCGCCGGAACTGTAATCCCTTTAAGATCATCGTGAGATAGCAACCCGTCCCAACCAAGGCGACCAGCATCGGCGCACCCCAAATCCAGCTCGACAGCAATGTGATGGCCGCTTCGACTTTTTCCATGATCCAGTGCTTTCAGGTCAATTTGGTGGGAAACCGAATGGGTTACGGCGTCCTCGGCCGATGCTGTTGCAGCGTTCGCGGCAAGGCCGCTCTACGAAAATTGGCTTAAACCGACGACGCTGAAGTTTACCAGAGCGTGTCAAAGCGGCAGGCAGCGGTGTGAGATGCGAAGGGGTTTGGGTCGGAAGCGCGGAAAGCCGGTGGTCGAGCAAACGACACCTGGAAGGTTTAAGCGAGTAACAGCGCCCGCGGAAGATCGGAGGGGAGGGGGTGACCCTCCGCGGGCTGGCTCAATGCCGTTGCCGTCCATCGAGCCTGCTGCCAGCCCCCGGGGACTCCGCCTCTCGGGGACGATTGAAGTCTAGGAGACGACAAGCTAACCAGCTCGCTATTAAAAATATTCAATGGAACAGCAGGTCGGCGTCGTAGCCTTGTTCCTCGGCCCGTTGCTTCAACTCTTTCAGGGCGGCGTTCTGCAATTGCCGGACGCGCTCGCGCGGCAGGCAGCGCAGAGGCCCGAGCGCGATTGACCTGAACGTCCAGACTGGCAGCACAGCCATCCGAGGGGGGCCAAGGGACCACACAGGCAAGCATTTGAGGCATGCTCCCGTGTCGTCCGAGCCGGCGCCCCGCCCAGCCGGTCGCAAGCACGCTTCTCGGCGATCGCACTGCGCCAGAGTGGCAGTGGCGGAGTCGGATCGGAACGGAGAGGTGGCGTCTGGGGTGAAGAGAGCTCTCGCAATCTAGCAGCGCCTTGCGAGTGTCGCTGAAGCCTGCCTGCGGCGCGGCGCCGCCACCCCTGGTTTGCGGGACAGCAAGGAATTGGTGCCTCGGGCCGGAATCGAACCGGCACGGGTGTTACCCCGCGGGATTTTAAGTCCCGTGTGTCTACCTGTTCCACCACCGAGGCCATGGTGATCGTCGACTAGAATATCAGATAAGCCGGGTAGGGGATCTCCATGAGCATTCGCTCATCCCACCGCTGCCCGTGTGACCCCACTTTCGCGAACCCGACTCCCCGGGAGTAACGCAAATCATGCGCCCCTGTTCGGTATCCCGATCGAACCTCGATCCCATCAAATCCATAGCGTTCCGTCGCCGGTGTCGACTGCCGCTCTGGCTAGCGTTCTTGCTTCTCACCGCCTGCGGAGACGATGGACCAAGACTCCCGGTACTGTCCCCGGATGCTTCGATCATCGCATTCGGCGACAGCCTTACGTCGGGGGTTGGTGCAGCACCAGGCCAGGATTATCCAAGCCAGCTCGCGCGCCTAACCGGCTTCCGGGTGACAAACGCCGGCGTCCCCATGGAGGTGAGTGCCGAGGGCCTGGCTCGACTGCCAGCGCTGCTGGATGAGAATCCCGCCAATCTTCTGATCCTCATTCACGGCGGGAATGACTTCCTGCGCAACCTGCCGCAGGAGCAGACGGCTGCGAATCTCACGGCAATGATTGCCGCGGCCCGAAGCCGCGGGATCTCGGTCGTGATGCTAGGCGTACCGCGACCAGCCTTGTTCGGCTTGTCGAGTGCCGAATTCTACGACGAACTGGCAGAGTCGACCGGCACACCGATCGACGGCGAAACGCTGCCGGCTATTTTGAGTGACAATTCCCTTAAGTCGGATTTGGTGCACCCCAACGACGAAGGCTATCGCCGGCTTGCCGAAGCGACGGCCAGCCTGTTACGGGCCAGCGGGGCCTGGAGCGGCACTGTTTATTCAAACGACTGACGCCGATCCCAGTCCGCCTGGGTGCGGACCGCAGGGTGCATGCAACGCACCACACACACGCCGACAATTCCGGACCAGGGGCCATGCGGGTAGTGGGCTTTGCAGTCAATGACTTTCCGCCGCCTGGATGTTCTCGCGCTCCAGACCCGCCTCCCCGCCTCAGGCAATTGCGGCATACGTGAGCGAGGAAAGTGCCAGGGGTCCGCCAGGCAAACCCCACCTCGCCCGAGAGTCACGAAGTCCGTGGGGGGTCAGAGCGATCGCTCTGAATCAATTGGCGGAGAGAGAGGGATTCGAACCCTCGATGGGCGTTTTGTGCCCATACTCCCTTAGCAGGGGAGCGCCTTCAGCCGCTCGGCCATCTCTCCGAAGTTTGGTTCGACTAGCAGGCTAGTCGTTGTCCGGCGCAGACCGGTCGTGTGCTCCCTGCGCTTGCTGTTCCTTTTTTATCCGTTCATAAATTTCTTCACGGTGAACGGAAACCTCTTTCGGGGCGTTGACTCCGATGCGGACTTGGTTACCTTTCACTCCGAGGACGGTGACCGTTACATCGTCGCCGATCATTAACGTCTCCCCAACCCTACGAGTCAAAATCAACATAGTTACTTCCTTTTCCGCCTCAACCCAACATCGCTGCAGGCACCAACCCTCTGGAGCTAAACTGCCACGCTTCAACCGCCTGGGAAAGTGCATGTTAGCAAATTTTCGCTACCCGAGAAACAAGTTACTTCGGCTAGTCCGCATGAGGCGAGTTTTCGAGTTGAAATGCTTCATGCAGCGCACGCACCGCCAATTCCAGGTACCGTTCATCGACAACCACTGAGATCTTGATCTCCGACGTGGAGATCATTCGAATATTGATCCCCTCGTTGGCCAAGGTTTCAAACATTTTGCTGGCGATACCCGCATGCGAACGCATGCCGACTCCGACGAGCGAAATCTTGACGATATGGGTGTCGCCCGTCACTTCCCGAGCACCCAACTCGCGTTTACAGTCTTCCAGCACAGCCAGCGCTCGGCTGTAGTCATTCCGGTTGACCGTGAAGGTGAAGTCGGTCGTTTTGTCCCCCGCCACATTTTGGACAATCATATCGACCTCAATGTTCGCAGCCGCGACCGGGCCCAGTATTGCGTGGGCTACGCCCGGACGGTCGGGCACGCCCTGAACCGTCAGCTTGGCTTCGTCGCGATTGAACGCGATTCCGGAGATCAATGCTTTCTCCAACGCTTGTTCCTCATAAGTGATCAGCGTTCCGGGCCCCTCCACGAAGCTGGAGAGCACCCGCAACGCCACGTTGTACTTGCCCGCGAACTCGACGGACCGGATCTGCAGCACCTTCGATCCCAGGCTGGCCATCTCGAGCATTTCCTCGAAGGTGATCCTGTCCAATCGACGCGCACGTGGCTCGATCCGCGGATCGGTGGTGTAGACACCGTCCACGTCGGTATAGATCAGACATTCATCAGCCCTCAGGGCGGCCGCCAACGCGACCGCCGTCGTATCCGAGCCTCCGCGCCCCAGGGTGGTGATATCCCCGGCTTCGGTCACGCCCTGAAAGCCGGCGACGACCACCACCCGCCCCGCGGACAGATCCTGCCGGAGCCGGTCGGTGTCGATATCGAGGATCCGGGCCTTGGTGTGAGCCTCATCGGTGACGATCCTGACCTGTCCTCCCGTGTACGAGGCGGCTGGACAACCGCGCGCCTGCAGCGCGATGCTCAGCAGCGCGATGGTCACCTGTTCCCCCGTGGAGAGCAGAACGTCCATCTCCCGCGGATCCGGCGAACCGTCGATTTCATGAGCCAGAGCGACGAGCCGATTCGTTTCACCGCTCATCGCTGACACGACCACAACCACCTGTTCGCCGCGCTCACGCGCCGCAATGACCTTATTCGCGACTTCTTTGATCCGCTCGACCGATCCGACCGAGGTCCCACCGTATTTGTGAACGTACAGCGCCATCTTTGCTTGAATCTTTGTTGGTTGCCCGCTATTGGAGCCTGGACCGCACCCATGGCACGACGCCGGCCAGCGCATTCGGCAGGCCCGATGGATCAGCGCCCCCGGCTTGAGCGAGATCGGCGCGCCCACCGCCCTTGCCGCCGACCTGCGCCGCCACCTGAGCGATCAGCTCTCCCGCCTTCAAGCGCGCGGTATGATCCTGAGTTACGCCGGCCACCAGACTCACTTTCCCGTCCTTCACGGCAGCGAGCACGATGACGGCTGAGCCTAACTTCTGTTTCAGCTGGTCGATCAGATCCCGGAGCGTCTTGGCATCCGCGTCGGGGATCTCCACGGCAAGGACGCGGACGCCCTCGACGTCCACCGCTTCGCCTGCCAGATCGCTTCCGGCCGAACTGGCCGCCTTGGCCTTGATCCGCTCCAGTTCCTTTTCCAGGATCCGCGCTCGCTCCAGCACCTGCTGCAGCCGCTCATCCAGTTGTTCCCGGTTGGCCTTGATGCGCATGGCCAGGGTCTGAAGTAACTGCTCGCTTGCCGTGACCCAGGCGCCGGCCTTCTCACCGGTGACCGCTTCGATCCGCCGAACACCGGAAGCTACACCGGTTTCCGCAACGATCTTGAAAAACCCGATATCCCCGACCCGGGACACGTGAGTGCCCCCGCACAGCTCAGTCGAGAAGTCACCCATGCGAAGCACGCGAACTTCGTCACCGTATTTCTCGCCGAACAGCGCCATGGCACCCGCGGACAAGGCTTCGTCGCGCGGCATCACCGTGGCGTCCACAGCCCAATTATGCCGAATCTGGCCATTCACCAGATGCTCGATGGCGACGAGCTGATCCGCATGAACGGGTTCGAAGTGCGCGAAGTCGAAGCGTAAGCGCTCGGCATTGACCAGCGACCCTTTCTGAGTGACGTGTTCTCCCAGAATCCGCCGCAACGCCGAATGCAGCAGATGCGTTGCGGAATGGTTGGCGGCGGTCATCGCTCGTCCGGTGGCATCGACGAGGGCACGACAGGGCTGATCGAGCCCAATGACCCCTTCGGTAACCCGCCCGTGATGCAGAATCACGTCGGCACCCTGACGTTGCGTGTCGTCGACCTCGAACCGACCCGTCGCGGTTTCGATCCAGCCTTGATCGCCGCACTGCCCGCCGGACTCGGCATAAAACGGCGTCCGTTCCAGCACGATGACACTGCGTCCCCCCACGGGTAGCGAATCAACCGCTTTGCCTTCATGTAACAGCGCCACGACCCGCGACTCGCTGACCAATTCCTCGTAGCCGGTGAACTGGCAGGCCTGCGCGACGCGCAGGTCGGGTCCGTGACCCGCCTTGAAATGACTTGCAGCTCGCGCCCGCTGGCGCTGTCCGGCCATCGCCTGCTCGAAACCGGCCATGTCCACCGACAAGCCGTGCTCGCGTGCCACGTCGGCGATCAAGTCGACGGGAAAGCCATAGGTATCGTAGAGTTGGAAAGCCGTCTCACCTGGGATCACCTGTCCCGGCAGCTCGGCAATGCACGCTTCCAGAATCCGCATGCCTTGCTCCAGCGTCTCGGCGAAGCGGCGCTCCTCGCGTTCCAGGGCCTTCTCGACCGTATCCCGCGCTCGCGGCAATTCCGGGTAGGCTGCGCCCATCTCGTCGCATAAGGGCCCGACCAACCGGGAGAAGAACGTTTCGCGAATGCCGAGCTTGTAGCCGTGGCGGATAGCGCGGCGGATGATACGCCTCAGCACGTAGCCCCGCCCCTCGTTCGACGGCAGCACGCCGTCAGCGATCAGAAAGGCGCTGGAGCGTATATGGTCGGCAACCACGCGCAGCGAGCTGTGCGTCAGGTCCGAGGTTCCGGCCAGCCGCGCCGCCGCCGCCACCAAACCGCGAAACAGGTCGGTCTCGTAATTGTTGTGGACGCCCTGCATGACGGCAGCGAGCCGTTCCAGGCCCATGCCGGTATCGACCGAGGGCTTAGGGAGCGGGGTCAAGGTCCCATCCTGGGCGCGCTCGTACTGCATGAACACCAGGTTCCAGATTTCGACGTAGCGGTCGCCCTCCGCGTCTTCCGACCCCGGCGGACCACCGGGAACGGCGGGACCATGATCGTAGAAGATCTCGGTGCAAGGGCCGCAGGGACCGGTGTCGCCCATGGCCCAGAAGTTGTCCTTGCCGGCGATCCGGGTAAAGCGCGCAGGACTGACGCCCACATCGTTCAGCCAGATGGACTCGGCCTCGCCGTCATCGATATAGACCGTCACCCACAGTCGCTCAGCGGGCAGCGCCAGGGTCTGCGTCAGGAACTCCCAGGCGTAGCGGATTGCATCGCGCTTGAAATAGTCGCCGAAACTGAAGTTGCCCAACATCTCGAAAAATGTGTGATGGCGGGCGGTGTAACCCACATTCTCGAGATCATTGTGCTTGCCGCCGGCCCGGACGCAACGCTGGGATGAGGTGGCACGAACGTAGGGTCGGTCCTCACGTCCCAGGAACACGTCCTTGAACTGTACCATCCCCGCATTGGTGAACAGCAAGGTGGGGTCATCCCCTGGCACTAGCGAACTCGAGGCCACGATCGTGTGTCCCCGTTCTTCAAAGAAGCGAAGGAAGAGCGAACGCAACTCTGCGCTGGTCATACGCGATTCAGTGGTTTGGCAAATCGGAAAAGGAGTCGCGCGGCAAAGGCGATTGCATCACGCGACGTATCTGTTCGCTGCTGAACCCGCGCTGTAGCAAGTAGCGCCAGCGCGATTGCAGGTCCCGGTCGGAAGTGGGTGGGCCGGCCCCGAAACGCTTTCGGTAGAGCCGTTCGAGCACGGCGTCCCAGTCGATGTCCTCGTCGGGGATTACGGAAGGTTCCACACCCATCTGGCGGAGTTCACTGACGACGCGCATCCGCCCATAACCCTGCTCGGCGCGCCTGCGCACGATCATCGCCGCGAAGCGGCTGTCATCGAGCAAGCCCTCGGCGGAAAGCGACGCGAGTACCGTGCCCACGCTGTCCGCGGAAAAGCCCTTGGCTCGCAGCCGCTGCGCCAATTCCGCCCGAGCGTAGTCACGACGCGCCAGATACCGCAGGCTGACTGCACGGATCTCGGCCGCGACTGTATCGGATGTCAGAAGTCGCTCGCTTCGACGCTGTCCGAACGCGCCGCCGAATCTACCGTCGTCCTGCTCACCGCGAGCGTCTTCTCGCGCACCCGGGCCTCGATCTCGGCCGCGAGTTCCGGCCGCTCGCGCAGCAGCTTCTTCACGTTGTCCTTGCCCTGCCCCACGCGTTCGTTCCCGTAGCTGTACCATGACCCGGCTTTGGTGAGGATGTCGTACTGAACGCCGAGGTCGACCAGTTCCCCCTCGTAGGAAACGCCTTCGCCGTAGATGATCTCGAAGTCGGCCTGGCGGAACGGCGGCGCCACCTTGTTCTTGACCACCTTGACGCGGGTCTCGTTCCCGATCACCTCATCCCCATCCTTTATTGCCCCCTGCCGCCGGATGTCCAGCCGCACGGAGGCATAGAATTTCAGCGCGTTGCCGCCGGTGGTCGTCTCGGGGCTGCCGAACATCACGCCGATCTTCATGCGGATCTGGTTGATGAAGATCACGAGCGTGTTGGAACGCTTGATGTTGGCGGTCAGCTTGCGCAGTGCCTGGGACATCAGTCGCGCCTGGAGACCCACATGGGCATCGCCCATTTCACCCTCGATCTCGGCCTTCGGCGTCAGCGCCGCGACGGAATCGATGACGACCACGTCCACGCCCCCGGAGCGCACCAGCATGTCCGCGATCTCCAGCGCCTGCTCCCCGGTATCAGGCTGGGACACGAGAAGATCGTCGAGATTGACCCCGATCTTTTGGGCATAAACCGGATCCAGGGCATGCTCGGCGTCGACGAAGGCCGCCACGCCGCCTAACCGTTGGGCCTGGGCGATGACTTCCAGTGTCAGTGTGGTCTTGCCGGACGACTCAGGTCCGTAGATTTCCACGACGCGCCCACGGGGCAGACCACCGACGCCGAGCGCGATGTCGAGCGACAGGGACCCGGTCGGGATGACCTCGATATCCCGGGTGCCCGCAGCGTCACCCATGCGCATGACCGAGCCCTTGCCGAACTGTTTCTCGATCTGCAGCAATGCCGCACTGAGCGCCTTCTTTCTATTGTCGTCCATTTACCTGCATCCACATCAGTAAACGGGGTCATTATTTCATACTGCCGCCAGCGGGAGTAGATTGCAGACGCCAGCGCCGGAGCACACAGTACTCGGACCCCGACGGGCGGAGCGTGGATTCCACCAGGACGACCGACTCGACCGGCCAGATGATCGTCGGGGTCGCGGGCGGAAACGGCACGGTTAGGCATACCTTGCGACCCAGCGTGACATGCGGTATCGGCGCCAAAGCTTCCGGGTTTGCGGAGCCGCGGTCGAGCGCCGCGCGCAGACTTGCCTCGAGCTCGCCCCACGCAGAAGGCACGACACTGGGCTCCATCCACAGCAGCTGGCGTCGGCGCCGATATCGCAGCTGATTCAGTTGCAGCGTGAAGGACGCAGCGTCGGGTTCCCTCTGATGGCAAAGATACTCCAGCTGCGCCGGGGATACGGAGCCTAGGAACCGCAGCGTGATGTGGAAGTTCTCGGCGCGAACCCAGCGCGCTTGCGCGTGCTGGGCCAACTCCCGGACGCTGGCCTCGAGCGCGGCGCGAACGCCGTCGCTAGGCCAGAGGGCGTAGAAGACCCGGTGCCGAGCTCGGGCTGCGTCAGCCTCGCAGGGCATCGAGCAGGCCTCGCAATGCCGCCTCGATCGACTGCCGGCGTACAGCGGCGCGGTCGCCCGCGAAGTGGTAACAGCGCGAGCAGCCCTGACCGCGTGCCGAGCTCCAATGGATCCAGACCGTCCCGACCGGCTTGTCAGCCGATCCGCCGGTCGGTCCCGCGATCCCACTGATCGCGATGGCCCAATCGGCTCCGAGGCGTGCCAACGCACCTCGCGCCATCGCCGCCACGGTTTCCTCACTGACTGCGCCGCATCGAACCAGTACCTCCGGCGCAACCCCCAGCAGTTCCGTCTTGGCGTGGTTGCTGTAGGTCACGAAGGCGGCTTCAAACCAGGCGGATGCGCCCGCGATCGCGGTGAGGGTCTCGGCTATGCCGCCTCCGGTACATGACTCGGCCGTAATCAGCGTATCGCCACGCTTCGCGAGCGCCGCGCCCACCTCGCCTGCCAGCCCGATCAGCGCTTCATCGTTCATGTAAACTGCCCCGTCTGCCGAACCTCATTGTATCCCAGCCTCCGATGTCCACCTCCTCGTCCCCTGCCGCAATGCCGGCGCATACGCCGATGATGCAGCAGTATCTCGGGCTCAAGGCCGATTTCCCGAACACCCTGCTGTTCTATCGGATGGGCGACTTCTACGAGCTCTTCTTCGACGATGCCCGCTGTGTCGCCGCGCTGCTGGACATCACGCTGACCTCCCGTGGCGAATCCGGAGGTCAACGCGTAGCGATGGCCGGAATCCCGTATCATGCGGCGGAAACCTATCTGGCGCGACTCCTCAAGGCCGGAAAATCAGTCGCGATCTGCGAGCAAGTGGGCGAATCACTGCGCGGCAAGGGCCCGATGGAGCGCAAAGTCGTGCGGATCCTGACGCCCGGCACCGTTACCGACGAGTCGCTGCTGGATGAACGCAGGGACAACCTGCTCGCCGCGATCAACTGCGGCAGCGGCGATCGCATCGGGCTGGCTACCCTCGAGCTGACGGCCGGCCGCTTCACCGTGCAGGAACTGCTGTCCTCCGAGGCCCTGGCGGCCGAACTGGAACGTCTCCATCCCGCCGAGATACTGGTCGCCGAACATTCGGCGATCGCGGAGTCGCTCGCGGCCGAACATGCGCTCACACCCCGCGCCCCGTGGCATTTCGAACCCGCCAGTGGCGAGCAATTGCTGCTACGGCAATTCGGCACCCGCGACCTGTGTGGCTTCGGCTGTGAGGGCCTGCCGGCCGCCGTCGGCGCCGCCGGTGCGCTGCTCCAGTATTTGCAGGAGACACAGCGCTCGGCGCTGACCCATCTGCGAGGACTACGCGTGGAGTCCAGCGAGGACATGATCGTGCTCGATGCGGCGACGCGCCGAAATCTGGAACTCGATACGCATCCCTCGGGACGGGCCGACCTGACCCTGCTCGGCGTACTCGACCATACGGTTACGGCGATGGGTAGCCGGATGCTCCGGCGCTGGCTGCAGCGGCCGCTGCGGGCGCGCGACCGCCTTGAGGCACGCTACGACGCGATCGATACGCTACTTCGTTCGGAAGCGCTCGACGCCCTGAGAGAACACCTGCGCTCCGTCGCGGATATCGAACGCATCGCTGCACGCATCGCACTGCTGTCGGCCCGACCGCGGGATCTCGCGCTGCTGCGTCAAACGCTACAGTCACTGCCCCAGTTGCGTCAGGCTTTGGCACTGCTGGAACCCAGCCCGCTGCTCGCCGATCTCTACGAGCGCGTCGGCGACCACGCCGAGGTGTGCGGCCTCCTGGAGCGGGCGATCATCGCGGAGCCCCCGGTTCTGATCCGGGATGGCGGAGTCATGGCACCGGGCTACGACGCGGAACTGGACGGCTTGCGTAACCTGAGCGAGAACGCCGACGGCATGCTGGTCGACTTGGAAACCCGCGAACGGGAACGGTCGGGCATCGGTTCACTGCGGATCAACTTCAACCGGGTGCACGGGTTCTACATCGAGCTGTCCCGCGCGCAGGCCGAGCGCGCCCCGGATCACTTCCAGCGGCGCCAGACCTTGAAGAACGCCGAGCGTTTCACGACTCCCGAGCTGCGCGCGTTCGAAACGCAGGTCCTCGGCGCACGCGAACGCGCACTGGCCTTTGAACGGGCGCTGTACGAGGCCTTGTTGGGGTCGCTCAGCGAACATGTCGCCGCGTTGCAGCGCTGTGCCGATGCACTGGCGGAGCTGGACGTCATCGGAACCCTCGCGGAGCGCGCAGTCGCCCTGAATTATCAGCGCCCGACGCTGGTGCCGGGTAGCAGGCTCCACATCGTGGATGGTCGACACCCAGTCGTCGAGCGAACCCTGCAACTTCCTTTCACCCCCAACGACCTGCATCTGAACGGAGAACGCCGGATGCTGATCATCACGGGTCCGAACATGGGGGGCAAATCGACCTACATGCGTCAGGCCGCACTGATCAGCCTGCTGGCCCACATCGGCAGCTTCGTACCCGCAGAAAGAGCCGAGATCGGCACCATCGACCGCATCTTCACCCGCATTGGGGCAGCGGACGATCTCGCCACGGGACGCTCGACCTTCATGGTCGAGATGACCGAGACGGCGCAAATCCTGCACAACGCGACGGAACACAGCCTCGTCCTGATGGATGAAGTCGGCCGTGGCACGAGCACCTTCGACGGGTTGTCGCTTGCCTGGTCCGTCGCGCTAACCCTGGCGCGCGAAACGAAGAGCCTCACCCTATTCGCCACGCATTACTTCGAGCTGACGACCCTGCCGGAGCAGAGCGATGCGATCCGCAATGTGCACCTCGACGCGCTCGAACATGGCGACCGCATCGTCTTCCTACATCAAGTCAAGGAGGGTCCGGCTAGCCAGAGCTATGGATTACAGGTCGCCGCGCTCGCCGGCGTGCCGCGGCGCGTCATCGACGAAGCGCGGTCGGTGCTTCGCCGCCTGGAGCGCCAGGCCTGTGAGCAGTCCATGACCGACGATGGACCACGACAGATGGATCTGTTCGTCGATGGCCGCAATGATCGCCTGGCCGAACGCGTGAAGTCACTGGACCCGGACGCGATGACGCCGCGCGAGGCGCTGGAGGTCCTATATCAGATCAAGGAATTGACGGACTGATCGACGGGGCCGTGCCATAAGGCTAAGCGCCGCGGCACGCGGTGACCGGGGCTCCGGATGATCAACCCTTCTTTTCGTCGCCCAACAACTGCAGCAACTGGGCCGCGGGTACGTAACCGGGGAGCACACTGCCTTTTTCGGTCACGATCATCGGCGTTCCGGACGCGCCCATCGCGGTCCCCAGCGCCATGTGTTTGGTCACCGGGTTGTCGCAGTTCTTCTCCGGCAGGGCCTCCCCCTTCTTGGCCTGTGTCAGCGCCTGGGTTCGGTTGTCGGCGCACCAGACGCTGACGGCCTTGTTGTAGGAATCCGAGCCTTCGCCCGCCCTCGGGTAGAACAGGTAGCGAACTTCGATACCGGCGTCGAGGTACTGTTTGATCTCGGAGTGGAGCTTGCGGCAGTAGCCGCAGTCGATATCGGTGAACACGTACGCGACATGCTTGGTCTTCTGGGGCTTGAAGACGATCATGTTGGCAGCGCCGACCTTGTTCAACGCGCCCACTCGAGCCTGCGCCAAGCGCGGCTCGGTTAAGTCCTGACGCGAATTCACGTCCACCAGGGAGCCCTGGATCAGATAGGCGCCGTCTTCCGACACATAGAACAGCTTGGGACCGTAGAGAACCTCGTAGAGGCCCTTCAACTTGGTGGGCTGTATCGAATCCGGCTCCATTCCGGGCAAGGCCCTCTGCAGCGCATCGCGGATGGCCTTTTCATCGGCGAGTGCCACGGTCGGGCCGGTGAGAACCACGGCTAAGGCCGCCAGAGCAAGCGAAAGAAACTGTTTCATAGAAATTCCGAAAATGGCAGGGTAGGCGGTCCGGCGGCAGCGCCGCCGAAACCTAACTCAGCAGGCGTTCCAGATCCAAATAGAACGCAAGACTCATCAATGAAATCAGAATGAACAGTCCGACCTGCTGACACAACATGACGGTCTGCTCGGACAAAGGGCGACCCTTGACCCACTCGATGGCGTACAACGTCAGGTGGCCACCGTCCAGGATTGGGATCGGCAACAGGTTCAACACGCCCAGACTCACGCTGATCGCTGCGAGGAACTTCAGGAACTGCGCCAGACCCAGCCGTGCCGACGCGCCGGCGTATTGGGCGATGCTGAGTGGCCCGCTGAGGTTCTCCAGCGCCGCCTTGCCGATGAGCATACGGCCGATCATCTTCAGCGTCAGGAAGGAGTAATCCGCGGTTTTCGCCGTGGCCGCGACCAGCGCGGGGATCAAATCCAGGCGATAGGTGACCTGCATCTCCTCTTCGATTTCCGCGGGAATCCGCGCCGAGGCGCCGATACGCCCGCTGACGATCCCGCCCGCTGTTTCCACGCGAGCCGGCGTGATCTGCAAGGGGATCTCGTCGGAACCGCGGCGAACGATCAGGTGAATGACGGTTTCGGGACGAGCTCGCACGATTCGGACCCATTCCTGCCACGTTGCGACAGGAACCTCGTCAGCGCTGATCACCCGGTCGCCGGACTGAAGCCCGGCCGCCTCGGCGCGGCTGCCAGGCTCGATCCGTTCCACTACAGGGTCGAGGTCGGGCTGCCACGGCGTCAAGCCAAGCCGGTCGTAGAGTTGATCCGGAGATCGCGCGACTTCGGCCGGAACACGCAGACCAAGCTGGCGGGTCTCGCCGGCCGCGGTGCGTACGGTGACATCGACCTGCTCCGCATCCATGACCTTCTCGACCAACTGCCCCATGGCTTCGCCCCACGTCGGCGTCGGCTTGTCATCGACCGCGAGAATCTCATCGCCGCTGACGAAACCGGATTCAGCTGCCAGAGTGCCCGGGGTCACCTCGCCCAACACGGGCCTCACGCCAGGCTCACCGACCATGAACACGACCCAGTACAGCGCGATCGCCAGCAGAAAGTTCGCCAATGGGCCCGCAATCACAATGGCTGCGCGACTCGCCAGAGGCTGGCGGTTGAAAGCTCGCGGCAAATCCTCAGGTGCTACCGGGCCCTCACGCTCGTCCACCATCCGCACGTAACCACCCAGTGGCACCGCCGAAACCACGAATTCAGTCGCCTCAGGCCCGTTCTGGCGCCTCCAGATCGCGCGTCCGAAGCCGATCGAAAAGCGCAGAACCTTCACACCCAAGCGTCGCGCAACCCAGAAGTGACCAAATTCGTGTACGGCGATCAGAACCGTCAGCGCAGCGACAAAGGACAGAAGGGTGTGAATCATGGAAGGCATGGCATCAAGCGGTCGAGGCTTTCTCCAGATAAAGGCTGGCGGTGTGACGGGTGATCCGATCCGCATCCAACACGTCGTCGAGGCTACCAACGGCCGAAGCCGGGAGCACGTCCAGGCAATGACGGATCGTCTCGGCAATCGCCGTGAAGCGGATGCGGCCGTCCAGGAAGCTCGCCACCGCCGTCTCGTTGGCGGCATTCAGGATGGCGGGGGCCGTTCCACCCGCCCTGACCGCCTGATAGGCCAGCGGCAGGCACGGGAAACGCTGCGTATCCAGTTCAACGAACTCTAAACGTCCGACCTTGAACAGATCCAAAGGTTCGGCCCCCGATTCCACGCGGTCAGGCCAACCCATCGCGTGAGCGATCGGGATACGCATATCCGGGTTGCCCATCTGAGCCAGCACAGAACCATCTACATAGTCCACCATCGAGTGAATGACGCTCTGAGGATGGACGACGACCGTAACCTCGTCAGGCGAGAGATCGAACAACAGGCAGGCTTCGATCACCTCCAGGCCCTTGTTCATCATCGTCGCCGAATCGACCGAGATCTTGCGACCCATTACCCAGTTCGGATGCGCGACTGCCTGCTCCGGCGTCATGTGCGCCAGAGTCTCCAGCGGCGCCTTCAGAAACGGCCCACCCGACGCGGTCATCATGATCTTCCGGACCTCGCGGGCCCGGGTGCCGGCGCGATAACTGGCGGGCATGCACTGAAAGATCGCGTTGTGCTCACTGTCGATCGGCAACAACTCGGCGCCCGAAAGTCGGATGGCCGCCATGAACAGCGGTCCGGACATCACCAGGGCTTCCTTGTTTGCCAACAGTACACGCTTACCCTTCTGGGCAGCGGCCAGGGTCGGCAGCAAGCCTGCGGCACCGACGATCGCCGCCATCACGGTATCCACCTCCGGCAGGGATGCGACGTGTTCCAATCCCGATGCGCCCGCCAGGATCTCGACGCCGCGCACGCCCCGGGCTTCCAACTGTTCGCGCAACGGCTGTCGCTGTTCCGGGTCGACGACCACCGCATAGGCCGGGCGGTGGGCGGCGCATTGCTCGGCCAGGCGCTCGATATTGCGGTTTGCCGTCAGGGCGACGACACGCAGGTCGTCCGGATGCCGAGCAGCGACATCGAGTGTATTGACGCCGATCGATCCGGTTGAGCCGAGGACGCAAAGCCGTTTCACAGGAAGATCTCCCGCAGATAAGAACCCAGGTAAAAGATCGACACGGCTGCAACCAGACTGTCCACGCGGTCCAGCACCCCGCCATGCCCAGGAAACAGCGTGCCACTGTCCTTGACCCCGCGCTGGCGTTTCAACAAGCTCTCGAACAGGTCGCCGGCGATCGAAATGATCACCGTCACCAGGGATAGCACCACGAAGTCAGAGATTACAATGGGCTTGAAGTCGAAATAGATCCCCACGCCGGCAGCGTACAGCGCTGAAATCAGCAGTGCTCCATAAACCCCTTCGACGGTCTTGCCGGGGCTGATCTGCGGCACGAGTTTCGTGCGCCCGAACCGCTTCCCCGCGAAATAGGCGGCGGCGTCGGCCAGCCAGATCAATAACACCAGGAACAAGACCTGCTTGACCCCGAAATTGACCCGGAGCCATAGCATCAGTATCCAGGCCGTCAGCAGTACGAACCAGCCGATCACCAGCTTCACGGCAGTCGGGTAGCGCCAGGCCAGCAGGCGGTCTGGAGCCATGCGCAGTGCCATGCCGACGACGAACCACCATGCAGCGACAACCCACGGCAGCCAATCAATCGCGTAATTGGCCCAGTATTTGCCGGAGATCTGGCAGGCCACGAGCGCCGCGACGAACGCGAGGCGCGCCGGGATCCGGGCCAGACCCGCCAGACCCGACCATTCCCAGGCCGCTACGGCAAGGACCACACCCCACAAAAAGGCGAACCACAGGGGCGGCAACTGCAAAATGGCCAGGACGATCAACGGCGCCAACACCGCGGCCGTGATCAGGCGGATTTTCAACATGGCAAGGTTTTCCTTATTGCGAGCTAACTGATGTCGCCGTGGCCGGATGACAGGGCTTCGACCTGCTCGCCGGTGTAGCCGAAACGGCGCTGCCGCCGGGCGAAGTCAGCAAAGGCCTGATCGAGCAACTGCTCGTCGAAGTCCGGCCACAGGGTGGCAGTGAAGAACAATTCTGTATAGGCGAGTTGCCACAGCATGAAATTGCTGATGCGCTGGTCGCCCCCGGTACGGATGAAAAGGTCCGGTTCGGGGAGATCCGCCAGCGAAACGTGACAGGAGAGCAAGTTCTCGGTCAGATCCTCCGCGCGCAGGGAACCTGCCGCTATCTGTGCCGCCAAGGTACGCATCGCGTTCAGGATGTCCCAACGTCCGCCGTAATTGGCGGCAACGATCAGGCTCATGCCGGAATTACCCGCCGTTAGCGCCTCGGACGCAGCAATCTTTTCCTGCAACTGTGGCGAAAAGGCGCTGCGGTCGCCGATGATCCGCAACCGCACGCGGTTCTCGTGCAGCTTCTCGGTTTCGCGTCCCAACGTGGACAGAAACAGGTCCATCAAGACCGAGACCTCTTCCTGCGGGCGGCGCCAGTTTTCGCTGCTGAACGCGAACAGCGTCAGCGCCTCTACCCCCTTCTCGACGCAATGCTCCACCACCTTCCGCACGGCGGTCACGCCAGCGCGATGGCCGGCGGTACGCGGCAGATACCGTTGTTGCGCCCAGCGCCCGTTGCCATCCATGATGATGGCCACGTGCCGTGGCATTCGGTGATCTGGAAACGCTCTTGGTTCGGCTTCCATCAGGGCGGCTGTTGTAGAAACTACCAAAACTTCACTCTCAACCCGGGCAATCATGAACTCGGGCGGGTGCCGAGAAATCGGTGGCTGTGCCCCGGCACCTACGACAGGGCTCGTGCGGGCCGACGGATGCGGACTTGCGCCCGCGTCAGATTGCCATCAAGTCGGCTTCTTTCTCGTCCAACAAGACGTCGATTTCCTTGATCGACTGATCGGTGAGTTTCTGAATCTGCTCCTCGACGCGGCGTTCCTGATCTTCCGATATCTGCTTTTCCTTGAGCGCGGCCTTGACTTCGGCGTTCGCATCGCGGCGGATGTTTCTGATCGCCACCTTGCCGCCCTCGCCTTCGTGGCGAACGACCTTGATCAGTTCCTTGCGGCGCTGTTCAGTCAGCGGCGGCATCGGCACCCGAATGACGAGACCCGTCGTTGCCGGATTCAGACCCAGATCAGAAGCGCGAATGGCTTTGTCGACCGCCTGGACCATGGTCTTCTCCCAGGGGGTCACGGTCAGTGTGCGCGAATCCTCGATCGCCACATTGGCGACCTGACTGATCGGAACCTCGCTACCGTAGTAATCGACCTTCACATGTTCCAGCAAGCTGGGATGGGCCCGACCGGTACGAATCTTTGCGAGCTCGTGCTTCAGGGACTCGATACTCTTCTGCATCCGCTCCCGCGTGCGTTTCGCGATATCCTCGACCATATACCTTAAGCCTCCGGCTTCCCGTTTTGGAGCAGCGTACCGATGTCCTCTCCCTGAACCAGCCGCATGATCGCTCCGGCTTCAAAAATGTTCATCACGCGCAACTGCATCGCATGGTCACGGCACAACACCAGGGCCGTCGCGTCCATGACGTCCAGCCGCTGATCGAGCGCTTCGTCGAAGGTCATGCGTGCATAAAACTTCGCTTCGGGGTCCTTCTTCGGGTCCGCGGAATAGACTCCGTCAACCTTGGTCGCCTTGATTAGAAGGTCGGCATCGACTTCGATCGCCCGCAAACTTGCTGCCGAGTCGGTAGTGAAGAAAGGGTTCCCGGTGCCCGCCGCGAAGATCACGGCGCGGCCCTTCTCCAGATGGCGCACGGCTCGGCGCCGAATGTAGTCCTCACAGACCTGATTGATCTTCAGGGCCGACATCACGCGCGTCGGGCGACCCACCTGCTCGAGGGCATCCTGCATCGCCAACGCGTTGATTACCGTCGCCAGCATGCCCATGTGGTCGCTGGTCACACGATCCAGACCTTCCGCGGCCTTCGTCGCGCCGCGAACGATGTTGCCACCGCCTATGACCAAGCCAACCTGGACCCCGATCTTGCAGATCTCATCGATCTCGACCGCCAGACGCTGGAGCACGCTGGCGTCAATGCCCGAGGACTGGCTGCCCATCAGGGCCTCGCCGCTGAGTTTAAGCAAAATCCGTCGGTATACCGGGGGGTTGCTCATCAATGCCTCACAGTGTTCGCGGCCATGTGACCCGTCGACCGGCTCGAAAACGCCGGCGACATCCAATAATCATCCGGACTGCGCGCCCTCAGCTCAGCTGCCGCGCACCTGTGCCATCACCTCTTCGGCGAAGTTCGATTCGACCTTTTCGATGCCCTCGCCCACTTCGAAGCGAACGAAGCGCATGACCTCGCTGCCCTTTGCCTTGAGCAATTGAGCGACGGTCTGCTCGGGATCCTTGACGAAGGGCTGCCCGAGCAGCGTGACTTCTCCGAGGAATTTCTTGATCCGGCCGTCGACCATTTTTTCCACGATGTTGGCCGGCTTACCGCTGGCTTCGGCCTGTGCGGCGAAAATCTCGCGCTCCTTGGCGATCACGTCGGCCGGAACGCCGGTCTCGTCAACGCATACCGGCTTGCTGGCGGCGACGTGCATCGCCACGTCCTTGCCGACGGTGGCATCGCCGGTGAACTCCACCAGGACACCGATGCGGCTGCCATGGCGGTAGGCAGCAACGAGACCGTTGGCGGAGTCGAAGCGCGCAAAACGACGCACCGAGATGTTCTCGCCGATCTTAGCGATCAACTCGCGACGCACCTGCTCGACCGTTGCTTGACCGCCGGCCAAGGTCTGTTCGGACAGGGCCTCCGGCGAGGCTGCATCGGAGGCCAGCACGGTCCGGGCCACGGCGTCGCAGAAGGCGAGGAAGTCCTCACCCTTGCCCACGAAATCGGTTTCACAGTTCACTTCGACGATGGCCGCGCGATGGGCGTCGTCGGATACCTGAATCGAGATCGTACCTTCAGCTGCGGTGCGCCCGGATTTCTTATCCGCCTTGGCCAGACCGGCCTTGCGCATCAACTCCACCGCCGCTTCCAAATCACCCTGCGTCTCGGCCAGGGCTTTCTTGCATTCCATCATTCCGGAACCGGTTCGTTCACGCAGTTCCTTCACCATGGTCGCGGTAATCGTCATCAATCAAAACCTCTTGTTAAAAGCTGGACACGCAGGCCCGCGTATCAAAAAAAAGCCCCCGTCTGGAGGCCTGTGGCAGGAGCGCCGCCGACTCGGAGAATCGCTAACGGCGCTCGCGGGCTGGTCTATCAGAGCATTTCACTGCCGGCGTAGTCGGCTTCGGCCACGACCGGGTCGGCGCCCGTCGAGTCCATCTCGATGAACTCGTCTTCAGCGCCGGCGGCCATATCCAGTCCGCTTGCCTTGCCTTGCAGGATCGCCGTCGCAGCACTCTGCGCGTAGAGCAGCACGGCGCGAATGGAATCATCGTTACCCGGAATCACGTAATCGATACCGACCGGGCTGTTATTGGTGTCGACGATGCCAACGACCGGGATGCCGAGTTTCTTGGCCTCCGAAACGGCATTCTTCTCGTAGCCGACGTCCATGATGAACATCACGTCGGGGAGGCGATCCATGTCGCGGATCCCGCCGAGGTTGCTCTCGAGCTTCTCGAACTCGCGCATCATGCCGAGCCCTTCCTTCTTGTTGAAGCGCGACAGGCGGCCATCGTCGCGGATGGCGGAGAGCTCCTTCATTCGGGCGATCGACTGCTTGATCGTCTTGAAGTTCGTCAGCATACCGCCCAGCCAGCGCGAGTTGACGTAGGGCATGCCGCAGCGGCGGGCCTCGTCTTCGATCACCTTCCGGGTCGTGCGCTTCGTGCCGACAAATAGAATCTTCCCGCGATTGGCGGAGACCTGTTCCAGATACCGCATCGCCTCGTTGAAGAGGGGCAGCGTCTGTTCCAGGTTGATGATATGGATGTTGCTGCGCGCTCCAAAAATGAAGGGCGCCATCCGCGGATTCCAGTAACGCGTCTGATGGCCGAAATGCACACCGGCTTCCAACATCTGACGCATCGTCACATTCGACATCTATTTCTCCAAAGATAAAGGGCCAGCGGATCGTGCGCCTCTCGGCGGACGATCAGCCGGCGTTCGGGTTACGCCTCCACGATCCCCAAGCGGCCACCGGAGCGTGCTCCGGCACCCAGCCACCCGTGACGGACCGTGTGTGTTGCTTATTAAAGTCGCGCTTTATACCATACCTGCAGGGACCCGACAACGCTGCGCCCCTGCCCTTCCCCTGATCCATTTCCCAGCATGACCATCTCCATCAAGTCCCCAGAGGAAATCGAAAAGATGCGCGTCGCCTGCCGACAGGCCGCGGAAGTCCTGGAAATGATTGGCGACAATGTCCGTCCCGGGGTCAGTACCGACGAACTGGATCGCATCTGCCACGAGTACATCGTGGGCAAGCTCCGCGCCATACCTGCCCCGCTTAACTACCGCGGCTTTCCGAAATCCATTTGCACTTCGGTCAACCACCAGGTGTGTCACGGCATACCGGGCCCGAAGAAGCTGAAGTCCGGCGACATCGTCAACATCGACATCACGGTCATCAAGGACGGCTACCACGGGGACACCAGCAAGATGTTCTTCATTGGCGAGCCGACGACCCGCGCGCGCCGCCTGGTCGCGGTCACCCAGGAAGCAATGTACCGCGGCATCGATACGGTCCGCCCCGGCGCACTACTCCGCGACATCGGGAAGGCAATCCAGGAGCATGCGGAAGCCCATGGCTACTCCGTCGTGCGCGAGTTTTGCGGACATGGCATCGGGCGCGAGTTCCACGAGGATCCACAGGTCCTGCACTATTATGAGGCCGGAGCGACACTGGAGCTCAAGCCGGGCATGGTTTTCACGATCGAACCCATGATCAATCAGGGCAAACGCCACGTGAAGATCCTGCCGGATGGCTGGACCGCCGTGACCAAGGACCACAGCTTGTCGGCGCAGTGGGAACATACAGTTCTGGTGACCGAAACCGGTTACGAGATCCTGACTCTCCGCCAAGAGGAAATGCCCAACTATGGCCATCCCCAGGCCGTTGGCGCCTGAAGCGGCGTTCGTCGAGGCGCCTCTCGACATCCGGGCCTACCGCGCTCGCATCGAGCAATTCGAGTCCGGTCTCGTTGGGCGTTTCCGCAACGGCGAACTCGTCGGCGATCTGCTGCGGGCCCGGGCGGCTGTCATCGATGCGCTGCTGATCGAACTCTGGCAGCACTTTCTCGGTGCTCACGCCGACCGCCTGGCCCTAGTCGCCGGCGGCGGGTACGGCCGCGGCGAACTGAGCCTGCGCTCCGACATCGATCTGATCGTACTGCTCGACTGCGCGACGCATACGCCCGGCGTTGAATGTCTCCACCATGTCATTTACCAAAGCGACCTGGCGAATTTCAGCAACTTCCTGTGGGACATAGGGCTGAAGCCGGGACTTTCGGTGCGCACCCTCGACGAATGCATCGATCAGGCGGGCAAGGATCAGGCCGACATCACCAACCTGATGGAATCGCGCCTGCTCTACGGTAACGCCGACCTGTACGCGGCACTGTGGACGCAGATCGGCCCCGACCGCGTCTGGGCCTCCCGACACTACTTCGAAGCCAAACTGGCCGAGCAGCGCGGACGTTACGCCAAGTTTCACGACACCGCCTACAACCTGGAGCCGAATGTCAAGGAAGGTCCCGGTGGCTTGCGCGACATACAGATGATCGGCTGGATCATCAAGCGACACTACAATTCGCAGAATCTCCGCGACCTGATCGTCCATGGCTGGCTGACGGAAAACGAGTACACCGAACTGGTCACGTCGCAGGAGTTTCTGTGGCGCGTTCGTTTCGGACTGCACGCTCTGACCGGCAAATGTGAGGACCGGCTGCTGTTCGATCACCAGAAGGACCTGGCCAACCAACTCGGCTACGAGGGAAACGACGTCAACGAGCGCGTCGAGCGGTTCATGCAGGATTATTTCCGGACCGTCATGGGGATCGAGCGGCTCAACGAGATGCTGCTGCAGCTGTTCAAGGAAGCCGTTCTGCACGGGGCCGAAGATTTCCTGATCCTGCCGATCAACCGGTATTTTCAGGCCGTCAACAACTACATCGAAGCCGTCCATCCAGACATTTTCAACGAAGAGCCGCTGGCGTTGCTGCAAATCTTTCTGGTCCTGCAGCAGAACAGCGCGCTGCATGGGGTGCGCGCCTCCAGCATCCGACTTATCCGGCAGAACCTCCATCTGATCGACGAGGGGTTCCGGAACGATCCGCGCGCCTGCGCCCTGTTCATGAGCATCCTGCGCCAGCCACGTGGCATCACGCATCAATTGCGCCGGATGAACCGCTACGGCGTCATGGCCGCGTACCTGCCGGCTTTCGGCAGGGTGGTCGGCCGGATGCAGTATGACCTATTCCACGTCTATACCGTGGACGAACACACCCTGTTCGTCATCCGTAACCTGCGCCGTTTTTCCGTCGAGAAGTTTCGACCCGATCATCCGCTTTGCAACGAAATCTTCGAGCTGATCGACAAACCCGAACTGCTCTACATCGCCGGCCTCATGCACGATATCGCCAAGGGCAGCGGGCATGATCATTCGGTTGCTGGTGAGAACATCGCCGAGGATTTCTGCCGCCGCCATGGGGTTCATCGCCGCGATACGGCGCTGGTCACCTGGCTGGTGCGCAATCACCTGTTGATGTCGCTGACAGCGCAACGCAAGGACATCAGCGATCCGAAGATCATCCATGAGTTTGCCGAGCAGGTCGAAGATCAGAACCGGCTGAACTATCTGTTTCTGCTGACCGTCGCGGACATCCGCGCCACCAACCCGACGCTCTGGAACAGCTGGCGCGATGCGCTGCTGCGGGACCTGTACGCGGCGACGCGCTGGGCCTTGCGGCGAGGCCTCGACAACCCGCTGGAACGCACCGAACAGATCGCCGCAATTAAGACCGAGACGCTCCATCTGCTCGACATGCATGGAATGCCACGCGAAGCCGTCGATCGCATCTGGAAAGATCTCGGGGACGAATACTTCATCCGCTACCTGCCGGACGAGATTGCGTGGCACACCATCGCCATCGCTTCCTGCAGCGACAGCGATCTGCCGCTGGTCTTGCTGCGGCCGATGAGTCAGCGCGGCAGTCCCGAAATCTTCGTTTATGCGCGGAATCAGGACTATATCTTCGCTCACAGCACCGCGGTCCTGGACCAGTTGGGGCTGACGATCTTCGACGCCAAGATCATCACCACCCGCAACGGCTTCGTTCTGAACAGCTACCACGTACTCGAACAGAGCGAACGTCCGATCCGGGATCAGATGCGCCAGATCGATATCTGCCGGAAGTTGCGGAGTTGCCTGCTACACCCGGGGGCGGCGCCGCTCAAGGTCGAACGCATGGAACCGCGCCACACCAAGCATTTTCAGGTCCCGACGCGCATCGAGTTCAAGGAGGACCCCGAAGGCCGGTACACCATCATCGAACTCGTCGCGACCGATCGCCCTGGACTCTTGTCCAAGGTTGGACAAGCCTTCAATCGCTTCGGCATCCGCCTGCACAACGCGAAGATTTCCACCATCGGCAGTTATGCCGAGGACATCTTCTACATCACCGACCTGCATAACCGTCCGCTGCACGCGGCCCAACTCCGGGAGGCCATGAAAACGGCCATTACCGAGATGGTCGGCAGCAACTGACGCGGATCTTGCCGGACACGGAGTTCATGCTATTCTGACGCCCCGGGCGCCCAGCCAGCCGAGTCGTATGGCAACTCCCGCCGTTCGACGTCCACCGCTGCGGTGAGCCCGGAGCAGACTGCTTATCGGCAACACCTACGCGGCCAACTTCCCGTCCTGCCGCGTGCTCGCGCTGGAGGACTCGTTACCATGGTTGCCTCATCCGCTCAGCTCGAAAACTGGTACCAGGATTCTGCTACCGGCCGCAGCTTCCGAGTCATCGCCGTGGACAAAGCCGCAGACTCGATCGAGATTCAGTATTTCAACGGCGATTTGGGCGAATACGATTTCGCCTCATGGGCCGAATCCGGCTTTTCCCCGATCGAAGCACCGGAAGACTGGAGTGGCCCGTTCGATGATCTGGAACTCGACGACATGGGCTACAGCGACCCGGACAGTCACCGCAACCGCGACTTCAACCTCGACGATCTCCTGGACGCAGAGGACGAACGCTGATGTTCGCGGGTAGGCAGTTCCCGACGCCACAGCCGCGTCAGATCAGCGTCTCCAGCGGTCGGTAACGATCGCTGATCCCGAGTGATTCGGCGGCGGCACGGCATGTCACGTATCCGCCACAGGCATTGACCGCCTTGGCGAAGCCAGCGTCGTACCGGAACGCGCCGGTGCCTTCCGCAGCCAGACGCAACACGTAGGGCAAGGTTGCATGCGTCAAGGCCAGCGTGGACGTCCTCGGGTAAGCCCCCGGCATGTTCGTGACGCAATAGTGGATGACCCCGTGCCGGACATAGACGGGGTCCGAGTGCGACGTGGGCCGCGAGGTTTCTATACAACCGCCCTGGTCGATGCTGACGTCGACGATGACGGCACCTGGCGGCATCGACCTGACCATACTCTCGCTGACCACGGAGTCTGCCCGGGCGCCCTTGTGAAGAATCGCCCCGATCAGTAAATCGGCCATGCGCACCTTGTCGGCGACCACGGCCGGATCGTAGATCCGGTAATGCAGACGGTCGCCCAGTTCCTTCGCCAGTTCCGTGCCGCGGAGCGGATCGAGGCCCACGACCGTGACTTCTGCTCCCAGGCCGATCGCTGTGCGGGCCGCGTGAGAACCGACGACCCCGTCGCCCACGATCAAGACTTCGCCGTAGGAGCGCCCCATGACCTTGCCCAGTTGCGTACCACGCCCCCCATTGAAGCGGGCCAGGTAATAGGCTCCCATCTGCGACGCCATGTTGCCGGCAATGGCGCTCATCGGCGCCAGCAAGGGCAGGCGACCGGCCGCATCTTCCAGTGTCTCGTAAGCCGCGGCCGTGGTGCCCGCACGCAGCAGGGCCTCAGTCAATGCCGGGTCCACGCCGGCCAAGTGAAAGAACGTGAATACGGTCTGCGTTCCGAGGAAGCGGTACTCGCTCACGAGCGGTTCCTTGACCTTCAGTACCAACGCGGCGGCCCAGGCCTCCTCGGCAGTCCCGAGTTTGGCACCGGCGGCCACATAAGCCGCGTCGTCGAAACCGGACCCCGCACCGGCCGAGTGCTCGATAAAGACGGCATGACCGGCGGCGACCAGGGCGGCGGCTCCGTCCGGAGTCAGCGCGACGCGATATTCCTGGTCCTTGACCTCCTTCGGTACTCCGATCTTCATGACAGGGACCCTTCCGGACTCGCGGTGAACATGATCCAGACCTGCGGGAAAACGAGGCGGATCACGCAGACCGCCGCCAGGAACCCGGCGCTCAATTCAAGTTCAAGTGAACACGTAGCCTCGAATGTCGGCTTCGGATTTTTGCACCAGATTCTTGTCGATCGTCTTCACGACCACACGCGCCGTCGGCGCGCTGAGTTCCTGACGCAGCATGCCCAGAAACTCCGGTGCCGCGATAAGAATGAGCGCCTCGTATTCGCTACGGGCTCGCCCCTGTTCGATACGCTCCGCCAATCGCTTGGCGAAGACCAAGGCCTCGTGATGCTTTGCATCTGATTGTTTCTCGAAGCCGTGGCGGCCCTCCTCGACGCCGTTGAAACCCCTTCCGGGCCGGTCTGAAACAATGTCCTGGTCTTTCGCTCGACTATCGGTGTGAGCGAAGTCCTCCACTTCGGTCAGCGGACTGACCCGGTTCTCCGAAACAAAAATCCTCGCGCGGCTGCTTTCGGCGGCAACAACCCATGTCTTTTCCATCGTAGTCTCCGTGCGCTTTACTTGTCGTTTCGTCCGATATTATGCCTCAATGCGCCCGAGGCGGCCGCCACCCGCGGATCCGCACCCTGCCCACGTCTCTGTCAAGGGCACTCGTGCCAACCCCACCGCCGCCCCCCAGATGTTCGCAAGAACCATCAGTGGCGCTTCCTCACGGCCTGCGCTGTGGCCTGGGAGGGTTTGGCCGGGGCCTTGGCGGGCGGCTCGGCAGCCGCTGCAGCCGGCTCGGCGGTGCTGCCCGGATCCGGTATACCGCGGTCACGGTTCCATTCGTCCACCTTCCCGAGCGCCTCGCCGATTTCCCCCGGCGTCATCTCCGGGGCGATTTCTCCACGCACCCGCAGCGCGTCCCGATCACCGAACTCGAAGGCCAGCGTCAACCAAAAAAAGGCCTGCACCAGGTCCTTGGTCACGCCATCGCCCTGAGCATACAGATTGCCCAGCACTGACTGTGCCGCGCTGACGCCCCGATCGGCCGCCAGGCGAAACCATTTCGCCGCTGCCTCGCTGTCCTGGACGGTGCCTAACCCGTAGTAATGCAGCATGCCGAGCTTGCCTTGGGCGATCGGGTGGTTCTGGTTTGCCGCCTTCTGATACCAGTCGAAGGCCGTAGCGTAATCCTGTTTCACTCCCCAGCCGCGCATGAACAGGTTGCCGAGGTTCACCTGAGCATCGGCCTCGCCCTGCTCGGCCAGCGGACGAAATTCCGCGAAGGCCACCTCGTAGTCCTTGCGCCGCACCGCATCCAGTCCCACATCCAGATCCGCTGCCACGGCCGCCAGAGCCACCCCCCACCATAACGAGGCGCACAGCGCCGCGCGCCACCGCACCTTCATGCCGTCTCCGCCACCTGCAGCACCAGTTTGCCGATGTGCTGGCCTGCTTCCATGAGGCGATGCGCCTCGGCCGCCTGGGCGAGCGGCAGGACACGATCGACCACCGGCCGCACGCTGCCGGAAACCAGCCAGGGCCACACGGTGCCGGCCAGCGACACGGCGATACGCGCCTTTTCGGCAACCGGGCGCGGCCGCAACGTGGACCCCGTGACGATCAGCCGTTTCACCATGAGCTTGAACAGGTCCAACTCGGCTTTCGCGCCATGCTGGACGGCGATCTGGACCAGGCGCCCGCTTTCGGCCAGACACGCGAGATTCCTCGGCAGATAGTCGCCCCCGACCATGTCCAGCAGGACATCGACACCCCGCCCACCCGTTAGCGCATCGACCCGCGCGACGAAATCCTCTTCGCGGTAATTGATCGCCTGTGCGCCGAGCGCGACGCAGGCACGGCACTTCTCGGAGTTGCCGGCTGTTGCGTACACCACAGCCCCGGCAGCCCGGGCCAACTGAATCGCCGCGACGCCGATGCCGCTGGCGCCGCCATGCACCAGGAAGTGCTCCCCGCTTTGCAGGCCTCCACGGTCGAAGACGTTGTTCCAGACCGTGAACAAGGCCTCCGGTAGCGAAGCGGCCTCTGTTGCCGAGAGACCTTCGGGTATGGGCAGGCACAGCGGGGAGGCAGCGATGCAATACTCGGCGTAACCGCCGCCGGTGACCAACGCGCAAACCCGATCGCTGACGGACCAACCGCCCACGTCGGGTCCGAGCGCAGCAATCTCCCCGGCGACTTCCAGTCCCGGTATGTCGGATGCCCCGGGCGGTGGCGGATACAAACCGCGCCGCTGCAGGATGTCGGGCCGATTGATGCCCGCCGCCTGCACGCGGATCAGGACCTCACCGTAGCGGGGCACCGGCAACGGACGCTCCGCGAGCCGCAGCACCTCGGCACCGCCGGGCTCGGTGATCTCGATGGCGCGCATGGTCGTAACCCTCATATGGCGTGTACTCCGGTCAGGAAGACTGACCCGCCAGCCACAACCGCAGGCGCAGACCCCATTCCGTTGCGTAGCCGCTCACGGCATCGCGAATCGTGCCGTGCGTGTCGACGATGAAGACCGCCGGAACGCCCTTGAGCCCGTATCGCGTGGCGATAGTACCATCCGGGTCTGCATGAACGGGCAGTGTGAAGTGCTGCTTGCGGATGTAATCGCGCAGTTCCTGGTCGGTTCCCGACTGCAGCGCCACGCTGACGACCGGGTAGTCGCGCGCTATGGCCTCGACGTTTCCTTGCATCGCACGGCAGATGGGACACCAACTCGCCCAGAAATAAAGCACGGCCGGCCGGCCCGCCCGGTGCGGATCGCCCCACTCGAATGCGGCTCCGTCCAGGGAGCGGCTGGTCAGCGGCGGTGCCTGCCCCTCGATCAAGGCTCTATCCTTCCAACCCTGCGCCGCGAGGAAAACAACGACCAGCAAGGGCCAGAACCACCAGCCCGACTTGCGGCCGGGCGTCATCGCACCGGCCCGAAACGATGCAGCAGTCGTCCGCCTTCGGCCTTGAGCCACTGGCGGGCCTTTCCCCAGTCAGGGAAATGTTCGTTCACCAAAGCCCAGAAATGCGCGGAATGATTGCGGTGGCGGATGTGGCACAACTCGTGGACCACGACATACTCCAGCACCGCGGGCGGCACTGCGACAAGCAGCCAGTTCAGATTGATGTCGTTCACTGCACCGCAACTGCCCCAGCGCGTCCGCATCCGCTTGATGCGTAGTTGGCGCGGATGAACACCGATGCGCTCGGCATGCGCCCGCATCAAGGCTTCAGCGCGCTGAGCGAGCCAACCCCGTGCCCAGGAAAACGTGAGCAGTTCGATCTGTGCCGCCCGAATCGGGAAGGACAAACCCGTGAGCCGGAGGGCCTCGCCGTCATAACTCACGCGGGCCTGGCCTGACGGCGGGTCCTGCCGCAAGAAGGGTGTTGCAGCCGCCTGCAATGGAAAACTGAGGTCGCCGGGTGCACTCGCGTCCTGCCAGAAGCTTTGCGCCGGCACGTGGGCAATGGCCTCACGGTATTTCCGGACCAACCAGTCATGATGCTGTCGGATGAATTCCCGCGCGATGCGCTCCGAACATCGGGCCGGCAGCACGCACTCCACGCCCTCCGCCCGCACGATCAGGCGCAAACGCTTGGCACGGCAGCTCCGGCGCACATGCAACGGAAAGGCCAGCCCGGCGAGCAGGGGCTCGCTAGCCATTCGCCCCCCGGCCCACAGTCCCCGCAGAGCGGGCAACGGTCACACGGTTCATGACTCGGCACCCTCGTCGATGGCAAGGATTTCCAGTTCTTCATCCCCGGCCGGCCGCTTCCAGACGACGCTGTCGCCCAACTCCGCGTGCAACAGTGCCGTCGCCAGCGGGGACACCCAGCTGATGCGTCCGCGCTGCACATCCGCCTCGTCCTCACCGACGATCGTGAAGCGCTGCTCCCGACCACCCGCATCGCAAACGGTCACGGTATCGCCAAACCGCACGCGACCATCCGATACCGTCCGTGGGCCGACCAGCACCGCGCGTTGCAGGCGTTCCTCGAAAAAGCGGAGATCCCGTTCGACGACGCCCAGATCTTGCCGGCTCTGAAGGCTCTCCTGTCTGGACAGTTCCGCACGTCGTTCTGTCAACTCTGCCACGCGGGCCTGGAGATGCCGCAGCCCAGCCGCCGTTACATAATTGGTGTGTGGACTTTGTGGACGGTCGGGCAACTGCTCCGCCCGATCGCTATCATCCTCTTCCTTGACGAAGGCTCGGCTCATCGCATGTCCTCTATCGAAGATTTCCCGCTGCTTGGACTGCCGCCCCCGCTCAACAATTCCGCAGCGAGCCGCGCCAGGTTGGCCGACCCGCCGCCGGCGCCGAGTATGCCCGCAACCTCGGACAGCGCGGCGCGCATCGAGGCTGCATAGGTTGCGTCGTTGAGGATATGTTCGATCTCCGCGACGATGTTCTCGGGATTCGCGTCATGCTGGATGAACTCGCGCACGACTGAATGCCCCGCAAGAATGTTGGGCAGACCGATGAACGGAATCTTCACGAGCAACCGCCCCAGCCAGTAGGTCACCGGCGAGAGCCGATAGATGATGACCATGGGCAGTTTCAGCAGGGCCAGTTCCAGCGTCGCCGTGCCCGAGGAGGTCACGACGGCATCGCAGCATTGCAGCAGGTCGTAGTCCAGGCCGGGCACCCGGTGCACCGCCAGCCTGTGCCCTGACAGGGCTTCCTCGATCAGGGACGACTCCACCGAAGGCGCCTCGGCCAACACGAAACGGACGCCGGGTACACGCTCGGCCAGACGCTGCGCGCTTTCCAACATGACCGGCAGCAGCCGGCGGATCTCATTGGCGCGGCTGCCGGGCAGCAACCCCACGATCGGTCCGCCACCGCCCAACCCAAAACGCGTCAACGCCCAGGCCCGCGTCATGCGGGGCGCCACCTTGCCGGCCAGCGGATGACCGACGTAGGTCACCGGCACACCAGCGGCCTGGTAATGGGGTACTTCGAACGGAAAGATCACGGCCATGTGGCTGACGGCCTGGCCATAGGTCTTGACGCGTCCGGGACGCCAGGCCCAGAACTGCGGGCCGACGTAAAACAGGACCCGGACCCCGCAGGCTTTCGCGGCGCGCGCCAGATGAAAGTTAAATTCCTTGTAGTCGACGCAGATCAGCAGATCCGGCCGCCGCCCGCAGACGAGCGTCTGCATCTTCTTCAGCACCCGTCGAATGTGCCGGTAATGACGGATCACTTCGACGACGCCGATGACGGCCATACCAGCCGAATCGTGCACGATCTCGACCCCAGCCTCCCGCATCGCCGGGCCGCCCATGCCGATGCCGCGGACGTCGGGAATCAGCCGGCGCAGTTCACGAAAGGAGTCGGCCGCATGCCGATCGCCCGAGGCCTCGCCGGCGACCAGCATGATCAGCGGTTGCCTGCGGCCGCTGTCACCCGGCGTATCGCCGGCGTGGAGCGCGCCTTCGACAGCGTGCGTCACGGCCCCAGGCTCGAGCGGAGCCTCCCGTCGGTCTCCGCCATGCTCATCAGCGACCGCAGGCGTCGGCGATCACGGACACGACCTTGAGGATGTCGGACTCGCCGAGTTCGGGATAGATCGGCAGCGACAGGCAACGGCCGGCGATGTCGTCAGCCACCGGCAGCTGCACCCCGGCGCAGTCCGCCGCGAAGGCCTGCTGCCGGTGCAGGGGTACGGGGTAATACACCGCGCACGCGATCCCGGCCGCCTGCAGGGCTTGCATGATCGCGTCGCGCCGATCGCTGAGCAGCGTGTACTGGTGGTAGACGTGGCGGCCGATCCCGTCCTCGAACGGGGTGTCGAGCGGCAGATCGGACAACAATTCCGAGTAGCGGTGGGCCACGCGACGGCGGTTGCGGTTGTATTCCTCGATATGCCGGAGCTTGACACGGAGTATGGTCGCCTGCAATTCGTCCAGGCGGCTGTTGTAGCCGATCTCCTGATGGTAGTAACGGACCTGCGAGCCGTGGTTGCGCAACACGCGCACATGCTCCGCCAGGGCGTCCGAGTTCGTCGTCACCAGTCCGCCATCGCCGTAACAACCCAGATTCTTGCTCGGGAAGAAGCTGAAACCGGCGCTGATGCCGATCGATCCGGTCTGTCGCCCATCGACCGTCGCCCCGAAGGACTGCGCGCAGTCCTCGATCATCTTCAGACCACGCCGCTCACAGATCGCGCCGATGGCCGGCAGATCAGCCGGCTGGCCGAACAGGTGCACCGGCATCACGGCCGTCGTGCGCTCGGTCAACGCCGCTTCGACCGCGGCAGGCTGCAGATTGAAGCTGCGTGGATCGATGTCGACGAAGACCGGCGTTGCCCCGACGTAACGGATGGCCTCGGCCGTGGCGATGAAGGTGAAAGGAGAGGTGATGACCTCGTCGCCCTGCCCGATCCCGGCGGCCCGCAACGCGAGATGCAGCGCGTCCGTTCCCGACGCCACGCCGATCGCATGTTTCACGCCCAGGTAGTCCGCCGCCTCGTGTTCGAAGGCCTGGACGTTAGGGCCGAGAATAAAGGCACAACTGTCCAGCGCCTCCTGCAGACTGCGGTCGATCTCCTCCTTGAGGCTGGCGTACTGGGCTTTCAGGTCGACCATCGGAATCATGAGTCGGGACACTCCTTGAGGTAATTCAGGCTTGGAGTAGACGGGTGATCTCGGTGGCGGTTGCCAGTGCGCGCCGCCCGGCTCGCCCGGACACCAACGGCTCGCTGCGCGTCTTCACGCAGTCGATGAAATGCTCGATCTCGGTCCGCAGCGCATCCCCATTCTCGAAAACCGATTCCTCGCTGAGGATTTCCGGAATGCCGGGAAACATCTCGCCCTCCCCCTTCCGATGGCAGGTCAGCACGCGGTTCTGGAAATCGACCGAGTAGTAGGCGCTGGGCATGAACAAGCGCATCTTGCGCTCGACCTTCAAACTGACGCGGCTGGCGGTCACATTCGCGACGCAGCCATTCCTGAACACGAGGCGCGCGTTGGCGATGTCCACATCACCGGTCAGTACTGGCACGCCTTTCGCGTCGATCCGCTCGAGCTCCGCATCAACGACGTCCAGGATGATGTCGATGTCGTGGATCATCAGGTCCAGCACGACGCTGACATCGTTCGCGCGCGGCTTGAACGGCGCGAGCCGGTGGGATTCGATGAACAGCGGCTTGTCGTCGCGCAGGTTCAGGCCGAGGATCGCTGCATTGAAGCGTTCGAGATGGCCGACCATCAGCACCCGGCCGCGGCGCTCGGCCAGGTCGATCAGTTCGTCCGCCTCTGCCACGGTCACGGTGATCGGCTTTTCGACCAGCACGTCGGCTCCGGCGTCGAGGAAATCGCGCGCTACCGCATGGTGGACACTGGTGGGGACGACGACGCTTACCGCGTCGACCTGACCCAGCAACTGCCGGTGCTCCGTGAAAGCCGGTACGCCGAGTTGGGCCGCGAGCCGAGCCGCCGCATCGGGATCCGTGTCGCACACGCCCACGAGACGACAGCCCGGCAACGCGGCATATTTCTCTGCATGAAACCGGCCGAGATAACCCACGCCGATGACGGCGCACCTGACTTCATCCATTACGCGGCTCCCGTCCGTCTCACCCTTTACTCAGTCCCGGCGTCGCGCAACTCAAAGAACGCCAGCGTACCGCGTTTCGAGCCGCTGCCCAGCCAATTTCTCAAATACCGGATCTCTTCGGTATCGGGCAATCCGCTCAAATCGCTGCGCGCCCGCAGCAGGCGATAGGCCCTGGAGATGGCCCGCAGCCGTTCGCCGTCGATGCCGGCTCGCCTGAGACCGATCAGGTTCAGACGGTAGTGCTTGCCCGGACGGCCGCCGACCATCGTGTAGGGAATCACATCCTTGTTGATGCCCGCCAGACCCTGAAGCATCGCGAAACTGCCGACGCGGCAGAACTGGTGCACCATCACGCCCCCGCCGAAGAATACGCGGTCACCGACACGGGTATGGCCACCCAGTGTCGCCCCGCTGGCCAGGATATTGTGGTCGCCCATTTCGCCGTCATGGCCCAGATGGGTGTTGTTCATCAGGTAGTTGCCCGAGCCGATCCGCGTGGAGCCCAGCGGCGCCGTGGCGCGACTGATCGTGACCCCTTCGCGAAAGACGTTGTTCTCGCCGATGTCCACGTAAGTGATCTGGGCCGGATCGAAGCCGAGATCCTGCGGCAGCCCGCCCAGCACCGCGTGCGGGTGCACCGTGTTGGCCGCCCCCATACGCACGTGCGAGTGAATGACGGCATGTGCACCGATCTGGCAGCGGTCGCCGATCTCTGCCCCTGCTTCGATGACGGCAAATGGGCCGATGCTCACATCTTGACCCAGTCTGGCTTCGGGATGAACGATCGCCGTGGGATGAATCATGAGGTCTCCTACGAAGTTGGCGTCCGACCGTCAGCCCCTTGGGTGACAGCGGCTATGCAGTTCCTTGAGACGTTCCTGCGCGACGTGCGTGTAAATCTGGGTACTGGAAAGATCGCTATGCCCGAGCAACATTTGCACGACGCGCAGATCGGCTCCGTGGTTGATCAGATGCGTGGCGAAGGCGTGACGAAGTGTGTGCGGCGACAGGTCGGTCGTTATACCGGCCAGTAGAGCATACCGTTTGATCAGATGCCAGAAGGCCTGACGCGTCATCGGCATGGCCCGGGCCGTCACGAACAGTGCAGCACTGACCCGACCGCCGAGCAAGTCCCGCCGTGCTCCCGCCAGAAACCCGTCGACCCATTCCTGCGCGACTTCCCCGTAGGGAATGAGGCGTTCCTTGCTGCCCTTGCCGGTAACCCGCACGACGCCCTGCCGGGTATTCACCTGATCTACGCGCAGTGCAATCAGCTCGCTGACCCGCAGGCCAGTCGCATACAGCACTTCCAGCATCGTCCGGTCTCGGAAACCGAGCGTCTGTTCGACATCGGGAGCGGCCAGCAGGCGCTCTACATCGGCCTCGCTCAGTGTCTTGGGCAAGGGCCGACCGACGAAAGGGGCCTGCAGCGATGCGGCAGGATCGCCATCCATCCATTGCTGGTCCTGCGCGCAGGCGTAGAACTTTTTCAGCGTCGAAACCAGACGTGCGCTGGAGCGCTGGCTGACCCGGGCGCGGTGCTTGTGGGCGAGATACGCCTCCAGATCCGCGGTGCTCACCCCGAGCAGGGTCCGCTCCGACTGCCGCAGCCAGTTCGCGAAGAGCCTCAGGTCGCTGCCGTAGGACTTCCGAGTGTTCTCGCTCAAGCCCTCCTCTATCCACAGAACATCCTGGAAACGCGCGATGATCCGCTCGTCATCGGCCATGCTGTCCGGCTTCGATCGAGATGGCGCCCGCCTCGTGGCGGAGCAGCCAACGTTTCACGGCGAGCCATGGGCCGTCTGTGGCACCGCAGTAACCGCCAAGGCCATGTTCGCTGACGACCCGATGACAGGGGATCACGATCGGGAAGTCATTGGCCCGACAGGCGCCCGCCACGGCGCGGGCGCTGCTGCCCAACCGGGCAGCCAACTGGCCGTAGCTGAGGGTGGTGCCGGGCGTGATTGCGCGCAACTGATCCCAGACGCGCTGCTGGAACGGGGTGCCGATGCAGCGAACGGGGACGGCGTTGACGGCCGTAAATCCGCCCTCGAAATAGGACTCAAGCTGCGCCAGCGCCTCGGCAATCAGCGGCTCAGCGGAATCGGATACCTCGGTGCTGGGCTCCAGCGACAACTCGATGCCAGTGATGGCATCCGGCCGTTCGGCATAGACGAACACCGTACCGAAAGGCACCGGGAGCACCCCACGTAGGGAGCCGGCAGGCTGCGAGCTCGCGCGGAAGGCAGACGGGGAACCCATGCGTCCGTTCCGCGCGTCGCCCCCGCAGCGGACTTAGATCTTTTCCTTGATGCGCGCCGCCTTACCGGTCAGGCCGCGCAGGTAGTACAGCTTGGCACGGCGCACATCGCCGCGACGCTTGACCTGGATTTCCTCGACCTGCGGGCTGAAGGCCTGAAAGACGCGCTCCACGCCTTCGCCATGAGACGTCTTACGCACCGTGAACGAGGAATGATAGCCCCGGTTCCGCCGCGCAATAACGATCCCTTCGAAAGCCTGCAACCGCTCACGGTTGCCTTCCTTGACCTTGACCTGAACGACTACCGTATCGCCCGGGCTGAAATGGGGCAAGGTGCGCCCACCCAACCATGATGCTTCCAGATCTTGAATGACGTTCATTGACATCGCTGTGTTCCTCTCTCTCGATTCTCGAATTCCTGCATAAACTCTTCGAGCAATTGCCGCTGGTCCCCGTTCAGATGCTCCGCGACCAACAGGTCCGGGCGTCGGAGCCAGGTGCGCCCCAGGGCCTGCTTCATTCGCCAGCGCTCGATCGCTGCGTGGTCGCCGCTGCACAGGACCGCAGGCACCGCCAGACCATCGACCTCGGGCGGTCGCGTGTAATGCGGGTGATCCAGCAACGCGGCGGTATGCGACTCGTACACGGTCGATTCCTCGTGCCCCAGCACCCCAGGCAGCAAGCGCGTCACCGCATCGAACAGGACCAGCGCCGGCAACTCACCGCCGCTCAGCACGTAATCGCCGATCGACCATTCCTCGTCGATCTCCAGCGCGATCACCCGTTCATCTATCCCCTCGTACCGGCTCGCCACCAGCACCAGTCGCTCGCACTCGGCGAAGCCGCGAACTGCTTGCTGGGTCAACAAGCGGCCCTGCGGGCTCAGATGAATCACCCGCGCCGCCTCGGGCGCGTCATCACGCGCGGCCCGGATCGCCTTGCACAGGGGCTCGACCTTCATCACCATGCCCGGACCACCGCCATAGGGCCGGTCGTCGACCGTGCGGTGCCGGTCCGTCGTGAAGTCCCGAGGGTTCCACAGCCGGCAACTCACGATCCCCCGGTCGATCGCCCGGCCGGTGACGCCGTGGCGCAGCGCTTCGCCCACCAACTCCGGAAACAGGGTCACGATGTCGAAGCGCATGGGCGGCCAGCGCTAGAAGTCTTCGTCCCAATCCACCTCGATCAGCCCGCCATCCAGGTCGACCGAACGAACGGTGTCGGGCTGCACGAACGGGATCAGCCGCTCCCGTTCTCCGGATACCACGAGCACATCGTTGGCACCGGTTTCAAGCACTTCATTGACCGTACCGAAGACGCAGCCATCGAGGTTGCGCACGGTCAGCCCCAACAGGTCGACCTGATAGTATTCGCCGGCAGCCGGCGGTGGAAAGCACGCTCGATCGACGGTGACCTGGCACCCCTTCAGTAACTGCGCCTCTTCCGGCGTCTCGATACCCTGCACGGCCGCCACGACGAATCCGTGCCCCTGCGGCTTTCCCTGCAACACTTCACAGGCGCGCGTCAGGCCCTTGCCTTCGAGCCACCACGGCTGGTAGCGCAAGATGTTCTGCGGGGGATCGGTGAACGAGCGGACCTTGACCCATCCCTTGACGCCATAACTGCCGGCCACGGCGCCGATGACGACACGTGACTTCACGTGTCCGGTCCGTGCAGACGACGCCGGCGGAGCCGTCAGACGACAGCGGTCGGCTGCGCAGCGACTTCCTTGAGCAGGGACACGACACGCTCGGAGGCTTTTGCACCCGTGCCCAGCCAATAATCCGCGCGTGCTCCGTCGATCTTCAAACGGACTTCGCCGCCACGGGCGATCGGGTTGAAGAAACCGATGCGCTCGATGTACTTGCCGTCGCGGCGCGAACGGCTATCGGCGACGACGACATGATAAAACGGACGCTTCTTGGCGCCACCGCGGGACAAACGAATCGTGACCATCAACTCCTCCAGGGAGGTGTATTGCAACAAAGCCGGTTATTGTAACTCAGGCCGAAGGCTTGAAGGAAGCGTCAACCACTCTGAAAACGACGCCGGAGTTGTCAGAACTGGAGCAGCTTCTCCAACTGCCGGGTGCACGAACGTAAAAAAGCCCGCGTGACGCGGGCTTTCGATTCTATTTATTGTTCTGTACCCGGCTATGGCCTGTGTCTGGACGCAAGCACCGGTGACGCATTGTAGTTATTGTTCACACAACGCCCCAAGGGCGCTCCTCCTCTTTGGCGACGTTCGTTGGCGTCCCGTCCTTGGAAACGACGCAAAGTGTATAGGAAAAAAACAGTCTGTGCACCAGATTCTTCACTCGCCGATCGTGAGGTCTTTCCGATCCGCCGCGACTCACTGCGGCTGTTGGGAATTCCGGCGTCCGCAGCCCAGCCGCAGGGCCCCGGATCTCAGTTATAGAGCAGACGGACCCGATCGGGCCCGAGGGTCTTCTTCAGGCGTTGCAACAGGTCTTCGGCCGGACGCACACGCCACTCCGCACCCAGCTGCAACCGCGTTTCCGCTCCTGCCCCACGGTAATCGATCACGATCGGGCAGCCCCCGCCCTGGAAAGGCTTCAATACGGCTTTCAGCTGGCCGACGCGACCGGCTTCAGCGTCCGGCGCGGCCGCTGCTCCTGCCGCCCAGTCGATCACGAGTTGCCGCGCAAAGCGGGCTCGCGCCGCCTCGATGCTGTGCACGCGCTCGGCGCTCAAACGCGTCTGGCCGGTGAAGTCGTCCATCGCCAATGTGCCCTCGACCACTACCAGCGCATCCTTGATCAGCGCCTCTCGGGACTGATCGAAAGCCTCCGAGAACACGGCCACTTCCACACGGCCCGTCCGGTCATCCAGTGTCGCAAAGGCCATGCGCTTGCCGGTTTTGCTCTGCCGGGTGCGCAACTCCACGACCAGTCCGGCGACCACGACCCGCAGTTCCTGGCGCCCGCCCCCACGGTGCCCGTCCAGGCTCACGGCGCCGAGTTTGCTGGAGATGATGGCAGCCAGTTCGCTCTCATATTCCGTGATCGGATGCCCAGTCAGATACAGACCAAGTGTCGACTTTTCGTGCGCCAGCCGTTCGCGCTCAGACCAGGGCTCGACCGGGGTGATGGCCAATCTGGTCGTCCCCGCCACCGTCGCGGGTTGCAACCCGAACAGGTCATCCTGCCCCATGGCGTCCATCGCGAGATGCTGCTCTGCGACCCGCATGGCCTCCGGCAGCGCAGCCAGCAACGCGGCGCGATTGGCTTCCAGGCTGTCGAGCGCCCCGGCACGGATCAGGGCCTCCAGCACTCGCCGGTTGACCTTCCGCAAATCGATCCGCCGGCACAGGTCCACCAGATCGACGAAGGCCGCGCGTCGTTCCCGTTCCTCGACGACTTCGCCGATGGCCGACGCGCCAACCCCCTTGACGGCGCCCAGGCCATACAGGATCGTGCCGGGGTCCTTGACGGTAAAGCGGTGCTCCGAACGATTGACGTCCGGCGAGAGCACGGTCAGGCCCATCTGCCGACATTCCTCGATCAGCACGACGACCTTGTCGGTGTTGTCCATGTCCGCGGACAGCACGGCCGCCATGAACTCCGCCGGGTAGTGCGCCTTCAGCCAGGCGGTCTGATAGGACACCAGCGCATAGGCGGCCGAGTGCGACTTGTTGAAGCCGTACTCGGCGAACTTTTCCATCAGATCGAAGATGAAGGAGGCGACCGACTCGTCGACCTTGCGCGCAGTCGCACCACTGACGAAGATGCTGCGCTGTTTCGCCATCTCCTCGGGTTTCTTCTTGCCCATCGCCCGGCGCAGCAGGTCGGCTTCGCCCAGCGAATAGCCCGCGAGCACCTGCGCAATCTGCATGACCTGCTCCTGATAGACGATCACACCATAAGTCGGCTTCAGGATGTTTTCGAGCAGCGGATGCGGATACTCGACCTTGGCGCGCCCCTGCTTGCGGTTGATGAAGTCATCCACCATGCCCGACTGCAACGGACCGGGGCGGAACAAGGCGACCAGCGCGACGATGTCTTCGAAACAATCAGGCTGCAGGCGCTTGATCAGATCCTTCATGCCGCGCGATTCGAGCTGAAACACCGCGGTGGTCGCGTAGCGCTTCAACAACTCGTAGGTCTTCGGATCGTCCCGCGGGATCGCAGCGATATCGACCGGCGGCTCGCCCCGCGCGGCACGCGTCCGGTTGATGGTCTTCAGCGCCCAGTCGATGATGGTCAGAGTGCGCAGACCGAGAAAGTCGAACTTCACCAATCCCACGGCCTCGACATCGTCCTTGTCGAACTGCGTCACGAGATTGTCGCCGCCGGCGTCGCAATAGAGCGGCGTGTAATCGGTCAGCCGGGAGGGCGCGATCACCAGACCGCCAGCATGCTTGCCCGGATTGCGCGTCAAGCCTTCCAGCGACTTTGCCAGGTCGATCAGCGCCCGCACTTCCTCGTCGCTCTCATACCAGCGCCGGAGGTCCTCGCTGTCATTCAGGGCCTTGTCCAGCGTGATACCGAGTTCAAATGGAATCAGCTTCGCGATCTTGTCGACGAAACCGTAGGAGTGTCCCAGGACCCGTCCAACATCGCGTACGACGGCCTTCGCTGCCATACTGCCGTAGGTGATGATCTGGGAGACACGGTCGCGGCCGTACTTGCGCGCCACATAGTCGATGACCTCATCGCGCCTTTCCATGCAGAAGTCGATATCGAAGTCGGGCATCGAGACCCGCTCCGGATTGAGGAAGCGCTCGAACAGCAGATCGAATTCCAGCGGATCGAGATCGGTGATTTGGAGCGCGTAGGCAACCAGCGAACCAGCGCCGGAGCCGCGCCCGGGACCGACCGGAATGCCCTCGCCCTTGGCCCACTGGATGAAATCGGCCACGATCAGAAAGTAACCGGGGAAGCCCATCTGGCGAATCACCGCGAGTTCCAGTTCGAGGCGATCGCGATAGACCTGTGCCGTGGCCTCGTTGTCGACCATACCCGCGGACACCAGACGCTGCTCCAGACCGGTGCGCGACTGCACGGCGAAATAATCGTCCAGATGCATACCCTCGGGGACCGGAAAATCCGGCAGCGAAGTCTGCCCCAGGGTCAGCTCAAGGTTGCAACGCTTGGCGAACTCGACCGTGTTCTCCAGTGCGACCGGGAGATCGGCGAATTGCTCCGCCATCTCGTCCGGGCTCCGCAGATACTGTTCCGGACTGTAATCGCGGGGACGACGTGGGTCATCGAGCACCCGACCCTGATGGATGCAGACGCGAGCCTCGTGCGCATCGAAGTCGCCGCGCTGCAGGAATCGGACGTCGTTGGTCGCAACCACCGGAGCCCCTGTCTCCTCCGCGAGCAGCACCGCATGCTCGATGTACTCCTCCTCCCGCGCGCGCCCAGTGCGTTGCAGTTCCAGGTAATACCGGTCGCCAAACACGCTTTGCCAATGAGCCAACTCGCGCCGCGCTTCGCCAACGTTCCCGGAAAGCAGCAGCCGGCCGATGCGACCCTCACGCCCGCCGGAAAGCGCCAGCAGACCTGCGCTGCGCTCCGGTAACCACTGGGGCATCAGCATGGGGACACCCTGGCGCTGATGTTCGAGGTACGCCTTTGAGATCAGCTCGACCAGATTTCGGTATCCGGTCGCGTTCTGCACGAACAGCGACAGCCGGTCCGGCGATCCCGGCTCCGCTTCGTTCAAGACCCACAGATCCGCGCCGACGATGGGCTTCACGCCACGTTTCAGCGCCGCCTTGTAGAACTTGACCAGCGCAAACAGGTTGGACTGGTCGCTGATCGCGACGGCAGGCATACCGAGTTCGGCAGCACGCGCGACCAGATCCCCGATGCCGGGCAGACCGTCGCTCAGGGAGTATTCGGTATGGACGCGTAAATGGATGAATCGCGGTTGCATAGGCGTCGGAAAACGTCGTCAATCATTCAGCCCCCCCGCGAAGACCACGGGCGGCCCGGACAGATACCCCCGGCGGGGCGGCATGGGCAGAGTCGGAAAGCTTGAGCGGGGGGACGCGTCTTCCTGGCTTCGCCGCGCGGTTCTCGGGCGGTCGCCCGCGCGTCCCTGTCGGGCCGCATCGCCGGCCCGGGTCGCACGGTAGCGCTCAGGTCAACTTGCAGAAATCATCGAGACAAAGACGAAGCGCCACTTGCCAGTCTGGCAGTCGGAGGCCGAAGGCCGCCGCCAGCTTCTCATTGGCCAGAACGGAGTAAGCCGGTCGTTGCGCGGCAGTTGGGTAACCCGAGGTCGGAATCGCCTCCAACTGCGCCACACGATCGCCGAGGAGACCGCGTGTGCGGGCTTCAGTCGCGATCTGCGCGGCGAATCCGTGCCATGAGGTCTCGCCGGCACAGGTCAGATGATAGATGCCGGCGCGCTCCCCCGGCAGGAACCGGTCTCCCTGGTTGCAACTGGCCACCAGCAGGGCCGTGACATCGGCGATATGCCGCGACCACGTCGGCGCGCCGACCTGATCGTCGACCACCGTCACCCGCTCCCGCTCGCGCAACAGCCGGAGCATGGTCAGCAGGAAGTTGTGGCCACGGCGTCCGTAAACCCAGGCGGTGCGGAGGATGAGATGCGGCACACCGGTGGCCTGTATGGCCTGCTCCCCCGCCAGTTTGCTGGCTCCGTAGACACTCTTCGGCTGCGCCAGATGGTGCTCGGGGTAGGGCGTGGAGAGGCTCCCGCCGCCGAAGACGTAATCCGTGGAGTAGTGGATCAAACCCGCGCCCAGACGCCGCGCCTCGGCGGCGATGATGCCGGGGGACTCGGCGTTGATCCGCCAGGCCAGATCCGATTCCTGTTCCGCCTTGTCGACGGCCGTATAAGCCGCGGCATTGATGATCAGGTCTGGCTGTACGTCGGCGATCGCGCGCCGCAGCGAGCCGGCATCCGCCAAATCGACCGTTAATCCGGGCGTGCGCCGGTCGGCGGCGATCAGATCACCCAGGGGCGCCAGACTGCGTCGCAGTTCCCAGGCGACCTGCCCTTCGCGACCGAGCAGAAGTATCTTCATGGGGCGACATACACCGGCAGCCGATCGGGAGGAATGTCCTGGAGCCGCAGCCCCTTGACGTCCTTGTCCGAAAGACTGGGGTTAGCGATGGGCCACTCCAGCGCGAGCGCGGGGTCGTTCCAGAGTACCGTGAACTCGCATTCCGGATGGTACGCATCGGTGCACTTGTAGCTGAACAGCGCATGCGGACTCGTCACCCCGAAACCGTGCGCGAAACCGGGCGGGATATACAGCTGGCGCCGGTTTTCGGCCGACAGGTAGACGGACACGGACTTGCCGAAGGTCGGCGAGCCGCGCCGAATGTCGACCGCGACGTCGAAAACTTCGCCTTCGAGCACTTGCACGAGCTTGCCCTGCCCGTAGGGTTGCTGGCAGTGCAGGCCGCGCAGAACGCCCCGCTCCGAGTAGGACAGGTTGTCCTGAACGAAGTCGATGTCCAGGCCCTGCTCCCGATAGCGCTGTCGGTTCCAGGATTCGAAGAAATACCCGCGGCTGTCGCCGAACACTAGCGGCTCGATCAACAGGACGCCCGGTAATGCAGTCGCCTCGACCTTCATGTCGGACGCCCGGTTTCGAGCAGGCTCAGCAGATAATCCCCGTAGCCACTTTTGCGCACCGGATGCGCCAGCGCTTCGAGTTCGGCGTCGTTGATCCAGCCCTGCGCGTAGGCAATCTCCTCCGGACAGCAGATCTTGAGCCCCTGCCTCTCCTCGATCGTCTGGATGAAGTTTGACGCCTGCAGCAGCGATGCGTGAGTGCCGGTGTCGAGCCAGGCCGTACCACGACCGAGCTTCACGAGATCAAGCTGTCCCAATTCGAGATAGCGACGATTGACGTCGGTGATCTCATATTCGCCACGGGAAGATGGCTTGAGCTCGCGGACGATATCGACCACCTGCGCGTCGTAGAAGTAGAGCCCGGTGATCGCATAATTCGATTTCGGCTTAAGCGGCTTCTCCTCAAGGTCGATCACCCGTCCTTGGTCGTTGAATGCCGCCACGCCGTAGCGTTCCGGATCGCGTACCCAGTAACCGAACACCGTCGCACCTTGTTCGTTCCCAACCGCGCTGCCGAGGTGGTCCGCAAGGCCATGCCCGAAGAAGATGTTGTCACCCAGAATCAGCGAGCTACGCCGGTTTCCTATGAACTGACGGCCGATTACGAAAGCCTGCGCCAATCCCTCGGGCGCCGGCTGGGTGGCGTACTCGATCGACATGCCCCAGCGCTGACCGTCGCCCAGGAGTTTCACGAACAGATCCGCGTCCTGCGGTGTCGTGATCACTAGGACTTCCCGAATGCCGGCGAGCATCAGCACCGACAAGGGGTAGTAGATCATGGGCTTGTCATAGACCGGAAGGAGCTGCTTGCTCATCACGTGCGTGAGCGGGTGCAGCCGCGTACCGGATCCGCCGGCCAGGATCAGTCCCTTGACATTACTCACGCCGCGTTCTCCTCCACTGCCAGACCCAGCCGCTCCCCACAGTATTCACCGCTCATCACCCGCTCGCACCATTCGCTGTTGTCGAGATACCAGCGTACGGTCTTGCGCAGCCCCGAAGCCAGGTTCTCTTGCGGTTCCCAGCCGAGTTGCGTCCGGATCTTCGTCGCGTCGATGGCATAGCGGAGGTCATGACCCGGGCGGTCAGGGACGAATTTAATCAGGCGTTCATGGGGGCGATGAGGCGAATCCGGGCACAGCTCGTCCAACAGGGAACACAGCGCCTTGACCAGTTGCAGATTGCTCTGCTCGTTGTTGCCACCGACGTTATACACTTCGCCCGGTTCGCCGCGCCCGAGCACGCGCTCGATGGCCCGGCAATGATCCTCCACGTAGAGCCAGTCGCGCACGTTCGCACCCGTGCCGTACACCGGCAGCGGCTTCCCGGCGAGTGCGTTGAGAATCATCAGCGGGATCAGCTTCTCCGGGAACTGGTACGGACCGTAGTTGTTCGAGCAGTTCGTGGTCAGCACCGGCAGGCCGTAGGTATGAAAATAGGCGCGCACCAGATGGTCGGAGCTGGCCTTCGAGGCCGAGTAAGGTGAGTTCGGCCGGTATGGCGTTTCCTCGGTGAACAAGCCGTCAGTGCCCAGCGACCCGTAGACTTCATCAGTCGACACGTGCAGGAACCGAAATGCCGCGCGGGCGTCGGGCTCCAGGCCGCGCCAGTAATTGCGGGCAGACTCCAGCAGTTGAAAGGTGCCGACGATGTTGGTCTGAATGAAGGCTTCGGGGGAATCGATCGAGCGGTCGACGTGGCTTTCCGCGGCAAAGTTGACAATGGCCGATGGCTCGTAGCGGTCCAGCAGATAGGCCACCAGTTCACGGTCACCGATCGACCCCAGCACGAAGACGTGGTTCGGGTTGTCGTCCAGGCTGTCGACCGTATCGAGATTGCCGGCGTAGGTCAGCGCGTCGAGGTTGACCACTTCGACATTGCCCCGCGCCATCTGCCGCAACACGAAGTTGGCACCGATGAAACCGGCTCCGCCGGTGACCAGGATCGTCTTCTTGCCGTTCATAACCTCGACCCCTTTTTCTGCATCATTCCGCGTGAAGGATTGTACCCAATAATCGCAACCCCCAGAAACACGGCTAGCGCCACGCCGGTATACAAACAGGCCTGCAGGTTGAACTGGCCGTACAGGGCGTAGCGGACCAGTTCGACCGCCTGCGAGAAGGGGTTGTAGCGCGCCAGGGTGGTCAGCACCGGGCTCGATTCCTGCAGCTTCCAGAGCGGGTACAGCGCCGTGGACAGGAAGAACATCGGGAAGATTACGAAATTCATGACACCCGCGAAGTTCTCGAGTTGCTCGATGAACGACGACAACAGCAGGCCGAGCGCGCCCAACATCATGCCCGACAGGATCAGCGCCGGCAGCACCAGCAGGTAACCGGCCCAAGGCGCCTGAACGTCATACAGCCACGCGACCGCGAGGAACACGTAGCATTGCAGCAGCGAGACCATGACGCCGCCCAGCAGCTTCGAGGTCAGCAGGAACCAGCGCGGCAGCGGACTGACCAGCAGCGTCTTCATGCTGCCCATTTCCCGGTCGTAAACCATCGACAAGGAACTCTGCATGCCGTTGAACAACTGGATCATGCCAAGCAGGCCGGGCGTGATGTAAACCTCGTAGGCGATGTAGGTTTCATACGGTGGGGTGATGGCGACCCCGAGTGTCGAACGGAAACCGGCGGCAAAGATGAACAGCCACACCAGCGGCCGCACCAGCGCCGAAAAGAACCGCTCCCGCTGCCGTATGAAGCGGTACAGTTCGCGCAGCACGATGCCGCTCATCGCCCGCCAGGCGTGCATCGTCCTCATGTCTTGGCCTCGGTGTACAAGTGGAACGCGGCACCGACATCGGCGGCTCCGGCCGACGCCAGCACGTCGGCTACCGAACCTGCGGCGCGTATGCGGCCGCGATGCAGTATGACCAGCTGGTCGCGGCCGCGGATCTCGTCGATCAGATGCGTGGCCCACAGCACCGCGATGCGCCCGTCCTCACACAGTTGGTGGACATAGTCGACGATGGCCAGGCGGCTCGGCACGTCGAGTCCGACCGTCGGCTCGTCGAGCAGGAGCAATTCGGGCCCATGCAGCAGCGCCCGGGCAATCTCTACCCGCCGCCGATGTCCACCATTGAGCTGGCGCACCGGTTCGAACCGCCGTTCGTACATCGCCTGCCGACTCAGCTCCGCCTCGATCCGACCTTCCGCCTCGCGCCCGCTGAGCCCATGCAGCGCGGCGTGATAGCGGAGGTTCTGCATGACCGTCAGATCCAGGTCGAGCGTCGGCTGCTGAAACACGACACCGAGACGGGACAGAGCCTTCGACGACCGGCGCCGCAAATCGAAGCCAGCGATCTCGATGCGACCTTCGGGCGCATCGTAAAGGCGGGTGATCAGCGAAAACAGAGTGGTCTTGCCAGCGCCGTTCGGCCCCAGCAAAAAAGCGCACTGTCCTTTCTGCACCTCAAACGAGACGGCGTCCAGTGCGCGCCTCGCGCCATAGGCGTAGGCAACGCCGGCGACCGCAAGAACGGGCGATAGCGACGTGGAATCACTCACGGCCGCGCCACGACGCCCCAGGGGTAGTTGCCGACCGCGACCGACTTGGTGACGCGATGCTCGGGCAGTTCGATCAGCGAGATGTCGTTACTGACGCCGTTCGTCGTGTAGAGACGCGCGTAATCGGGCGAGAACTCCAGATTCCAGACCCGCTGACCGACCAGCAGATAATCGACGACTTCCAGCTTTGCGGCATCGATCACGGCCACCCGGTTGGCTGGTCCGAGGGCGATGTAACCATAGCGCCTCTGGGGGTCGATTCGAATGCCGACCGGCTGAATCTTCTCGGCCGTCACGCCCGGAATCTTGAAGCCGATGCGCTTGATCACCTGCCGCGTCGCGACGTCCAGCACCAGCAGCACTCCGGCAATCTCCGACGTCACCCACAGTTGCTTCGAGTCGGCCGTGAACGAGGCGGCGCGCGGGCGAGGGTCCACCAGCGTATTGTCGACGACCTCGAGCTTGGCTCGGTCGATCCAGTGGACCATGTTGGTCGTCTCGCTGGTGCTGGCGACCCACTGACCGTCGGGGCTGACCGCGATGCCCTCCGGTTCCACTCCGACCGGTATGCTCTTGACCTTCGCCCGTTTGGCGATGTCGATCACCGTAACCAAGTTGTCGTCCTCATTAGACACGTATAGGAACTTTCCTTCCGGGTCCATGGCGAAGGTTTCGGGATCGTCGCCCGAGGGTAGCGTGCCGACCTTTCGCAAGCTGTCGGCATCGATGATCTGAATGACGTCGTCGTCGCTCGTCGCGACGTACAGTTGCTGCCCATCGCGGCTCAGCACGATGCCGCGGGGGCGCTTGCCGATCTTGGCCGTCTTGACGAGCTTGCCGGCCGCACCGTCCACGACCGCCAACGCGTTGTCCTTCTCCAATGTCACGTACAGCGTATCCGCAGCGGCCGGGGTTCCGCCCGACAGTAGACTCAACAATACCAGCGACGCGGAGAGCCCGCGCGCTGGCCTTGAATCACCGCGACAAGCGGCAACCTGATTCACTTTCATCGTAGCCCAGTGTGTCCAATTCATTTTTCGGGTGAATGATGCCTTCGACCGGAGCCACCGCCACGAGGGCTCGCGGCTGGGCCAGCAGCACCGGCTGGCGCAGTTGCCGATCCCAGGAGCGGAACGACAGCGGGACACCCTTGAAGCCGGCCAAGGCGAACGTATCGCTCAACACATAGTCGCGGATTGCAGCAAACTGCACGCTGCGCACACGGGTCGCGGCTTCGCCGATGGCGCGTACCGCCAGCCAGGCACCGTAGTCGACTTCACGCATACCCCGTCCGGCTTTTTCGCGGAAACGGTGCTGCAACTGGATCGCTCCCCACGCCTCGTGCACCGGGTGCCACCCCGCCGCCACCAGCCCTTGTGTACCGACGACCGGACGTGGCAGCCACGTGCGGTAGGACAGCTCGTCGCCGAATGCGCCCTGCTCATCCGCGACGACCAGCACGTCGTAATCCACACCCTGCGTGAACACCGGCACCTCGGAGGCCGGCGTGCGGCGATCGTCGAAGCTATGCTCCCAGGGCTTGCGCACAGCGATCTTGGCACCGAAACGCTTGGCCGAGCGTTCGACCGCAGCGGCGAACAGCGCGTCACCCGGTGCCGATCCGACGACCAGGAACCATTTCATCCAGCGCTTCTGCAGCAGATACTGGCCCAGCGCATCGGCCAGCATCGCATGGCTGGGAAGGGTATGCAGAACATCGCCGGCGCAATCCTCGGCTCGCAGCCGATCGTCACGGCTGGCGACATCGAATACCAGGACCTGCCGCGACCCGACCGACCGCTGCAACGCGACGATGTGCTCGGCGGGCAAATTGACCAGGACGTATTCGATCCCCTGCTGCAGCAGATTCTCGAAGGCCGGTAGCGGGTCCGCCTGCGCCTCCAGCACGACTTCGGTCAACTCGAAGCGCTGACCGGTGAATTGACCGGTGGTGTTGTTGTCGCCGATCGCGAGCCGGGCGCCCTGCACGCCTAGATCGGGCGGAATTGGGTCAAAGAACGGCCCCACGCCCTCGGTCACAGATGCGGTTAGAAACCCGAGCTTGACGGCAACGGCGGGCTGGGCGGCTTGCGCCGGCGCTTTGGCAGCACTGGCCGTCTTGTCCGCGGCATTGCGCTTGCGAGCCCACGCGCCATCGGCAGGGCCGAGTAATAGCACAACCGAGACAGCCAACAGCAGGCCTTGGAACACCCGCGTTCGCAAAACAGCTAATCCACTCGCCCGTGGGCATGGCGCGCTGCGGGAAGCTGCCGTCGGGCAGCCCATCCCCGGCTCACGGCTTACAGCTTGAAAGTCGTCAGCCACGTAACGTATCCCAGGACAATTCTCGGCGGCGGTTGGCGCATGTCGGAAGCCGCGCAATCATAGCAGATCAGCTTCGGAGGAAGGTGCCGCGCTCGCAGGCATCGTTGCATGGCCAAGATTGAAGTCTGCGGAACACCGGGGCCACCCGTCAGACCTGCTGGAGGAAGCTCAATCCGATTCACCGCCGGCAGTGCTGCAGCCAACCGGATGGCCCGCCCAAGTATTTGAGCGGGCAGCTTAGCGAAGGGTCCGGTTCCTGATGCGACCCACGAAGACTAGACGGGCTGTCACAGGAAACCCCGGGAGAAAAACGAGGGATGATTCCCGCGGTTATGCACTCTCCCTGCCGGCGATCGTGGCCACATCGTCACTCCGTGGGGTGTTATGCTGCCGCCATCGGAAAAATTCGACGGCCCTGTAGTCGCGCGGCACTGGCTTTCGCAGGCACCGCATGTTGATCGGTGCGGCTGCCGCGTTGCCCCCGGGATGCGTCCGACTGGTGCCTCGATCCCGCGGCATCGGCTGGCGCCGTTACTGTCCGGAACATCCCGAGACGTTTCCGCTGTGGCTTGGCTGGCGGATCGCTGATGATTCCAGTCTTCCTCGAACCGTACGGCGCCCCCGTCAAAAACTGGGGGAGCTACAATGGCCGTCTCCAAACTCCGCAGAGCATAAATGTCTAGGACCCGACGACGTCTGCTTCTGGTCAGCTGGCTGCTGTCCGCACCGGGCGCAGTCGCCATGGACTTGTTGAAGACCTACGAGATGGCGCTCGAGCGCGATCCCGAATTCCATGCCGCGGAAGCGAACCGCAATGCCATCCTGCAGACCAAGCCCATCGCGATCGCCCAGCTGCTGCCCAACCTGTCATTCCGGGGCCGCATGAACCGCAACCACGTGCTGGTGAAATCGACCCCCATCGTGGCCCAGCGCGGTCAGGATGTGTTTTTCTGGGACAACACCATGGACGTCAACCTGAACCAGCCCATCTACCGGCACGAGTTATGGGTGCAGCTGAGTCAGGCGGACAACCAGATTGCCGCAGCGGAAGCGCAGTATGCAGCGGCGGAACAGGACGTCACCTTCCGCGCCTCGCGGGCCTATTTCGACGTACTGCTGGCCGAGGCCAACCTGAGTTTCGCTCAGGCCGAGAACGTCGCCACCGAACGCCAGTACGAGCAGGCCAAGGCGCGTTTCGAGGTTGGCCTGATCGCGATCACCGATGTCAAGGTCGCCGAGTCCGCCGCCGATCAGGTCGAAGCCCGCGTGATCGCGGCGGAAAACGAATGGGAGAATGCACGGGAAGCGCTAAAGCAGATCATCGGGGAATACGAGGGCGACCTCGACCGCCTGAAGGACAACATCCCGTTCGAACGGCCCAACCCCGACAATATCGACAAGTGGCACGAACTCGGGCAGCAGAACAACCTGTTGATCATCGCTTCCACCAACCAGGCCGATCTCGCGAAGAAGGGCATCGACCTGCAGTTCGCCGGCCACATGCCCTCGCTCGATCTGGTCGGCAATGCCAATTTCCTCAGCACGAATCGCCCAAACGGCATTTCGACGCAAAGCCAACTGCTCGGGGCGGAACTGACCATCCCGATTTTCGAGGGTGGCGGAGTCAATGCCCGCGTCGATCAGGCCCGCTTCCAGTTCGAGGAGGCCATGGAGAAACTCGATGTCCAGCGCCGCGCGACGAAGCTGCAGGTCAAGAACTCGTTTCGGACCGTGATTGCCTCCATCGGCCAGGTGAACGCGCTGAAAACGGCGATCGCGTCGACACGGCTGGCGCTGGAGGCCGAGCAGGCCGGCTTCGAAGTCGGCACCCGCACCATGGTCGATGTCCTGGTCGTGTTGAGAAATCTGTTCGCCAACAAACGCGACTACGCCAAAGCGGTGTACGACTACATCGTCAACAGTCTCAATCTGAAGCAGGCCGCGAGCATGCTCAGTCGCGAGGACGTCGAGATCCTGAACCGCTGGCTTACCGCGGAGCACATCCGCGATCCTTTGAGCGACGCGCTGGGTGACACCGGTGACCCAAGCGTCTACGATGACAGGAACCCCGAGGGACCGCCGCGGTCCGACATGCAAGCGGCGCCGCCGGGACTCAGGACGCCACGCCGGTAATTGGGCGTTTTGCCGCTCGCGTCCCGGCACGTCGCAGCAACCGATGCCGAAGCCCGGAAGCATCGGCCAGCCCTCGATCGAATGTGACCAGGACATGGATAACTTCGCCCGTTTCAACTTCTACCTGTCGGTCTGGCTGTCCATCGCCGGCGGCATCCTGATCTTCAACCGCCCCGACGTGATCGTGCCCGACGCCGAAGACTTGTTCGGCCCGCTTCGCAACAATCTGCTCTTCGCCGCCCTGATCCTGGCGATCAATCAGGTGATCCTGTGGTTCACGCGCTACACCCGCAATGAGTCCAGGGAAGCCCTGCTGATGGGTCTGCTGTTCCTGCTCGTGAGCGGCGGGTTGCAGTACTATGGCCGTGTGAACGGGATTCCGGTGAACGACTGGTGCTCCATCGCCGCTTTCTATGTGGGCATGTCGCACGTGCTGTTCTTCTGGTCCCAGTCCCGCAAGCTCGGTCCCGAAAACCTGTGACGGACCCGGCTGTCGGGCCGGTTTCCGCCTGCTAGCGCCGTTGCGCTGGATGGTGTGCCATGGACAACAAGTCAACCGACTCCTGGTGGGATGCCCTCGCCCGCCTCGCTAGTAAAGCCAAGGGCCATGCCGCGCGTGAGGCCTCCCGACTCCGCAACGATGCGGCCGCCACCCGCGGCGATCGGCCTGCTTCGCGTCGAAACCCCGTCCTTGTCTACTTTTTGCTGGCTCTCGCCCTGCTGTACCTGTTCCAGGGGATGCAGCAATTGCGCGAAGAGGAAATCCCGTACAGCGAATTCCTGCAACTCGTCGACGAAGGCAGGATCCAGCGTCTGACGGTCACCGACCAGTTCATCACGGGGCTGCGCCAACCGGAGGCCGGCGACTCCGAGCCGCGCCCCTTCCTCACGGTACCACTGTGGAACAACGACTTGGCGGTCCAGTTGCGTCAAAAGGGCGTCACCTACGATGTCCGCCATGGCGAGAACTGGTTCGGGAATTTTTTGTTCAACTGGGTCCTGCCCTTTCTGTTCATTGTCATGATCTGGAACTGGGTGGCGCGCCGCACGATGGGCGGGCGCGGACTGATGAGCTTCGGCCGTGATCGCTTCCGCATCCAGGCCGACACGACACCCAAGGCGACCTTTCGGGATGTGGCCGGAGCCGAGGAAGCCAAACAGGAACTCAAGGAGACCATCGAATTCCTGCGCGAGCCTGCCCGCATTCAGCGGCTGGGCGGGCGGATGCCCAAGGGCCTGCTGCTGGTCGGCCCGCCCGGGACCGGCAAGACCTTGCTGGCGCGGGCGGTGGCCGGCGAAGCGGGCGTTCCGTTCTTCAATATCAGCGGGTCAGAGTTCATCGAACTCTTCGTCGGCGTGGGCGCTGCGCGCACGCGGGACCTGTTCGAGCAGGCGCGGCAAAAGGCGCCCTGCATCATCTTCATCGACGAACTCGATGCGATCGGGCGTTCGCGCGGCGGGCCCGCGATCATGGGTGGACACGATGAGCGCGAGCAAACACTGAACCAGTTGCTGACGGAGATGGACGGGTTCGACCCCTCGGTCGGGGTCGTCGTGATGGCGGCGACCAATCGCCCGGAAATCCTGGACAAGGCACTGCTGCGTTCCGGACGCTTCGACCGGCAAATCGTCGTGGACAAACCGGGGCTGGAAGACCGCCACGCGATCCTGAAGCTGCACACGGCGGCAATGACCCTCGCCGCCGACGTCGATCTGATGATCGTGGCCCAGCGCACCCCGGGACTGGTCGGTGCGGATCTGGCCAACATCGCGAACGAGGCCGCCATCATCGCCGTGCGCGACGATGCACCGGATGTGGGCATGCGCCACTTCGAAGCTGCCATCGACCGAGTGCTGGCCGGGCCGGAAAAGAAAAGCCGTGTGCTGAACCCACGCGAGAAACGCCGCGTGGCGTATCACGAGTCCGGCCATGCGCTGGTCGCACTCCACGTGCCGACCGGCGAGCCAGTGCACAAGGTCTCGATCATTCCGCGCGGCGCCGCCGCGCTCGGCTACACACTGCAACTTCCCGTCGAGGAGAGGTTCCTGTCGACCACACAGGAACTGAAGGACCAGATTGCAATTCTGCTCGGCGGACGAACCGCGGAGGAACTCGCCCTGGGCGAAGTATCGAGCGGAGCGCAAAACGATCTCGAGAAAGCCTCGGAAATCGCGCGCGTTATGATCTGTCAACTCGGCATGAGCGCGGCCATCGGCCCCCTCACCTTCGGGCGGCGACAGCGACTCGCCTACCTGGATGTCGAGGGCGCCGAGGAACGGAACTTCAGCGAGGAGACGGCCCGCGCAATCGATCGCGAAGCCAAGAGTCTGATCGAGGAAGGTCGGGACCGGGCCCGCGCGATACTGACCGAACACCGCGCGACGCTGGACCGTGTCGCGGCGCTGCTGCAGCAGAAGGAAGTCGTCAGTGGCGACGAGATCCGGTCACTTTCGGAAAGCTCGGTAAAGTCCGAGGATGGTCGGACGACTTCCACTTGATGGCGCATTGTACGCAATGCGTGGCGGATCCCAAGCCGCCGCGCCATAGGCCCGTCGAGGCCATAGCGATGGAGAAGACATCATGTTTCCCGAACCCAGCATCCTGAGCGACGACGAAGCCAGCGAGCTGCGTTGGGCATATGAGCAGCTGGAGCATCCCTCTCTGGCCGCGCGGCTCAGCAGCGTGATCGGCGTTCCCATCGAGCGGATGCTCAAATTGTTACCGCAGACCTGGTATCGCGCGGTCGAGACCGGCGCCGAAGCAAGTATCTCGCGGGCGGCCCGCATCGCCGTGATGACGCTCGGGCAGAACCATACGACGTGGGCGGGCGACAAACGACACCGGGCAATCGCCGCCGTCGCCGGCGCGGCGGGCGGCTTTGCCGGGCCGCTCGGACTGCTGGGCGAGTTGCCCGTGATGACGCTGCTGATGCTGCGCTCGATTGCCGCCATCGCCCATCGCCATGGTGAGGATCTGGCGGATGAGTCGACGCACCTGGCCTGTGTCGAGGTGTTCGGCCTCGGAGCGCGATCCCGCGATGATGACGGCGCCGAGACCGGCTATTTCGGGCTGCGAGGAAGCCTGGCGTTCCATTTCGGCGGCACGTTATCGCACCAGGCCTCGCCGGGGTCGCTACCCGGCGGCGTCGAGTTCCTGCGCGGGGTCGCCGCGCGTTTCGGCATCGCTCTGTCCGACGTCCACGCGGCACGCATCGTACCGGTGGTCGGCGCGCTCAGCGGCGCGGCCCTCAACGTGATCTTCATGCAGCATTTTCAGGACATCGCGCGAGGCCACTTCATCGTGCGCCGCCTCGAACGCAAGTATGGCGCCCAGGCCATCCGTGTTGCTTACGTCCGAGTCGGCGCCATCTCCGATCAGCAGAGCCGGAAGGAATATAGCCCGCTGGAGGGATGGTAGGCGGCAGCCGCGGTGGCCTGTCGAGGGCGGTCAGCATGGAGACGGATTCCGGCTGGGGCGGAAAGGACGCGATAGCAGGCTCTTAGCAACCACCGCCCGGCCGTAGCGGCACGCTGCGATGAGAGCGACGCGGCACCTCAAATACCGGAAAAGGCATCGCGTTCCCGCTTTCGCGAAAACCACCGCAGCCCGGGACAAACACTCCCCGGGGGCCTGACCAGATCACCGGCGCGACCGAAGACTGAACGCGCGCCCCCGTCGGTAAGGGCTGGCGTATCAGTCAGGCACGATTTTGTTTAGCTGAGAGCTCTTCGAACAGGCCGTCGGGCTCGGTGCAAAAAGGAACTGCGGGGTCGTACACCGGCTCCGGCAGTTGTTCCCAGTTGGATTCCCAGTCGAAGCGGGGCAACCGATTGAAAGCCTGGCGGATGCCCTCCGCCCAGTTCTTCTGCATCGCCGTATAGAACTGGGAGGTCATCTCGAGGTTCAGATAGTGGCTGACATGGAAACTGTCACGCCGATAAATCGCCAACTCGACCGGTGGCCCCACCGAGATGTTGCTGCGCATGGTCGAGTCGAGCGACACCAGTGCACAGCGGGCTGCATCTTCCAGCGAGGTCGTGGCCGAGATCATGCGGTCCAGAATCGGCTTACCGTACTTCGTTTCGCCGATTTGCAGGTAGGGTGTATTCGGCGCGACCGTGATGTAGTTGCCCTGCGGATAGATCAGCAGAATCTCCGGATCCTTGCCCTTGATCTGCCCGCCCAGGATGAAGCTGGCCTCCCCGGAAAACCCGCAGCGCTGCATGGCAGACAGGTGCTGCTCCTGCACCTTCACACTAATGCCGCCAATATAGCTGGCGACGTCGAAGATGTAGTCCATCGTGTGCAGATTCGCCGCGGCATCCGGGTCATCGAGATCGCGGCGGATCTGATTCAGCACGGCCTGGGTTGTCGCCAGGCTGCCAGCGGCGAGCAGTACCAGCAGACGGTCACCGTTCAATTCGAACCGGTGCATCTTGCTGTAAACGCTGGCGTAGTCCACGCCGGCATGGGTTCGCGAATCGGTCGCAAAGATCAGGCCGTCATCGACCTTGATAGCCAAGCAGTAAGTCATGGTTTGTCAGTCAGCTAAACAGTGGTGACGTTGCCGCCGACCTTCCCTGGACTAGGCCCTGTCGCCACCCGATTCGGCGCGGCGGCACCGAAACTCCCGTGGCGTTGCCTGAGGCGGCTCTCGTTTGTCTGCGGAGCGTGAGGCAGGCGGCGCGGCCTGACTCATGTCCCGCCAGCGCTCTCCGGAGTCGCCACCCGGTGTCGGCCCAGTTCCAACAGGATGGCGGGAGAAAGCTGCATTAGTTAGATCTTAACATTACTTTTGCGCTCGCTCGGCACAATCAAACTGCACCGGCCGGCGTCAGTGCACGGCACCGCCCGCGGCATCCCGCTGAGCCGGCGCCGGGGAGGCGCCGATTCATCCAGAGCTTCCCTGGGCAGGAGCTGCCAGGGTGCGGCGAATCGCGTCGGCGCATTCCCGGCTTAGTGCATCGACCGTGCGACTCAAGGCTGCAACGCCCGAGGCCGGGACGTTGGGCTCGGCCTGCGCGTACAACCGCGACTTGCGGGAAAGCACGAGCCCCTCCTTGCGGTAGAGGTCCCAACGGACGTCCAGCAGCGCTCGCCCGTCTTCGCTCAAATGGAACTCGTTGACGCGCAAGCTCAGCTTGAAGTCGACCGACTCGGTGCGGGCCCAGGGATGCACCAGAATCCGCTCGGCCGGCAACTTGGCCGCCAGATCTTCGGCCAACACCCGGGCAAAGTTCTCGCGCAGATTGTCAGCCCAGCGCTCACTATCGCGCAGACGCAATTCCCCGTCAGGCAGGGCCACGACCATCTGCGGGCGGTCGAGGTAGCGGGGAAACCGGATCGGACCTACGCCCACGGCAGGCGCTACGGTCTCGGCCTGGGCTGCCTCCGGGCCCGCCTGGGCCGTCGCCTGCAGCAGGTAGTAGGACGGGGGCGGCGTCCGGCTGGCGCAGGCGGACATCAGGGCGGCGGCGCACGTCAACGCCAGGCAGCGAATACGCAAGGTCACCATCGGGGTCTCCGGCCGTCCCATGTCACCCATCACTGTTTCCCGAACAGCAGCGAATCAGGTTTGCGTTCGAGCGCATCGGCCAGATCCCGCACGGCCCGGGCCGTTTCTCGTAATTCCACGATCGCCTGATCGAGATTGGAGTCCGGTGCCGTGAAATCCTCTGCCGCATGCAGCGTGCCTTGCAGCTTCTTCATGGTCGCGGTCGCCGTCTCAAGGGTCTGCTGGCTCGTAATCAGCGCGGCATCGGTGCGCTTGACCAGCGGTTTCAATTCTTCCCGCAGATCCTGCACCAGCCCCCGCATTTCGGTGCTGGTGCGACGTGCATCCGAGGCCAGGGGACCCACCTGATGGTTCAGGTTGGCCAATAGCGCATGGGCATCCCGCAGTGCCAGCGCGAGATCCTTGCGCGCCGCGTCGAGTTCCTCGGAGGAGACGAAAACCCGGATGCGTTCCAGCGTGACCGTGACGTCCCCAAGAATCTTGTCGAAAGGGATGCGGCGAAACTGGCGCATCACTTCGTCCAGCGTGTTGCGCAGTTCATCCCCGCGGGCCGGCACACTGGGGATCTCGAGGTAGCCCTGGTAGTCGTGACCGACCAGATGCAGCGGCTCGCCCGGATAGAAGCTCAGTTCGACGTACAGTCGTCCGGTGAGGAAGCTCTGCGGTTCCAGGCGCGCCCGCAGGCCGGCATCAATCAGCTTCTGCAGGTTCTCCTTACGCTTCTGCAACGTGAAGGCCGGTCGAAACCCGCGTCCCTGTTCATCGCGCAGGGTTTCTAGGTCGAGTTCCAGCACGACCGGCTTCAGCACCGCGTTGTGCTCCCGGTCGAACATGATGTCGATATCCTTGACACTACCGACCTGAACCCCCTGAATCGAAACGGGTGCGCCGATCATCAAGCCGTTCAGCGAGGAGTCGAAATAGACCACATAGCTGACTTTCGTCCTGAAGAACTTGCCGCCGCCGAACAGCAGGATGCCACCCAACAGCAGCGCCAAGCCACTGAGCACGAACGCGCCGATCAGGCTGGGGCTGACAGGGCGACTCATACCCTGCCCTCTTCCGCTCTCCGCAGGCCGCGACCGCTGCGATCGTGCAGGCCACGCGTCAGGAATTCGCGCACGCGCACGTCCGTGGAATCGGCCAGCAAATCCCTGGGATTTCCCGATGCGATGATGGTCTGGCTCTCGGCATCCAGAAAAATCGAATTGTCGGCAATCGCGAAAATACTCGCGAGTTCATGCGTCACCACGACGATGGTGGCCCCCAGGTTGTCGCGCAGGCTCAGGATCAGGTCATCCAGGCGTTTGGCACTGAGCGGATCCAGGCCTGCCGAGGGCTCGTCAAAAAAGAGGATGTCGGGATCAAGGGCCATCGCCCGGGCCAGTCCCGCCCGCTTTTGCATGCCGCCGCTCAACTCGGCCGGGTAATACTCTTCGAAACCGGCCAGTCCCACCAGCGCCAGTTTGAGGCGCGCGATGGCCTCCACCTCGCTTGGCGGCAGGTCCGTGAACTGGCTCAAAGGGAGGGCGACATTCTCGATCAGCGTCATCGAACTCCACAGGGCACCGCTCTGGAACAGCACGCCGGTCTTCCGCAGGATTGCCGCGCGCTCCGACGGCGGCGACTCCCAGAGGCTGCGCGCAGCGTACAGCACCTCGCCCCGAGTCGGTTGCTGCAAGCCCAGCAAATGGCGCAGCAGCGTGCTCTTGCCGCACCCGCTACCGCCCATCACGACGAAGATCTCCCCGCGCCGAACGGCAAAGTTCAGATCCTTCTGGATCACGCGATCGGCAAAGGCCATCGTCAAATCTCTGACGGCGATGTAGGCGGTCTCGCCGAGCTCGGGATTGGGCTGCATCACAGGCGCAGACGATTGAACACAAGGGTCAGCACCGAATCTGCGACCACGATGAACACGATGCTCGTCACGACGGCGGAGGTCGCGGCATCACCGACCGCGGAGGCGCTCCGTCCGCATTGCATGCCCCGCAGGCATCCGGCGGTACCGACGAGTACGCCGAACACGAGCCCCTTGAACAGTCCGATCAGAAAATGGCGCATCTGGACGACCCGGAGGGTCTCGGTGATGTATTCGGACACGGAGATATCGAAAAAGGCCACCGCGACGATCGCTCCCCCGATAACGCCCATCAGCATCGCATACAGGCACAGGATCGGCATCATCGAGATCAGCGCGAGCAGGCGCGGCACCACCAGGAAATCGAAGGTCGATATGCCCATCGCCTTGAAGGCATCGATCTCCTGATTGACGTTCATCGTGCCCAACTGAGCCGCGAAGGCTGCGCCCGACCGCCCCGAAACGATCACCGCCGTCATCAGGGCGCCCATTTCGCGGGTCATCCCCAGTCCGACCAAGTCCGCGATGTAGACCTGGGCACCGAACATCTGCAGTTGCACCGCACCGACGAATGCCAGGATCAGACCGACCAAAAGGCTGATCAACGACACGATAGGCAGAGCCATCGCGCCGCAGTCCTGCATCAGACGCAGCAGGTCGACGCGACGAAACCGGGTCTTGCCAACGACGACGCTCCCCATGCTCAGGGTCGCCTCGCCGACGAAGGCGAGGAGGTCCCGGAAATCCCGCACCAGCCACTGGCTCCAACGGCCCACCGCGGCAAGCCAACTCGGATCATCCGGTTCCCGGCCTGTGTCCATGCGCTCGGGAACGGCGTGGGCGAGCTGCAACAAACTGCATACCCCGCGTGGCAACTGCGCCGTGTCCACCGTGATCCCGCGTGACTCGGCGAGATCGGCCAGTCCCATCAACTGGGTCAGAAAGCGGCTGTCCCAGGCGCTGAGCCGCGGAGCCGCCAGTACCAGGACCTGGGGCGTCCTGTCGCTCAGGGCGGCATGCACGGGTGTCAGATCCGGCAAGGCCGACCCGATCCGCCAGTCCCCTCCGAAAGACACCGCGAGACGGCCCGACGCGTCGCGGCGCACGTCTACGAAAGGCGCCTGCGCAGCCGACTCCGCAGGGAATCCGGGTTGCTGTCCGTCGTTCGGGGAAAACATCGTGGTACCGTAGGCGCAAGAGACGATTGAGCCGGCGGGAAAGTCTTCCGCGGCGCAGGAGAAGCCTCGATTTCAGTCGTTGGCGGCGACATCGCCAGGCAACCCCGCCGTCTGCACGTCGGTGGTCGGTGCTCATTTCGGCGCCGACTACGCCGTATAGCCTTTCGCGATTCTGCCAAACGAGACCTGGATTGTCCAAAGCGGCAGGCCCATGGCGGGAATCCGTGTGGCCCTGACGGGGCCGTCCTGAACGCAGGTGCCCGGCGCTGCAACCAAGAGCGGCGTGCCTGTCATTCACAATCGGACACCAGATCCCATGTCTTTGTCTTTATTACCTATCACGGCGTACCGCCGACCCTTGAGTGTGGTTTACGCTCCGCGACATACCTCCGGGCAGGTTATAATCCCGATTCGTTGAGGAAGCGGTAACCGCTCCGGACGCCCGTCGCGCCACTCGGCCGGCACGAAAACAGCGCCGTATGCGGGGAAAGTCCACATCTCTCGTAAGGGCCACACGATGACTCAACCGGATCAGGCGCGTGGAGCACACATTGCAGACCGCGCTTTCCCAGACACGGACGCAAGCTCGGTTGACTCCGATCGAACCAGCTCTACCGTCCCATCCCATTCGCCCCCGGAGGTGACCTTCTCGAAAGAGAAGGGCCGCCGCGTTCATCGTTTGGGCAGCACCGTGAACCCGGGTGACGAGTGCATCCTCGCGACTTTTTGAGACAGCATGCCAGACCGGTTTAACGCCATAGGCCGACCGCCGTTGCCGAGCGGGAAACCCCTCCGGAACGTCAGCGACCGAGTCGCCGACGCCGCGACATCGGGAAGCTGCAAACTGCACTCCCGGCCGAGGTGGGACCGATGAGACAAGTGGCTCTGGTCGGCTATGCCTTCCGTCTCCCGGGCGCCAGCCCCGACCGTTTGTGGCAGTCGCTCTGCGATGGCAGCAATCTCGTCAGTACCGTCGACGATGGGCGCTGGGCCAAGGATCACTACCTGCATCCGAATCGCAACGAACCCGGCTCCACCTATACCTTTGCCGCCGGCTCCGTCGGTGACGTCACTGGCTTCGATGCCGGCTTCTTCGGCATCTCGCCGCGCGAAGCAGGCCAGATGGATCCGCAACAGCGTCTGCTGCTCGAACTGGCCTGGGAAACACTGGAGCATGCCGGGATCCGGCCCAGCGCGCTGCAGGGCAGTCACAGTGCCGTCTATATCGGCCTGTCGAGCATTGATTACGCATACCGCCGCGCGGACGATCTCGGTTCCATCGATGCCTCGACGATGACCGGCAACACGGCCAGCATCGCCGCTAACCGGATTTCCTATTTCTTCGATCTGAAGGGACCGAGCGTCACCGTCGACACGGCCTGTTCCTCGGCGCTGGTCGCCTTCCATCTCGCCTGCCAGTCAATCCGCAGCGGCGAGTGCACGCAGGCCCTGACCGGCGGCATCAGCCTGCATTTGCACCCCTTCGCCTTCGTCGGCTTTTCGAAGGCTTCCATGCTTTCTCCAGACGGCACCTGCCGTGTGTTCGACGACTCCGGCGACGGTTATGTCCGTTCCGAGGGCGGCGGACTGTTCCTGCTCAAGGATCTGGATCAAGCCATCGCCGACGGCGACCGGATTTTGGCCGTCGTGGCTGGCTCTGGCAGCAACTGTGACGGGCGCACGCAGGGTCTGACCGTACCGAGTGATGCCGCACAGGCGCGTCTGTTGCGGGAGGTCTACACCGGAGCAGGAGTCAGTCCTGAGGAACTCGATTATCTCGAGGCTCACGGCACGGGAACCCGCGTCGGCGATCCGATCGAAGCAACCGCGATCGGCCGGGCCCTGGGCCAGCGCCGTGCCCCCGACAAGCCGCTGCTGATCGGTTCCGTCAAGAGCAATCTGGGTCATCTCGAAGCCGCCTCCGGCGTGGCGGGACTGGTCAAGGCGCTGCTCTGCCTGGAGCACCGGACAGTACCCCCATCGATCCATCTCCAGACACCCAACACACGCATCCCGTTCGACACGTTGAACATCCGTGTCGTGTCCGCGGTGACACCGCTGCCCACGGACAAAACCCTGGTCATCGGGGTCAACTCATTCGGCTTCGGCGGCGCCAATGCGCACGTGATCCTGAAGAGCCCGCCGCCCGGCCGGACCGATACCCGCTCGGATGCCGTCGATGATTTCGCCGCGCCGCTGCTGTTGTCCGGCCGCAGCGATACGGCCGTGCGGACCGCAGCACGGGAGTTCGCCGAATACCTGCAAAACCCGCAGGTATCTTCTTTTTACGATGCCCTCTACACCGCGGCCTTCCACCGCGATCATCACGACCATCGAATGGTCGCGTGGGCCCCGACGCGCGAAGCCTTGGCGGCCCTGCTGGTGCGAACGGTCGGCGCAGAGGACACCCCGGGGGTGAGTTCGGGACGCGCCCTGAGCCGGGCCTCGAAGCCGGTATTCGTCTATTCGGGGAATGGCTCACAGTGGGCCGGGATGGGGAGAAATCTGCTGCAGGCCGAGCCCGGCTTTCGCCACGCCGTCGAGGAGGTCGATGCGTTGTTTTGCGCCCGCGGCGGCTTTTCCATCCTGTCGGAGTTGGCCGCGGACGACGAAGCGCAGCGTCTCGACGCGACCGAAATCGCGCAGCCGCTGCTGTTTGCCGTGCAGGTCGGTCTGACGAGCCTGCTGCGCGCGTGGGGTGTCGAAGCGATGGCGCTCGTCGGCCACAGTGTCGGCGAGGTCGCGGCAGCCTGGGCCAGCGGGGCGCTGTCGCTGCCTCAGGCGGTCGAGGTCGTCCATGTCCGCAGCCTCGAACAGGGCCACACCCGCGGCACCGGCGGCATGACGGCGGTCGGACTGTCGCAGGATGCCATCGGGGAGATCCTGGACACCCTGCCGCCGGACGAGCGACCGGCCGTCGCCGGCATCAACAGCCCGCGCGGCGTGACCCTGGCGGGCACCCTGGCCGCGCTAAGCCGGGTCGAATGCCTGTTGACCGAGCGCGAAGTCTACTTCCGCCGTCTGCCGCTGGACTACCCGTTCCATAGCGCCGCCATGGACCGGCTTCAGGACCCGATCAAGCACAGCCTCGCAGACCTCAAGCCGAGGACGGCCCGCCTTCCCTTCTTCTCGACGGTGACCGGCGGCGCCCTGCCCGGCGACAAGCTCAATGGCAGTTACTGGTGGCGTAACGTTCGCGAGCCCGTCCAGTTCCAGGCCGCTATCGAGACCCTGATCGAGCGGGGCGCCAATGTGTTCGTCGAGATCGGTCCGCATGCCGTGTTGCGCAACTACATCGGCGATTGCCTGCGGCAAAGCGCGACCGAAGGCCGGGTGATACCGGCGATGCTGCGCTCGGACGACCGGGTGGAACGCGTCCGGGACGCCTTGTTTCAGGTCATGATCGCCGGCAGCCCGGTCGATTTTGGCAAGCTGTTTCCGCACCGCGGTCGTCTGGCCGAGATTCCTCACTATCCCTGGCAGCGCGAGCGCTGCTGGCACCCGATCACCCCGGATGCCTACGACCTGATCCACCGCAGTGCCGAACATCCGCTGCTTGGCTACCGGCTGGCCGAAAACCCATGGCAGTGGGAAAACCATCTGGATTGCACCCGATTCCCGGACCTGGCCGATCATCGCATCGGTGAGTCGGTGGTCTTTCCAGCCGCCGGGTTCATTGCGATGGCGCTGGCAGCGGCCGAGTTGCGGTTCGGCGGTGCGTCGCAGACCATCGAGGACTTCGAGATCAGGGCGCCGCTTTTACTCGAGGCCGCGACCTCGAAAACGGTACGTCTCGCCATCGACGATGAGTACGGCAATTTCTCGATCCGTAGCCGCGAACGATCGGCAGGCGGGCTATGGCACCTCAACGCAGTCGGCCGCTTGCTCACGCCCGGCCACGCCGCCAAGCCCTTGCCGCGCAGGACGCCTCCGCGACGACCGCCGGACCTGCTGGCCTCGGCGCACTACGCCGCCTGCCAGGCCCTCGGGCTCGATTACGGCCCCGCCTTTCAGAGCCTGGACAAGATCTGGCTGGGACCGTCTGGCGCAATCGCTCAGCTGCGAACGGAGGTCCGCGTCGAATCGAGTAGCCGCGCAGAGCGCGTAACGCTACCCCAATTGGATGGCAGTTTTCAACTGCTCCTGGGCATCGTCGCGCAGGCCCGGAGCCGCACCGGAGAAGCCTCTGCCTTCGTCCCAACCGGCGCCGCGCGGATCGTCCAGTACTCAGGCGAACGACCGGGCGCCCTGGCACAGGCTAGCCTTCGGCGGCGAAACCCCAGATCCCTGCTCGGCGACTTTGCGCTCCGGGATGCACTCGGCACCCCGGTAATGGAACTGGACGGCGTTCGGTTCAGGCAGGTCAATCTCGCGGAGGGCTCGGTTGAGCCGCTCAGGCCGCTACAGTTTGCCGCGGTGCCGATGCCCCTGAGGGCACCCCAGGCCGCGCTGCCGACGACCGATATGCTCTGCGCCAGCGCCCAGGCCGCTTTGCATGGCGCGACGCGCATCCTGGAGCGGAAGCGCTATTACGAGGAAGTCGAGCCGCTCGTCGATGTTCTTTGCACCGCCTTTGCCGAGCGCACACTGCGCTCGCTATGTCCCGAGGACCAGCCGATCGACCCGGCTCGCCTTGCCGCCAGCGCGGCGCTCGGATCGGGCATGGGACCCTATGTACATCGCTTACTGGAGTTCTTGCAGGAAGACGGGATCGTCGAGCCTGCCGATGGCGTCTGGCGCTGGTGTCCCGATTCGGGGACGCCGGAACCCGTGGCGGTCTGGGCCAGCCTGATCGGCGATTACCCGGACTACGCGCTTCCGGTCATCACGGCCGGTCGGGTTGGACTGCATCTCCTCGAGGTGCTGTCCGGACAGGTCGATGCCGCTGCCTTGTTGCAACCGGGCGACTTGAACCGGGTATCGGTGCGCGGAAATGATCCAGGTGCCGGCGATTTTCGCACGGCAGCAGCCGGCATCGTCCTGACGGCCGTCGCCCAGATGCCGCCGCACAGACGCTTGCGCATCGTCGAAGTGTCCTGCGGACAGACGCCCCTGGCGCCTTACGTGCTGACACAGGTCGACCAGACGCGAGTGGATTACCTGATCATCACGCCAACTGATGCAGGTCCTGCGGATCGCACTGCCCTGCTCCAGCGCTTCCGCTACCTTCGGACGCGGCAGCTCGACCTGATGGCACCGGATGCCCTGTCGCTGGAATCCGAGCTGCCCATCGCGGACATCCTCGTGCTGACGGAAGGCTTCTCCGAGCTGGACAATCCCCGCGGCTGGCTGGGTTGCACGGAACGGCTGCTGGCCCAGGATGGTCTGCTGCTAGCAATCGACGAATACCCCTCCCGTCGCGCCGACCTGGTCTGGGGCGCACAGCACGACTGGTGGCTTGCCGGCACGCACGCGGGACCCATATCCCGCCTGCGGCCGCCGCACCACTGGGGCGCCCTGGTGGCGAGCTCGGGCTTAGCCCAAACGCGGATAATTCAAGATCTACCAGGCGTCGACTCGGGATATTTCCTGCTGCTCGCCCGGAACGCGGCCTGCCCGCCGGAGACCACCGTCGACCCGGAGACGCCCGCACAAACCTGGCTGGTCGTCCACGACCCACAACCCACTCGCTACGCACAGGCCCTCGGGAATGCCGTCGCGTCGAAGCTGCGTTCCTTAGGCCATCGGGTGATCGCCGCCCGTCCGGGCCTGGATTTCACGCACGAGCCGGAAGAGGATGGCAGCGCGACGCAAAAGCCCTTGCCGCGCTTTGATGCGCTGCTGACTCAGGGGCGCGAAGTAACAGGTATCGTGCTACTGGGCGACCCCGAAGCCGCCGACGATAGCCCGCAGCACCGCCTCCAACAGCAATGCCAGCGCAGCGCAGCGACGCTCGACATCCTCAACCGTTGCCGTGCACTGGGGCGCAACACCCCGTGCTGGCTGGTCACGCGCGGAGCGGCGGCACACCTCTTGCCAACCGCCGTGCGTTCCAGTCTGTCGGCTCCCCCTCGCTGCGACGACGCGGCTGTTTGGGGGTTCATGCGCACGGTCATGAATGAATATCCGGACATTCCCATCCGTCTGGTCGATTGCGCCGATCCGGACCGCCTGGAGCGCATGGCAGCCGACCTCGTCGATGAACTGCTCACGCCGCAGGACGAGGACGAGATCGTGCTGACCGGAAGCGGCCGTTTCGCCCCGCGACTCGTGGAGACGGCCGTACCGCCGTTAGCTGCCACCAGCCAGCCATCGGAACCGTGCGACGGCGGGTTCAAACTCGACTTTTCGGTTCCGGGACCCTTGAAGAATCTGGTCTGGCGGCGCGTTGCCTCGACGCCGCTCGCCAACGATCAGGTGGAGATTGCGGTCCGGGCGGCCGGACTCAACTTCCGGGATGTCATGTACGCCATGGGCTTGCTGTCGGACGAGGCCGTGGAAGCCGGCTTCGCCGGGCCGACGCTCGGGATGGAACTCGCAGGCACGGTGATCGCGACCGGCAGCGAAGTCCGGAACTTCAAGCCGGGAGACGCCGTGATGGCCTTCGCCCCGTCCAGCTTCGCGACCCGCGCGGTGACGCCGGCCGGCGCGGTGGCGCACAAACCCGCGGGCTGGTCCTTTGCTGCCGCGGCGACGGTGCCGATCGCCTTCTTCACGGTCTTCTACGCGCTGCGCCATCTGGCGCAACTGGCCGAAGGCGAGCGAATTCTGATCCACGGTGCCGCCGGCGGCGTCGGCATAGCCGCCATTCAACTCGCTCACTACTGCGGCGCGGAGATCTTCGCGACCGCGGGCTCGGACGAGAAGCGCGACTTCGTTCGCTTGCTGGGCGCTGACCATGTCTTCGACAGCCGCTCGCTGGACTTCGCCGACGAGATTCTTGAGCGAACCGGCGGTGTCGGCGTCGACGTGGTGCTGAACTCGCTCGCCGGCGAAGCCATCCATCGCAATCTCCGGGTTCTGCGGCCCTTCGGTCGCTTCCTCGAACTCGGCAAACGCGACTTCTACGAGAATACGAAGATCGGATTGCGGCCCTTCCGCAACAATATCTCGTATTTCGGGATCGATGCCGATCAGTTGATGACCGAGCGGCCCGATCTGACGCGTCGCCTCTTTTCCGAGCTTCTGGAACTCTTCGAAAACGAATCGCTGAAACCGCTGCCCTACCGCGCCTTCGGGTCGCAGGACATCGTCGACGCGTTCCGGCACATGCAGCAGTCCCGGCATATCGGCAAGATCGTCGTCACCATGGAACCGGACGCGGTCCAATGGCCGGACGTATCGGCGCCGTCACCGCCGCTGGCATTGAGCCCGAAAAAAACCTATCTGATCAGCGGCGGCCTGTCCGGGTTCGGCCTCAAGACCGCGGAATGGCTGGTTGCCAGAGGCGCCCGCCACCTGGCGCTGATCAGCCGCAGCGGCGCGGCGGCGAGCGACGGTGAGGCACGGATTGCCGCGATGGCGGCCGAGGGTGTCGACATCCGGTGCCTGGCCTGCGATGTCACCTCCCGCAGTGCGGTCAACGCGCTGCTCACCGAGTTGCAACAGCACGCGGCCGCGCCCCTGGGAGGCGTCATCCATGCGGCCGCAGTCATTGCCGACGGCATGAGTCATGCGCTCACCGGAGACCAGATCATGCAGGCTTACGCGCCCAAGATCCTCGGCGCACAGGCCTTCGCCGACCATGCCCGCCGCACGCCGCTGGACTTCCTGGTGTTCTTCTCGTCGGCAACGACGCTGTTCGGCAACCCCGGTCAGGCGAACTATGTCGGCGCCAATCATTGCCTGGAGGCGCTGGCCGAGGAACTGCGCGCCGAAGGCTTGCGTGCGTATTGCATCGCTTTCGGACCGATCGCCGATGCCGGCTACCTGGCCCGCCACGATCGGATTCGCCAAAACCTCGAGGAGCGGCTGGGCGGCAAGGCCTTGACGGCCGCCGAAGCGCTGGACTGGCTGGAGCGCATGCTCGCAAACGAGCAATCCGGGTTCGGGGTCGTGAATCTGAACTGGAGCGCCCTGCGCCGGATGATGCCGACGGCAAACGCCCCGAAGTATCGCGCGCTGCTCCCGGATACCGAAGCGAACGTCGACGACGCCACCGACGCCGAGACCGTTCGCCGCTGGCTGGCGGAAATGCCGGACGAAGAGTTCATTCCCCGGCTGATCGAAATCCTGAAGCGCGAAGTGGCCGAGATCCTCCGGATCGCTCAGGATCGTCTCGATGAGCACCGCTCGGTGCATGACCTGGGCATGGATTCGCTGATGGGCATGGAACTGATCACCGCGCTCGAAAAGCGCGTGGGCGTCCGCGTGCCGGTCATGCTGCTGAGCGAGGGGCCGAGCATTGCCCGCCTCGCCGAAAGGATCACTCGCCAGTTGCGTGGCGGCAGCAGCGGGGCTGAACCGGCGACCGGCCACTCGCTGGCGGAGGAGGTACGTCACATGGCCTCTGTCCATGCCGAAGAGTTGAGCCGCGAGCACGTCGACGCCATTACCGCGGACGTGGAACAGCGCTTCAAGAACATCAGAACCGGAAGTGGCGGCCCGTGAAGGCAAAAGGCAAAGGCTTGCAGGGTCTCACCAGTCAACTGAAGGATCATCTCATCCATCAGGCGCTCGAGCGCCGTGCCCGCCGTGTCGACAAGGAGGCAGCGCAACCGGGGCCAACAGGATTGGCCGACGCGCTGTCTGGGCATGAACCGGCAATCCCCGAGCGCTGTTATCGGCTGGCTCTGCATCCGAACTATCAGAAGCTGCGCATCGTCAAGGAGGGTGCGGCCAACCTGGGTATCCCCAATCCGTATTTTCGCGTGCATCAGGGCATCGCCGGACGCACTACGCGCATCGACGGGCACGACTATCTCAATTTCTCCGGCTACGACTATCTGGGGCTGTCCGGGCATCCCGAGATACGGGCCGCTGCGAAAGCCGCGATCGACCGATACGGCACCTCGGTCTCGGCCAGCCGCCTCGTGTCGGGGGAGCGCCCGATCCATCGCGAATTGGAAGCAGCCCTGGCCGAAAGCCACGGCGTCGAGGATTGCGTCGTGTTCGTCAGCGGGCATGCGACCAACGTCACCGCCGTGGGTTATCTCTTCGGCCTCAAGGACCTGATCGTGCATGACACGCTGATTCACAACAGCGCATTGCAGGGCATCCAGCTGTCCGGCGCCAGACGCCTGTCGTTCCCGCACAATGACTGGGCGGCACTGGATGCGCTGCTGACGGAGCATCGCCGACGCTACGAGTGCGTGGTGATCATGATCGAGGGCCTGTACAGCATGGACGGGGATTTTCCCGACCTACCCCGTTTCGTCGAGATCAAGCAGCGCCATCACTGCTTCCTGATGGTCGATGAAGCGCATTCGTTCGGCGTCATGGGACCGCGTGGTTTCGGGCTCGCCGATCACTTTGGCATGGACGGCCACGAGGTCGATATCTGGATGGGCACGCTGAGCAAGGCGATGGCCAGTTGCGGCGGCTACATTGCCGGAGAAGCCACCCTGATCGAGCATCTGAAGTTGGCCGCACCCGGCTTCGTCTACAGCGTCGGCATGTCCCCGGCTGCGGCCGGCGCCGCCTTGGCGTCATTACGCATCCTGCAGGCCGAACCGGAGCGGGCTGAGCGCCTGCGTGCCCGAGCCCGCCTGTTCCTGAACAGCGCCAAGGCCGAGGGCATCGATACCGGACGCAGCGAAGGCCTGTCGATCATTCCCGCCATCACCGGCAGTTCCATTCGCGCCGGGAGGCTGGTTCAGGCGCTCTTTGAACGCGGGATCAACGTCGCTCCCATCCTCTATCCGGCCGTAGAGGAGAAAGCCGCTCGCCTGCGCTTTTTCATCGGTTGCGAGCACAGCGAAGCCGATGTGCTCCAGGCTGTCGCCGCGCTGGCCGAGGAGTACCGCCGCCTGTGAATCCGGTGGACCGGGCACCAACGCCGGTCCGGGTCGTGCTCTGCACCACCGAGGGCATCATCGGCGCGAGCGTGCTGCGCAGCCTGGTGTCCAGCCCGGACATTGCCGTGACCGGAGTGATACTGTCGTCGCGCGTGCTATCGGCACGGTATGGATGGTCTCGCGGAGCCTGGCAGCAAATCCGGACCAGCGGGCTGCACTACGCGCTCTACCTCTGGTGTGCGACGGGGCTGAGTGATCTGATCGGACGCTGTGGCCCTGCCGGTGCCGTGAGCTCGATCGCGTCCGCGCAGCGGATCCCAATACTGACGACACGCGATTTGAACGCTCAACCCGGACGCGACTTCATCGCCGCACGGGCACCGGAGGTCTTGCTGTCGGCGTTCTTTAACCAGCGTATCGCCCCTGAGACGTACGCCATCGCACCGAACGGAGGGATCAACATCCACCCCTCGCTACTCCCCGAGTTTCGCGGGGTCGATCCGGTGTTTTACTCCCGCCTGCGAGGCACGGCGCGCTTCGGGGTCAGCGTCCACCGGATCGATGCGGATCTGGACACCGGCGAAATCCTCGCACAGTCCGAGCATGTGCCCGGCCCGACGGACAGCGTGCTGCGCACCACCCTTGACCTCTATGTGTCCGGAACCCACCTCGTGACCGAGCGGCTACGGGCGTTTCTGCGGGCGGAGCGGGGACGGTCTCAACAAGATTCCGGCAGCTATGACAGCTGGCCGAGTGCCGCCGACGTGGCGGCCTTGCATGAAACCGGCGGCTGCCTGGTCCGGTGGCAGGACCTCATGGCCTCCCTGACGGGCCGGCCGGGGCAACCGGCAACCGGCTGACGCACTGGCGACGAGTTTCAGCGTCCGGGACTGTCGGGTGGGAGTATCTCGTTGACCGCGCGGTGATGCAGCCGGTAAGCCGCCGCCCTCACGGCCGCCTGCAAGCCCGGCTCGTTGTAGTAGACGCCGCGCAACTGAATCGTCGCTGCGAGCAGGTTCACGAACGCAGCACGGAGCGCCCGATCGGGCGGCGCGCATTCCGACCAGAAGCGATCAAGGCCCTGTTGGAAGGTGAGCCCCTCGATGTCGAAGATCGCGTCACCGAGAGTGATCACCGGGCAGCCGAGATAGATTGCGCGCAGCCCCGAAGTGCTGTTGATGGTGACCATACCGACGGCGGTCTTGATGATCCGATCGAGATTTCCGCCGTCGATATAGGCAACGCGCTGCTCGATGCCGAGACGGCGCGCGATCCTACGGACCAGACCGCCCCAGCTGCGCATGCCAGGATCCAGCGGGTGCACCTTGACCAGCAGGCGACTATCGCGCGGAGCATGCGCGGCGAACGAGGTCAGTACCTCGTCGATCGCCTCGTCCTGATCCTTGAAGGGCGAGTAGGCCCGCAACTGGAAGTCATAGGCCATCTGCAGCGGAAACACGAACACCGGCTTGTTACCGGCGGTCAGTTTCCGCAAGGCGCGTTCCGCCCGCCGCTGGTTCCATGGCGCCAGCAGCAGTCGCAAGCCGGTTCCCAGATAGATCAGGACCGGATTGGCCATCTTGTGGCTGCGGTAATGCGGATACAGCCACCATAGGAAATAGTTGGCGAGATGGTAGCCAATGTCCCAAAACGCCATGGTCCAGAAACTGTCCTGATAGCGCCGGGAGCAGTCGGCCTCGGCCAAGCCCTCAGCCAAGCGGCGGATTACATCGGGATCGCGCGGAACATGCGAGCACGCCGACATGCCGTCCCGCTCGAATGTGATCCAGTCGGGCCGCAGATAGCCGAAGTCGGTCACCGTGACAGCGATTCCCCGCTCGGCTGCGAGCGCAATCGCCTGCTTGTGGTAATCGCGTTGCTCGCCGAGCAGGACCAGATCCGTGATGCGATGGCGTTCCATGAAGCCGGCGATAAAGTCCCCCCACTCCGCGAGGCGTCCCCGGTAACTGACACCCCCTGGCCGGCGCCACAGCATCCAGTCGCCGATGCTCAGGTGCACTGCATGGACTCCGTGACCGCGACGCACCAACTCCTCGCCGATGCGCGTGAAGAACGGCGATATCGGGCCCTGCAGGAACAGAAAGGCGCGCGCGGTTTGGGGTTCACCGGACCGGGACGCTGTCATTCCTCTCCCCGCTGCGCGCCATTGCGCTCGACACGCGGAATTTCGTCTGCTTTCCCTTTGCACCGGCGCAGCACATTCATCAAGCCGGTGGCCTTCAGCAAGGCCCGACCGGTGAAGAAAAGCCGCGAGCGCAAACGCAGCGGCAAGGGCAACCGCGCGGCCGCGAGCTGATCGAGCGCCGACTCGACCGTCTGCAAGTCCCCGCGTGCCCAATCGAAGTACAGGGGATAGGCGATCAGGCTCCCGGCCACCAGTTCGTCGACGGTAAGCTGCCGGCTGCGACGCGGGAAGTCGTATCGATCCCGCGTCAGACCCCAGCCCGCGTAAAAGGGCCTCCCGTAGGTGTGTACCGGCTTGTCGCGCAGCAAGGCTTCGAATCCGGCCAGCGAGGTCAGTGTGTGAACCTCGTCGACCTGCGCAAAGAGCGACGCGATCGGGACGCCCGTGACCTCCCGGTCCGCTAGCCGCAGCAGATCGTCCGGGTGCACGGCGCCATTCCGATTGCCCCGCGCGACATCGGGGTGAGGCTTGTAAAGGACGTACGCCTCCGGATTGGCGCGGCGCACCGCTGCCAGCAAAGCGAGGTTGCTCCGGATTTCACCCCCGCCGCGGACCACGGAGGCGTCCTGCGGGACCTGTCCCGGCACCAGAATTCGCTTACGGTCGGACGGCAATTGGCCAAGGGCGGGCGCCTCCCCTCCTTGCTGGTACTTGGTCACCCGGTCCGAAACGACGCGCTGGCGTAACCTGGCCGCGCGCTGCAGCATCGAGGCATCGAAGTCAGTGTTTTCAAGGAGCCGCTCGAGGTCGCTGTCCGACTCGGGATCGAAGTAGATTCCACCCCGGTCGAGGACCATCGAGTAGGGCCAGCTGAAATCCGACCCTAGACCGACAGAACGGATGAAGCCATCCTCCATCCTGAGCAGCGGAATGCCTTCCTCGGAGCATTGCCGGGCGAGCCCGGGCGGCTCCTCGCCGGCCCAGACGACGATGCCGGCATCCCTTCTCCTGGCACGCGGCACCGGGTCTTCGTCAGGCGCCGTGAACTGCGCGCGGCTATCGAACGCGGCCAGCAACGAGCGGACGATCGCCCTGCGCCAGAGCGTGAACCCATGACAAATACTGATTGGGCGGATCGAAGCACCGAGATCGCTGCGCTCCGCTGTGAGAGCGGGGCTGGGACTCAAAATCCGAAGCGCCGACGCGAACCAACGCAAGGAGCGTCGGTGGGGATCCCCTCTCGTGTTCCGCGAACTTGAGAGCCGATGCTGGCGGGTGACGGGGAACGGCCGGATCCCAGGATGAGCACGAATTCCATCGTTCCGAATTTTACCAGGATACGACCCATTTTGGGGCGTAAACAGACCCGCTCAGCCGGTCGGTCGCGCGCAAATCGCGATCGCCACAGCGCCGCGACAGCGGGGATCGATGTCCCGGGCTGCCAACGGACCATTCCCGCAACACTCGGCTTCAAGGCGCAATCCAGACTTCCCTACCTCGCGTCCACGCAGGGGATCCAGCCTGAGACAGGGCTCCCGCAGGCTCTGCCCGCCCACGGCATGGCCGACCTCGCAAACTCGCATTGATGTTCCTGCCATTACCCCTGCGCCGGCGGCAGGGCGTTACCGATCCCGAGTCACGGCTACTGCAACACGCGGAAATTGACCTCGTCGGGCGTCACCAGCGGCACCTTGGTCGCCCCCGTGCGCCAGATGGTTTCCGCATACTCCGCAATCGTCCGGTCCGAGGAGAACTTCCCGGTGCGGGCCGCGTTCATGATGGACATATGCACCCAATGGTCGCGATCCCGGTAGGCCTGATTCACCTGCATCTGGCAATCCGCGTAGGAGGCGAAATCGGCGAGCACCATGAAGGGATCGTGGTACAGCAGACCGTCGACCAGCGGCCGGAAGAGGTCCGTGTCTCCTCGCGAGAAAAAGCCATTCCGTATCAGATCCAGAACTTCGCGCAATTCCGGTTGGGTGTGATAGCACTCGACCGGCTGGTAGCCCGAACTCTTCAGCCGAGCGACTTCCGGGGTGGTCAACCCGAACAGGAAAAAGTTCTCCGAGCCCACCTCCTCGCGGATCTCGATATTGGCCCCGTCCAGCGTGCCGATCGTCAGGGCGCCGTTCATCGAGAATTTCATATTGCCGGTGCCGGACGCCTCCTTGCCGGCGGTTGAGATTTGCTCGGACAGATCGGCGGCAGGATAGATGGACTGCGCCGTCGTGACATTGAAGTTCGGCACGAACACGACTTTCAAGAGGTTGCGGATCGCCGGATCGCGATTGACGACTTCGCCGACCGCGGTGATCAGCCGGATGATGAGTTTGGCGATGAAATAACCGGGTGCCGCCTTGCCGCCAAAGATGAAGGTGCGCGGCTCCATCTCCAGATTCGGACTGCTCTTGAGCCGGTGATAAAGCGCGATCACATGCAGGATGTTCAGATGCTGCCGCTTGTACTCGTGTATCCGTTTGACCTGAACATCGAACAGCGAATCGGGGTCGATCGAAATGCCCGTTTGGGACAACACGTGCCGTGCCAGAATGACCTTGTTCGCCCTTTTGATCTCGGTCCACGTCTGGCGGAAGGCGGCATCCTCCGCATAGGGTTCGAGCGCGCGCAACCGATCGAGATCGGTGATCCACTCGGGCCCGATCGTCCCGTTCAACAGCCGGGTGAGTTTGGGATTGCTCAGCGCGATCCAGCGCCGCGGCGTCACGCCGTTGGTCTTGTTACTGAATTTCTCCGGCCACAGTTCGAAGAAGTCCTTCAGGACATCCTGTTTCAACAGTTCGGAATGCAATTCGGCGACGCCATTGATCGCGTAGCTGCCGGCGCAGGCGAGATGGGCCATCCGCACATAGCGTTCACCGGCTTCGTCGATCAGCGACATCCGCGCCACGCGCTGGTCGTCGCCGAGGAAACGCATCCGCACCTCGTCCAGGAAGCGCGCGTTGATCTCGTAAATGATCTCCAGATGCCGCGGCAGCTCAGCCCCGAACATGCCGAGAGGCCACCGCTCCAGGGCTTCGGGGAGCAGGGTGTGATTGGTGTACGCAAAGGTCTGCCGGGTGATCGACCAGGCCGTGTCCCAGTCCATGCCGTGTTCATCCAGGAACAAACGCATCAATTCGGCGACGGCGATGCAGGGGTGGGTATCGTTGAGCTGGATCGTGAATTTTTCGTGAAAGCGCTCGAGCGGGATCTTCTGAACCCGAAGGATCCGGATCATGTCCTGTAGCGAACAGGACACGAAAAAAAACTGCTGCTCCAGCCGCAGCGTCTTGCCCTGAATCTGCTCGTCATTCGGATAAAGCACCTTGGTCAGATTTTCCGAAGCGATCTTCTGATTGACGGCACCGTAATAGTCACCGCGGTTGAACACTTCGAAATCGAAGGATTCAGGCGCCTCCGCTCGCCACAGCCGCAGCGTGTTGGCGGTGTTGTTGCGGTAGCCCAGGATCGGGGTGTCATAGGGTATCCCCAGCACCACCTTCGCCGGCACCCAGCGTACGCGGCTGCGTCCGCGCTCGTCGATGAAGGTTTCCGTGTAGCCGCCCAGCTTGACCTCGACCGCCCACTCGGCCCGAATGATCTCCCAGGGATTGCCGTAACGCAGCCATTTGTCGGTCTTTTCGACCTGCCAGCCATCGACGATCTGCTGATCGAAGATGCCGAACTCGTAGCGGATGCCATAGCCGAGCGACGGAATTTCCAGCGTCGCCATCGAGTCCAGGAAACAGGCCGCCAGACGCCCCAAGCCGCCATTCCCGAGACCCGGCTCTTCCTCTTCCGCCAACAGGTCGTCGAGTTTCAGACCGAGTTCGTGCATGGCTTCATCGACGACCTCGTACAAGCCGAGATTGATCAGGTTATTGCCGAGATGCGGACCCATCAGGAATTCGGCCGACAAATAGGCGACGGTCCGAGAACCCTGGGTCGTATATGCCGCGGCCGTGCTGACCCAGCGGTGAAGCATGCGATCCCGCACCGTATGGGCCAAGGCCATGTAATAGTCGTTGCGGGTGGCCAGCGCGGGAAACTTACCCTGGATGTAGAGCAGGTGATCCCAGAATGCCTTCTTGATCGACGCCGGCGTAGAACCGGTTCGATCGGTACTGATGTCGCCTTCTTGCGCTTCAGGTGAGGACGTTTTGCCCATGACGTGTCGTGTTGGTGACTGAAAGAAAAGTTTCTATGGGCGCAAGCAACTTCCGTACACACGCCCCCGGTGGGCTGCCGCCGTCTCGCCGGATGCGGCGCAGTGGTGGGCCTGTTGGTAACTTGCCAGCGGAAAGTGTCGATGCGCCGCGCACGGCGACGCACCAATTTAGATCCTTGCAACCGGGACGAGAGTCCCAAACTGGAGCGCGGGAGAAACCCGCTGCAATCGGGCATCAATGGTCGCAACAAGCCATCTGGCGACGACGACCCCTAGGCTGACTGTGGATCCTGGAGATCCGGCGGCGGCATCCGGATCGTGAATGGTTGCGAGGGTACCGCCGGATCCGAATCAGCTCGCCGGATCAACTGACCTCGACGGCCGGCTCTTCGGCCTCACCGCCGATGGCAGCCGCGGCGGCCGTCGCCGCTGCGGTCAGCAGTCCGCCTACGCCTTTTGGTAGCATGCTGCTGATGCTGCCTTTCTGTTTGGCGAACAGGCCGACGAGCCAGCTGAGGCTCAGACCCTTGCGGGTGATCAGGCGCTTCAGGGCACCCAGCGCCACCGGGGCAAGGAAACCGAGCAGCGTCTTCACCTTTCCGGAGCCGAGCCCCGCGGCACCGGCGACGCCGGCGATGACGGTGGTCAGCAGGTTGTCGCCGAACAGCGAGGTCAACAAACCGCCGCCTGTTTCCGACACCTTCTCCGCTTCATCACCCTTGAAGACAGAGCCCAGCTTGTCCAGGAGACCGTCGTCCACCTGATCGAGAATCGTGCCGAAAAGCGACGAGCCCTCCGGCTCGGCGACTTTCTCGGCAAGGCCCGCCAGAATCGTCGGGACGAGCCCGCTGGTGACTTCATGTGTCTTCTCGGGGCTTTCGCCAATCCAGGACCCCAACTGTTCCAGCACGGGTCCCTTCAGATTTTCCATCACGGCATCGATCAAATTGATGGCCATCGGTGTTCCTCGCTCCTGTATTTTTCGACCTTATGTTTGCTCGCTGATCGCCGCACACAGAGCGTCGCCATTGCAACGGCCCTGCCGAGGGGCGCGGCTAGTAAAGAGGGCTTTGTCATCCCTGTCAACGTGCGGAGGGACAGCCGAACGGCCTCCGGCCGTGGACGTCGGATCACGACTCGGTGAGTTCCCGCACCAGGGCGGTGAGTTCGGCGAAACCGTCGAGCACCCAGTCGGGGCGAAAGGGCCCGGAATCCGCCTCGTGCCGCTGGCTGACGCCGGTCAGCAGCAAAACCGTGCGCATGCCCGCCGCAGCGCCCGCCGGGATATCCGTCATGACGTTGTCCCCGACCGCCAACACGTCTTCCGCCGCGAGCCCCATGCGCGCCAACGCCATTTCCATGATCAGCTTCTCGGGCTTTCCGATCACCAACGGCTTGACCCCCGAGGCGGCTTCGACAGCCGCGACAATCGAACCGGTGCCCGGATTGAGACCCGTCGCTACCTTGAGCACCTTGTCCGGGTTGGTCGCGATGAAGGTCGCCCCGCCGGCGATCAGGTTGCAGGCCGTCGTCAGCTTCTCGTAACTGAACTGCCGGTCCAGGCTGACGATCACATAGTCCGGGTCGCGGTCGGTGATGGCGATTCCCGCCTTGGATAGTTCCGAGGTCAGCCCTTCCTCTCCGATCACATACGCGCTACCGCTTTTGAGGTACTGCACTGCAGCCTGAGACGAGGTCAGCACATGCTCGACCTCACAAGGGATCCCGTACTCCTGCAGATGCCCGGCCACGTCCTCGGGCTTCCGGTTCGACCGATTGGTGACGAACAGGCACTGAATGCCCTTGTCGGCAAGAAATGCCACGAAGTCTGACGCACCGGGAACTTGTTGCGAACCGAGGTATACGGTTCCATCGAGATCGAGAATGACGCCGGTCAACACGCTGGTTTTCCCCTTTTTTGAATGAAATTGCAGGTATGTCCGAGTGTATCTTCCCCAACTTCGAGCCGGCGTCAACCGGAAGCGTCCGGCAACTCTGTCCCCCTCCTCACTTTGGGAGATTACTCTGCTAGCATATGGCCCGGCGTCGACCGGCCCCCGGTTGCTCTGCGCATATCCAGACCGTCGCCCGCCCCAGTGACCTCAGCGGGTCGTACTTCACGAGACCGTCGGGAACGAACATGAATCCATTGGAGCACCATCATGGCTAGACCTCTAATTCAGTTGGCATTGGACACGCTCGACATCGCTCAGACGATGAAGCTGGCGGCCTTGACGGCCCCCTATGTCGACATTTTTGAAATCGGCACGCCCAGCATCAAGCACAACGGCATCGCCATCGTCGCCGAGATGAAGAAGCGCTTCCCCGATAAACTGGTCCTGGTCGATCTGAAGACCATGGATGCGGGTGAATACGAAGCGGCCCCGTTCTACGCCGCCGGCGCCGACATTTGCACCGTGCTGGGCGTTTCGGGTTCCCCGACCATCGCCGGTGTCGTCAAGGCCGCCAACGCTCACAATGCCGAGGTTCAGGTTGACCTCATCAACGTGCCGGACAAACTCGCGTGCGCGCGCGAAGCGGCACGTCTCGGCGCGCAGATCGTCGGCGTCCACACGGGCCTCGATGCTCAGGCAGCCGGTCAGACGCCCTTCGCCGATCTGCAGGCGGTCGCCAAGTTGGGTCTGCCGGTGCGTATTTCGGTCGCGGGCGGCATCAATCAGTCCACGGCGACCCGGGTCGCCAAGGCCGGCGCGAATATCGTCGTCGTCGGCGCCGCGATCTACGGAGCGAAGTCACCGGGTGACGCCGCGCGCGAGATCCGCGAACTGCTCGATGCCAACCACCACAAGTTCATCATGGGCAAGATCGGCAGTGTTCTGGCTGCCACGGATCGTACCTACGACGCCAAGTTGACGAACCTGCTGGACCGCAGCAAGCGTATTTTTGTGGCCGGTGCTGGCCGCTCCGGACTGATCGCGAAGTTCTTCGGCATGCGTCTGATGCATGGCGGGTATGAATGCTACGTCGTGGGGGAGATCGTCACACCCAGCATTCGCTCGGGGGACTTGCTGATCGTGATTTCGGGGTCGGGCGAGACCGAAACCATGCTGGCCTTCGTCAAGAAGGCCAAGGAACAGGGGGCGACAATCGCCCTGATCAGCACCAAAAAGAGTTCCACCATGGGCGACATGGCCAACGTGGTGTTCCAGATCGGCACTCCGGAGCAGTACAGCCGCATCGTCGGCATGCCGATGGGCACGACCTTCGAGCTGTCGACGCTCCTGTTCCTCGAGGCGACGATCTCGCATGTGATCCATGCCAAGAAGATTCCCGAGGAGCAGATGCGCACCCGGCACGCCAACCTCGAATAGAATCACGAACTTCACACTTGCAGTGCTGGCGGACTACCGGGGCATCTCGGGAGCCCCGGTGGTCCGCTAAACGCACAAACAGCGAGGATTGGCCGATGAAGGCCGCTCCATGGCCGGGGCCGCTCGGCCCTGACGTCCCCCGAAAGCTCACTGATCGAGACGGATCCGGTAATCCAGCCAGTTGCCCCAAATCGGCTTGTAATCGCAATCGGTCGGCTTGAAATCCCACGACAGGATCGACCGCGCGCGCCGGAGCCCGCCGTTCATCGGTTGCACCAGACCGAGGTGATCGACAGCATTCGCCACCACGGCAAACTGCCAGGTGGGCCGCAACCGGGAATCGGCCAGGTGGACGCTGTCGTAGCCCACGGGCCGGAGCACCCCCGCATCATCCGCGACACAGTTCAAAACGTATTCCCGGCTACCTGGATTCGGCGCTGGCCCGAAGCCGAAGTTCTGTTTGACCTTGACCGGGCACGCAAAAGTGCGCCGCTGGGGATCGTAGCCGCAGCAACTCATCTCCTCGTAGAACAGGCTACCGGTATAACCCACCGCAGCACCGCACATCCGAGCAGCCGTCAGGAAGGCACTCGCCGGCGGCGTATCGTCCTTGGCACAGAACTGATATTGCTCGTACAACTGAGCCTGCAACTTTAGCTGCTCGGCTTCGGGTAAATTCGCGGCACTGTTGAGCTGCTTGGCGATCTCCGCCTTGATTTCGGGCCCGCAGGCCGGCGCGGCCGTTCCTGTCTGCGGAATTCCGACCAGGCCCGCGGCCGCCAACATCAGCCAATGAGCCGCCCGTATCGTTCTGGATTTCTGTATTTGCGCCATGTTCGCTACTCCCGTGACGAAAAAGCTGTCGGTGACCGAGCGAATTGCCCGGTGGAAGAACGATAAGGCGCGAAGATACTACCGCGCTGTCAACTATTTACCGCGCGGACCGTGTACTGACACGATTGACTTGCTGGAGATGCCGCCGGCCGTAGTGTCGAGAAAGCCCGCGAAGGCCGCATATCCCGTCCTGACTCGCGAGGATATTCAGCCGATTCAAAGAAAGTTGTCGTTCCGGCAGGGATTACCGGAATCCAGGGCCAAGGGCGGTACCGGGCATGCCATCCCTGGCTGCTGCATACATGCTTTCCTGCCGGTATGACGTTGTTACGAGTCCCTGCTGCAGATTGTCGCGATTGGGTTATCCCGTTGGCGCTGGGGTTACCGCCCGCGGCGAGTGGGACAGCGCTGCGCGCTGAGGAAACCGGGGCGGAGCCGGGCTGGAAACGAAACGGCGAAGACGATTACCGCGCGCTCAGGCCGATCAGTCGTAGCCGAGACCATGTTCCTTTTCGCCTTCCGGCGTTGGCTCTGGCAACACCGGTGGCTCGCTGGCGGTCAGACAATGCCGGCTGAGGATGATCGTTGCGAAGCCCATGACCAGAAAGACGACCCAGCCGACCATCATTCGAACCAGTCCCTCGAGCAGTTCCACGGCGCCGACCGTTTCGCCCAGTGTTTGTTCGAGGATCTCGCCCATGCCCAGCGCAACCCCCTGATACAGGCCGAAATAGCCGGCAGCGCCAAACCCGAGCAGCGCCACGACGCCGGCCTCGGCGCCGCGCGTGTCAAGCCGCAACGCCTCGGCCCAAAGCGGACGTGAGCGCGCGCGTGCGGAATGGGTACGCGAGCCACTGATGCGGAAGCGCATGGGCCGCGGAAAATCATGATCGGCCAGCGTCGAGCGCGGGCCAACGGGGGGATCGAATCCAGTGAGGCACTTCGTAGTCATGGCTGCTGCTCCCGCAACGATCGAGCCGGATGTGACTCGCTGGCCACAAGTCTAGTCCGCGGAATGGCGACCGGACTGGGCAGCCTCCCTGCGGATGTCGACCGGGCCCACCGTAGCCGAAAGCGGCTGCACGGGCAGGAATCGTCACCCGTCGGCTCCTCTCGGAGAACGGCGTTCAGTTGTCGCAGTCCACTCACCACGAGGTCCGCGCTGGCCCGACGTGTCGCTCCGTGGTCTAATGCCGCGATGTCGTTGCCGGTATCCGTCATCCTGCCCACGCTCAATTGCCGCGACGCCCTGGCTCGTCACCTCGATGCGGTCGGCAAGTGGCTCCCCGAGGTCGAGAGCGTCATCGCGGTCGACAGCCAGTCCACCGATGGCACGGCCGAACTGCTGCGCGAACGATTGGCACCTTTAAATGCGACGATCCTGTCGACACCGCCGGGACTCTATCAGTCATGGAATGCGGCCATCGCGCTGGCCGGAGCGCCCTGGACTTATGTGTCGACGATCGGGGATACGATCAGTTGCGAGGGAATTGCGGACCTGCTGACAAGCGCGGAACGACTCAATGCCGACGTGGTGGTTTCTCCCCCGCGGATGGTCCAGGAGGACGGCCGTACGCCCGCCGCCGTGCGCTGGCCCGTCCACGACATTGGCGAGGCCTTTGCCTTCGATGAGGCTCCACGCCTGCTGACACGGCTCGAAACCATCATGGTGCTGTGCAGTTACGTGACGGCTTCCGTACTTGGCAGCAGTGCTGCCAACGTCTACCGCACCGAGTTCCTGCAGCACCACCCCTTTCCGGTCGAGTTCGGACACGCCGGAGACACGGCCTGGGGCCTGCAGAACTGTGCGCGGTTGCGGCTGGCCATCCACCCCAGACGCGTTTCGAATTTTTGTCTGGGGTGGCAATTCAAGGAATCCCATCCGCGAGAACAGCGCGAGTTGTTTCTGCGCTTGAACGACGAAGCAATCGCCGCGCTGGACGCCGCCGCTCCGGGAGACGCTGAAATCCGCCTTGCCCTGGGCTGGCTCAAAGCGCTGGTCGCGAACAAAACAGTGCTATGGGACTGGCTGGCGGCACAAGGCGACCTCGTCGAGCAGCACACGCGGCTGAGAGCCTACCTCGACGAGGTCGAGGCCGAGAAAGCCCGTAGCCTCAAGGCCCGCGTCAAAAGGCTGATCGGCCGATAAACGGCCGACCCGCCCGCGGTCGATAGAGAGTTCAGGCTGCCCGCGCGGCCTCGCGGCGCTTGCCGAGTCCGCGGGCCTCGAACGCGACCACGATCAGGAACAGGCCGATCGCGATGGCCCACGCGCCGATGTACCAGATCACGGCCATGGCGCCGGCTCCGGGGCGGGCGAGCATCAGCACGCCAAACAGCAGCGATGCCAGCCCCCCGAGCGCCATCATCCATTCCCCTTCGATCTCCTTGCGCACCTGTATGGCCAGCGCGATGCGCATCACTCCGGACGCGATCGCCCATGCCGCAATGTAGATCAGCAGCACTAGCGTCGTGATGTCCGGGGCCTGGAACGTGATCACACCGAAGGCGATACCAAGCAAACCTTCGAGCAACAGCAGCCACCAATTCTCGCTGTGCGAGCGGATGCGGATCGCATGGTAGACCTCGACCACACCGTCGGCGAACGCGAAAGCGGCGAAAAGCAGCACCAGCGAAGCCAGTGTCAGCCCCGGCACCACGAAGGCGCCCAGCCCGAACAGCAGCGCCAGGATGCCGCGCAGCAGCAGTAACCACCAGTATTGTGTTAGCGATTGTCCGAACATCGATCCCATCCTCCTGTAACTCGACATGTCTGGAGGCCGTGATCTTACACGGGTTGACCGGGCAAGGGTCTATGTCCCGCCGAATTGCGCCGCTGCGCACTCAGGCTTTGCGCTCGAGAAAATCCATATAGCCATAACCTTGCATCGGCAAATGGGCTCGGGAAACCTCCGGAAGCGACAGTGCCAACGCTCGCACCAGGCGCAGGACTCGCTCGTCCCGCAAAGCCGGCGTGTCGCCGTCACGAAGATGGTCCTCCCAATCGATAAACTGGAGCTGCCCTGCGGACTCATAGGAGCCGATCTGTCCGACTGCCTGACTTCGCGCCTTGAGTGCCGCCCAGGCACCCTCGCCGAAACCTTCAGCGCGGGATGATTCGTTGCCCTGCAGCGCCGACCGCACCGCAAACCAGAGAGCCTCGGTAGGCGGAAGGTGAGGAACGAGGTCGTCCTGGAACTCGAAGCGCCAGGCACTTCCCGCCAACACGGCTTCGAAAGCGTTTGCGAAGGTGTGATTTCCAGCCCGCGGCGCGGCGAAGGTATGGACTGCGGCCGGCCTGCGTCCGTGCCCTCCCTCCGCCAACCGCAAGGCAGCGAGTTGCGCCAGCGCACCGCCCTTGCTGTGACCGGTGAGCAGCAAACGGCGCCCCTGCGCGACGGCGAGCCGGATCCGGGGCAACAGTTCCCCGAGGCCACCGGCTCCCCACCACAATGCATCCAAGGACTGTGCATACCCCTCGTGCACGTAGCCCGGCACGCCAATGCGGTCACCCGCGACCAGGTGCGCTCGCGCATTGTTGAGCCAGTCCGCAAATATCCGGTCGAGCCGATCCCGATCGGCCACGAGCCGCGCCGGCAAGGTACCGCGGAATGCCAGAATGGCGGACTCGTCAGTCTCCCCGTACAGAAACGCATCGATGCCGGCCCGACTGGAAGACTGATGGGCACAAAAGGAGCCCGGTTCGAAGTCCACCGCCGCGGCCAGCCTGGCGATCACCTCGCGGGACAGCAGCACCGGCGGCGTAATTGCCAGATCATCCGGCGAGCGAACGTCCGCCGTCACGCCATAGGCCAGATTAGAGGCGCATAACAAACGACGCGCGGTGAGTAGATCGGCAATCACTGCGGCCTGACTCGCGCATCGCGCGCCGTCGATACGCTATGATCCACTCGTGATATCACCCGGTAACCCCGCGTCATCAAACTAGCGGCAACGCCACAGGCAAAGGAAAGGATCGTCATGGAGCCCGCCCAACTGGTCGTCTGGGCAAAATTCATCGGCTGCATCGTGGCCATTGGCCTGGCCGGCACCCGGCTCTCCCTGTACGGCGACATTATCGCCGAAAAGACCGGCCTTTCCGGGAACTGGATCGGGCTCGTCCTGCTCGCAACCGCGACCTCCCTGCCCGAGTTGATCACCGGCATCAGCTCGGTGACGCTGGCCAATGCGCCGAACATCACGGTTGGCGACGTGCTCGGCAGCTGCGTGTTCAATCTGTCCATACTCGTGGTCATCGACTTCCTGTCTCGGGATGAATCGATCTACCGGCGCGCCCGTCAAGGGCATGTGTTGTCGGCTGCCTACGGGATTGCCCTGATTTCTTTCGTCGGCGCCAATCTCCTGATCGACGGCAAGATCGTGTTACCGACACTGGGTCACGTCGGCCTCTACTCTCCCGTCATCATCCTGCTGTATTTCGCCGCGATGCGTTCCATCTTCCTGTACGAGCGGGAGCAGATGTCGGACTTCGTCGAAGACGTCACCGAACGCTATCCGGCGGTTACGCTGCGCACGGCAAGCCTGGGGTATGTCGTCGCCGGAATTATCGTCGCGGCCGCCGGTGTCGCCCTGCCTTTCGTCGCCGGCGATATTGCCGCCATGATGGGCTGGAGCAATACCTTCGTCGGCACGCTCCTGGTCGCCGCAACCACCTCGTTGCCGGAACTCGCCGTGACGATTGGCGCCCTCAGACTCGGGGCAATCGACATGGCCATCGCCAATCTCCTCGGCAGCAATCTGTTCGACATCGTCATCATCGCGATCGACGACCTGGCATTCCTGCCCGGTCCCATCCTGTCCCATGTCTCGCCCATCCACGGCGTCTCGGCGCTGTCGGCCGTGATCATGTCCAGCCTCGCGATCGTCGGGTTGTTCGGCCGTACCGGCAACCGCGTGTTCGGCACCGTCGGCTGGGTCAGCCTGGGGCTCTTCGCCATCTACGTGCTGAATTCCCTCGGGCTTTATCTGCTCAGCGAATGATCGCCCGGATCGGCCCGAGCCCTGGCCGGTCGCTGCGCGTCATCCTATCGCGCGCCCCGCCTCCACGGTGACGTGTGTCGACGTCGGCGGGCATTCGACTCAGTTTGCTGCAATCGCTGCCGCCAGCACTGACGCATAGCGCTCTACCGCCTGCCCCTCACGCAGGAACAGGCGCGGTACGACCAGTTCGCCTTCCAGCAGGCGCCAGCCCTTCCCATCGGGAATCGCATCGACACGGCCGTAGTGCAAATGGCCGAAACGCTGCACGATCGCTGCGTGAACCTGCTCGGCCCAGGCGATATCGGCGGTATCGACTTCACAGACGGCGTTCCGTCCGCCATAGAACTCGTGTGCCAACCAGCCCCCCTCCGCAACGGTCTTTCGTATGGCATGACTGAACGCGCCCCCCAAGAAGACGAAAGAGACTTCGCCATGCCGCTGGATCTCTGGCAGAAAACGCTGGACGCATACTGCACGGCCAGCAAGCGCCTGACGCAACGTCTCATTGGCTGCGGCCAGACCGAGCAGCGTCGGCTGCGTCGGTATGCCGGCCGCGAACAGTTCCATGCCCATCGGAGTTTGTCTGAGACGAAACGTCTGCCAGCTCTTAGAGGAAACACAGGGCTTGACGACCAAATCGAGCCAACCCGTTTCACGCATGACCGACTCCAGTGTCCAGTCGTTGCCTTCGGAGATCCAATGCGTGGGAACCAGATCGATACCGGCCTCTGCCAGACCCGGCAGGTAAGCGGCTTTGTCCAGCGTGCCGCTGGCCACCGCGAAGGAGTTGATGCAGATGGCGGGTGCCGTCCGCCGCGTCATGACTTCGAGTTTGTCCAGGAACCCGCCATCCAGGTGATAGCCGCGGCATTCGCGCACGTTGACCGCCGCGTACTCAATGGGCCCCGGGGTATCGAGACGATCCAGATGGACCAGTTCGCAGGCGATACCCCGTGCCGTCAATGCCGTTCTCACAGCTGGAAACTCGTCGTGTGTCTGCCCCAGGTGGGCAAAGGCGATTTTCGCCGACATAGGTTGGGGTGACTCACTGGTTAAGGTGGCTGCGACAGATCCGCAAGGGGCGCTCTGCATACAACGATCAACTATCGCATAAGTGTCGGTCGACGCATGGATCGTGAGCGCAGCACAAAGGCAAGCCAATGTCTCGAGGCCTAGGCAATAGAGCCTATTGACCGCCTTTTCGCACGGGCGCATGGTCGTACGCGCGCGCACGGGACGCGGGCCGAAGCGCCGCGGTGCACCCGGTCCCTTCCCATCCGGAAGGGTTGGGCGGATCGCCCGAATCGCCCGCGGGAGACAACAATGAACATCTGCAGCACGCGCCAGAACTGCATTACTGGCATCCTCGTCGCCTCAGCCTTGGTCTCCGGATGCGCCACCACAGCGCCTGAAGCGCACTTCACGCATACCCCACCTGCGGGCACGGTAGTCGACAGCAACGATACGGTCACGGTGACGGTCAGCGCCAAGCCCGGCATCGCGCTGATCCAACAGGAACGCGACCGGTTGTCTCAGCGCATCGCCGCGCGGATAGACATTCTGAAACAACGGAATGCCGCGGCGGAAGAACCCCAACCCTACCGGATCGAGGTGTTGCTCACGCGCTACGACAAAGGGAACGCCGTTGCCCGACTCATATTGGCGGGACTGGGCCAGATCCACATCGATGCGGAGGTCACGCTGTTGGCTCTGCCACAGAACTCGCGCCTGGCAGACTTCAAAGTCCAGAAGACATTTGCCTGGGGTGGCATCTATGGAGGCAGCACCACGATCGAAACCGTAGAAGAGGGCTTTGCCGAGGGCATCGCCGCAGCGTTGACACAGCCGCAGCGGTAAGCACTGAAGGTGCGCGCAGGGTCCTGCCAGCGGTCCCCGGTCGTCAGGATCAGGATCGGGAATGCCATCCCCGATGCGCGCCAGCGGCGGATCACGTCGATCCCGAAAAGCCCGGGAAGGCCGAGATCGAGGACCGCGAGGCCGAAAGGAACTGCCTGCCCGAGATAACAGCCGTCATGACCCTCGCGGCTGCGATCGACCGCTTACCCTGCGTCGCGCAGACCGGATCCGATCTGCTGGACCAATTCGGGATCGTCTTCGATCAGCAGCAAACGCATGGTGTGGCGCTTAACTGCCGGGAAACTAGCACATTGCGTCGGGACGGCTTGGCTGTCCGATTTCGCGGCAGCCCAACCCTCTAACGTTGACCCAATTCATGGCTGATCACCGAACCGATTACCGACCCGCCGATGATTTCGGTTGGATGGCCGTAAGCCACCTCGTTTCATACGACTCCACCAACGATGCCCCCGGCAGCCAGGGGCAGCGAACTGTGTTCATGGCGGCGCGGCGGGCAGTGATCCCCGCACCAGCGGTAAATCGGCGCTGGGCGGTACAGAATGGGCCGCGGAACGTAGACCGGGTACACCGGAATCCGATGCCTGGGTCTAGGGTAACCCTGATCATGACCGTGATGATGACGATGCCAAGCGGAATGCCCGTGCTGATCGTGCGCCGGCGCTGGCGCTGGCGATGATGCCCGCGCTGAAGATGATGACCAGTGCGCGTTTCATGGATCGTGCTCCGTTACGAATCCGAGGGCGTTCCGGCCGCCAACCGGCCGGTACAAGAACAATAGCGGGGGCTCGCTGAACAGAAGCTGAACGACTCCGCCCGTCCGTGACGGAGGCTTTCGTTGACTGGTTGAAACGCACCGACGCGAGCTGGGATCGAAACCTGGGCGCCGAGGCGCCGATCAACGCGTCCGCAGGTCGTAGCGCACCCTCAATTCATTGGCGTAGGCCCACGCGTTGCACCGTTCATAGCCGCCCGCCCGTCGCGCCCGTCCACCGGCGACCACGGTGACGACTGTTTCGTTCGCGACAGTTCGGGCTTTGGCAGAACTCTTGGCGAAGGTTGCCCTGGCCCGTTCCGTAACCGGGCTGACGCTCCATCGGGTATCCATTGGAATACGGAACTTCACGACGAAGTCCGGCACAATCCGGTCAGCCGCGGTGCCGCTCTTTACGAAGGCGGCGAATGGCTCGATTTCGCCGTTGGGTGCGCCCGACAGGGCGCGCGGAGGGAAGACGATGGCCAGCAAGAGCATCGCCGCTTGGGCGGAAGGAAAGGTCCTGCCCAATAGGAGGCCGGTATTCTTCATGGAATTTCCGTCGTTCGACTAACGGCCGCCCGGAGCGGCAAAGTACGCGTCGTAGCTCTGGGGCTTTGACTCAGTCGCGAATTTCGCAGAACCCTGGATGACGCCCGGGTCGGATCCCTGGGGAACCGGCCCGGACACCATGGATTTTTCAAACAAAATCGAACTGGCCGCTGACGACCGTGGCATTCGCCTGAACTACGGCGATCAATGTCAGTTCAGTCGCTGCGATCGGGTTATCGCTGCTGATGCCGGCACCCGACTCGGTGTAGAGCCACAGCGCCGCTTGATTGCTTCCGCTGACATTGTCGTTGATCACCAGCAACGTCTGTTCCCCCTGAGTGACCGTCAAATTGAACTCCGCATTGAATTCGGCGGCCACAGCCGCCGCATTGGTCAAATCGACCGTGGCGACACCGTCGTTGGCCGTGCCAGCGAGGTATAAGGCCTCGACATTCGCCAGATCTACGATCGTGTTACTGTTGTTTGAAGTGGCGCTGGAGCCGAAACCGAGTTCACCGTCCTGATTCGCATCGAGCAGTGTACTCAGCACGCCGGTGAAGTCGATGGTGTCGCGCTGTGCTGCCGTACCGGTGCTGTCGAAACGCAGGATCGTTTCGCCCAAACCGCCCTCCTGAGCGTCGCTATATACGATACGGTCCACGAGATTATCGTTCGCGGCACCGGTATCTATCGTGTCAACAGCACCGCCTCCCCAGAGGGTATCGCCGCCGGCACCGCCGTTCAGCGAGTTAGATGCGTCATTGCCGAACAGGACGTCGGCGCCGGCACCACCGATGAGGTTTTCCACGCCGGAGATCTGATCGAAACCGGTGGCGGCACCGGAACCGAGGTTCACACTGATCCCCGCGCCGCTGCCGGCATAGCTCAGGGTGTCGACGCCGGCCCCCATATCGAGCACGAGGTGTTCGATACCAGTAACCGAGCCTCCCGCCAGGAAGTCGACTTGTCCGGCCGTCACCCGCACAACAAGCGTGTCATTGACCGCGGTGCCCTTGGCAATGAGCGTGTCGGTTCCGTCACCACCGGATACCCGATCCGCGCCTTCTCCAACGGTGTAGAGAAAGGTGTCATCGCCCAGACCACCGTAGAGCGAGTCGTTACCGTTGCCCCCGCCCAGAATGTCGTTGCCATCGCCGCCATTGACGATGTCGGCACCTGCGCCCCCAAACAGGCTGTCATCCCCTGCCCCACCGTTCAGGGTGTCGTTGCCGGCCTGTCCGTACATGACATCGTCCCCGCTCGTACCGTTCATCACGTCGGCAGCGGAGGTTCCGGTGCGGATCGTAAACGCTTCGTCATGGAACCGACCCGTCGGATCGGTCGCCCGCAGATTCAGCGTGTAGGTCTGCCCCGCGCCGAATGCCGAGTTGCGCGTGACGACGCCGTTGGTCACGGAAAAATCGGCACTGCTTCCGGCCAGCAGGGTGTAGTTGAAGTCCGAGGAGTCTTGATCTATTGCCGTGAGCAGCGCAATCGGCTCGCCGGCCGCGGGGATGCTCCGATTGTTCGGGCTCGAGGCGAGCCAGCGAATATCGCTTGGCGCAGACTCCGCGACATCGGTCTGGCCATGAATGATGACGGTCACCTGTTGTTCGGTCCCGTCGCCCGTGACTACGGTAAAGGTATCCGTCAGTTCCTGCCCAGCGTCCAGCGCATCGACAGTGGCGTTGTTGTTATCGAGGACGTAGGTCCAGATCCCCTCTGCCGTAATCGTGAAGGAGCCGTAGCCCAGATCGCTCGAGGTCAGCGACGTGACAGCGACGAAGCTCGACGGACCGTCCGGATCCTCCAAGCCCAGGGCACCGCTCACCGAGCCCGGAACGCCGTCTTCCAACACGGTGCCGGTGACATCGCCGCTAACCACGGCTGGATCATTGACCGCAGCCACCTCCACGGTGACCGAGACTGGCGCACCGAAGGCAGCCCCATCGGTAACCGTATAGGTGAAATCGGCGGTGCCGTTGAAGTTGGCATCTGGCGTAAATAAAACGCTCCCATCCGACTGAAGCAGGACCGTCCCACCGATTCCGGAAGCGACGCTGGCAATCATGAGCGTATCGCCGTCCGGGTCAGTATCGTTGGCGAGCAGTTCCGCCGCGGTGAACACGATCGGCGCATCCTCGACCGCCGCCAACGTGTCCGGATTCGCCGTGGGGGAAGAATTCACGCGCAGCCCCACGTATCCAATTGGTGATGAACCCGCGAGACCGGCGTTGATGTCCCTCAAGAGCGTGGTGCCCGCGCTGGTGCCATCCGTGATCCACAACTCCGCCCCGCTGCTGCCATTGTTCGCACGGAATAGAGCCGTGCCGTCACCCAGCGCCGTAATGTACTGGGGAGCGGAACTCCCGGCACCGGGATTGATATCCTTCACCATAAGCGTGCCGGCACTGGTGCCATCCGTGATCCACAGTTCCGCCCCGCTGCTGCCGTTGTTGGCACGGAACACGGCCTTGCCGTCACCTAGCGCCGTGATGTACTGCACGCCCGAACCCGCCGCACCCGGCGCAATGTCCCGGAGCAGCATCGTGCCGCCCGCCGTGCCGTCCGTAATCCACAGTTCGGCGCCTCTGGCGCCGTCGTCCGCCGTGAACAGCGCCTTGCCATTACCCAGGGACGTTACATTCAAGGGGAATGAACCTGTGGCCCCTGAACGAATATTGGTAACCAGGTGGGTGCCGGCAGCGCTGCCGTCCGTAATCCACAACTCACTGCCATTGGCATTGTCCTCGGCAACGAAAAGCCACTTGCCATCGCCAAGTGCGGTGATGTTCGTCGGATTGGAGCCCTCGGAGCCCGGAAGTATGTCGCTCACGAGCGTCGTGCCGCCCGCGGTTCCATCCGTGATCCACAACTCGTCGCCCGCGGAGGAGGAGCTTGCACTGAAGAGCGCTCGCCCCTCTCCGATCGGAACGAAGCTGGTGGGCGCTGATCCGGACGTGCCGGTGAAGATGTCACTGACCAGAACCGTGCCCGCTTCGGTACCATCCGTGACCCACAATTCGCGCCCACTAACGCCATCCTCCGCGGTGAACAGCACAAGCCCGTTACCGAGCGCGGTAAAGTTCTGCGGTGAAGAACTGCCGGTGCCGTTGAACAGTTCCTTTAGCAGCCTTGTACCCGCCTCGGTCCCGTCGGTGATCCACAACTCGGCACCGGTATCGCCAGTCGAGGCGGTGAAAATCGCATGCCCATTCCCTAAGTCGGTGAAATTCTGGGGCAACGAGCCACCAGTCCCGGGGTTGATGTTCTTCACCAGCCGCGTTCCCGCCTCGGTCCCGTCCGAAATCCACAGTTCTCGGCCGTTGCTTGCGTCCGTCGCCGAAAAAAGGACCTTGTCCTTCCCGAACGTCGACAGATAAAGCGGCACTGACCCTGAGGAACCCGGGTTGATGTTCTTGAGCAACTGAGTGCCAGACGTCGTGCCGTCGGTGATCCACAACTCGGTACCGTTGGTGGAATCGGATGCCTGGAAGATCCAGCGGTTGGCCTGAACGGACATAGAGACTCTCCGGAAGACTGCGTATTACTTAAGCGTTGAAGTAAAGGATGACCGACGGTTCTGACGAGTGGCTTCTGCTAACCGGGGTGACGCACTGGAGCCCAGACGGGTTGCCATCGGATTCGCTGTTCGCCGTTATCCCGGCGCCTAGCCGCAGGCGTTTTTCGACAGGCGGTGAACGTGGCTCCGGGCCGAGCCGCGCTCGATGTCCATCGCCCCGGAACACCTGACGCCCCCACCGGGAACACGTATGGCTCTCGCAGCGTCACGGTCCGATCCGAAACAGCACGCCGTCGTTATCGATCAGCGTCTTGATCAGGTCCGGGAGCTTCGGGAACTGCTGATAGGGCAACAGTCTCGACGTAAACTCATCGCCGACGCGCACAATCAGATCGGCTGGCCACTGGCGGCCGTCGACGCAGACCCGCACGGCGTCATCCGCACGGTTACCCGTTCGTGAAACCGCGATGCTCTTGTCTCGGTAAACGAACCGCTCGATAACGACCGGGGACTCGGCGCCACGCCCGCTGTCGGTCGGCGCCTCGCAAAGCGCGCCACCATCAGCCGCGGCGACACTCAACCATCCGAGATAGGCCAACGGAAACAGCCACTTCCGGTTATTCATGCCACCGCGCGCAACAGTCAAGTCACAGGATGAAAAAACGGCCATCTTCATCCACCAGCCGCTTGACCAGGTCGCGCGGGTTCCGATACGTCTCATACGGGAGCATATGCGAGGCATAGTGTTCTCCGACCCGCGTGAAGATATGCGGGCTCTTCTCGTGACCATCGATGGACAGGGTTTCGCACTCGGCCGTCCGTTTCCTGAAGAGCCGAGCCCGGCCACCGCGATGCAGCACCTTGACGCGCCTACCGCGGTAACTGAACGCATCCAGCACCGTGGCCGGCTCGGCGTTCGCCGGCCCATTTCCATGGAGGTGGCCATGGGGATGGGGCGCCGACGTTGCCTGAACGGCACTCTGTTCTTCTACCGCGTTCGCCGTGCGGCGAAAGGTCGCGGTCGCGACGCCAAGTGCCGTAAAGATGCCCGTGGTACGAATAAATTCTCTGCGCTTCATAGGGTTTCCCAAATTTGCTTCGGTTATTGGCTATCAGGCGTAGCTGTCGTAGGCGACATCGCTGGCCTCGAGATCAAGCGCTTCGTCGACCGTGACCGGCAAGAACGTGTGGCTCAGCTGATCGTAACGGTTGTGGCCCGGCGGGCCTTCACCGTTTGGGGCGTAGGTCGTCATGCCACGTACCTGCTGCCATGCGGCCCAGTATCGATCAACGTTGCAGTGATGAAGCCAGAACACCGGGTCGTTCGGCGACGTCCCGGCCAGCATGTCACCCCCAATGATGTTGTGAACGGTGTTATGTCGACTTTCGAGCATGTTGCGGAACCCGGTGGTATTGAGTTCGTTCCACGGATGCGTGTCGTATACCGCGTTTGCTCGCGCACGCACGTTGGGCACTCCGGGCATCACCGACCCAGTCCGGAAGTTGCGCAGGACGCCGTCTCTCGGGACGAACGACTGCGTCGCATCATTCCAGATGATGGATGTCCAGTGCGCGAAAGGACCGTCCACCACGCGACGACCTTGAGTCGCAGAACCGTTGTGGCCGATTCGGTCCCAGACGGCGTGCGTCTGCCAGGTGTTGCCCATGCCGAAAAACCGAGAGTAGGGAATCGCCAACGGCTCAGGTGGATTGCTCGCGTCGTAGTACGCGTTCTGCAGTGGCCCCCAGGGATCGAACTCAGGACGCTGGAGATCAAGCTCCAGATCCCGTAGCGCCACGCGGTGCCACGGCAGAAATACCGGGCCCCGATGAGCGGCATTGCGCTGCGTCCCGGTCTCGCCCGGCAATAGCGTGAGTTCCATCATCGACTCCATATGGCGCTTCGTGAACAAGTCGTAAAGCGACAGGCCCGTGTCCGGGTCAGTAGCCGCCTTGTAGGCGTTCAGCGCGTTTGCGAATCGCTGCCATTCGTCGTCGGTCAGAGTGATGATGTCTTTTCGAATTGTCGTCATGCAGTTGTCTCTCCCCGTTGCATTCGAGAAATGGCGCCTATCCCGTGTTTGTCATCGGTGACCGTGCCCCGCCGTGAAAACACCGGGCGGGTGCGTTCCACGAAGTGCGGCGTTACGACTTTTATTGTTTGTTTCGAGGGCGGAACCGGTGCTTGGTGTCGGGTTCCCCGTTATTCGCCGTCATGCGCGCGAGTTTCCTGTAGCCATCCTTGAGCAAGCTGCGGGCCAAAATTTTTTCCCGCTGTTTTTATTATTCTTTTCCGCCTACCTCCAAGCGCATCACGCCAGACTGTAAAATTTCTCGACTGCCTATCCTGGCCTTTCGTAATACCTCCACCAGAACGATAAGATGCCCGCCCAGGGATGCCTCTTTGTCACGTCCTAGTCCGCGCACGCGGACCATGGGATGGTCCACAACCACGCGCTGAAGTCGAGGCCAAGTCTGGCCGCGCCCGGCGTTTCAGATGATGAGTTCCGGCCCATGCACTTCGCGTCGCGGCGTACCAGTTCGCGAACCCAGGCTACCCCCCACACTTCGGTACCACGACGCCAGCAGCCCTGCGAAATCTCACCCGTGATTATTGTGGTTAGCGCGTGACGCCTTGGCGGGCGGACTTACAACTACGTGTTTCCACGTATTGCCGCGAGGAACGGCTTCTGTTAGGTTCCCGCCCTCTGCTGGGCCATGATGCGTAATCAGAAAGAATTAACTGACCAGGCTGGGTTGCCGTGTTTCATGGGGTCTCGGTTCCCGGACCTCGTTAGCTTTTGATCTTCGGTGAGTTGACTCATACACCGAACGGAACTTCATCAACGCAAGAGCAAGCGTCTCGGAAGACCTTCTAGCGGTCATTTCGAATTGGGAAGAGCGCTCGGCATCGACTCGTTGCGACCTTATGCCTACGACGGGGGAGAGTGATGAAAGAAGCAGCTTTGGCGTTCCGATCGCCGAGAATTCCATTCCATCTGCACGTCAGCCCGTTCGGCAATGGCAAAACTGGGCGTATCGGCTCTGTCAAGAACGGTGATCATCGTGACCCGCATGCCTACCCGGTTGGATCCCACCAAACCGCCACGTGGGCCCATTGCAGTAATTCGTCAGTCGGGGAATTTTACAATTCCTTGTCCCCGAACCTGTGATAAACGTTTTTAGTTTTAAAACCCAATAGTTTGGGATATTGGCACCACTTTTGCTATCGTTGAACTAGCACGGCGTTGAACCAAAGCGTTACCAGGTAGCGCGAAGGAATTACGGTACACGCTGGACAGGAGAAAACCTTCCTCTCGCTGTGCGCTTCGCCCCTCCCGCTCTCGGATCAAGACCAAGTGTCTCATTTGATCGAGGGTGGGCCAAGAACGAGTCTGGCAGACGGAAATGCCACGTCGACCCGGGAATACGTTGAGAGAGTGCCCCGCGTAATGCCGGCGGGACACTAAGGCACGACCCAAATACATCAGGACGTGCCGAGGGAAGGGGTATGTTCGTTGTCGAATGTGACTTTATATCCAATATCGCTATACACAGGTTCGCGCCAATATGATCACGATCTTCATCTCATCGGAACACACTTACACGTGGAGCACCTATCTCGCCGCACATGGTGACTCCCTCGCGTCCCGAGTGGAGTTTATACCCTACGGCGAAAAGGTCGACGTAAGGTCAATCCCGGCCGGCACGGTGATTTTCACTGATCTCGAGCGCTTGGTGCTCGGTCACAAACGGGCGGCGATCAAGGTTCATCGGGAGATCTCACGCCAAAGGCCCGACATCACGCTAATTAACTCTCCTCAGAATTCGCTGCTGCGATATGACCTACTGTCCGTCCTTAAAGAAGCCGATGTGAATCGGTTCCGGGTCTATCGCGCTGATCAGGACTGGAGTGGCGCTCGCTTTCCGGTTTTCGTTCGCATTGCGGACGACCATGGTGCACCGCGCACGAAATTGCTCTATAACGCGGCTGATGTCGAATCCGAGATTCGTGCCTTGACGGGTTTTAGATGGGAAGGCCTGTTCTCGCGAAAGAGAAAAAGTAACAGCGACTCGGCCGCCTCCCCGGAAAAAAGGTCATCCGCTCGGCTGGACATTTCACTACCGAAAGACAACTCCCTGATGGGCCGACTATGTCGGATTAGACGCCGTCTGCAGCGGCCGAAAGACATCGTGGTATGCGAATTCATCGATACGTCGGACGCCAACGGGCTATATCACAAATATGGCGCATTCGTTGTTGATGGTCGCATCGTACCCGCGCATTTGTGGTTTTCGGAAAACTGGGTGGTCAAGTTTGGCTCTTCGCGTCAGGAACCGGAGTACTGCCAACGTGAGCTGGACTATATCCGGGACAATCCGCATGCCAAACTGTTGCAAAGGGTATGTGAGTTAGCAAACATACAATATGGTCGAATTGACTACAGCGTCGACAGCATGAATCGAATCGCCGTATGGGAGATCAATACGAACCCGGTCGTTGTGCCTTACATCAGCAACCCGGAGATCGCCGACAAGCGCGAGCCGAGCCACGAGCTGTTCGCCATCGCGTTCAATGAAGCCCTGCGTAACCTGCCATGGAAGCCCAGAGAGGGCGTGGAGGCAGCGCGGCTTGATCAGCCTGTTCACCAGCACTTGTTATCGGCGTGACGCTGTGGTGGTGTGAAGGAGCCGAACCAGTGGGTTAGTCATGCGAGGGGCCCCAAGCCTTTGAGTCCCTCGCTGTCCCGCCCGGCCTGCCTTCAGGGCAGAAGAAACTGTCTGCTTGGGTCTGCCCGGTCTCCGTTACCGAGCGGCATAACCCGAAGATCGCCCCTCGCTGCCATCTGAATGAGGCATCGGATCGCGCGAGGCCTTCTTAAGTTTCGATCCGTTCCCTTCCCAACCCCGGCCGCACTTTTTTGCGTGCGAGCGAAAGTGTGAACGAGTTCGCTGCGTAAAGCGAAAAAGGCGTCTACGCTTGGCTCTTTTTGATTGATTGCACGACTTCTGAGCGTGAACAACCAGTCTGATGGAGTTGGCCGCTTTTTTGAGCGAGTTTGCTGATGTTTCGAGGTTAATCCCCCTCGG
>SEYW01000035.1 GCA_004168015.1 Methylolobus aquaticus
CGCCTGGCCCGGATCATCCAGGCGCGCACCGGCGTGACGGTCGACCCCGCCTCGCTGTTCGACATCCAGGTCAAGCGTATCCACGAATACAAGCGCCAACACCTGAATGTCCTGAATATCATCACGCTGTATCAGCGGCTCAAGCACGATGGCCAGGTGTCGATGATGCCGCGGACCTTCCTGTTCGGCGGCAAGGCCGCGCCCGGCTATTACATGGCCAAATTGATCATCAAGCTGATCAACTCGGTCGCCGAGGTCGTCAATAACGACCCGGAGGTCCAGGGCCGGATCAAGGTCGTGTTCCTGCCGGATTACAACGTCAAGCATGCGCAGAATATTTACCCGGCCGCCGATCTGTCGGAACAGATTTCCACCGCCGGCAAGGAGGCTTCCGGGACCGGCAACATGAAGTTCTCGATGAACGGCGCACTGACCATCGGCACGCTGGACGGCGCCAATGTCGAGATCCGGGAGGAAGTCGGTGCCGAAAACTTCTTCCTGTTCGGTCTGACGGCCGAGCAGGTGCAGCAGCTCAAGGCCTCCGGCTACAACCCGATGGACTACTACCACGGTGACCCGGAACTCAAGGGCGTGATCGA
>SEYW01000011.1 GCA_004168015.1 Methylolobus aquaticus
GCCCTCACCGGCGACTACTTCACGCTCACGCCGACCTCACCCGCCATCGGCCGCGCCGACATGCTCAGCGACGTGCTGGATGACTACTTCGGCAACCCGCGTGACACCATGCCGGACATCGGAGCGGATGAATTCTGACCTTGACCGATGGGGCGACGGACCGGCAGCTCGTCAACAGTTGCCCCGTCGCCCCTTTCGGATTTTGGTGTTAAATCGTGCGCCGACTGCGGAGCGGATCGCGGCGAGCGTGCCGGAGCGCCCTGCCGAAGCCGCGCCCGTAATGTTCCGGCCGGACGATGAAGAACCTCATGAAGCCGAATTCGCCGGCATAGGACGTGTGGCTCCGCCCCCCAATCAACTCACGGTCACACTGGGCCGAGATGAAGGCTGCGGGATCCGTCGCTCAGAACAGCGCGGCATCGTGCAGACCCGGATTCCACCCCTCATCCGCAGCCCAATCGACCAGCTGGTCTAGCTCGGCTGGATTGGAAGCCTTGACCCAAGTGACCTTGCCCTTCATCGGGCGGATGCCCGCAGAACCTGCCCCGGCCCCGATCCGGGGGCGATCCGCCAAAATCCAACGCCGCCATAACCGCCATGGCCTGAAAAACCGCAATAAAACCAGCCAAAAATCATACGCACCCTACGTCATCCGGCGGAACCCGTGAACGGTTCCGCCTTACCGCCTTCGGGGCATGGGTTCTAAGCCTGATGGCGATCGCCACTGAACGAAAGCACGTAGAAACCGTGGTCTGTCCCTTGTCATTTGCTTATTATCTTGGCCGCTTATCACGCACCCTGAACACGAATACAGGCATCTTTGAGGAATCACTCAATGGCGAAGCCGCCGCGCCCCCGGGCTGACACCGTGCGGAACCAAGAGAGCAAGGGCGGGTTATCGGCACGCCGCGGGAAGTTCATCGCTGCGGCCGGCCTGGTGAGTATGGCAATGCTCGTCTGGTTGCTGATCAGCCCCGAGCGATCTCAAACCGACAGTGAACGAGCGCCGGGCCCCTACGCGCCCCCACTGAACTGGAAGACTTGCGATAACCAGCGCGAGTATGACTGCGCGACGATGGAAGCGCCACTTGACTACGCGCAGCCGACGGCCGGGACTGTTTCCCTGGCGGTCATCAAGCTCCCGGCCACGGATCCGGCCAGACGGCTCGGAACCATCTTCCTGAATCCGGGCGGTCCCGGAGGCGCCGGAACAGTGGAACTCCCGCGCTGGAAGCCGCTTTTCCCGCTCCGCCTGCGCCAGCATTTCGATATCGTCAGTTGGGATCCGCGGGGCATCGGTGACAGCACCGCGGTGCAGTGTTTCGAATCTTCGTCGGTTGAAGCCACATTTTTCGGGGGCGTTGCGATCAATGCTTACCCGCGCGGCAAGAACGAGAGCGCGCGCTGGCTCGAGCGCTTCAACACCTTGATGCAGCCGTGTGCACGACGCAACGGCACGCTGCTGGACCATGTTTCCACGACCGAGTCGGCGCAGGACCTCGAACGCCTGCGCCAGGCCATCGGCGAACCGCGGCTCAATTATCTGGGTCTTTCGTACGGCACGCTGCTGGGCGCCACCTACGCCAATCTGTTTCCGGATCGTATCCGGGCCATGGTGCTCGACGGCAACATCGACCCCGTGAACTGGTACGCGCAGCCCGGCTTGTCGCTGAGCCTGCGCATCAACACCGATCAGGCCGTGGCAGCGACGTTCGAGGAGTTCATTCATTTGTGCGGCCATGCGTCCGCCGCGCATTGCGCGTTCTCGGCCGGCAGCCCGGAGGCCACCCTGGAAAAATGGGAAGCGCTTCTGCGCCGGCTTGACGAAGGTGCGATCGAGATTCCGCCCGGCAAGCTGCCGAACCATCCCGGTGGGCTTGCGGTGACGTACGCGGTGACGGTTGCTGCGGTGTCGGACCAACTGATGTTCACGAAGTCGCCGATCAGCGCCGGCTGGGAGGGTATCGCCGCGTTGTTGCAGACGCTTTGGGACTCCCGGAACACGCCGCCGAGTTCAAAACGGTCCGCGAGTCCGCCTGTGACCGCCGGCCGCTACGCGGGACCGGAACAAGCCTGGGCCGTGATTTGTGCCGAGGCGCCCAATCCCCGCAAACCGGGCTTCTATGCGGCCGAAGCCAGCCTCGCGGCTTTCAATTCCGGTGTATTCGGTCCCTTCTGGGCCTGGTCCGACTCAGCCTGCCACAACTGGCCTGGCCGAACGGCGCATCCCTATACGGGCCCCTGGAACCGCCCCACCTCGGCGCCGATTCTGGTCATCGGCAACACCTTCGATCCATCGACGGCCTACGTGAACAGCGTTTCGATGACGCGGTATCTGGCTCGGGGCCACCTCCTCACTGTTGAAGGGCACGGACATACCGCGCTGCTCAACCCGAGTACCTGCGCCAACACCTTCATGACGGACTACTTCTTGACGGGTGCGCTCCCGCCGCCCGGCACGGTCTGTCCTCAGGACCGCATTCCCTTCTCGGGTGCGCCGGACAGCTAGTGCGGGCAGTGCCTCGGCGTAACGGGGGCGCGGGGCATCTTCCGCTGCCTCCAGAATGTCGACATGATCATCGTCCTCGGACTGACCGGGACGGCACGGCCGCCGCCAACTGAAAGGAAGCAACCGTCCGGCCGACGCACTTGGGTGGGTGCCGGGATATCCGGACAGAAGACGGTATCAGGCGTTACGGTTTGACCGGGAAGAGATCGATAGACTCGGGGTCGGTGGGGGTAATGTCTCGGGGTTCGGCCCGGCGCAGCAAGCCCGGGGAGACGTTCCAGCGTTCAGAGGTGTCGGCGATGACCGTGACGCTCTTCTTGTTGTAGCGCATCAGCGTGCCGACGATGACACGACCGTCGGCGGTATCGAAGGCGACCCGGTTGCCGAGCGAGAACTGCAACATCGTGGCATGGGCGCGCATCTGTTGCAGAAAGCGCAGGCGCTCGACGATGCGCCGATTGAGGTCTACGAGTTCCGCTTCGCTGAGACGGTCGATGTCGATGGCCATAGAGTCTCAGGGATGGGTTCGCCGGGGCCGGTAGCAGTCGGCGCAGCTCATCTTGAATCTTCCGGCAGGAGCTTCGGGGAGGCTGATCCGGGGCGCGATTTTACCATCCCAGATGCGCTACAAGTCCCGTCGGCAACGCCTTGGGTGGCTTTCCTTGAAGGGTTCGACCCGGCGCAAATTGCCACCTTGGAACAGCACCTGGACCTGGTGCATGGCTGAGCCACATCACTGCGTCGCCAGGCTCGGGCCGGATTCAACGAACGCGCTTCAGACAGCAATGTGTGCGCCGGAACTCGTCTCGCGGAACTTTTGGATCTCTTCTTTCGTGAACTGCGGAAGCCCATCGACGATCCCGTCCCACTCTGCCTTCCGCTCTACGTAGATATGCTTGTCAGGCAAAAGGCCGATCGGGTCTTTCACGCAGCCGGCTGGAATTCGAAACGAACTTCCCGTGGGAGACGGGTTCGGCACTGGAGAACCGCACACTTGACAGAAGAATCTACGGTAACTGGGGGGCCGCTCGACAGCAGGTAGTTCAAACGAGCGAATCAGATCCGCGCCAGCAGTGATCCGAAAGCCTTCAACACCGATACCGACCATCGCTGCGTACGCAGACCCGGTCGACTTTCGGCATCGCGAGCAATGACATAGCTCGAACGGGCCGACGACCGATGCGGCCTCAAACTGAACAGAGCCGCACAAACACTCACCCTTGATCATCACCGTCCTCCGATTTGTGGGGTATAACGCCCGGCATCAGCGGCGGCGCGTAGCGCCACCCGCCGCATGCTGTTGTCAGGCCGTTCAAGTACCGGCTTCACGGGGGCCCCTCAATCGTGGGGAATCATGAACTTGAAGACTTCGGCCGGCTTGAAGTTGGCTGTCTGGTTGCCGCCGATGTCTGGGTTTCCGTCGAGCTGCAGCTTGCGGGCGCCGGAGCCTTCGCTGAAATCGAGCTTCGTGAAGTCGGCCCAGACGATGCTGGGGCCTTTGGTGTCCTGGTAGTAGTAGACCTTGTTCTTCTGATCGGAGACGGTGAGCCAGAGCGTGTCGGCGATGTTGGGCTGGCCGGGGATCTTGATGCCGATGGGCACGCTGACGTTGCGCATCACGCTCAACACGGTCGCGACCGCGGTACGCGGATCGGCCGATTGCTTGGCCTCATTGATGTAGTAGGAGGCGCGCACGAAGCGGTCCGCCGCTCGATTGGTGCCGGGAATGAAGACGGAGCCGCCGATCTTGTCCCAGTAGGTGTTGAGGGCGAGCTGCTGGTCGAATGTCGGGGAGTTGGTCATCACCTGGTACTGGCGGCCGTGGTGGATGACGAGCTTGCCGTCGAGGTATTCGAAGATGGCCGAATCCCCTGATTCGTCGGAGATGGAGAGGTGGACCGTGCCCGGTTCGCCGGTGGGAGCCTTGATGGCGACGACGCGAAATTTTTCTTTCCTGAGGTCGGCGACGGCCTCGGCCACGGTTGCGTAGTTGTCGAGGACATATTGCACCCAGGCGGAGTTGGGGAGCGTGGGGCGCTTGTCGGCCGCGGTTTCGGGCGGATACTTGGATTCGGGCAGGTAGAGCAGGTTTGCGACCAGGCCCTTCTCGTTCATGCCGTCGGCCGACGCACCTTCGTAGATGGTGGTGACGACGCTGCCGTACTTGCTTTTCCAGACGGTTGGCTTGGCGGTGCCCGAGGTGCGCTGCAGGCCACGCGGGTAGAGCCAGAGGTTGGTGTCCATGTCGGACATGAACCAGTCCATAGTCCTGCCGGTGACCGTCTGCCCTTCGAGGCCGAAGTAGACGGCGCGGGTGCAGGTGTCGGCGACCGACGGGATGAGCAGCGAGGCCGAGAGCAGGGCTGCGAGGGCGTAGCGGGTGGTCATGGCGGTCTCCTTGCTGGATGGAAAAATGGGGCGGCCTAACGTTGGCCATGAGGGGCGCCAAAAGAGCGCAGCTTTTCTGGCGTCCCTTGCGATGGACTAGTTAGAGCTGAAGGGGATAACCGGGGACAGACCACGGTTTTCAACGTATTGGCCACTACAAATCACCCGTGACACCGTCACGCTGGCGCTTGGGTCGACCGGATCGTCCCCGAACCACGCGACGCCCTAATGCCGCGGCGACCTCTTCCTCAAACCGGCCGCTGCCCAACGCGTAGTTGCTATTGGTGGCCGCACGAATCTGAGCAACCAGCCCCGGATCGAGGTGATAACGAAACAACGCGCGATAGGCCGCTTGTCGTCCCAAATCATCCGCCGCCAACGCACGATAGCAGCCGTGCGGCTCCAGCCAGTCGCACCCCTCTCCCTGAGCATTCGCCCGATAGCTGGACCACCGATAATCCCCGGGATACTCCACCATACCCGCTCTCACCGGGTTCAGCTCGATGTAGCGATAGCAACCCAGCACGTAGCACTCTTCCTGGGTGAGGCATGACCGGAAGCGCCCCTCCCACAAGGTTCCGCTGCGTCGGTACGTCCGGTTGATGTACTGGACGTAGCGTTGCCCCAGTCGCTTCATCATCGCCCCGACGCCCCCAGGAGTTGACGAGGACAGCAACAGGTGAACATGATTGGTCATGAGCACATAGGCATGCACTGCGCACCCGGTCTCCCCAGCGTAGGTTCGCAGCCATCCCAGATACGACCGATAGTCGTCATCCGCGAAAAAACAGGCTTGCCGGTTGTTTCCCCTCTGAATCACGTGCAGCGGCACACCGGACAGCACCACTCGTGGTCGTCGTGGCATCGTCTCTGATCCTCACAGCCAACTCCACATCAAACATAGCACAACGAAACCGTGGTCTGTCCCCTATTTTCCCCAGCGGCGTTTGAGGCGACGCCCGTTTTTGCGGTAGCAAAAATGGGTGGCGGGTCAAACGTCCGCTGCAACGATTTGTTATGCGTCAGCCTTTCGGCGCGTCCGGAGCAATTCTTCGATCGCTTCATCCGCCATGCATGCACCTATTTGCTTAGGGGTCCATTTGGAGGAACGCCGACGATCTTGTTCCGTCAGTCGGGGGAATAGCTCAGCCTTGAACTGTTCAAATGATCGGTACATTTTGGGTTGCTCTTTAGCCACCATTGGTAACTCCTCGAAAATAGTTTGCAAAGAAATGTTGATTTAATTCAGCAGGGAAATAGTGCTTTCTCTTGACCCAGATAAACCCATCCCCTTTGGAAATCACGGCAACATCAATTGGCCCGCCGACGGTTTCCATAGATTCGGTAATTCTTCTTTTAAATGCGGTCAGATTGACCAATGCTTCGGCCATAGCAGCCAACTCATCCTTCGGCAGCACCGTAACCATTCTCAGCACAGGATGAGATTGTTCGTCGCGTAAATGGTCGCCAAATTCATCAAAAAAACCACGGAGCAACTTGTCTACTTGCGACTTGAAGCGCCTCTTTTCCTCGGATGGATTCCGCTTCGAATCAAGCAACTCGGGCAACCGATTGAAAGCTTTTGTTAAGTAGCTTTGGAGGAAATAGAGAACTTGCGGATTGATGCCGCTCATGAACGTTGCGACCATGTCTTCTTGCGCAAAAGCGATGATCCGGCATTCATTTCCTGTACTAATGCTGTGCGATTTTTCCTCATTTCGCCGGTATTTTAGCTTGTTCTCAATCACACCCTCGACATCGAAAGTAATCACAGTCGGGTAGATTTCATCCTCACCGTAGCCTGCAATAACTAGGCCGGACACGCCGGTCGAAAAAACTTGGCGGGTATGGATGAAGGCAGCTATGTCGTACAGCTTGGAAGCCAACGCTCCAGGAATTCTCACCTTTTCAAAGACGTTTTCCCGAATCTTCTTAAAATCATCGAGATATGTGCTGCGAAGCTGTTTTGCGAATGCGTCCGTCATACCCTCAGCATAGGTTTCAGAACGAAGCGATGTGTGATGTTCTCCAATTACCTTGGATAGGGCCTGCTGTACCTCGGCGGCTTCGATTTGGCCATTTGCTTCAAGGATGGGATGAAGTTCTTCAAAGAATTCATCTCGAAGCATTTGGAAGTAGCCTGTAACGTTTCCCAAAAGCCATCGCTTCTGTGACTCAGGCGGAAAAAGCGCGGGATTGTCGTTCAGATATTCAAGGAATTCTTCCGCGTATTTCTCCAGCGTCTCGTGAGTTGTCCCTGCGAGATTCTTTCGGTAGGTTTTGATAAGGGTTTCCCAGGGAACGTCCATTAGATCGGCGTTCCCATACACCATGACGCCTACCGGAGCGACCTTGGAAAGAGAAAACAGCTTCAAAGCTGAGTTGTAAATCTTTTGGTCGCCGATGGTGACTGCGCTGTCTGCCGCGAGCGCTATTGCCGAGGCATTTGCAATGGCTACTTCAGCTGTCATGTCAGGGCTCCCCGTTCTTGTGATGCATTGTACTCTGACGCATAACATTGTTCTTTTGCAGAATCTGCCCTAAGCGCGCTTTACAGAATGTGTGAAGAACGTACTAGGCAGATTCTGTAAGACAAATAACCGGGGACAGACCACGGTTTTCAACGCATTGGCCACTACAAATCACCCGTGACACCGTCACGCTGGCGCTTGGGTCGACCGGATCGTCCCCGAACCACGCGACGCCCCAATTACCGCGGCGACCTCTTCCTCAAACCGGCCGCAGCCCAACGCGTAGTTGCTATTGGTGGCCGCACGAATCTGATCAACCAGCCCCGGATCGAGGTGATAACGAAACAACGCGCAATAGGCTGCTTGTCGTCCCTGGTCATCCGCCGCCAACGCACGATAGCAGCCGTGCGGTGCCAGCCAGTCCAAAATGGAAAAGGGCACCAGTATGGCATAAATTATCGTGTCTGACCCCATTTGTCGCAAAGAAACCGTGGTCTGCCCCCTATTTCCCCCTATTTCCCCGTATTTCCCAGTATTTCCCCAGGTCTGTCCCCTATTTCCCTTGTGTATTGGATTCCCATCGGCATACCGTCCCAAAGGTCCGGTGTTGCACTTCATTTTGGAGCCCGACCCCCTATTTCCAACGGATCTCTCCGAAACTGGTTTCCCTACGAATCAGAAATGCGTAGCCGTATTCTTGGCTAAAATCACCGAAGCTGAATCGGCGCGATGTCTATCCATGGTTGTGGGTACACGGCTATCTGGAACTGCATCGGTGCCATGTTCGGGATATCCCAAACCTGGAGCGTATATGGACCGGGCGCAATATTGAACAAATAGTACATTCCGTCTGGACCAGAGTAAGCGAAACCAGATGCGCCGAGCATCGGACTAGAAACATTAACTGCAATACCGGCAATCGGATATGGACCTTTCATCAAACGGCCGCGAATGGTTTGCGCATTGATATCGGTTGATATGCAGACACAAAGAAACGGGGCAAAAATCGCGGCACGCCACCGCAAATATATCGCACAATCATGAGAAGCTTTTGAGCGGTACTTCATGCTTATATCTCCGAATTACCCTATCGCACAATCGGAGTTGGAATTTGTTGTGAAGTGTTGTACCCTTGGCTTGATGCAGGCAAGAAATCCACCGGCTTACGAAGCCGAATTAGTTTAGCTTCGTGGTTCACCTCGACGTCATAGTCGGTGACGCCGAAGGGACCTCTTTCCCCTTCGTTCAGTAAATGCACAACAGCTGCTATGTAGTCCTCCCGACCACTATCGATAACGAGCTTTGGAGGATCGATTAGTTTTTTTTCTTTATTCAGGCTAACCGATATGTTTCCTCTGACAAAACCGTCCGGATAAACGACAAGGTCGGGAGGACGTATACACAGTTGGATCTTTTCATACGGGAACCGCTGCGCCCCGGAATTCAGGTTGACCTTGCCTTGGATCTCATATTTTTCTGGTGGTGCAGTGCCCCCTGCGGCTAGCGTTTTCTTTATCTCCTGAAGCTGTTCTTCTTTGCTTTCAAGGTCTGCCTTCCTGGTTTTTAGAATTGTCGTTTGGTCAGACACCTCTAAAATGGTCCGATAAGCTCCGAAGCCGGCGCCGAACCCCAATGCCAGCATACCAAGGAGCCAAATGACAACATTTTCCTCGACTGTTTGCTTAAAACTCATAAAGATTCTCTCTCAACCTGCAAAAACTCTCAGATCGGCAGGCTAACATTGTTCTTTTGCAGAATCTGTCCTAAGCAAGCTTTACAGAATGTGTGACGGATGCACTAAACAGATTCTGTAAAGCGCCTAAACTGAACCTGCCCGCTTACGGAAGCCGACGCTCGGCCGCCGTGAGCGGTCCTGTCTTCAGTCGGAAGCTAGCTCATGTCTACGCCTACGTCAACGCGCGAATCCTCGCGCACCGAAAGGGAGCGGTCCTTCTGGGGTCGCTACATTGAAATGCTCCATGAATCAGGAATCAAGCCACCCTTCGACCGGTGGTTCGTCCTGCGTGCCGAGCAGTATGTCGCCGCCCATCCTGCCCGCAAGCTGAAGGATCACAAGCCCAGGCACGTTGCTGACTATCTCGGTGAGATCGGCCGCCGGGGCGAGCTGAAGGACTGGCAGTTTCGCCAGGTGATCGATGCTATACAGAAACTCTTCGAGCTCGCCGGCGTCGACTGGCTCGGGGAGGTCGACTGGGGCCACTGGCGTGACTCGGCGCGCAACCTCGAAGGAACGCATCCGACGGTCGCCCGCGATTATGCGATGCCCGCGGCGCCGCCCGCCCCTAACCCGACGCCCTTCGACGCCCTGCGTGGAAAGCACGCGGCCTTGCTGGATCAGGTTCGGGCGGCGATCCGTAGGAGAGGGTTCTCGATCAAGACGGAGCAGACGTATCTGCACTGGACACTTCGTTTCGTCGGCTTTCTCGGCGATAAAGATCCCCGAGTCGGGCAAGCCTCGGACATAGCGGAGTTTCTGGATGAACTGGCCGTGAACCGCAGGGTTTCGGGAAGCACGCAAAACCTGGCCCTGAACGCGCTGGTATTCCTTTACCGAGAAGCTCTGGGACGCAGTGATCTGAATATCGGCGAGTTCACGCGAGCGAAGCGGCCTCAACACGTACCGACGGTCCTGACGCAAGCCGAGGTGGCGTTGTTGCTGCGGCAACTCTCAGGCACGCACCATCTGATGGCGTCCTTGATGTACGGCACCGGGATGCGGCTGATGGAATGCTCGCGGTTGCGGGTGCAGGACATCGACTTCGGGTATGGGCAAATCATCGTACGCAACGCCAAGGGCGGCAAGGATCGCGTCGTACCCTTGCCGGAGAAGGTTATTTCGGTGCTCACCAGCCACCTGGACCGGGTGAAGACGCTGCATGAGGCCGATCTGGCCGAGGGCTTCGGCGAGGCCTACCTGCCGGACGCACTGGCGCGGAAGTATCCTCAGGCAGCCAAGGACTGGCGGTGGCAATACGTGTTTCCCAGCGGGCGACTTTCAGCCGACCCGCGTTCGGGCGCGGTGCGGCGTCATCATCTGCACGAGAACGGCCTACAGAAGGCGGTGAAGGCGGCCGCCGAACGGGCCAGGATTACCAAGAGGGTCGGCACCCACACGCTGCGGCACTCGTTCGCGACGCATTTGCTGCAGTCCGGCTATGACATACGGACGGTGCAGGAGCTATTGGGTCATTCGGACGTGTCGACGACGATGATCTACACACATGTGTTGAACCGCGGCGGGCACGGCGTGCGCAGTCCGCTGGACGGGCTGTAGCCGCGGGACCTAAAAGCGCGGGGAAAGCGTCCTCAGAAACTCCGGACCAGGCGCACGGCCGCCTCGGCGATCGTGCCGTCGCTGGTAATGCGCGCGCCGGCACCGGCCTGCAGCATCACGTAGTCGGTCACCTCCCAGTGCAGCTGCGGCATCAGCAGCAGGGCGGCGCGGCCGGTGAAGGTGTGCGAGAAGTTCGTTTCAAGGCCGGCGGTCAGATGGCCGGTTAGGTCCGCGAACAGCGATACGTTCGCGACCATCTCGACGCGGTCGCCGCCCCGCTCGGCGCCGGAATTGCCCCGCGCGCCGAACATGCCGAGCACACTCCAGACGTCGTCGAAGCGTTTGCCGGTAAGGTACAGTAGGGTCGGCAGCCAGCTTGCCGGTGCGCGGTCGTATTGCACGATCAGCTGAGCGCCGTGGATGAACTGCCGCGCCGGGTCGACCCCGAAGGTCCATTGCGCTGCACCCTTGTAGGCGCCTAGCGTTGCGCCCTGAAACGGCGCCTCCAGTTCCAGCGCGAAGTCGTCACGCACCGCGTATTCCATCTCCGGCGCCCATTCGATGCCGCCCTCATCCAGCCCCAGCGCATCGGGTATGGCATCGCGACTCTCCGGCACCGGGCTCAGCGGGAACAGGCCGAGCGTGTTGACCTCGAACTCGCCCCGTCGCGCGCCGAGCGGGCGTATCAGGTCGAACACCATCGGTTCGGGGATGCGCGGGCGGTCGTCCTCGGCCGATCGGTCCTCGGCGCCGAAGGGCTCCGGCCCTTCCGGCGAGGGCAGTGAGGCCGCCTCCAAATCGAACGCGCTCGCCAGCGGCACGGCATGCCAGAATGCCAGCGCCACCGCGACGAGGAACGCCGACCCGCGCCTGCCGGAAACGTGGCTGCTTTGCATCGGGCGAGGGTCTGGCTGGGGTCGGCTGGGCTTCACCATCGGCGGTGACTAACGGTTCCTGGTCGAAAGGGACCGGCAGTTTACCGAGGCCAGCTTTCAGGGGGCTTACAGCCCGCATCGGCAGCGCCGGGAACGGCCCACGGCGTCGCGGGTCGAACCGTTTCGGTTAGCCGCGGGACGTGAAGCGTCGGTGCTGTTCCCGGCTCCGGCCGCATTGACCGTTCGTCGCGAGAACCGAATGCCACCGATTCCATGATGCAGGAAACACTGACTTGTGCCCGCTGCGGTCGCTGCATGACGCCCCGTCGTCGCTGGCGCAATCGGCCGGACACCGTCCGCTATTGTTCCGACGCCTGCCGGAATCGGCGTCTCGGCCAGCCCGACCGCGCGCTGGAAGCGGCCATCGTGAACCTGCTCGAAGCCCGCAGCGCTTCGGCGACCATCTGCCCTTCCGAGGCAGTGCGCGTGGTGTACCCGGAACTGCCCGGCAGTGAATTGCGCCGCCATATGGAAGCGGCACGGCAGGCGGCGCGGCGCCTGATCGCAGCGGGGAGTCTGGAAATGTTGCAACGTGGACACGTCGTGGACCCATCGACCGCCCGCGGACCGGTGCGGCTGCGACTCAAGCGAACACCACCGGAGGCCTGATGGAAGCCTGCGCAACGGCGCCATGGACGCGAGCGCGGCGGCCGACCCGCGTCGTCTATCGCACGGAGACGCAACAGTCGGGCTGTAGAGACCGTTTCCCGGAACGGCGGCCGAGTCCCGCAACGCGATGACTACGCTGAACGCATCCGACTCCCCCGATACGACCGGCCGCTGCCAGATCTGCGAGCGCTCGGGCCTGCCGCTGACACGGCACCACCTGATTCCGCGCTCCCAGCACCAGAAACGCTATGCGCGCGAGAGTTTCAGCCGCGAGGAACTGCTGACCCGCATCGCCTGGGTCTGCGCGCCGTGCCACAAATATCTGCATTCGGTGTTCGACGAGCGCGAGCTCGGCCGGACGCTGAATTCGCTGGATCGGTTGCGCGCACACCCGGAAGTGCAGCGCTTCGCCGTCTGGCTGGGCGCCAAGCCCCCGGGCTTCCTGCCTCGCGTCTACACGATGAAACGGCCTCGCATCGAGAAGGGCTGACCGGTAACCTGCCACGCTCTGGGCCACGGTGGCCCCAGTCGTACGGCGACGGCCTCGGGGCGACTCTTTCGGACGTGATCGGCTGGCGGATCGACCAGCGATCGAAAGGCCTTTTCACTTGATAGGTTCGACCGTATACAATCCTCACCCGAAACGAAGCCGGGAGTATCGGGTCCGATCCGTTGGGGGCACAGAGGACACCGCTTTCCGACCTTAGAAGTACGTCCCTTCACGATGGCGATCAGCATGGGCCAACGATTCCGGGCACCGCCCCCCTCGCGATTCCTTCCGTCACGCCTGTTTGCGGACCCCGCCTTCTGGCTGTTGCTCGGTTGCGCGGGATTCCTTTTGCTCTGGCCCGAACTCGGCGAAACCCATGAGCGGTGGATTCTGACGCCGAGCCAGATCATCGAGTGGAACGCCAAGCCCAAACCCGGATTGTTCAGCCACTGGAGCACCGTCAATGTGACGATGATCTCCGGCTTCGCGTTGTTCACCGCCGGGTGGATCTGGCTGGGCTTCACGGGGGCCCGTGAACTCTTCCCCGATCTACAGGCCCGCCTGGCAGCGCTCGGCGACTATGTGCCGCCGGTCCTGCGGTTCTGCATGGCCTGGGTGCTGATCTCCTCCGCCATCGGCCTGGAGCCCCGCTACGGAGTCGAGCGCTTTTCCTCGCCCACGCTGTTCGCGCCGGATCTCGAACTGAGTTTGTTGGGCCCCATGGGCGCGGGTTTCCAATGGCTCGAACTCGCGCTAGGCCTCGGCCTGCTCTTCGGCATCTATGTCCGGCTCCAGGCCGTCGGTTTGCTGGTCCTTATCCTGCTCGCGACCCTGCTGTTCCAGGCCGACATGCTTGCGTACCTGGGCGCGTTGCTGGGCGTGGCCATCTATCTGCTGCTGCAGGGCCCGGGCAACTTTTACATCCCGTTGCCCACGCATCCGGCGCTGCTGGACTGGCAGGCGCAACTCGCCGAGATTCCGCGCCAGCGGGCGCAGGCCATCATGCGCGTGCTGACGGGGGTGAACATCTTCTACCTGGGGGTCCTGTACAAGGTTTTCCAACCGAATCTGGTCCTGGGCATCATCAGCATCTACGACGTTCCGTTGTTCTCGGCGGCACCGGAAGGCTTCACGATGCTGATGATGCTCGTCGAGGTCGTCGCCGGCATACTCATCGTCGCGGGCATCCTGCTGAGGCCTCTGTCGCTGTTCTTTCTGTTCGCGTTTCTGTTTTTCGCTGCGCTGCTGCCGGAAAGCTGGATGGCGCATGCGCTTTACTATGGCGTGATGATTTCCTTTTTATTCAACGGAGCGGGGCACTGGCACATGCCGGAAGCGCAAGACAAGTCGGCCCACATCGTCGTTATCGGTGGCACGGTCGCGGCGATTCATGCCGCAATGAAGGTCGAAAAACTGGTCGGACAGTATTCGAACGTCCGATTGACCCTGGTCCACGACGACCCGAACATCCTGTTCTATCCCCTGCTGCCGGAAGTCATCGGCGGCACGATGCAGCCCGGAAACGCCGTCAATCCAATCCGACGGGTACTGCCGCAGACGCATGTGATTCAGGGCTCGCTCAGTCAGATCGAGGCCTCCGCCAAACGGGTCCGGCTGCGTCTCCGGAATGAGCAAACGCTGACCATCGACTACGATCAACTGGTCCTCGCGCTGTTCCCTATCCCCAAGCTCACCGGAATTCCCGGCCTGATGACGCACGCGAGCCCGATCAACTCGATCGGCGACGCTCTCCAGATCCGGAAGAACATCATCGACCGCGTGGAAGAGGCCGAGGCCACCTCATCTCCTGGGGACATCGAACGGCTGCTGACCTTTGCGGTCATCGGTTCCGGACAGCGCGCCTGCGCCAGCGCCGTCGAGATCTGCGAGATGCTCAATGCCGCGGAACCTTCCTACCGCGTGCTGAAGCAGCATGGATGGAAGGTTCATCTGTATGAAGACACCAAGATACCCTACAGCCGCTTCGAGGAAGAGATCCAGGCGAAGCGCGACAGGGAATTGCAGAAGGCCGGGGTCACGCTCTGCCCTGGACGCGAGGTCGTCGCACTGACGCCTCAGGAACTGGTGTTCGCCGACGGAGAGAGACAGGTCGTCGGCTTCACCGTCAACGCATCCTTCACCCTTCCGCGGGTGCAGGTCGATGACCGCGTGTTCACCTGGCCGTTCGAGCTCGACGACCAGCTCCGGTTCACGCAGAACGCGAGCATCTGGGTCACGGCGATGCAGGATCAGGATCGTGCACGCCGGTTCCTGACCACCGCCGACTGGGTTGATCTGGGCAAGGCCGCCGGCGCGAACGCCTGGGCGGCGTCCCAGGGCTACGAAACCAAGACCTACCGCCCAAAGAAGCGCTGGTTCCAGCCTTACAACATGGGGCGCCGGTCGATCTGTCGTATCGGCGGTTTCGTCTTCGGCGGCTTCCCCGCATGGCTGGCCTCGCGGGTCAGTCATCTGGCCGCTTTCCCCGGTCTCGAGCGAAACCTCCGTGTGTTGCTGGACTGGTTCCTCGATATCCCCTTCCGGGCGGACATCGCCATCCTGGCGCCCGACCCGTCATCGCGGCTGGAGCGGATTCACCTCGAAGCCGGCGACGACGTCATCCGCGAAGGTGAGACCGGGGACGTCGCCTACGTCATCGAATCCGGCCGGGTCGAAGTCCTGAAAAAGGGCAAGCGCGTGACCGAGTTGGGCGTGGGCGAGTGCTTCGGCGAGATCGCGCTGATTGGGGGCTCCACCAAACGCGTCGCGACCGTGCGTTGCCTGACGGCTTGCGAACTCACCGTGCTGGGCAAAGACGACTTCCAGGCGCTGACGCTAGGCTCAGGCGCCCTGGCCAAGGCAATCCGGACCCAGGCGGATGACCGCCTCAAGGCCTTGCGCAAATTGTGACCCCGTTGAAGGAGCGCCGCGCTGCGCGGTAGCCCCTCGCGGAGTCGATGATCGCGAAACCCTTGCGTTCGCATGACACCGAGTGGGGTTTCAGGCATCGACACCGAAGCGGCAGCGGGCGCGTGAAGCGCGAAGCGACCACACACCAACCGGCGATAAGGAATCCCTTCGACTTTGTTCTGGATTCGCTCTATCATCGAACCGATTGCACGATAATGTTTCGCCATGAACTTGACATTCATTGGGGCTGGCTCCGCTTTCTCGCTCGAGAGTTTTCAGTCCAACATGCTGATCGAGAGCCGCGGAAATCGTTTGTTGGTCGATTGTGGAGGAGACGCCCGTTTCGCGCTCAATCGACTCGGGCTGGGCGCCAAGGATATCGACGCGCTCTATGTCAGCCATTTACATGCCGATCATATCGGTGGTATCGAGTGGTTATGTTTTTCCCGGTATTTCACCAATTCATCGAGACCCGAGCTTTTCATCAACAATCGGCTGGCTGAATTGTTATGGGAGCAATCGCTGCGGGGGGGCATGGCATCGATACAGGAACGAGTTGTCGGACTGGATGATTTCTTTGCCGCGGTTCACCGTTTACCTGCAAATGGCATTTTCGATTTTGGAAGTGTCCGGTGCCAGCTGTTCTCGACCGTGCATTATTTCGACGGCTACGAGCTCGTACCCAGCTATGGACTGCTGCTGGACGTATACCCCGAGGAATCGGAGATCGCGTCGACTGCCGCGCGGGATGCGGCCCCGCGCCGCCGGGTGATGCTGACCACCGACACACAGTTTTGCCCAACACAGTTGCGCGATTTTTATAATAGCGCAGACGTCATTTTCCAGGATTGCGAAACATCGAACTGGAAATCAGGCATCCATGCACACTATGACGATCTGTGTACACTGCCTGATGAGATACGCGCAAAGATGTGGCTTTACCACTATTCAGACGGTAAATTGCCTGACGCGGTGGCGGCCGGTTTTGCAGGCTTTGTCAGGCAGGGACAAACCTTCAGCTTCTGAGCCGTATAATGGTGTCCGAGAAGCCGGGCAGCACCGAGCACGCGTGTTTGGGCACGACTTCCTGCGGATCGCCGAGCCCGATCCTGAACAGCCGCGCTGTCCAGATCGTCTCTCCATCGTCATGCTACCTTGAGAAGGATGAAAATGAATAAAGCACTACGCAACACCCTCTTCCTGAGCTTGGCTTTACTTTCCATCGACGCACCTGCCAGCGAAGCATTGGCAAAGAGCAAGGGCTGCCTGGGCTGTCACGGCGTCGACAGCAAGATCGTGGGTCCCGCCTACAGGGATGTCGCCAAGCGGTATTCCGGAGCGGCGGACGCCGCGGACAAATTGGCCGAAAAGGTCATCAAGGGCGGCGGTGGAGTTTGGGGCCAGATGCCCATGCCTCCCAACCCGCAAGTCAATGCCGAGGAGGCCAAGCAGCTGGTCCAGTGGATTCTCGGTCTCTAGTGACAGGCGCGCCCGCAACAACCGCCAGCGCCTCGCCTACCCGCAAACGGCGTAAGCCTTTCTAAGCTTGCATTCAGGCGTCTTGGCCGACAGTCCCTCGGCGACCGGCCGTTTACGTCGACTCAGGGACTGCGGCCATGTGATGCAAGCCCTTACGCCAAGGGCCCGTCTGGCGCCGCATCGAGCATCAGCGCGAGTTCGCTGGAATCCCGGAAATCCGCCACCACCGGATCGGCGATCGTGTAGACGGGGCAGGTGCCGGAGTGTCCTTTCAACTCGAACTCGCCCGCGCACTCGAACCCCCAGTCGTATTCGGCATTTTCACGCACCGCACGGCTGACCGCGAGTGCCCGATGAATGACCCGGGTCAGGGATTCGAGCCGCTGCGCTCGATTGACTTCCTCGCCGAGGATCGTGTAATCCATCTTGATCGTTGACCCGATGTTGCCCTCGATAACCTGGCCTCGGGTCAGTCCAAATCCGCCGAAGAGGTACTTCCGCAGCCGGCCTCCTGCGACTCCGGCACGGAAATGCTGCAGGTCACCCAGAGCCTTGACACAGGCCTCGATCGCGGCATCCGGCGCCTCCGCAGGAAAGTGAGCCATCACACAATCTCCAATATATTTGGAAACCTCTCCCCCGAATTCGATAATCCTCTTCGAACACAGTTCAAGGTAGGTATTGACTGCGAGGGTCACCTCCTCCGTCGGAAACCTCTCCGATAGCAAAGAAAAACCGACCATGTCCCCAAACAGGATGATCCTGTCGACCGCCTTGGGTGGGATTTCGAGCGGATTGATGCCCTGGGTCAGCAAATGCAGCACGCTTGGCTGCGTGTAGCGCTCGATGATGCGGTGTGATTCCGCAATCGTCTCCAGCATGAGACGCACTGCCTGCAGGATCATCCCTTGCGACTCCTCGAGCCGAACGGTTCGCATGGACCAGTTCGGGAAAAGTCTCATCGAAACCCCGTCCTCGCATTTGAGGATCAGAAAATCCCGGTGACGGGGATCCCGCCGGATCTTTTCAACCAGCGACTCCACAATCGCCTGCTCGCCTTCCAGAATCTGGAAGAAGAATTCATGGGCGAAAAGCAATACACCGGTGACATCGATCTTCTTGTTGTTCCTTGACGATATACGGCCGATCGACCGGATCTCATCGTCCGAAAGCGATGTGCTCAAGGAACTGATATACATGATTCTTCGCATGGCGCACTGGGCTCCTGGCTCTTGGATGAGCTCTTATGTGTATCTCCGAGCCTTCACGTCTCGTCTGAAGGACAGACTTGGCGCAGGGCGCCGCGGAGGGCTTTCCAGAGTCGGCATTCACTCTCGGCCGATAGCAAGTTACGCAATGCGAGGCACGAAGGCAAGCGCAAGACCGGCATTGATTTACTCAGGTCGACAGGCGTTTTGGAACATGCACGTCGAGCTGACCGACAATTCAGGGGACGACTGATAGCCCCCCATAATTGGCCGAGCTCACCACAGGGCAAGCGGGTTTTTCGCCAGCCATGAACTGGCTCTTTGGTCTGCAGTAAAGCAACCCTTCGGTCAGGCTCAAGTGCAGTTGCCATACCCAACAGGGATTAATCACGGCGGCACTGGAGAACTCATGGCAAAGGCGTGTCATGGCGCGATACGGGCGGGACACCAGGCTCGGACCGGTGATGGGCGTCGCTCGGAACGCACTGCGAAACCTAGCCGCTCCCGCATTGATGCGCCTCGACCATCGACAACCGGGGCCGGCCAGTAGGGAGGCCGGGCGTTCGCCCAATGCCATCTCGATCTGAAACGTAAGCGTTCACACCCATCCTGTTGCGGGAGGGGCCGGGGAGACGAGACACGCCGTGAAGACGTCCCTGTCGGCTCGGCTGCGGGGTCCGTCCCGCAGACGGTCCCGTCTCCCCGGTTCCACTCCCGTTACCGATATCCGAGGGGGTGTGAACGGTTACATCTGAAACGACCCTCTGCATCCCGTATCAGTTCCGCGAGTGCGGCCCTGGGGAGCCGGAATCACGGTGCGAAGCGTGGCCGCGCCGAAGCTCGCCGTCACGTTCAGGTAACCGCTGTCAACTGGAACGACCAGTTCGGCCAGGCTGCGCCGCAAGCGCTCGGCGACAACTACCGCCCGCTCGCTGTCGGTATCCGGCAACAGGAGCAGGAACTCCTCCCCGCCCCAGCGGGCGCTCAGGTCGATGTCACGCAGCTGACCGCGCAGGATCTGCGCTACCGCAACGGGCACGGCATCGCCGACGTCATGCCCATACCGGTCGTTGGTCTCCTTGAAGGGATCGAGGTCGAGCATTACCGCCGTCAGCGGAGTGCCGGAGCGCGGCACCCGGCAAACCTCCCGGAAAGCGTCGCGGTTCATGCTGCGGCGGTTCCGCAGCCCCGTCAGGGCATCCGTCTCCGCTTGCTCGCGCAGGGTCCCGGCCTGCTGCTCCAGCGTGAGACACAAGGCTCGCAATCCCAGTATCCCGATCATCATCAACCCTGAACTGCCGAGGGCAAGCAGGCTGTCGAGCAATGCCAGCGTCCCCGTCGGCACCGTATGCGACGGATCGGCCAGGATCTCGGACAGTGGAAGCATCCGCCGCTGCAACATCACCATGAGCGCTGGGGAGATGCAAAGCCACGCGAAGCCGAAAGCGTAGCGGCGTGCGCTTGAGATCTGGAAAAAGGCGGCGAGGGCAGCAATCCCCTGCAGCAGCACGGCGACGAAAAAGCTCAGAACGTACCAGGTTTCCATCGGCGGCAAGCGGGTGGTGGATCGGCTCTATCGATTACGCCTCGCCTTGGCTGGAGGGGGATTGGTCATCTTGTTCAAGCGTAGCAGCCGCAAGGGCGGTGCGTTTCCTGCCTGGAGTACCACCGACCCGGCGTTTGACAGGCACCGGGCCGGCATGCCAATAATGTTATAACATCACACTGAGCCTATCCGCCTGCATGACCACGCCAAGCCACATACCCGAAGCCGCCCCATCCCTGATCACGCCCACTGCTCAGAGACTCCCGGTCACCGTGCTATCCGGGTTCCTTGGTGCCGGCAAGACCACCCTGCTGAATCATGTGCTCGCCAATCGCGAGGGCCGCCGTGTCGCGGTCATCGTCAACGACATGAGCGAGATCAACATCGATGCCGCGCTGGTCAAGAGCGAGGCGGGGCTGAGCCGGACCGACGAGAAGCTGGTCGAAATGTCCAACGGCTGCATCTGCTGCACGCTGCGTGAGGATCTGCTGGTCGAGGTCAGCCGGCTCGCGCGGGAAGGCCGCTTCGATTACCTGGTGATTGAGTCGACTGGCATCTCGGAGCCTCTTCCGGTTGCGGAAACTTTCACCTTCCGCGACGAACAGGGCGCCAGCCTGTCAGACCTGGCTCGGCTGGACACAATGGTGACCGTGGTCGACGCCGTGAATTTCCTCAAGGACTACGAGGAGGCCGACGCGCTGGCGGAGCGCGGCGAATCCCTGGGCGAGGAGGATGAGCGCTCGGTCGCGGACCTGCTGATCGAACAGGTCGAGTTCTGCGATGTGATCCTCGTCAGCAAGGTCGACCTGATCAGCGCCGCCGAGTTCGCAAACCTGAAGGCGATCCTGCAGAGCCTGAACCCGGATGCCCACATCGCGCCGATGCTGATGGGCCAGGTACCGCTCGACACCGTCTTGAATACCGGCCGCTTCGATTTCGCTCGCGCCGAACGCGCCGCGGGCTGGCTCGCCGAACTGCGCGGCGAGCACGTGCCGGAAACCGAGGAATACGGCATCCGCGGCTTTACCTACACGGCACGCAGGCCCTTCCACCCACAGCGCTTTCATGACCTGCTTCACGCCGGGCTGGGCACCGGCAACCTGCTGCGGTCCAAAGGCTTCTTCTGGCTCGCCTCGCGGCCGGACGCCGTCGGTTCCTGGTCGCAGGCAGGCGGCATCATGCGCCATGGCTGCGCCGGCCAGTGGTGGGCCGCCGCGCCCGAGGAAGACTGGCCGACCGATGCGGCGCTGCGCGACGAGATCCTCGCCAACTGGGCAGAACCCTACGGCGACTGCCGCCAGGAACTCGTCTTCATCGGCCAGAACGTCGACGAGCCGCGCCTGCGCGAAGCACTGGATCGCTGCCTGCTGACCGATGCGGAGCTCGCGGCGGGGCCCACCGCGTGGCGGCGCTATGCCGACCCCTTCCCGCAGTGGTTTGCTGCAGAAGCAGCCTGACCGAAGTCGTGGATACACCCATTACCCCGCAACCCCGGTGCGCGAGGCACTGCCAACCACCCACGCTGATTCGCCTGGAACCTCCCCATGAACGCAGTCCGTCATCTGGAAGAACGCACTCTCGCTCCCGCGCCTCGAACCGTACACTCCAAGGACCCGGCCGATCTGTCGCGGATCTACGATCAGGACGTCAATCTATGCATCATCGAACGTCAACCACCGCCGGAAGTGGATCGCTTCGTCCGTGGCCTGCTGGCACAAGCCACGCCGATCGAGGTGGCATGGACGATCCGGTTCGAGTCTTTCGACGGGCGGGACCTGCTGCCCGAGGCGTTGCGCGATCCGGGCGCCGGCGGTGAGGCCTGGCGGCGGGACGTCCTCCGCCTGACCGCGCTTTTCTGCGATCTGTTCGAAGCCGCTTCGGTCGGCCTGCGCCTGCGGCGGCTGGACAGACCGATGTGCCCCCGGTTTCACACCGACTTCGTGCCGGCGCGGCTGATCTGTGCCTACGGTGGCCCGGGAACGCAATGGCTGCCGGAAGATGCGGTCGATCGGCGACGGTTGGGATCGCGCTCCGGCGGCCTGTCCGATGCCGAATCGGGCCTGATCCGGCGCACAGATGCGGTCGAGGAAGTCCCGCCGTATGCGATCGCCTTGCTTAAAGGCGAGCGCTGGGAGGGTAACGAGGGACGCGGCGCCGTGCACCGTTCGCCGCAACATGCCGCGGGCGAACCCGTTCCGCGGCTGCTGCTGACACTCGATCTGATCTGACGCGAGACCGAACGCGATGTCGAACGGACACTCAGGCCTGCCCTCGCGACACGGGTTCACAAGCAGGGCAGCGGACATTTCCCCATGACCAGCCCTATCCCCCAGACCTACCCCGCGTGGCGACATTGTATCGAAGTCGAGTGCGGTATCCCGCTGACACGCGAGTTCATCACCCGTCGACTGAGCGTACTGCGACAAGCCACGCATGCAGAGACTGCACGTTTTATCCGGCACTACGGCGACGAACACTGGCAGCTTGTCGTGCACTGGTTCGAGACGGCGGAGGCGGAGGCCAGCGCATGAGTTACCGCGCTCCCTCTGGCATAGCACATAGCGCGGGCGACACACCGTCGATCGCCGTCAGCCAGCATGAAACCTGGATGTTCAGGGCAATCGAGCTGGCACGACGGGCGCAGGGTCGAACGGATCCGAACCCGGCCGTGGGTGCGGTCGTCGTCCGGAGTGGACGGCTTCTCGGCGAGGGCTTTCATGAACGCGCCGGGGCACCGCATGCCGAGCCGAACGCCATCGCCCAGGCCCGCAGCCGCGGCCATGTCCTCGTCGGCGCCACGCTGTACGTCACTCTCGAACCCTGCAGCAGCTGGGGGCGAACGCCGCCCTGCACCGACCTGATCATTCACGAAAGGCTCGGGCGTGTCGTCGTCGGCGCGACCGATCCGAATCCGCGGCACCGCGGCCGGGCCTATGCGCTGTTGCGGGGGGCCGGTATCGAGGTGATCGTGGGCGTACTCGCCGAGGCCTGCGTGGCGCTGAACCCGGTGTTTCACGCGCGCTTCGGGGCGACTTCTCCGGCGGCTGCTTCCCCTGTAACCGTATTCGATGACGAGAAGCTGTCAGCGCGAAGCACTTTAGGGCAGTATGACGCGCTCGCTCAACTTAGGTAAGAAGGACCTTCAATGCGCACCCACCGTGAATTCTCGATGCTGTCAGCGGACAGACAACTGCCGGACTCGCTTACCTTGGATGAATCAGCGCTGCTGGCCATGCCGGAATCCGAGTACATGGGCCGCGAGCAACTGGATCACTTTCGCGCTCGCCTGCTCTGGATGCGCGCCAGTTTGCTGCTGCATGCCGACGAGACGCGCGCTCATCTGCGCGAGAATGAACCCCAGGCCGACCCAAGCGATCGGGCCACGATCGAGGAAGAGAACCTGTTGGAGCAACGCGTGCGAGACCGCGAGCGCAAACATCTGCGCAAGATCGAAGCGGCACTGGACCGCATCGACGCCGGCACCTATGGCTACTGCCTGGAAACGGGGGAGCCCATCGGCCTAAGGCGCTTGCTGGTGCGGCCTACGGCCGAATTTTGCCTGGAAGTCCAGGAAATACACGAGCGCCGGGAGCGGGCGCGTGGCTCGTGACCCGTCTCCGGCGTCATGACGGACTGCCGCCGATGATCCGCGCCGCACCCTACCCGGTGCTGCCGGTCTGGGTCATTACCGGATTCCTGGGCAGCGGCAAGACGACGCTGGTCAATCGGCTACTAAGGGACCGGCCGCGTTCTGCGGTCGTCATCAATGAGTTCGGGGCGGTGCCGGTCGATCAGAAACTGCTTGAGCATGCCGGGGCACCGCTCGCCGTGCTGTCCGGCGGATGCCTGTGCTGCCAGGTGCGCACCTCGATGGCGCCGTTGCTGAAAAACCTCTGGATGGCCTGGCGGGAAAGGGAACAGGATCCCTTCGAACGGGTTCTGATCGAAACCAGCGGCGTGGCCAGCCCCGGGCCGGTGCTCGACACCTTGCTGTGCGACCGATGGCTGGCGCAGCGCTTCCGGCTGGAAGCCGTCGTCACGACGGTGTCGGCCGTCGATGGCAGCGTACTGCTCGCCCGTTTCCCGGAGGCCGCGGCCCAGGTCGCGCTCGCGGACGCGCTGCTGATCACCCACGGCGACCTCGACTCGTCGGCATCGGCGGAAACTCTGGCGACCGAGCTCGACCGGCTGGCGCCGGCCACGCCCCGCATCGCTGGTCATCCGGATAACCTGGGTTTCGATGCGCTGCTCGCCCTGCATTCGAACGCGTCCGGCTTTCGCCCGGTTCGAGGCGATGAGCTCGAGCACAGTTTCCGCAGCCTGACACTCAGCCTTGAGGGGCCCGTCGACCCGAACCGGTTGCAGAGTGTCCTGGCCGACTTGCTGCATCGGCACGGCGAACGCCTGGTGCGCGTGAAGGGCCTGCTGCCGGCCATGGACGGGGGATCGCAGCTCGTCGTGCAGGCTGCGGGCAACCGCATCTATCCGCCGGTCCCAGTGCCCGGACCGCTGGCCAACCCAACCCGCGGCCAGCTGGTGTTCATCGGCGCGGGGCCGATCGACGACCTCGCACAGGCGGTCGTCACGGCCCTGGCCGGCGGCAACAGGCCGCCCGCGCTGCGCGGGCTGCATTGAACGGATCAGATACGGTCCGGTCCGCAGACGGCAGGCTCGCCGGCGCTGCATAGCCCTATCCCGCTGCGAGGCTTCTCCATGTCCAGCAACGCGAATCTCCCTGAAGTGCCGGTACCGGTCACGATTCTGACCGGCTTTCTCGGCGCCGGAAAAACGACGCTGTTGAACCGCATCCTGACCGAGCGGCACGGCGGACGTATCGCCGTGATCGAGAACGAGTTCGGCGAGGCAGGCATCGACAACGAACTGCTCGTTCAGGATGGCGAGCAGATCGTCGAGATGAACAACGGCTGCATCTGCTGCACCGTACGCGGCGATCTGTTCCGCATACTCGGGGATCTGGCGAGTCAGCGCGACGAGGGCCGGATCCGCTTCGATCGCATCATTATCGAGACCACTGGCCTGGCGGATCCAGCACCCGTGGCCCAGACCTTCTTCGTCGATGCTGACATCAGCGATTACTACCTGCTGGACGGCGTCGTGACCGTCGTGGACGCCCGGCATGCGCCGGAGCAACTCGACGACCATCACGAGGCCCAAGAGCAGGTCGGGTTTGCCGACCGCCTCCTGCTCTCCAAGACGGATCTGGTGACCGAGCCCGAACTCGCCTCGCTCGAAGCGCGACTGCGCGCGATGAACCCTAGGGCACCGCTGCGGCGAGTCCACTTCGGCGCCACCGACCTCTCGGAACTGCTCGACATCCGCGGTTTCAACCTTGATGCCGCGCTGGCCATCGATCCGGCGTTTCTGGAGGACGGCGCGCACTCGCACGACGATACGGTGGGATCCGTCGTCTATCGCAGCGAACAACCCTTCGATGCCGCGCGGCTGATCAACGCCATGGATGAACTGATCCGGGACCACGGAGCCAATCTGCTGCGCTACAAGGGCATCGTGCATATCGCAGGCTGCGACCGCCGGGTCATTTATCAGGGCGTGCACATGCTGCTCGGCGACAGCCTGGGACCGGCCTGGGCGGCGGACGAACCGCGCCAGTCGGTCATGGTATTCATCGGGCGGAACCTGCCTGCAGCACGCATCGTCGAGGCACTCGATCACAGCCTACGCACGACCGCCTGACCGCAAAAGCCGCAGAGCTTGAGACTCAGGCCCGCCCAGGCTTATCCCGACGACGCAGCCCCCGCGGGGTCAGGCCATTCGCCAATGCCGTGCCGGTTAGAATGACACCCGTCGCCAGCACGGCATGCCAACCGATACGCTCGCCCAGAAAAATTGCGCCCCATAACATCCCGAAGACCGGGATCACATAGGTCACGGTCAGTGCGCCGGTCGCGCCGATCTCGGCGATCAGGCGGAAATACAGCAGATAGGCTACGCCGCTGCAGAGGATGCCCAAGGCCGCGACCGAGGCGATCACCGCAACACCGGGCGTGGGGATTTCCGCCACGAAGGGCAACGAGGGGATCATCAGGACGGTCGCTGCAGCCATCGTGCCGTGCGCGTTCGCAAAGGGTTCGACGGACTTCGCGGAGCGCGCATAGGTCGTCGCAATACCATAGGAGAATGCCGCCCCCAGCGCCGCGGCCATCGCCCAGGCACCCTGCGCCGGCAGCGACACCGATTCCACACCTGCCAGCAGCGCCACCCCGGCGAACCCCAGCATCAGCCCGACGGCTGACGCGAACGTGAGCCGCGCCCGCATCCACAGCGCACCGATCAGGGCACTCCAGATGGGGGCCGTGGCGTTCAGTATCGACAGCAGCGACGCGGAGAGCGTCTGCGCCGCGTAGGCCAGCAGCAGGAATGGCAGCGCCGCGTTCAGTAAACCGAGTACGACATAGTGCCGCCAGTGAACGGCCAGGTGCAGCGGCTTCCTCAAGCCGACACCGACGATCAACAGAAATAGCGCGGCCAGGCCAACGCGCAGCGCGATCAGCACGGTCGGACCCAACACCGGCGCGCCGATGCGCATGAACAGGAACGATCCGCCCCAGATCGCGGAGAGGACCAGTAGCCGCAGCAGGTTGACCGCACTCATCGATGCGAACGACCGCCCCCGTTCGAACCTGAGAGAACCGGGCCGCGAAGCGCCCTCCGCCGGATCGAGCCGGACACTGCTCGGTGGCGCTTTGGGCAAGCGCCGTGCCACGCAGCCCGCTTGCGGGACGCGGATATAAGGTTTAGTATCGAAACCACATGGCGCGGGCGCTGCGCGTGTCGCACAGGACACGCGGAGACATACTCCCCTCGCGGCTTCAGCCGACCGTCGCTCCGCGCCATCCCTGCATGCCTATAAGTCGAAGAACACGTCATCGGAGACAAGCCAATGATTAAATTTGGAAACTACCTCACGCTCGGCGCCCTGTTGGCGAGCGCCCCGGTTCTGGCCGGCGAGGACTACCTCCGCTTGAAGGAGGCCGAAGTGGAATGGACGGGCACAGCCGCTGCCAAGACCGTATCGGTCGAGATCAAGGCAGCCGCCTCGGTGCCGATGGACGGCAAGTCCGGCGCCTTCGGCTATGCCTGGCTGTCGGACAGCGGCAACAACGTCCTCGTCATCGTAACCCACCTGCCGATCGACGACAGCTCGTATGAGACGGTGCCCAGCGGCTTTCATACCCATGTGCTGGATCTGAAGGCACCGGGTCCGGCCTGCCCCGGTGCGAACTTCGAAGTGGATCTGCCAGCATCGAAGGCCAACGCGCGATTCGATGCCGACTACCAGTGGAAGGTCAAAGGCAGCGAGATCGAAGTCGAGCACGTCCCCGCGGCTGACCTCGGCGATGCCGGCATCGAAAGCGTGGCCTCGTTCAAGTTGAAGCCCGTCGCCGGAGCCGACGGCAAGCCGACCAACCTCTGCGTGTCCGTCATCGAGCAGATCTAAGGCGGGGACACGCCGGTGCATCGCCCCACCGCGGCTGTGCATCGGCGACTGTCCCGGACATCCCGGCCCGGTACGGTGTAGAGACACGAGCACCCAAGCCACCCGCGTGCTGTCTCAGCTCGGCCTCCCCCACCGCCGAGGCACATCCCCACCCGGGTCCGCTCCCGCCCAGGGCCCATCGCTGCGACCCTGACCGAGAACGCGCTCGACGCGCCGCCAGCATGGTCAGGCCGCGATTGTCGCCTTTCGTGCAACCATGGCACACTGTCGCGGGCCTCCGGTCCAACCCGCATTCGTCTCGCCCAACAGCGGCGTTCCGTGCATTCGTTGCTGACCGCGGAAACCGCCGGCAGCCACGGCTGGCGCCCACTGCCGCTCGCCACGAGCCAGTCCCTCAGAGCCCAGTAATCCAATGAATCTGATCCATATCCTGTCGCTTCTGGTCGTGTTGGCGGCCGCGTTCAGTTACGTCAACCACCGCTGGCTGCGCTGGCCGAGCACGATCGGTCTGATGGTCCTGTCGATGGCGCTGTCGCTGGGTCTGTTGGCCGTGGGCACCTGGCTGCCGGACGTCGAGGACTCGGTACGGACGATGCTCCATCGGCTGCAGTTCGACAAATTCATGATGGAGTGGATCCTGAGCTTCCTGCTGTTCGCCGGAGCGCTGCACGTCAGCATCGAAGATCTGTTGCGCCAGAAATGGGAGGTCGCCGTCCTCGCGACCATCAGCGTGATCCTCTCAACGTTTCTGGTCGGCGTACTGTCGTGGTGGGTCCTCAATCATCTCGGTTTCGGGACGCCATTGATCTGGTGTCTGCTGTTCGGCGCGCTGATATCGCCGACCGACCCGATCGCCGTGCTGGGGATCCTCAAGACCGCCAAGGCACCGAAGTCGCTGGAAACGATCATCGCCGGCGAATCCCTGTTCAACGACGGCATGGGCGTAACGATGTTCTCGCTGCTGCTTGGACTCGCGACGCACCGGCGCGCGATCGACTTCGAAGGTGTTTCGCTGTTGTTTCTGGAGGAAGTCGCCGGCGGCGTTGCGTTCGGCCTTCTGCTTGGCTGGCTCGGCGTGCGTCTGGTGCGCACCGCCGACGATTTCAACGTGGAGCTCATGATTACCGTGGCGATGGCGATGGGCGGGTATACGCTGGCCTCGGCGCTCGGCACCTCCGGACCGATCGCGATCGTCGTCGCCGGACTGGTGCTGGGCAATCACGGCCACCATCTGCAGACGATGGCACCCCGCAACCGCCTTTATCTGGACCATTTCTGGGAGTTCGTCGACGAGGCGCTCAACGGGATTCTGTTCGTCCTGATCGGTCTGGAACTGCTGGTGCTCGTCAGCCGCGGCGAACACGCGCTGGCGGTGCTCGGCGTGATCCCGATGGTACTGCTTTCGCGACTGATCAGCGTGGGCTTGCCGATCGGGCTGATGCGCCGCTTTCGCCGCTTCCCGGAAAAGGTCGTCCAGACCCTGACCTGGGGCGGATTGCGCGGCGGGGTTTCGGTCGCCCTTGCGCTGTCGCTCCCGGCCGGTGCCGAACGCGAGGTCATCCTGCATCTGACCTACGGCGTCGTGGTGTTCTCGATCATCGTCCAGGGGATGACGGTCGGCCGTTTCGTCCGGACCGAGCGTGCCTGAGGCGCCGTTGCCAGGCACGGCGATGGCTACGGAACAGCCTCCACCAGGACCCGCGCCGTACCGCGGCCGACGACCCCGAGGCGCTTCGCCGCACCGTAGGACAGATCGATCAACCGCCCGGGCACGAACGGCCCCCGGTCGTTGACGACCAGCGTGATCCAGGTGCGCGTATCGAGATTCGTCACGCGCACCCGTGTGGGCAGCGGGAGGGTCCGGTGGGCGGCGCTCAGCCCTTCCGGATTGAACGGCATGCCCATGGCGGTCTGATTACCCGATTCGAACCCGTACCAGGACGCGATGCCCGCGGCCCGATAGCCCCGGCTGTTCTGCAACGGAATGAAGCGGTAACCCTTGACCGTGTAGGGCCGGTTGTACGCGGCTGACAGTTTCGGCGGCGGGAGCCGCGCGTTGACGGTCACGGGCGGGGCCGCGCGACGCTTAGGGGCCGACGAACAGCCCGCCAGGATCAGCATCACCGCCAGACACAGCAATATCGTCAGCCGGGACGGGCAGAGGTGGCTGGCAGCGGACGTCCGAGATCTACGAAACATAAGCTGGTTAAAGGACGCTCGATCGGTGCGGCTCCGGACAAGACCTGCCCGCCCCCGTACCCGACGCACTGACTGGCGGCCGCGGCAGGCCCGCACCGACACCCGGGAAGCTCACTGCCAGGCGCTGCCGCGGGGTCCGGAAAGGAGATCAGCTACGTTCAACCCCGCCCGTGCCCTCCGCTGTCTCGGGCAACGGGCGTTGCGCCTGCTGCAGCAGGCGCAACGCACCCGGGTAATCGAAGGCTTCGATACGGCACAACACGTCGTCGGCCGCTGCACCGAGCGCACTGCCGAGTGCGCTGGCATTCCGGTGAACCAGTTGACTGGCGGCGAGATCGCCCGCTTCGAGCAAGGCCTGCAAACGCGCTACGACGGCGCCGCTGAGTTCCGGATTCGGCTCGGCGGCCGGTACCGACTCAAGTGTCGGCATCAGGCCCCTGAGGCGGCCGGTCAGATCCTCCAGCGCCGCATTCACCGCCGCGGCCGCCTGCTGGATCACGCTCGCCGCGGCACCACTTCGTAGCAGGGTATCGAGTTCCGCGGCCAATTGCTGAACCTGCTTCGCGCCGATGCTGCCTGCAGACCCTTTCAGCGCATGCGCCCGATGCTGCAATTCGGTCCAGTTGCTTTCGGCGAGTTCCTGCCAGCGCAGGACGTCCGGCGCGTACTGTTTCACAAACATTTTCAGCAGGCGCCGATACAGCCCGTCGTTACCGCGCACCATGGCCAGCCCGTAGGCCACATCGAGGCCGGGCAGCGCGAAGGATCGCTCGATCAACGCGGCCGACTGCGACGCCGCCTCCGGCCTGGCTGCGTCCGAGGTGCCTCCCGCCGCCGACGGCAACCAGGCCAGCAGTGCCGCGTAGAGCTTGTCGGGCTCCACAGGCTTGGCCACGAAATCGTTCATCCCGGCTTCCAGGCAGGCCTTACGGTCCTCCTCGAACACGTTCGCCGTCATCGCCAGGATCGGCGTCGCCGCCCGGCCGGGCAGCGCACGGATGGAACGGGCAGCGCCCAACCCGTCGAGCTCCGGCATCTGCACGTCCATCAAAATCAGCGCGTAATCGTTTTGGGCAGCCCGATCGACCGCCTCCCGCCCGTTCGCTGCGGTATCGACAGAAAATCCCACCGTGCGGAGCAGTTCCAGCGCAACTTCCTGGTTGATGGCATTGTCCTCCGCCAGCAACAGCCGGGCACCGGCACAGCGCCGTCGCAACTTCGACTCGGCATCGGGGTCGACTGCCGCCGCAGGCGCCACGACCGGCTGCGCTCGCTGGAGCCAGGCGGTAAACCAGAAGAGACTGCCCCGCCCCGGCTCGCTCTCCACGCCGGTCTGCCCGCCCATTAGCTGTGCCAGCCGACTCGTGATCGTCAGCCCGAGGCCGGTACCGCCATAGCGGCGCGTGGTCGAGACGTCTGCCTGCTCGAAGGCATCGAACAGGGTCGGCAACTTGTCGGCAGCGATGCCGATGCCGGTGTCTTCAACTTCGAAACGCACCAGCACATCGGCATCCTTTTCCCCCAGAACTCTCGCCCGCAGTTGGATGCTGCCTCGCTCGGTGAATTTCACAGCGTTGCCCGCATAGTTCAGCAGTGCCTGCCGGAGTCGCGTTTCATCGCCCCGAATCCACGACAGTGTCCGGTCCAGGTCGATCTTGACTGTCAGCCCCTTGGCCTGCGCGTCGGCCGCGATCAGGGCGCCCACCTGATGCAGCAAGGCACCGAGCTGCAGATCGACCCGCTCCAGCACCAGGCGGCCCGCTTCGATCTTCGACAGATCCAGAATGTCGCTGATGATGGACATCAGGTGCTTGGCAGCCGCGTCGATCTTGGTCACATGGTCGCGCTGCCGGCCATCGAGCGAGCTGCGCTGCAGCAGATGCGTCAGCCCGACGATCGCGTTCATCGGCGTGCGGATTTCGTGGCTCATGTTCGCCAGAAATGCACTTTTCGCCCGATTCGCAGCCTCTGCGCGCGCGCGCGCCTCGGCCAGTTGCACCGTCCGTTCCTCGACGAGACTTTCCAGGCGCTGGCGATAACCGGCCAACTCCTCCTGCGCCAGCTTGCTCTCCGTGATGTCCTGCTTGACCGCGAGATAGTGCGTGATGTGCCCATCCGGTTGCCGGATCGGGGCAACGATCGCTGCCTCGACATAGGCGGTACCGTCCTTACGCCGATTCGAGAACTCGCCGGACCAGACGCGTCCTTCGGTCAAGGCCCGCCACAGCGCTGCATGCGTCTCCGGCGCCGTCTGTCCGGACCGCAGGATCCGGGGATTCTGGCCGATGACCTCCTCGCGCGTGTATCCGGTCACACGCAGGAAGGCCTCGTTGACGTACTCGATCTCCGCCTGCAGATTGGTGATCACGATACTCTCGGGACTCTGCTCGACGGCCTGGGACAGTTTACTGAGCTGCTCTTCCGTGGCCTTACGCTCCGTGATGTCGACGGTGATCGCGGCATAAAACTGGGGCTGTCCCGTCGTGTCCGCACTGACCCAGGCGTTCATCATGGTCGGAAACACCGAGCCATCCAGACGCCGGTGCCAAACCTCCTCGCCGACGAAGCTGCCTTCCCGATGCAATTGCTCCAGCAGGGCCTGGACCCGAGGGCGCTGCTCGTCGCTGTGTAGCACCAGCAAAGGACATCCCACCAGCGCGGATCGATCCCAGCTGTGCATTCGGGCAAAGGCCTCGTTGACATAAGTCAGGCGCGCTTCCATGTCGGCGATGGCGACGCCATAGGTCGCTTCTTCGGCCAGAGACCGGAACTGCCGCAGTTCCAGTTCGCTCGTCTTCCGCTCCGTGACGTCATCCACCAGACCGTGCCACACCGTTCCGCCGTCGGTTTCGGGGACCGGCATGGAGCGGCCCTCGAGCCAGATCGTGCCTTTGTGGGGATGCAGATAGCGGAACTCGCAGTGCCAAAGCTTCTGGGACCGGGCCGATTCCGTGATACCTGAGATGACCCGTTCCCGGTCCTGGGCGTGGATGCGTGACAGGAATGGCGAGAAATCACGCGCCAGTTCATCCGGAGCCAGTCCGAACACCTCTGCGGCGCTGGGGCTCGCGTACGGCAAGGCGAAGGCGCCATCCGGGCCCTGTCGAAATGAGTAAATCACCCCGGGAGAGGCCTCGACCAGATTGGTGAGTTTTTCCGACACGTCCTGCAACGCGGCCTGGGCCGCACGTTGATCTTCCAGCACGCGCAGCAGTTCCAGACGAGCGCTTTCGGCTTCTTCCGCATTCCGGCGCAAGGTCGCCTCGGCCCTATTGCGCTCGGTGACATCGAAGAAAGTCGCCAGATAACCGTCACCGATGGCCGTGCCGGAAATGAGGTAGCTGCGCTCCTCGCCATTCCTGGCGGTGACCCGGTACTCTTCGGCCAGAATGTCGCCGCCGCGCTCCGTCGCCGCTGACACGGCGGCCGTCCAGGTATCGATCACCCATTGCCGGTAGGCGGGATCCGGGTAGGCCTGCTGCCACCAGTCATCGAGCGTCGGCAGATCGGCACGGCTGTAGCCGAACGCCTGCTCGAAGCGGGCATTGCACCCGACGATGACGCCGCTGCTGTCGACGTGACACAAGGGGACCGGCGCGTGATCGAACAATTGCTTGAAGCGCGCTTCGCTGCGCTGCTGGGCCGCGGCCGCTTCCCGTCGGGCCTGTCGCTCCCGGGCATCCTTCAACTCGCGCTGCACAGCGGGCGCCAGACGTGCGAGATGGTCTTTCATCAGGTAGTCGCTGGCGCCTGCGCGCATCAACTCCACCGCGCGCTCCTCGCCGATGTTGCCCGACACCACGATGAACGGCAGGTCCAGCGGACAAGCCTGAACGATCGGCAGCGCGTCGCCGGCCGTGAAGCCGGGCAGCTGATAATCGGACAGAACGATGTCCCAGGCACCCTCGGCCAGCGCCGACCGAAGCTCGTCGGCATTCTCGACCCGTCGGTGGGAGACCGAGAAGCCGCCGCGCTGCAACTGCCGCAGCACCAGCGCGGCATCGCTGGGAGAGTCTTCGATGATCAGTACGGAGAGCGGGACTGTCGCGAACGCGTCCATGGTCGGCTCAGCGCGACGGTGGGGGTTCATTGATGACGAGCCAGTACAGCCCCAATTGCTTGACGGTCTCCACGAAATCGCTGAAGTCAACCGGCTTCCGGATGTAGCTGTTGGAGCCGAGGTCATAGCCACAGTCGATATCGTGCTCTTCGTTGGACGAGGTCAGGATGACGACCGGTACTCTTCGGGTCCGGACGTCGGCCCGTATGCGGCGCAGCACGTCCAGCCCGTCGACCCGCGGCAGTTTAAGGTCGAGCAGCACCAACACCGGCAGATCCGTCGCATCGCGGTCGCCGTGGGGCCCCGTGCCGAACAGATAATCCAGCGCCTCCTGCCCGTCCTCGGCCACAACCAGGCGATTGCTGATGCCGTTTTTTGCCAGGGCTCGCCGCGTGAGCCCCACGTCGCTGGGATTGTCTTCAACCAGCAGGATCACCTTCTCCTTCATGCTTCAGCCCCCAGCGTGAAATAGAGGGTTGCACCTTGATCAGGCACGGCCTCCGCCCAGAGACTCCCCCGGTGCCGTCGGACGATGCGCTGCACCGTTGCCAGACCGATGCCCGTGCCGGGGAACTCACTGGCTTTATGGAGCCGATGAAACGGATCGCCCAGTTTGTCAGCGTGCGCCATGTCGAAGCCGACACCATTGTCGCGCACGAAGTACACGCGTCGAACGGCACCGGCCTGCCGCGTTTCTTCGCACCCGAACGCGATGCGCGCCACCGGACGCGGTTGCGTGAACTTGAACGCATTTTCCAGCAAGTTGGTCAGCGCGATTTCGAGCAGCCGCGCATCGCCCTCGGCCAGCACGCCAGCTTGTATCGTACATTCGATCTGACGTGCCGGTTGCGCCTGCAGCAGCCGGTTGGCGACCGCCCGGGCGAGTTCGCTGAGATCGAGCGATTCGTACCGGAGCTCCTGCCGAGTCACGCGGGACAGCAACAGCAAATCATCGATCAGACCGCCCATTCGCTGCGTCTCGGCGCGCACCAGATCGATGTAGCCTTGTGCCGTGGCATCGAGTTGCTCACGGTAATCTTCCATCAACGCCAGGCTCCAGCCGTCGATCCCGCGCAGCGGCGCCCGCAGATCGTGCGCCACTGAGTAGGAAAATGCTTCCAGCTCCCGGTTGGCCAGTTCCAGTCGCTCTTCGGCGCGCCGCAGCCCGCTGATATCGCGCGCGGCCGCGAACACCCCAGCTACCCGGCCGGCCTCATCGCGATAGACACTGGCGTTATAGAGGACGGGGGTGACGGCTCCCGATGCATGGCGGATCGCCAGTGGAAAGTCGATGACGCGGCCATTGGCATAGGCCTCCTGGTAGCCGGCTCGGGCTCGCTGCGGTTCCGTGAAGTAATCGCTGAAATCGCTGCCGATCAGCCGTGCCCGCGTGCGCCCGGTCGCCTGTTCGGTGGCCTCGTTGACGTCCAGGATCCGGCCATCGGCACCGATGGTGACCAACGGATCCAGGCTTGCCTCGATCAAACTGCGGGCGTACTGGTATGAGTCGCGCAGTTTTTGATTGGATGCCTCCAACTGCCGGGTGGAAGGCGCCTTCAATGCCATCGGCATGATGCGCCACAGGACGATCGCCGTCGTCAGCGACAGCAAAGCCGTCAGTACCCGGGCACCGGCGTCGGCGACGTAGCTCGCGCGCCAGACGTTGATCACGTCGAAGACATGCGTCGCGCCGCAGGCCATAACGAACAGACCGAACAGCACCAACAGCCAGCGGTGGGCGACGTCGGGGCGTCTCCGCGCGAAGTACCAAAGCGTGAACGGGATCGAAAAATAGGAGACGGCCGTAACTCCGTCGGCGATCACCAGCGTGGCCAGCAACCCGACCTGCCATTGCAGACAGTAGCCATGCGGCATCCACTGCGCCGCATCAAGGGTGGAGGTCAGCAAATCGCCCATCGCTCCGCCTACCGCTGAGTCTCAAGGCGTCGCGCCGCCATCACCGCCGCTCGCCACATAAGTGGATTGGAGATCCGATCACGTGATGACGGAAGGGCGGTCGCCATGGCGCGACCCCCGTCCGGGACGCGCGCAGCTCCGGCGGCACGGGCGGACGGCACACGCAACACGGCCTCGAACCGCGCCGTGACTGCGGTCGCTTGCGGCGCTTCGCATCGGATCAGCACTTCAGTCGGTTCCGGTGTGGCGCTGAACGATCTCGGCAAACGCATCGAAGCCCTCGATAAAGGCGTCGGTGACATCCGGATCGAAGTGACGGCCCCGTTGCGCGGCGATCATTACGCGGGCTTGATCGAGCGGGAACGCCCTCTTATAGACGCGTGGAGACACGAGGGCATCGAACACGTCGGCCAGCGCCATCAGCCGCGCGCACACCGGGATTCGCTCCCCCGCCAGTCCATCGGGGTAACCGGCGCCATCCCACCGCTCGTGATGCGACCGCGCGATATCCTTGGCGACCGAGAGAAACTCCGGTGGCTCGTCGATGTCTCGCTCCGCCCGTTCGATCGCGGCAGCGCCCAGTTCGGCATGCGTCCGCATGACACTCCATTCCGCGGCGGTCAACGCGCCGGGCTTGCGGAGAATGTGATCCGGGATGCCTACCTTCCCTATGTCATGCAGTGGCGCCGAAAGGATTACGAGTCGGATGGCGTGCGCATCCAGTGAATCGCGGAAGCGGGGGTGATCCTGCAGACCGTTTGCCAACAGCCGCACGTAGGCTTCGGTACGCAGGATGTGGTTACCGGTTTCGGGGTCCCGCATCTCGGCCAGGTGCGCGAGGGCCCGGATCGTGAGGTGCTGGATCAGGTCGTTCTCGGCCATGCGCCGGGAGACTTCCGTTTCCAGGAAGGAATTCTGATCGCACAGCCAATCCCGGGCTCTCTTGGCGTCGATCTGCGCGCGAACCCGAGCCAGAACGACAGCAGGCTGAATGGGCTTCGTAATGTAGTCGGCGGCCCCGAGGCCGAGACCATGCGCGACTTGAGCCGCCTCATCCAGCCCCGTCAGGAAGATCACCGGAATGTTCCGTGTGACGGGATCCGCACGCAGCCGTTCGAAGACTTCGTAGCCGTCCACGTCCGGCATCATCACATCGAGCAGCACGAGGTCCGGAATCGGCTCGCGCCGGGCGTAGTGGAGCGCCGCTTGACCGCAGTTCGCAACTTTCACACGATACCCGGCATCGCTGAGCAGCGCGCCGAGGACCTGCAGATTCTCGGGCACGTCATCCACCAGCAGCAGTGTGCGGGACAGGTTTCCGCCATCAAGGTCGCAGCTGTTCATTCTTGGACTCGGTACGGCTGGCCTGATCATTAACTGTCCCCACAGGCCGAATGTCACGCCCCGTCGAGTCCCCTGCCGAAGAAGAGTTCCGCGGGCGCAAAGCAAACCCGGCACGCGCCGCAGGTCGTATGCTGACCCGGTCGCGGCACCCGCCGATGAGCACCCATTCCCCCCTACGCCGCAGGGATTATACCGAACGACAGGGGTTGCGGACGGCGTGTTTGGAAACCTCGCGTTCGAGCACTCGGGCCCGGCGCTAGACCCGTGAGATCGGGCTTCGATCAGACGGAACGGATGTCAATCGTGGTCGGAATGAGCGTCAGCGGCTGCCAACGGCAACCACCGCGACTCGATCAGGGGCATCAAGGATGCGCCGGATTCCGTTCGAAGGCTTGTATTTGTCAGCCACTCGTTACTAGACTGCCGGCGTCGGTAAAGCGCCCCAATCGCCGGTACGCCGACGGGACTCGAACCACACCACGAACGGAGTAGGAGCATGGCCACGAAAGCTGATTTCTCGATGGCGGAATGGCAAACATTGCGGGATGCGCCGCATCTCGTCGTCATCGCCGTGGCCGCTGCCGGCGGCAGCGGGCTGTTCGGCAGCCTGAAGGAAGCGATCGCACCCGCGGGCGGTATCGTCGAAGCGTTGAAAGGAGGCAACGCCTTGCTCCGGGACGTCTGCGCAAAGGAGGAAATCAAGGCCGCGATCGACACGTTGAAGGATCAGTCGAAGGCCGAAGACCTTCAGTCAATTCAGGCCGTTTTCCGGCAGCGGGCGATCGAATCCTCGCGGGACGCGGTCGATATATTGAAAAACAAGGGGTTGAGTGAAGATGCGGCAGCCTATGCTGACTTCATCAAGAATCTCGGTGACCGGGTCGCCAACGCCGCCAAGGAAGGGTCGTTCCTGGGCTTCGGTGGTGAACGCGTCAGCGAACCGGAACGGATCCTGCTCACGGAGTTGGCCGAAGCCCTACTCGTCGCCTCCGCCTAGTGCGGCAGCGGCAACCCGCACCGGCCCGTACGCGGCCCCACCCGGGAGCGACGACCGGAGACCCTCGGCCCCGTTTCGCCGCAACCGGTGCGGCGGGCCGTCGAGACATCCCCCGACAGCACTATATCCATTCAGGAGATATCTGATGAGTATTTTCGACGACTTGTTGAAGTCAGCTTTGGGCGGCGGCTCCACGCCGGCACCGTCCCAAACTCAGACCCTGGTTCAGGGGGCCCTCGAGATGCTCAACAGCGCCGGGGGCGTGCAGGGCATCACCGAGAAATTCAAACAGTCGGGGCTCGGCGACCTCGTCGCGTCCTGGGTCGGTACGGGCGAAAACAAGCCGATCAGCGCCGAGCAGCTAACGGAAGTGCTGGGCCCGGACAAAGTGGCGTCGCTCGCGCAACAGGCCGGAATTCCTGCCGAGAATGGCGCGCAGGCCCTGAGTCAGGTGTTCCCGGCCCTGCTCGACAAGCTGACCCCCGAAGGCATCATGCCGGACAAGGACCAGTTGATGACGATCGGAAAGGTCATCCTGGGCGGTGTCGGCGTGGCCGCCGCTGCCAAGGCTGCGGCCTCAATGTTCGGTAAAAAGGGGGATGAAGCGGCCGTCGCGGAAGCGGCAACCGCGGGCGCTGCGGCAGCACCGAATGTCGCGGCAATGGCGTCGGCCGTGACCCACACGGTGGTCTCGGGCGACACGCTGTCGAAAATCGCCAAACAGCATCTCGGCGACGCGAATGCCTGGCCGCGCATCTTCGAAGCCAACCGGGACGTGCTCGACAACCCCGACCGCATCTTTCCGGGTCAGGTATTGCGCATTCCCTGAGCGCTCACCCAGCCGGCGCGGCGCTTTTCAAGCGCCGGCGCCCGGGGGACTGAAAAACCGTTCACACCCAAGCCGCGGCGCCCTCTACTCCGGGACCGCGGCTCATCCCTCGGCAATCGAGCCGTCAGAAGTGCAGCGGGCCCGAGCCCAGTTGTTCCCACATCACGTCCGAGCCCTCGCGGGACGCATCTTCCAGCAGCTTGATCAGGGGCAGCGCGCGCTGCCGCAGTGAAACCGCCGGCTTCGCCTCGGCCTCTTCGTCGTTTTCCGGCGGTGGCTCGGTAGCCCGATCGCCGGCCGTCTGCAGACCCTCCCGCAGCTTCGACAAGGCCTCCGGAATTTCGGCGGCGAGCACCGCGCCCGGGACGGCGCCGGTACGGCCCATCATCCGGATCAACTGCACGGCAATGTCGCCGAACAAGGTCACGCGGCCTACTTCGCTCTCGAAGGTAACCAACATCGTTCTATACCCCTGACGTTCAGCCGACGAGGCCTTCGGCCTGCATCGCGGCCTGCACCGCCGGCCGGGCGCTGGCGCGCCCGAGGTAAGCGGCCAGCACCGGCCAGGGCGTCAGATCAACCTTATGGAATGCCGTCCAGCCGAGCACCGTGCACAGGTAGGCATCGGCCACGGTAAAGCGGTCGCCCATTAGCCAGTCCTTGCCGGCCAGGGCGGTCGCGAGGAAATCGAAGCGCTTGGATAGCAGCGCCAGCGCCGCCTGCCGCGTCGCCTCGGGCGTGGCCGGATTCCACAGCGGTCCGAAGCCCTTGTGCACTTCGGTCGCGATGAACGCCAGCCATTCCATCAGGCGGTAGCGCTCCATGGAACCGGCGGGCGGCACCAGACCGGCATCGGGCTTCTGGTCCGCCAGGTACTGCAGAATGACCTGATCCTCGGTCAGGAGTTGACCGTCGTCGAGGATCAGCGCCGGCACGTAGCCCTTGGGGCTGATCGCGCGAAACTCGGCGCCGGTCTCGGTCTTGCCGGTCGCGAGATCGACCCTTTCGAGATCGAAGGCGAAGCCGCCTTCATGCAGCACGATATGGGCCGCGAGCGAGCAGGCCCCGGGATAGTAATAGAGCTTCATGGCGCAGTTCCTGGCAGTGGTTCGAGTCCGGGACAACGGCGGCCGCCAGCCCGGGGCGCTATTCTAACCCGCAGCCGGATTCTCCGTTGGCTCGGGCCGCGCCGCTACAGGATGAAATCGGTCGACAGGAAGGCCGAGGCGCGTTCGGTGACGATCGCTCTGATGATGCCCTTGTTCAATTCGTTCTGCTTGGCCGCGACCAGCGTGCGTATGCTGAACGCCCGCAGCGCGTCGGACACCGACAGCGTCCCCTCGGCCGAGTCCTTCCGCCCGGTGAACGGCAGAGAGTCCGGACCGCGCTGGCACTGACTGTTCAGATTCACGCGGCAGACCTGGTTGACCAGCGGATCGATCAGGTCGGCGAGCGCGGCAGGATCGGTGCCGAAAATGCTGACTTGCTGCCCATACTCGGACTCGGCAATGTAGCGCATCGGTTCGCCGATGTCGTCGAACGGACAAACCGGGACCACGGGCCCGAACTGCTCATCGCGATATAGCCGCATGGCCGGTGTCACCGGGTGAACGACCGCGGGCCGCATGAAGCTCGCATGGCTTTGCCCGCCGCCGTTGACGATGTGCGCGCCGTGCGAAAGCGCGTCTTCGACGAGTCCGCGCAAGTAGTCGATCTTGCCGGACTCCGGCAGCGGCGTCAGCTGCACCCCCGGCTCCCATGGCATGCCGGCCGGCAGCGTATCGACAGCCGCGCAGAACTGGTCCAGGAAATCCTCGATGATCGATGCATGGACGAACAGGATCTTCAGTGCCGTGCAGCGTTGACCGTTGTAGGAAAGACTGCCGAGCACGCACTCCCGGACGGCGAGTTTGATATCCGCGTCGGGCAGGATAATGCCCGCGTTCTTGGCTTCGAGTCCCAGGATGGACCGCAGCCGGTGGGGTTTCGGGTGCTGGTGCTTCAACAGATCGGCGACCCGGCTGGAACCGATGAAGGCCAACACGTTGATCCGGCCCGAAGCGAGGAGCGGCGCGATCACCCGCTGCCCCTCGCCGTAAACGGTATTCACGACGCCTGGCGGGAACGCGTCGCGGAACGCCTCCAGCAGCGGCCGGTGCAGCAGGACACCGAGCTTGGGCGGCTTGAAGATAACCGTGTTGCCCATGATCAAGGCCGGGATCAGCGTCGTAAAGGTTTCATTGAGCGGATAGTTATACGGCCCCATGCACAGCGCGACGCCCAGCGGCGCCCGGCGCACCTGCGCGATGACGCCCATTTCGATGACGAACCGCGACGACACCCGGTCGAGTTCCTTCAACGCATCGATGGTGTCACGGATGTAGTCCACCGTGCGGTCGAACTCCTTCTCGGCATCGGGCAGGGTCTTGCCGATCTCCCACATCAGCAGCCTGACGACCTCGGTGCGGACCTCACCCATCCGCAGAGCGAAATGTTCCACGTGACGGATACGCTCCTCGATAGGCAGCGTGGGCCATAGGCCGCGCCCGTTGTCGTAGGCGCGGCAGGCAGCATTGAGCACTTCCAGCGCCTCGGTCTCGGTCAGGAGCGGATAGCTGCCGACCAGGCAGGGTTCGGGGCCGACCCCCGCCTCGATGCACACCGGCGAATGGACGTCCTGCAGGGGGCCGGGCCAAGCGACGAGGCGCCCGTCGCAAAGATAGTCACGCTGGACCAACGGGACGCCGAGCCGGTGCGGCACCGGTATGTCATCTTCCCGTGGAAAGAAGCCCGCGAATCGCGGGTCGCGTTGGTTGCCTGTCACCTGATCCACCTCTGCTGCGCCGGATATTGCTAGATCAATTCTGCGCGCGCGAGGGTAGGCGTCACAATTCGCCAGTCGCAAAACAGACTGTTCGGGCTGGGTCCACCCGCCGGCAGGTCAGTGGCAGGCGCGTGCTTCGGATAAACTATGCGCCGGCAACGCCGCGGTATGCGGCCTGGTTCAATGCGAGTCGAAGAAACCACAACATGAAGTCATACAAACTGGCCATTCTGGCGGGCGATGGGATCGGACCCGAGATCACCCGCGAAGCGGTGAAGGTCCTGAAACTGATCGAACAGCGCAACGACATCCGATTCGAACTGCTCGACGCACCGTTCGGAGGGCACGCCTATTTCGAATACGGCCACTCATTCCCGGAGCAGACCAAGGCGATCTGCGACGCGGCCGACGCGATCATAAAGGGGCCCATCGGTCTGAGCTACGAGGAATCGCAGAAGATTCCGGTGGACGAGCAGCCGGAGCGCGGCGCCCTGCTGCCGCTGCGGGCCCGTTACCAGACCTACGCCAATTTCCGGCCGGTTTCGCTGCCGAAGCCGCTGGCGCACTTTTCGCCGCTGAAGCCCGAGATCGTCGGCGACGGCATCGATATCGTGATCGTGCGTGAACTGGTCGGCGGGCTCTATTTCGGCCACAAGGAAGTCGGCGTCAACGAGCAGGGCCTGCGCTACGTCCGGGAAACGCTCGAATACGACGAGGAACAGATCAGCCGGATCCTGCACGTCGCGTTCAAGCTCGCACAACGCCGCAAGAAGGTGCTGCACAACATCCACAAGAGCAATGTGTTGAAGTCCAGCGTGCTGTGGAATGAGGTTCTGGCCGAAGTGGCGCAGGACTACCCGGACGTCAAGGTGGTCCAGATGCTGGTCGATGCGGCGGCGACGCATCTGTGCCTGAACCCGCGGCAGTTCGACGTGATGGTCATGGAGAACATGTTCGGCGACATTCTCAGCGATCAGGCCGGCGGCATCCTGGGCTCGCTGGGTCTGATGCCCTCCGCCTGCCTGGGGCCCGACAAGGCCTACTACGAACCGTCCCATGGCTCGGCGCCGGACATCGCAGGTCAGAACATCGCGAATCCGTACTCGATGATCGGTTCGGTCGCGATGATGCTCGAGAACAGCTTCGGGATGTTCGAGGAAGCGAAGAACGTCTGGGACGCGATGCAGGGCGTATTCGCCGACGGCTATTCGACACCGGATCTGTCGAGGCCGGGCGCCGGCGTCAAGATGATCTCGACGGATGCCTTCGGCGACCGGGTCGTCGAAAAGCTGAAGGCCATGCCGCGGGTCGCGGCCTGAGCCCGACGCTACCCCGTCAGCCGCGGCGCCATTCGGAAGCCGCGGCTGATTCCCACCGCGTTTCCTGCAACTGCCGGTTGATCAGCCGGATCGTCGCCAGTACGCCAGCGAACACCTGGTTGGCATGCACGCCGCGGGTCATGATCGTCTTGTTGTTCGGTCCTTCCCAGTTCACGATACATTCGGTCAGCGCACTGGTATTGCCGCCCTTGGCGATGCGAATTTCGTAGTCGATCAGCTTGGGCAGATGGTAGCCGGTCGGCTCCAGAATCTGCTGGATCGCCTTGATGAACGCGTCGAAACCGCCGTTGCCGTAACCGGTTGCGGCACGTCGCTCGCCGTCTAGATCCACCTCGATGTTCGCGGTCGATTCCTCGTGCAGGTTGCTGGTCACCGAGCAGTCGAGCAGCCTGACGTGCTGATAGTCTCGGCTTTCCATCGCATCGGCGATGATGAACGGCAGATCGTCCAGCGTCATCAGATGTTTCGAATCGCCGAGTTCCACGATGCGAGCCAGCACTTTCGCCTGTTCGTCCGGAGACAGTTCTAGCCCCAGCGCTTCGAGATTCTTGGCCAGCGAGGCCTTCCCGCTCATCTTGCCGAGCGCATAGCTGCGGGTGCGCGAAAAGCGCTCGGGTTTAAGCTTGCTTTCATACAATCCGCCCTTGCGGTCGCCGTCCGCATGGATGCCCGCCGTCTGGGTGAAAACGTCGGCACCGACGATGGGCGCATTGCCGGGAATCCATTTGCCGGAAAAGTTTTCGACCATCTTGCTGACCCGGACGATGTGCTGTTCGTCGATCGAGAGGTCCAGATTCAGCTTGTCGCGCAGCACGACGGCGACTTCCGCCAGCGACACGTTCCCGGCCCGTTCGCCGAGACAGTTGACCGTACAGTGGATCGAGGACACTCCCGCACGCACCGCTGCCATGACGTTGGCGATCGCCAGACCGTAGTCATTGTGCGGGTGGAAGTCGAACTGTAGGCCCGGGTAGCGCCGGATCATGTCCGACAGCGCCTCGTAAACCTCGCTCGGAGCCATCACGCCCAACGTATCCGGCAACATGAAATGCGAGATGCCCAGGTCCTTGAGACGGTCCATGAGCCGGAAAACGTAGTCGGGGCTGTCACGATAGCCGTTCGACCAGTCCTCGAGGTAGGTATTGACGCTCAGACCCTTGGCAAACGCGTAGTCCACGGTCTGCTCGATCTTCGCGACATGCTCCTCGAGCGTGCAGCGCAACTGGGCGTGGCAGTGTTTCTCGCTGCCCTTCGTCAACAGGTTGATGACTCTGCCGCCAGTTTCGACGATCCAGTCGACGCTGCGGGTGTGGTCGACGAAACCCAGCACCTCGACCCGCCCGTCGAACCCGGCCTCGACGGCCCAGCGGTTGATCCGCGCCACGGCTTCCTTTTCGCCGGACGAGACCCCGGCCGAAGCGACTTCAATCCGGTCGACGCGGAGCGACTTCAGCAAGGCTTGCGCGATGTTGACCTTTTCGTCGGGCGAAAACGAAACGCCCTGGGTCTGTTCACCATCCCGCAGGGTGGTGTCCATCAGTTGGATATGTCGGGGTCGATTCATGCGGATCACGGAGCCCTGCGGAGGCGGGTCACTGGTGTGCGTTGGCGGGCGGCGATCGGACAGCCAGAGCCCTGGGACTCACAGCGTGTTGGGGTGCGCTCGCGGGCCCCGCACGATGCCCTGCGCTGCGAGGCTTGTCAAGAACCCGTAACGCCAGCCCGGACGGGGATGCGTGCCTCAGGCGGCCGGCATCTCATGCACGGCGACGCAGGAAATACCAGGACACGCCAAGGAAGGCGAGCGCCGGCAGCAAGTTTCGGGTAATCAGCCACATCGCATTCGGGACCCGATAGACGAAGCCCCAGAAACGATCCCGGTTATCGGGTGAATACTCGTTCGGCAAAAAACACGCCGTGTAGGTGTGCCAGCTGCTGTCGAAGGTGAAGCACTTCGCCGTTTCCTTCATGAAGAACCCGTCCTGACGCGGGTTCAAGGATTCCTCCTGATAGACCGACGACATGACGTTTACCGCAGCCTTGAGCTTCTCGCTCTGGCTGCCGGGGTTCTGCTCGAACTCAAAACTAAAGTTCTGACCAGTTTCCTTGACCGTGTAGAGAAAGGCTCCGGCCTTGCTGTAGTAGGTGTAGGTACCTGCGCCCGCGGCACCACCGGGTTCGGGAAACAACGCGGTTGCTGTGAGTAGCGCGGCGAGCAGGGACGACAGGCCGGGGCGCGCTGCGCCGGCCGGGGCGGGTCTTGCTGTCATTGTTCTTCCCTCGGTGTGCGACCGACCTACGATGTCGCCGGTGCGTGCATTATAGGTCTCGGCCCGGCGGCATGGGCGCATTGCCCCTGCATTCCGACGGAGGCGCTCAGCGGCACGCCGCACTCTGGGCGAGCGCTCGTTAATAACCTAAAGGAATTTACTTCTGATCATTTATTCCTTCTCGCACCAGAAGATAGGGATTAACATCGATCGCGAAGTGCAACCCGGTCCACTCGACGACGAGACGACAATCGAGCCTGAACGATGCGCCAAAACACGCTTGGCGGCATGATCCCAGGCCCGGATTGCGCTCGGCTTTCCATGCAACCGCTGCCATCCGCCAGAGGCAGCGCCGATTGAGGACCGACGTCATGAAACATCGCCTTTTGCACTGCCTGATCTTTCTGTTCCGCCTCTATCTCAGAGGCATTGCCCTGCTCGCCATCGCGATTCTGTGGCCTGCCCACGTCCTGATGTATTCGCGACTTGCAGAAGCAGCGCCGGGATATCGCGAATTCGCCCCGCTGCGCGGCCGCGGCGAGGTCCGGCCGGACCCCGCGCTAACGCGCCAGCCCTGGGCGTACGAAACCGAAACCGGTGACGCGATGCCCGCGAACGCCGTGCTGATCGAATTCGCGGTCTAGCCCAAGCGCTCGGAGTGCGACCCAACCATCCCGCGGGTACACAACGGGTGCTTGCTCCATAAAGGTTCGCCGCGTGCGCCAAAGCGGCACAGGCCCGCCCCCCTGCCGACACATAGCGTGTGCCCGTCGGGGGCGGGAACGCTCGCAATGCCGCCAGCCTGACGCTGGCGCAACCAGGTGTTCCCGCCGCCCGCCCGACACCGAAGTGGCATATCACTTGCTGGCGCATGGATATCGCCATAACGGTTGAACGAAATGCTGACCTCGCAACATTCCGCACTGCTGAACTCGACGGTGTCGCTGAACGACCCTTCGCTGGAAACGCGCTACCGACAGACGAAGATCGTCTTCACGATCGGGCCGGCCACGTCGAGCGATGAGGTACTGAAGCAACTCATCGAAGAACAGGTCGACATCTGCCGGCTGAACATGGCACACGGCGACCATGCCTGGACGCGGGCCACGGTGCGGCAGGTCAAGCGCGTCTGTCAGGAAGCCGGGCGGCACATTGCTATTTTGATGGATATTAAAGGGCCGGAGATTCGCACCGGGGACGTCGGCGAAGCGCTGTACCTGGAACAGGGCGAACTGTTCGAATTCCTGATGGAGCGTACCGCCGAGCGGATCAGTCCGGACGGCGTCCGCGGCGTCGACGTCAACTACCCGGGGCTCGCGAACGATGTGGCGGTCGGTGACCGGGTACTGGTCGACAGTGGCCTGATCCACATGGAAGTCGTGACGAAACAGCCGGACCGGATCCGCTGTCGCGTCCTGATCCCGGGCGTCCTCGGCAACCGTCGGCATATCAATCTGCCCGGCGTCCGCGTCGGACTGCCTTCGCTGACCGACAAGGATAGAGCCGACATCGAGGTCGGGCTCGAAGAAGGCGTCGATTTCTATGCCCTGTCGTTCGTCAGGGACGCTGCGGCCATCGAAGATCTGCGTAGCCTCCTCGGAGCCCGTCAGTCCAAGGCGCGCATCATCGCGAAGATCGAGGACCAGCAGGGCATCGCCAATCTCGACGCGATCATCGAGGCCAGCGACGGAGTCATGGTGGCGCGCGGCGACCTCGGCATCGAATGCCCCTACGAGGAACTGCCGATCATTCAGCACCAGATCATCAAGGCCTGCATCCGCAAGAGCCGCGCGGTCATCGTCGCGACCCACATGCTGGAATCGATGATCGAGGCTCCCGTGCCGACTCGAGCCGAGGTCTCCGACGTCGCCCACGCGGTACTCGAAAAGGCCGACGCGATCATGCTGTCCGGAGAGACGACCACCGGCAAGTATCCGGTCGAATGCGTGCGGGTGTTCAAGCGGATCGCGCGACGCATCGAGAGCGTCCACGATGACGAGCCGACGCGAGAACTGGCGTTGCCGACACCGAAGGGTAAAATGCTGCGGTCTGCGGTGTATCTCGCGAACGACATACAGAACTCGGGCATCGTCGTTTTTTCGCGCAGCGGCTATCTCGTCAGAATGCTGTCATCCTTGCGGCCTAAAGTGCCGATCTACGCATTTACCGATATCCCGGCGCTGTTCCGCCACTTACTGATCCTGTGGGGTGTCGAGCCCTTCCAGATGACGTTCTCCGAAAATCCGGAAGACACCATCGGGAACGCCCTCGATTATCTGAAGCGCCGCAACTGGGTCACGGAAGGGCAACACCTGGTCGTGATAAGCAATGCGCTGGCCAGCGGCCAGGTGATCGACACCCTGCAGATCCGCACCGTGCAATAGGCAACGTGCGGTTTACCCGAACCTTGGACTCCCGCGCTTCCGAACGCTTTTCACCTCATGAATACCATCGAGCCCTGTACCCTGGTCATTTTCGGCGCACGCGGCAACCTGTCCCGCATCAAGCTGATCCCGTCCCTGTTCCGCCTGGAGTCGATGAAGCGGCTGCCCGACCGCATGGTCATCCTGGCCTGTGGGCTGGAGGCGGTCACGCGGGAGCAGTGGCTGGAGGAGGTTGCGTCGATTCTGCAGACAAAGTTTCCGCAGGGGGTGGACGAAGCGGCCTTCGCGCGCTTCCGTGATCGGCTGCATTACCATGCCAGCCCGCCCGATGATGCCGAGTCCTTCCGGCGCCTGAAGCAGACGATCGACGAGCATCCCGATTTTCCGCCGAATGTCGTCTTCTACATGTCGGTAAGGCCTTCGGAATTCCCCGAGATCATCGCGAGTCTCGGCAAAGTCGACTTGCTGAAGCAGAAGCGCGGCTGGCGCCGGGTCGTCATCGAAAAGCCCTTCGGCCAGGACCTGCTGACGGCGCAGATTCTGCAAAGCGGTATTTCGCGCTACCTGAAGGAAGAGCAGATCTACCGGATCGACCATTACCTGGGCAAGAACACCGTTCAGAACATCATGGTGTTCCGATTCGCGAACATCCTGCTCGAACCGCTGTGGAACCACCAGTACATCTCCTATGTGCAGATTACGCACTCGGAGACGCTGGGCGTCGAGGGCCGGGCCGGCTACTACGACACGGCGGGCGCGCTGCGCGACATGATCCAGAGTCATCTGCTGCAGTTGCTCGCGCTGGTGGCGATGGAACCGCCGGTCTCAATGAACCCGGAGCACCTGCGCAACGAAAAGGTGAAGGTGCTGAATTCGATCCGGCCGATCACGCAGAATGCCGTCAACGCCCACGCCTTCCGCGGCCAATACACGAGCGGCGTGATCGATGGCGAAGTGGTTCCGGCCTATCTGGACGAACCCGGCGTGGCGCCGGAGAGCGTGACCGAGACCTACGCGGCGATGAAGCTGTTCGTCGACAACTGGCGCTGGGCCGGCGTCCCGTTCTACCTGCGGACCGGGAAGCGACTGGCCGAGAACAGTTCGGCGATCTGCATCCGCTTCAAGAGTCCGCCCAAGGACTTGTTGCGGAACAAACTGCACGAGTATTCCCATCCGAACTGGCTGCTACTCGGCATACAACCGAACGAATGCATCAAGATGGAGATGCAGGTCAAGGTGCCCGGCTTCGAGCTGAACACGCGCACGCTTAGCCTGGATGCGACCTACCGCGGGGGCGAGGACAGCGAACACGATGCCTATGAGGGCCTGCTGCTCGACGTGATGGAAGGCGACCAGTCGCAGTTTTTGCGCTTCGACGAAGTCGAATGGGCGTGGCGCGTCGTCGATCCGGTGCTGAAGGTGTGGTCGATGGAGCGCAACTTCATCAACACCTACAAGTCGGGCACCTGGGGCCCGCGCGGCACCTACCGTCTGTTCGACCGGGACGACCAGTTCTGGCGTCATTCGCTGGATGTCGACGGCGCCGAACTCCACCCGTACTGAACCGGGAACGGACCGGCGCCGGACGACGCCAACCGACGCGCTTTACGGTCGAAACCCGACTCAGCCCCGTTTGCGATCGGGCGGGCTCGCGTCAGTCTGGCGCGGCACGGACGTTCGGCGCGCCGTTTTGGTTGCCGGCTGTTTGACCGGCGTCACCTGCACAGTACGAAAGCCTTCGTCGAGAATCCGCGCCATGGTCTGATTGCGGGCGGCGGCCGACGAGGAGCCCATCACGACGCCGATCAAGCGGCGTCCACCCCGCCTCGCAGACGCCACGAGGTTGTAGCCGGAAGCGCGCGTGAAACCGGTCTTGATCCCGTCCATGCCCGGATACACCCCGAGCAAACGGTTGTGGTTGTGATAAGTCCGACCGTCGAACCGGAATTCACGCTGGCCGAAATAATGGTAATGGTGCGGGTGATGGCGCAGCAGCGCCCGCGCGAGTGTGGCCATATCGCGCGCCGTCGTCCGATGACCGGGATCCGGCAGTCCCGACGCGTTCGCAAACCGGGTCCGGTGCATCCCCAGGGCATGCGCCTTGGCCGTCATCAGGTTGGCGAACCGCGATTCGCTCCCGGCCAGGGTCTCGCCGACCAGAACGGCCGCATCGTTGGCCGACTCGGTCGTAATCGCGAGAATGGCATCGCGCAGCGTGATGCGTCGCCCAGGCGTCAGGCCGAGTTCGGTAGGTGGCATCGCCGCGGCATTGCGGGAGGTGCTGAGCTGGCTGTTCAATCTGAATCGCTTGCGATCCAGTGCGTCGAAGGCCAGGTACAGCGTCATCATCTTCGTCAGCGACGCCGGGTAGCGCTGCTGATCCGCGTTGACGGCGTGCAGAACCTTGCCCGTGGTGGCGTCGAGGACCAGCAAGGAGGTCTGCGCGCCGGCTGGCGCCGGCGCCCCCAACGTCGCGAGGGCCAGTGCGATCGCCGCAACGAGACCGGCAGGGCGATTGCCCAGCCACGAGCGGAGCCCCGTACGGATGGCGATCGCGCTGAGTAACAGGGCGTGGTGGGGAAGCAACGCGTTCACGGTCTAATCCGCAACGTTTGACTCAATCACAACAACAATGTTGTAGAAAGGTCGAACATGCGCCCCTGCCGGGCCCTTGTCAAGTCTCGTCTTTTCGTTGCGGATGCCGGCTTGCCGGTTAATGGAGCATCACGCAGTGCGCGCTCAGGCAAAGACCGTCGTCACCAACATCCCCACGATGATCAGAATCAACACGACGGCCCAGAGCAGGCGGTAGTTGACGTTCACTTGCTGCTTATCCATGTCCGATAACCTCGTTACGCTCCGCGGGTTTAGCGAGACCCATCACGCGGGGCAAAAGCAACGGTACACCGGATGCCTCCCCGCGAGACGGGCGCTAGCGTAAACCATGAAGGGGACGGGTGCACGCGATGGCTGAGTTGCCTTCCACGTCGCGCAGCAGATCACGATCGGGCCGAAGGCAGCCGGGCGCTGCGAATGGCCTGTGCCAGCGCGCGGCGCTGAGCGGCGTTCAGCCATTTATGACACCATGCCGCGAGATCGAGCGCGTTGTCCTGCGCCGCTGCGAAATCCGTCTGCGCCTGCAGCGGACCTTCGGTCGGCCACCACGACCGCTGCTCGAACTGCTGGCAGATGTAGCGCCGGGCGACTTCGAGTTCGGACCCGTCGATCGCGACGGGAAAACGGGATCGGGTCATCGGGAACCTCCGCTGTCAGCTTGTATGCATGGGATATGGCGCTACCGGCCGTTCGCTTCAACCCGTCATGAGAGTTCGGGCTTGGAAAACGCGTACGATCGTGAGCTTAGCGCGCACGGCTGGATCTCCGAACGCGACATGAGGTTCAACGGTTTCCGTGCCCGCATCCTGACACACCACGGTCCGTTCGATGAGGGTCGGGCCGAACGCCGTTGTGGCGATCCGCATCCGTTCGATCGGACACCGACCCTTCGCTTCGATCCAGCTATTGACCAAGCCCGGGCAAAAGGGGACTCTTGTCGTCGTTCATTCACTGGCCGTACCGAAAGTGTCACGGTCCCGCTCCGTCTTCCCGTTATGAAATCCTGCCGCGCTGTATTATTTGTTCTCGGTCTAGGCATCACCACGGCACGCGAGGCAATCGCGACCGACTGGTGGCTCGTTCCTGCCGGCCCGGACGGCCTCGGTGACGCGATGGTCTATGTCGACAAATCGAGCATGCGTAGAACCCGGGGAACCGGCATCGTCAACGCGACCGCCTGGATCTTCCATCGGCGGGAACAAGCCTCCGAGTTCGGCAGTTACAGGAGCGAAAGAGCTCGCATGACCCTGAATTGCGAAACCCGGGAGGCCGGGGCAGATACCGGCTCGCTGTTGAACGCTTTCGGTGGCGTGGTTCACCGCTACAAGTCGGACACCGCACCGATGAAGCCCATTGCCGGGGGGTCGACCGACGCGGTCATGGCCACCTTCATGTGCAGCGATGGCAAACAGCCGCCGCGATCGCTGCCCGTCTTCGACCCCGCCCGGGATGTCGACCAACGGTTTCTTCAACTCGACCGGGAGCGCGGCGCCAGTGCGGTGCCAGCCCGCTAAGCCACGCGATCGACCACCGCTCCCCGCTTTCATTTGGCGAAATCATGGCTCCATTGCCCCCGAATCACACCCCCCTTGGCACCTGCCTGGTCAGGAAGCCGGTGGCATTGCAATTCGGTACGAGCGGCCGGCGCGGACTGCTGCTCGACCTGACGCAACTCGAAGTCTTCCTCAACGCACTGGCGGAACTCGAGTATCTGCAGTCCCTGCCACCTCAGGACGGCGGGATCGTCCGCGGCGACGTGTTCTACTTCGCCCACGACCTGCGCCCGAGTTCGAGCCGCTTCGTCGACCTGCCGCCGCGACGCGGGGAACTCGCGCAGGCCATCGAGCACGCGATCGGAGCGGCCGGGATGCGGCCCGTCAACCTCGGCTGCATCCCGACGCCGGCCCTGATGCTCCATGCGATTACCCGGGGCAAGGGCAGCATCATGGTGACCGGTAGCCATATTCCGTTCGACCGCAACGGCTACAAGCTCAATACGGCCGTCGGAGAACTGTTGAAGCAACATGAAGGCCCGATCAACGAATATGTGCTGGAAGTCCGCCGGCGGCTCTATGAACAGCCGTTCGAGGCGTCTCCCTTCGACGAACAGGGGATGCTCAAATCAGGATCGTCGGCACTGTCCCAAGCTCGCGATGACGCTGCGCTGGCTTATCTCGCACGCTACACCGAGTTCTTCGGCGACTCGGCCCTGCGCGGCCTGCGTTTGCTGGTCTACCAGCATTCCGCGGTGGGACGCGACCTGCTGCCGGAGATCCTGCGCAACGTCGGCGCGGAAGTCGTCTGTGCCGGCCGCAGCGAGACCTTCGTCCCCATCGATACCGAGAACATCGGTGCGGCGGAATTGGCCGCGGTACAAAAGCTCTTCGATGAGGCCGTCGCACAGTACGGTACCTTCGACGCGGTCGTCTCCACCGACGGCGACAGTGACCGCCCGCTCATCCTCGGAGTCGAGCCCGGCACGCAAACCCTGCGCTTTTTCGGTGGCGATCTGGTCGGCATGGTCACCGCCGAGTACCTCGGTGCGGATGCCGCCGTCGTTCCTATCAGCTGCAACGACGCGATCGATCGCGGCCGGCTGAAGTCCATCACCGAGCCGAAGACGCGTATCGGCTCTCCTTACGTGATCGCCGGCATGGAACGAGCCCGCGCCCAGGGCAAGACCGCGGTGTGCGGATGGGAGGCCAACGGCGGTTTCCTGACGGGCACCGATTTCGTCCGCGACGGGCGCGTGCTGGCCGCACTGCCGACCCGCGATGCGGTACTGCCGATGTTGGCGGTGCTCAGCGCGAGCCGGTCAGCCGGACTGGGCCTGACCGAGTTGTTCGGACACTTACCTGCGCGATTCAGCCGTGCCGCGCTGTTGAAGGACTTCCCCCGACCGGTGGGTCTGGCGATCGTTCGTCGTCTGTCACCAGTCGATCCGGCGGTCGCCGAATTGTGCTTTGCCGACGGTGGCCCTGCAGCACAGTCAGTCGACGGAACCCGGCACCCGCTGAACGCAGCGGCGAGTGCTCGCGCGACGGCCATTCGGCACGATCTATCCGGCTTTTTCAGTCCGGAACTCGGCTTTGCGCCCATCGCCGGGCTGAACTTCGTCGATGGCGTCAGGATCCTGTTCCTCAACGGCGACGTCGCGCATTTGCGGCCCTCGGGCAACGCCGATGAGTTGCGAATCTATGCAGTCGCCGACACACAGCAGCGCGCGGATGCCATCGTCGCCGCCGCCATTGCCGAACCCGGCGGGATACTTCGTCAGCTCGAACGCTGGGTGCAGTAACCAATCGAATTCTGTGCTCGCGCTACTCTACGCGCCCCTTCCCCGAGGGGTCGGCTGCACGGCAGGGGAACCGCGGGACCCTGCGCCTGTCCCTCTCAGGGTAACGCGTGTGGTATCGGCACCCCGGGGCATCGTTCGCATTGACAAGTGGTCGACCCCGGTGCATCGTTCCGTCCCGGCGAGGGGGAGGGACGTGCAGGGTCTCGACACGACCAGATTATTTTTCAGAAGCAGTGAGGTTATCCGATAATGTTTAAGGACTTAGTAAAATTTTCCAAGGCGGACACGCTGATGTGGGCCGGGATTGCCGTGTTCAGCCTGATCCTGATCGTCGCATTCAGCCTCATGGCTTCCAATCCGGGCCTTGTGGTCAAGAGCCTGATCGGTCTGGTCGTCGTCATGATCCTGCCGGGCTACACCATCGTGAAGCTCTTTTTCGACCACATCCAGGTCAGCGACAACATGACCAAGAACCCCGACATCAACAAGGCCCTGGACAAGTTGATCATGTCGATCGGCATCAGCGTCGCGTGCATCATTCCCCTCAACTTCGTCTGGAACTATCTGCTAACGATGGGGGGCGGCGAAGGCGGCGCGCCGGATTGTGCGCCCGGAACCGATTGCAAACCCTCCGGCAGCAACCTGTGGGGCAATGTCGACGAAGAGCTCATCTACACCGGTTCTGCGAGCTGGCGTTCGCTGGCGACGGTGATTCTGGTCATCGGCCTCGCAGTGGGTTACCGCGTTTTTCAGTACAAGCGGGCCGGCAAGGCATAGATCGGCGGGCTATCGATTGCCGCGCGACATCCACGGAACACCGAAGCCCGGCAAGGACTGAAAAAGCCCTTCCGCGCGCGGGAGTTCGCGCTACAGGGCCGTCGTCGATAGCAACACCGCCCGACCCTCCCCAGCCGGACGCTGGGGAAGGTCGGTATCGGGACCACGCGCCAGCCGCTGCGCTGCTTCCAAGCCGCTCGCCGATGCCATGCCAGAAGGCGAGGGTCCCTGGCATCGCAAGCACGTCCTTCAACTTGTCTCGGTCACGGCGCCGCTGCCGGCATCCGAGACATTCGAGAAAAAGCCATCCGCGGTCCATCACTCACCATGGCTGCGAACCGGCGACGTAATCCGAAAAGCTGCCCATTGCCCGCCGTGACGTAACGAACACTTCACGCTTATACTACTTTCGCCCGAAGATTTGCGGCCGCACACACGCCCGGCCGTTCCGCTCCTGCCGCCGGATTGCGGGTCACGGGGCAACGAATCGAGCCCCCGCGGCTTTACCAGACAGATGGTTGGCGACGCATGGTCAAGAGCATCGATGAGGCGTTTAACGATTACTTCGAAATCGTTCCGGCGACGAGCCCTGAGCTCAAAAACGAAGTCTATCGGTTGCGCTACCAGGTGTATTGCCTGGAAACGGGCTTTGAAAATCCTGACGACTATCCGGACGGGCTCGAACGGGATGAGTACGACGAGTCCTCCATCCACAGCCTGATCCGACACCGGTCAACCGGCCTGTACGCGGCCACCACACGGCTGATTCTTCCCGACCCCAGCAATCCTGACCGACCGTTCCCCATCGAACGGTACGCGAAAGTGGCGCTGCCGGGCAGCGTCGGCAAGATCGACCGGATGCATCTGTCGGAGATCTCCCGATTCTGCGTTTCCAAGGAGTTCAAGCGGCGGCGCGGCGAACAGGGCTCGGCCACGGGACTCAACGATCAAAACTTCAATGAATGGTTCGCCACCCCGGACGAGCGCCGGGCCTTTCCGCATATCACGCTGGCCCTGATGGCGTGCATCACGCGCATGAGTGCGCAATACGGACTCAGCCACTGGTTCGGCCTGATGGAAGCACCCTTGATCCGTATGGTCGCGCTGCTTGGAATCTATTGGACCGCCATCGGTCCGCCGGTCGAACATCACGGCCGCCGTTTGCCCTGCATCATGCCGTTTCCGGATTTTCTCGCCCCGGTCGCGGAAAAGAGTCCGGAGACCCTGGAACTGCTATCGGACCATGGGCGATTCTGGCCACCGCGGGTACCGCAACATCAGGCATCGGTCTGGCATTGAGCTGACGCGGCGAATGCACCCTCCGATGCCCCTCCGAGACCCGAGCTTGATGCCGCCTTTGCCTGCTGTGACCATTCCCACTGCGAGCCGGAGCAGCCTTACGCCATGAGCACAGTCTCGTACGACATCGACTCCAGCCATCGCGATGCCGCAAGCGAAGCCGCCCGGCTTCAGGTGCAGGCGACGGCAGGCTGGACGAAAGAAATGCGCAACCTGACCGGCTTCGGACTTCGTGACGGCATGGCCGTCCTGGAAGTCGGGTGTGGTCCCGGCTACATCACCGGACATCTGCTCAAGGCCCTGCCGACGTCGCGCATCACGGCAATCGAAATCGACGCTGCGCTCGCTCAGCAGACTGCGGATCGACTGGGAAGCTGCGATCGCTTGCAAATCGTGCACGCCGCGCTGCTGGATGCGGAATTGCCCGACGCCGGTTTCGACTTCGCCATTGCCCGGCTGGTCTTCCAGCATCTGCCGGATCCGGTGGCGGCGGCCGTCGGCATCCTGCGCATGCTCAAGCCGGGGGGCAAGCTGGTCATCGTCGACAGCGACGACGCCCTCTGGGGTCTTAGTGACCCGGAAATTCCCGAGATGGATGCCGCGCTGCAGATCTATGGCCACGCACAGGCGGCCCAGGGCGGCAATCGCCGGATCGGACGGGCTCTGCTGCGCATCCTCGAGAAAGCCGGCTTCGTCAACCTAGACCTCGAAGCACTCCTCAACCACAGTGACCTGCTCGGACTCGACGCCTTGCTCCCCCACCTGGATCCGGACCGGCTGTTGCCGCTGGTAGCCCATGGCGCGATGTCGGGTTCGACCTTCGCCGCATTCAAGGCTTCGCAGATGCGTTTCACCGAGGCTACGGCCCCCCTGCTGATGATGTTGCTGCTGATGGCTTGCGGGGAAAAGCCCGGCTGAATTCGCCGGTTCGCCGAACGCCCCTCCCCAACTCCAAGCTCAGCATCCGCGCCTCGACGGGGGCTTGGATGCCGGTACGGCGCAAGCCCGCCCGCCCAGCCAGCAAGGAAGCGGCCGCGAGGCGGAGGGCCACGGCGTATCAGGAACCCCGCAGCACCTCAGGACTCTGAACGAAAGCCACCCTGGCTTTGTTCCGAGCCGGTGACACGAAACGCCGTCTCGCCTCAGATCACAGGATCAAACGTTTACAAGGTCTGATCCTGGCGATCCGTCCCTGCACCACGGGAAGCGCTGGATGAATCAGAACTTCCCTCAGGGGGATCGTTGCCGACCAACAGAAAGGCGACGGAAACCAGCGCCGCTCCCGCAGCATTCCCGTAAATCAATTCCTGGAGCCCTACGCGCCCGCTCAGAATCCCGAACAGCGCGAAGCTCAACGGGACGGCAAGCGTGCAGACGCTTCCGAGCAGCGCAAAAAAACGCCCCTTGAACGCGTCCGGAATGCAGCGCTGAAAAGCCGACAGCGCCAGATAACTGACAAAGGCCACCAAGACGCCCCAGATGAGTAGCAGCATGAACAACATGCCGAGGGTGCGGGCCTCGGCCAGGAACCACATGATCCCCGCGGAGGCCAGGACCAGACCGAAACGCAGCCAGCGCGTCCGGACGAAGGTGCTCGGCCACGCCGCGAACAACGCAAACAGCAGCAGATTGCCCAATGCGAACGCCAATTCCAGCAGCGACAACTCGAATCCTCCGCCGTTCAATACGTCGCGAGTCAGCAGCGGCAGGTAAAGAAAGATCGGGGCGACGAAGAAGTTGATCAGACCGAACAGGGCCATCAACAGCACCGTGTCCGGGTAGCGGCGCAGGAATCCGTAACCGGTTTCCTGCAACGGCGACTGCGCATCACCCCGCCGGGCGGCGAGCGGCGGCAGCCGCGCCACGAACACCAAGGACACGAGGAAACTGCCCGCATTGAACCAGAAAGCACCCTCCACCCCCCACAGGGCAATCGCACCACTGCCGAACAGCGCCCCGAGGGTAGAGGCCAGATTCGGTATGGCGCTCTCTAGGGCGACCAACTGCGACAACATCTGCGGCCCGTTCGACAGCGGCGACAACGAGGCGCTGGCAGCCGAGTCGAACAGGGGGGTGAGCGCGAAGAGCGGAATGCACAGCCCGAACAGGAGCGGCACCGTCAGCAGCCCCTGATGAATGACGAAGGCCAGCGCGCAGGCCAGCACGCAACGCCCCAGATCGGCCACGACCAGACAGGACCGCTTGTTGACGCGATCGATCAACGGTCCCAGGAGCGGCCCGGCCAGCGCGATCGGCAGGGTTGCCACGGCGAGCAGCAGGCCGAGTGTCAGTTCGCGATTGGGTATGGACGCGTCGGCAACGACCCACCAGGACAAGGCAATCGCAAACATCTTGTCCCCGGTCGCCGACACGAAACGGGCGAGAAACAGGTACTGGATCGGCCGGCTCGCCAGCGGACCGCTCATGCCTGCCCGCAAGCCCGCTCGTCGACGATGAGCCGGATCTTTCCGGTGCGCTCGATACGCGGCAGTGTACCCGGCGGCAAACACTCGATCGCCACGCGCTGCCGCAGGCTGTTCACGTCGAGCGCGACCGCGAGATCACCGGAGTACCGATGGAGCTTCCGGATAAACGCCTCGACCACACCGGGGGCCGGACTCACCCGTTCCAGACGCACGAGGAGTTGCTCCGGGTGCGCGGCAGACCCGACGCGTTCGCGCACCACGAGTTGCAGCGCCGGGGCCTCCAGGCCGGCCTCGAGCAGGGCGCGCTCGACATCCTCGTAGGCGACCCGGCAGCCCCAGATATTGATCACATTGTCGACACGGCCGAGCAATCGGAAGCGCGGGTCCGGGCTGCCGCAGGGACAGGCAACCGTCACCCACTCGACCCGATCCCCGGTCCGGTAACGCACGACCGGCATGGCCCGGCGCAGCAGCGAGGTCACGACCGCCTCCTCGTCGATGACTTCCAGATGGACATCGCGGCTGAACAGATGGTGTTCGCCACCGTGGCAGTGGGCGCATTGCCACCCGATGGGCCCGACATCCACCGCCGCGTAACCGGCCGAGTGAAATGACCGGGTTTTCCAGATCCGGCTCAGATACTCGCGTGCCGCGGCATTGAAGTGCTCTCCGGCGTAGAAGATTCGCTCGACGACCAGATCGATGCCGGCGCTTTCGCAGTGGCGCGCATAACCAACCAGCAGCGACGGTAGTCCGAAGGCGACCTGCGGTCGGAACCGCGCGATGCAGGATACGATCTCGTCGACCGGGCAGCTCCCGCCCATGGGCAGAACGTAGACGCCACAGCGTCGGAGTGCCTCATCGACAGCCAGGAAGGCCGACCAGAGATGTCCGGCAACGAACAGGTTGATCGCGGTGTCTCCGGACCTGAGCCCGTTCGCGCGAAACGCCTGCGCCAGCATCTCGGTCGACCGAGCGATCTCGTCCGGCGTGTAAAGGGCGTATTTGGGCGCCGTCGATGTCCCACCGGAGGAAAAGATCGCCCCCGCAGCAACCTGCTCGTGCAGAAAGCGACGGCTGCAATAAACCGGCTCGCGGGCGAGATCGGCTGCGGTCAGAAACGGCCAGCGATCCAGCCGGGAAACCTCACCCTCGGGCCTGGCGTCACGGTAGTACGGAACGCGCTCGCTGACATCCCGCAACAAATCCGCCACACCGCCATCTTCGTCGTCCTCCATGACATGCACCAGTTCGAGCAAGGAACCACCGTCCGAGAGCCTGGCTTCGATCTCGTCGGGAAAGGCGTTGAACGAGACGAAGCGCCGGACGTGTCGTCCAATGCGTTCGAGGTAAGCGCCGCGCTCGGCGCTGCCGAGCCCGCCGACACAGCAGGTCGCGGGCCGCGGCAAGGCCGCGAGCCTGCCGGCCAGATCGTCCACTCCGACGTAGGCCTTGAAGGATGGCATTCGTGTCAGGGCCGAATGCGACCCAGCCTCGGTATCGAGAACCGCAGCCAGATCGACCCCGGCCTCGACGTAGACTGTATCCAGCGCCGCCGCGGAACCGTCCTCACGCCACCGAGACTCGGTGCGCAGGATGTCGAAGAGCCGCGGTCGGTCACAGTCATTCCAGTAGGCTCTGGAAACGACACCGACCAAAACCGGAGGCATCCGCGCGATCCTGCGCGCGCCCGTTGCCTGCACGCCGACGGGGCCGCCGCCGTCGTTCCAGTCGACAAAGGCATCGACGAGTCCTTGCGCGCGCGTGAACAAGCCGGCGCGCCGCTTTTCGTCAACGACGAAGGCAGCAACGGCTGCGGAAAGAACCCCATGGGGATCCGCTCGTTGCAGCGAAGCCAGGAACAGGGCAGCGAAATGCCGGCATTCGTCCGGCAACCACAGGACCGGGGCATTGTGGGTGAGCAGGCAGGCCAGTGCGCTGTCGACGACATCCAGCGCACCACCCGCGGGGAGCGAATGGACCACGAGGCCCAGGGGGAAAGCCCGGGCCATGCGACCGCGCCACCGGACGGCACGGTCGAGGCACGCGGGCGTCGTCAATTCGCTAAGGCGCTGCTCCCAGCGCATGCGCGACATCAGCCGTGCGACCGGGGATTGCAACGACCCGGCAGGCGGGCCAGACGGCAACTCCGCGGCTCGCGCAAAGAATTCCCCACCCGGCAGCCAAAGCGACTGCAAGACCTCGAACATCCTCAAGGTGTCGTCGACACTCGCCGAGGCCAGCGGCGCCAGTGCCTCCCGGGCGGCGACGAGAGCGGTGATCAGTTGATCGTCGGTTGCGGGCTGAGCAAGGCATTCGCCGAAATGATTCATCGCACCCGCGTCTGTTGAGCTCATCGCGCGAACTGGTTGTCGTGGATCCGCAGCCGTGTGCAGTGAATCATTTTGGCTAGTCGCAAGCGGGACCGCAGATCATCACCAAGCGTGCTCTCCGAACGGAAATCGGCAACCGGCGAATCAGAATCGGAGCGACGCCGATACGCCGAAAAGACTCCAGTGCTGCGAGGTTTCTCCGCGGTTTTCATTCGGCGATATCCATCCTGTCCCATTGATGTAGTGATATTCGCCGCGCAACATGAAATAGGGTGTCACGTCCCATCGCAACCCGACTCCAAGATCCTTTGCAAAATTATCGTACGCGGGCACATCAACGCCCTGAGCGGCGTAGATGGCGGAGGTCTTCTTGCCATTGCGATCACTGCGATCGGCGTAAAGGACATCGTAGCGCAGAAAGCCCTCGACATCCGAAGTCACGCGGTAGGTTCCCTGCACATAGTAGCTTTCACCGGTGACGTTTGGAACCGGGCTCCCAGGGCCTTCGAACTCCGAGTAGCGAATCGCATATTCGCTGGTGAGGCTCCAGTTCTCCTCGTTGATCTGTGCCGAAAAAAGCACTGGCGAAAAATGCAACGACGTCGCCGTCACATTCTGCGGCAACCCGAACGGAAAGACCGAAAAAACGTTTTGCCCGATGAGCCCGGACAGAACGATCGGCTCGGGCTGATAACGGATGTTCATCGTCGCGCTGGTAGCCCCCAATCGCACGCGACCGCCTTGCCACTCGTACATCAGTCTCCCTACCCAGGACGGCTCACCGCTGACCGACCGCGCGCTCAACACGGACTTCCAGGACGGATCCTCGGTGCGCGCGTAACCACCGTTCACCTGCAACTGAAAATCGCCGAAGTCGGTGCGCTGTTCTCCATACACCTGAATGCCATCGCTCGACAGGGTCGTGTTCCTTGTGATGTCAAAATAAATCGACTGCGGCAACAAAATACTGGGCCTGGTGAACGGCATGTCGCGGGTGTCATTGTAAAGCCCGTAAGGATTTACAACCCGTCCCAACCGAACACCGACGGTCTGCCTGGCATCCGAAAGAAAACTGTAATCGAGAAAGCCGAAATCAATACGCAGATCCTGATTGTCGGTCTGCCCGGCTCGGCGATAGACGACTTGCAACGAGGTTTGCAGTTGCGGGATGGGTCGCCACGATCCGTTGATTCCCATCTCGGTGAAATCGAGGGACCCCATGTTCTGGGTATAACCGAAGAAATTGTTGGCCGTGCTGCGCAGATAACTCTGCGACGCAAAACCATGAATCTGAACCGTGTCCGGAAGCTTCAACCCCAGTTGGTCGAGTGGACGCGACCAGTCGATCTCGGCACGGCTGTTTGCCGCCATCAAGGCCAGAAGCGGCAATGCGACAAGACCAAATCGTCGGATATGTGCATTCATGGCATCACTCAACCCTGACGATCCTGATGCCCTTGTCCAGCAATCCGGCAGGCAGGTAGCCAACGGCACCGGGCGTGGTATGAATACGGTCACGCATCTCCGCGAGCGACTTGACTTCGATAGGAGCCTGGCCGGTCCCCGAGAACACCAGTCGATCCCAGGCTCGGCGCAACTGGTAGGGAAACGTGTCCAGGACCGTCTTCGAGAACTCGGCGTGTACCGGGCTGCTATCGGCCAGCACGAAGACCGTCGTCGGCGACCCGTCCGACCAGGTTCGAAGACGCATGCTGAAGACGGCCCAGGCTGTGGCGCGCTTGAGGGCGACATCGGGAACCGAGGGATTCGCGACGACGTCCACCGCCACCGCAGTCCCGGTGCCTAGGGCAAGACAAACCAGCACGAACGCGAGCGCTCGCCGGGCTCGGGTGAAGCCCACCCGCTTGCGAGCTTGGCCTGGCACGAACTCGGGCTCAGTCATCCGGTGTGCTGCGAGTAACTCCGTCGACCGCCGCGACGGGCGATGGACAGAGGGTCTCAGGGCCATCTACCCGCGGTCCCGGAACCGCACCGTCGGGTATACGGCAGGACGAGCGCGCGGATTTCACGAATGAGGCCTGAAACCAACCGCGCCGATGCGATACGCGGGCGGCAATGGGACAACGGCCGGGCCCTGGGACGCGCCCCGTTGCGCCGGCGAGCTTTGGTGCGGTGTCCGTACCGGCTATCATTCAAAAACTTGATCGAAGTTGTAAGCGGCTGAGCCAGCGCAGGCGGGCGCCTCGCGGTGGGTTTTCGATGATGAGCTAATGCCAATCCCCCGAACAGGCCTGGCGGCTGAGCACAATCCCAACGTCTCGCCTCCTTCAATCGGCTTGGTTTCCGCCAGACTAACGCTCCCCAGGCCGCATGATACTGTATAGGCGTATCGGCAAAAAACCTGAGGACGCCAGAATATGCGAACGCGCTGCGCTCCGGCACGACCGCCGAATGCGGCACCATCGGTATTCCGATCGGAATCGTCGGCGGCGCGGCGCTATGCACTCGGGGCCTTACTTCCATTCTCACCGCCCTGATCGCGCATCATGAGTCGCTATGTCGCAGCGATAGACCAGGGTACGACCAGTACCCGATGCATTCTTTTCGATCATTCGGGTGGCCCCATCAGCGTCGCGCAGCGGGAACACCGGCAAAGCTACCCGCGGGCGGGATGGGTAGAGCATGATCCCGAGGAAATCTGGGCTCGCGCCCAGCAGGTATTCGCAGAGGCCCTAGGCCGCGCACGCGCCCGGCCGGGCGATATCGTCGCGCTGGGCGTCACCAACCAGCGCGAAACGGTGCTGTTGTGGGACCGCCGCACCGGGAAACCGCTGCATCCCGCAATCGTCTGGCAGGATACGCGCACGGCGGCGGCATGCGGCTCACTGGCCGGTGAGGCGGGCCCGGACCGGTTTCGTCACAAGACCGGGCTGCCGATCGCAAGCTATTTCTCGGGCCCCAAGTTGCAGTGGCTGCTCGACTCGATTCCGGCAGCGCGGGCCCGCGCCGAGCGCGGCGAGTTGCTTGCCGGCACCATCGACAGCTGGCTGATCTGGAACCTGACGGGAGGCCCCGCGGGAGGCCGGCACGTCACGGACATCAGCAACGCGTCGCGCACCCTGCTGATGAACCTCGCAACCCTCGACTGGGACGAGGAATTGCTTTTGGCAATGGACGTGCCGCGAGGCCTCCTGGCGGAGATCCGGCCTTCCAACGAAGTCTACGGTCCCAGTGTCGGCGCCTTTGCGGGCATCCCGATCGCCAGCGATCTGGGCGACCAGCAAGCCGCGCTGTTCGGACAGACCTGCTTTCAGCGCGGTATGGCCAAGAACACCTACGGCACCGGCTGCTTTTTGCTGCTCAACACGGGGGAAGAGATGCGGCCCTCTCAGCACGGCTTGCTGACGACCGCCGCATGGCAACTCGTGGGTTCCCACCCGGTGTATGCGCTGGAGGGTTCCGTCGCGATTGCGGGCGCACTCGTGCAGTGGTTGCGCGACCAGCTCGGCCTGATCGGCTCGGCAGCGGAGATCGAGACCCTCGCCGGCAGCGTAGACGACAACGGTGGGGTCGTCATCGTCCCCGCCTTCTCGGGGCTGTTCGCTCCCTACTGGCGCAGCGACGCGCGTGGCGCGATCTTCGGTCTGACGGCTTACGCGGGCAAGGGCCATCTGGCCCGCGCAGCACTCGAGGCTACCGCGTTTCAAACCCACGACGTGTTGGAGGCCATGCGGGGCGACACCGGCATCGAGCTGACCGAACTGCGGGTCGACGGCGGAATGGTGGTCAATGAGATCCTGATGCAATTCCAGGCCGACATCCTGAACGTGCCGGTAGTTCGCCCGGCGGTCACCGAGACGACAGCACTCGGCGCAGCTTATGCAGCAGGACTCGCCGTGGGTTTCTGGAGCGGGCTCGATGAACTGGACGCATTGTGGCAACGGGACCGGCACTGGCTGCCGCGCATGAAAGCCGAAGTCCGCGGCGCGCTGTGCGCCAACTGGCGCAAGGCAGTCACCGGCACGTTCGGCTGGAGCCCCGACTGAACGCCACGGACGGAGGCGCCACGCCTCCTCACCCCGGCTTGATGAGGTAATGCCGAAACGGCTTAGTTGGCGCTATGATATGAAGCTGGCTGGTCGCTCTCGGCTAGCGCGCGATGGCCTCCGTAACGGCGAGGCACCGCGCTGGCTCCACGGCCCAGCCAAAACCGGAGGTACGGGGGCCGATTCGCTGGCCACCGTATCGCGCTCTCTCACGACCCGCATCTGGGGCACACCGTGCCCGGAGGTCGATATGACCAGCCTGACCAAGGCCTTGCAGCACATGCGATTTGTCAGTGCGCCACCCGGCGGCTTGGCTGACACCCACTCCGAGGAAGAACGCCGCCAGCAGATCGCCCAGCTGGCTTATTTCAAGGCGCTCGACCGAGGATTCGCACCTGGGCATGAACGCGAGGACTGGCTTGAAGCGGAAAGGGAGGTCGACGCTCGCCGTTATCAATGAGGCGGCCAAGCGAAGCGTAAACCACAACGGGCAACGGATGGCGGGGTGATCGGGCAGGCTCCCGGGGCATCCAGCCATTGGCGTTCCCCACCGAAATTCGGCTAACCCCGGCGACATTGCGGTAACCATTCACCCTGCTGCCGTGTTGGGTAGTGGGAGCGGGCCGGAGGGCGAGACCGTCTGCGGGAGGGAACCCGCAGACTAGCCTCCAGGGACGGATTCACGGCGTGTCTCGGCCTCCCCGACCGCTCCCGCGAGGGGGGACGTGAACAGTTACGACATTGCGTCAGCACCGCGGACACCCGGGTCCGCGGTGCAACGTCCGGCAGCCAATCCCACTGGCCGAAGTGCTGCACCGACTGGTGCGATAACCGCGCAGCACGGCTGCGACCCCGCTGCGACCTTCTCGAAACCCAACGGGAATTGATCGACTCGTTGTCACCCTGCAGTCGCTCAAAAACTGCTCCCGACCGCTTCGTCCTCTTCCAGCACCCGCGTCGCCGAACCGACCAGCAACGCGTCGGGCGCGCAGGCGACCTTGGCGTTTTTGTCCGGATAGGGCAGGGCGTGCAGGAAGTGCCGCATGCAATTGATGCGTGCCCGCTTCTTGTCGTCGGACTTGATCACGGTCCACGGCGCATCGGCAGTGTCCGTATGAAAGAACATCGCCTTCTTGGCCTCGGTGTAATCGTCCCAGCGATCGAGCGAGCGGATGTCGATCGGGCTCAGTTTCCAGTGCTTCAGCGGATCGTCACGACGGGAGATGAAGCGGCGTAGCTGTTCCGCCCGGCTGACCGAAAACCAGTATTTGAACAGCAGGATGCCGCTGTTGACCAGCATGCGCTCCAACTGCGGCGTCTGTCGCAGAAATTCAAGATACTCCAGTGGCTTGCAGAACCCCATGACCCGCTCGACACCCGCGCGGTTGTACCAGGAACGGTCCATGAAGACCATCTCCCCGTGGGTCGGAAAATGGGCGACGTAGCGTTGAAAATACCATTGGCCGCGTTCCATTTCCGTCGGCTTTTCGAGCGCCACGACACGCGCTCCGCGCGGATTCAGATGTTCCATGAAGCGCTTGATCGTACCGCCCTTCCCGGCCGCATCCCGCCCCTCGAACAGCACGATGATGCGCTGCCCCGACTCCTTGACCCAGCTCTGTACCTTCAGCAACTCGATCTGCAGTTCCTTCTTGAGCCTTTCGTACTCTCGCCGCCGCATCCGTTCCGCATAGGGATAGCCGGGCGGTAATTCGGCAAGGTCGCTATCCTCGTCACTACCATGAGGGGCCGTGGCCACCAGATGGGCGGTCGGTGCCTGGCTTACCGCTTCGATCTCGGCAGCTGCAACGGGGTTCGGTGGCGCCGCGTCGGGCCCGGCGCCGGAGGGCTCCGGGGCAACCGTGGCCGTGCCTTCCGCCACTCGCGTCGCCGGTCTGTTGTCCCCGGCGACCTCGGCAGCGGGAGAAGCCGGGGCCTTGGCGGCCTTGGTTTTTACTTGCGCCATCTCAGTCTCCGATGCTTTGGATAGTAATCCCCGCATTTTATCCGAACGGTCGACCGGGCGAAGACCGCGATCACGGCGCTACCCCCTGGACCAAACTTCCGGCAGCGCCACGGCTTGTGCCCGGTCGTGACTGACGGTTAGCATGCGCAACCATGGAAGCGCCGCCGTCGGAACCGCCACCACCGCCGAGCTCCGACGAGGAATCCGTCGGCCTCGCAGCGCTTTGGCCCGACACGTCGCGCACCGGTGCTGCGCCCGGCATCGAAACGCACGAACTGAGCCTGATCGGATCGGGCCCGAGCGATGTCCGGGTATCCTGTGTGGACTATGGTCTCGATGACTGCGCGTTCCAGGCCATCGACGATGTCAACGCGTTCGTGGCAGGCCATCGGCCGGAATGGAGCGCGGTCCGCTGGATTCGGGTCAGCGGCCTCACGGACATGGGTGTGATTCGCGCGATTGCCGAAAAGTATGCCCTGCACCCGCTGGCCATCGAAGATTTGCTGCATCTGGGACAGCGCCCGAAGGTGGAAGACTACCCCGCGTCGCCCGAGCACCCGGGCCGGATGTTCATCGTTGCGCAGTTGGTGCGCTGGGTCGGCGGTGTGCTGCGGACCGAACAAATGAGTTTCTTCCTCGGACGCCGAACACTGATCAGCTTCCACCCGCGGGAAGAAGACCTGTTCGATCAGATCGACCATCGGCTCCGCAGCCGGAATTCGCGTTTGCGCCGCCACGATGCCAGTTTCCTGCTGCATGCCTTGCTCGACGCGATCGTCGATCAGTTTTTCCCGGTGCTGGAGGGCTTCTCCGCACGCCTCGAGGAGCTCGAGGAAACCGTGCTGGTGGGCGGCAAACCGGAGGTGCTGAGGGACATCCATCGCGCCAAACACGACCTCGTGCTGCTGCGGCGCACGGCATGGCCGATGCGCGAACTGGTAAGCCAACTGCATCGGGACCACCACGAAGGCCTGTCCGAGACGACGCGCACCTACATGCGCGACGTCTATGACAATCTGATCCAGATCCTCGATCTGCTGGAAACCTACCGGGAATTCCTGACGAGCCTGACGGAGACCCACCTGTCCACCGTATCGCAGCGCTTGAACGACATCGTCAAGACGCTGACCATCATCAGCACCATCTTCGTGCCGCTGACCTTTTTCGCCGGCGTCTACGGCATGAACATGCCGATCCCGGAGAACGAGTCCGAATGGAGCTACCCGCTGTTCTGGGGCTTCTGTTTCGTACTCGTCGGCGGGATGTTGTATATGTTTCGGCGCCGTGGATGGCTATAGGTGCCCAGTTCTTGGCCAGCCGAGGAACGGACCAACGCAGCGTAACCGTTCACACCCCCTTGGAGAGGGACCGTCTGCGGGAGGGAACCCGCAGCCGAGCCGACAGGGACGTCTTCACGGCGTCTCTCGTCTCCCCGGCCCCTCCCGGAACAGCAGGAGTCTGAACGGTTACAACGCAGCGGCTTCCCCCATTCAGGAAACCCCAGATGAAATTCACCGAGACTGAGTTGCCCGGCGTGTGGATCATAGATCTCGAGCCGATCGAAGACGACCGCGGCTTTTTCGCGCGGACCTATTGCGCGGAGGAGTTCGCGGCGCACGGCCTGAACACGCATTGGCCGCAGACCAACCTGTCGCGGACGCTGCGACCGGGAATGCTGCGCGGCCTGCATTTTCAGGCGGAGCCGCATCCAGAGATCAAGCTGATCCGCTGTGCCGTCGGAGCGATTCATGACGTGCTCGTCGACGTGCGACCCGACTCACCGACCTTCGGACGCTGGCAGTCCTTTGAACTGACCGGGGCCAACGGCCGGACGCTGTACGTGCCAGGCGGTTACGCCCATGGGTTCCAGTGCCTTGCCGAGCACTCGGAAGTGTTCTACCAGATGTCGGAGTTCTATTTCGCGGACCTCGCGCGCGGCGTTCGCTGGGACGATCCGACGCTGGCAATCGACTGGCCGATGCCCGATCCGTTCCTTTCCCCGCGCGATCGGACGCTGCCTTTCCTGGAGGAACTTGTCCGGTAGCAGGACGAGATTCGCTTCGGCACCTCGGACACGATGAGAGACGGGATGTCCGGCCCTGAACCTGAGGTCCCCGAGGACCCGAGCGGTCGCGGGCGGCTCTCACCCGAACCGATTGACGTCCGGTGAGGCCATGGAAGCCCGACAGCACAGAAAGCCGGCAATGAACGTAATCCGTCATTCCGCAACAACGGATACAGCACAGTCCAGGATCGGCCCCGCGGCGCACATGGAGCCGCAGCACCTCCGATCGAAGCCATGCAACGATGGCGGCGCTCCGTGCCGGGCAGGGTCACCGTGACGCTGCGTCCGGGCCGGCATGTCTTGATCCTGTCGGCGGCCGCCATGTTCGGCATAGGACTGACCATCGTCGCGTTGCTGGAAATCACCCAACAAGCGCAAGAGCGGCGCTCCGCCGCCGAGATCGGCTACCAGTTCGCCGAGCATCTCAAGGAACAGTTCTCGAACGCGCTGTCCGCGACATATGCGCTGTCGGCGGTGGTTCATCAGGGCAAGGGCGCAGTGCACGACTTCGAGTCCCTGGCGCTCGAGGTACTCAAGCTCTATCCGGGGATCGACGCGATCCAACTGGCTCCCGGCGGAATCATACGCGAGGTCGTGCCGCTGGAAGGCCATGAGGCGGCGCTGGGGCATGACCTGCTGAAACCGGACATCGGCAACCGGGAGGCCAGGCTGGCCCTGGAAACCCGTCAGCTGACCCTGGCCGGTCCGTTCCATTTACGTCAGGGCGGTGACGCTATCATCGGACGTCTTCCGGTGTTCCTGACCGACGCCAGGGGCCAGGATCGGTTCTGGGGCTTTACGATCGTGCTGATCCGGTTGCCGCGCATCCTTGCCGCTGCTCAGTTTGAACGCCTGGAGGAGGCGGGCTACAACTACGAGCTTTGGCGTGCAAACCCCGATAGCGGCCACCGGCAAATCATCATGAACTCCCGTAGCCCGCTCGTCGGGCCGTCGGTGACGACCGCGGTGGACGTTCCGAACGGTCAGTGGATGCTTGGGCTGACGCCTGCCCGCGGCTGGTACAGCGGCACGCGCATTGCCATCGGTACAGCCGTGGCGGCGCTTCTTACGGTCGTGTTTGCGGCGATTTTGAACGCGTATCTCCGAAACCGGCAGCGAGCCTGGGACAGCGCCGAAAGCTACCGCCGGCTGTTCGACAACGTTCAGGAAGCCGTCCACATCTGCTCGTCCGACGCCCGTCTACTGGCGGTCAATCCCGCCGCGGCCCGCCTGTACGGACGCTCGCAGGAATGGCTTGCCGGGCGGCCACTGAGTGCCGTTGCCGCTCCGGGCCGTAATGACTTGGAGAGTCTGCTGGGGCGCCTCCGAGAGTCACTGGTAGGCACTCCCCAGCGTGCGGATTTCTGGGGCTTGCACAGCGCTGGGCAGCCCTTCCAGCTCGAACTCAATCTGGTTCGCTCGAACTATCGCAGCGAGCCGGCGGTGATCGCCGTCGGGCGCGATGTGACGGAAAGGGCCCGTGTGGCGCGCCGCGAGTGGATGCGAACCGCCGTTCTGGAGCGGATTGCCAGCGGCGGAACGCTCGCCGAGATCCTCGATGCACTCGCCCGGGACGTCGAGCAGGAATCCACGGGCACGCTGTGTTCGATCTTGCTGCGAGACGACACCGGAACCCGCCTGCGCTTAGCCTCCGCCCCAAGCCTGCCCACGTTCTACAACGAAGCCGTCGACGGCGTTGCCATCGGCGCGCATGTCGGCTCCTGCGGCGCCGCAGCGTTCCTGCGGCAACGAGTGGTGGTCGAGAACATCGCGGAACACCCCAATTGGGTTGGGTTCCGTGCCGTGGCCTCACGGGCCGGGCTCGCCTCATGCTGGTCGGAACCGATCTGCGGCCGCAAGGATCAGGTGCTCGGCAGCTTTGCGATCTACCATCGGGACCCGGGCACACCCCAGCCCGACGACGTCGAACTGATCACCCACGCCGCGAGGCTCGCGGGCATCGCCATTGAGCGGGACGCCGACCAGCGTGCCCTGCGCGAAAGCGAGGAACGCTTCCGGGCGCTGATCGAGGGGGCCTCGGATGCGTTCTTCGCGCATGACCTGGACGGCACCCTGGTCGAGGTCAATCAGGCCGCCTGCGACTCCGCCGGTTACCGCCGCGACCAACTGCTTGCGCAACGTATCCCGGAACTCTTCGAGGAAGGCGGCGCCCTCGAAGACCGTCCGCACTGGGAAGCGCTGCAGCCCGGCCAATCGATAACGGTGCGATCCCGGCAGCGGCGCAGTGATGGTTCCGCGTTCCCGGTCGAGATCCGGCTCAGCGCCTGCGATCTGGGCGGACAGCGACTGATCCTGAGACTCTCGCGCGATATCACCGAGCGCGTGCGCAGCGAAGCCGAACTCGAACGGTATCGTCATCACCTTGAAACGCGGGTCGCAGAGCGCACGGCGCAACTCCATAGCGCAAACGCCCGACTCGAAGCGGCGAGCCGCGCCAAAAGCACGTTCCTCGCCAACATGAGTCACGAGATCCGGACTCCGATGAACGCGATACTCGGCCTGACACATCTGATGCTCAGCAAGAGCACTCGCCCGGAAGAACAGGGGCGATTGGGCAGGATTGCCGAGGCGGCCCAGCACCTGCTGTCGATCATCAACGACATCCTCGACATCTCGAAGATCGAGGCGGGCAAGCTCCAGTTGGAGGAGAACGACTTTCGCCTGCAGGAAGCCTTCGATTACGTCAGCGCGCTGATCGCCGAAAAAGCGCGCGACAAGGGGCTAACCTGGGAAGCACTGATCGAACCGGAGGTCAACGGGCCGCTCCGCGGCGATGGGTTCCGCCTGCGCCAGATCCTGTTGAACCTCGTCAGCAATGCCCTGAAATTCACTGAACGAGGCTCGATCCGGCTACGCGCAGAGCAAGTGGGTAACGCTCACGACGGTGTCACCGTGCGCTTCGAGGTCGCGGATACCGGCATCGGCATCGCGCGGGAACAACAGGGGCGGCTGTTCAACGCGTTTGAACAAAGCGACAACTCGATCACCCGCAACTATGGCGGCACCGGCCTGGGGCTGGCCATCTGCAAGCGTCTTGCCGAACTGATGGGCGGACACATCGGTGTCGATAGTGAACTTGACCGGGGCAGCGTCTTCTGGTTCACGGCGCACTTCGGTGCCGCTGTAGGCGCCGCACCGAAACCCGCCCCAACCGCTGACGCTGAGTACACCGCGGAAGCCGTCGCCCGGCTTCATAGCGGAGCGCACCTGCTGCTGGTCGAGGATAATCGGCTCAGTCGGGAGGTTGCGCTCGAGTTGCTGGCCGACTGTGGGCTGACGATAGATACCGCCGAGAACGGGCTGCAAGCCGTTGCGATGGCGCGGACGACGCATTACCACGCCGTGCTGATGGACTTGCAGATGCCGGTGCTGGACGGTATCGAAGCCACGAGGCGGATCCGAGGCATCCCTGGACGGGAACGGACGCCGATTCTCGCCATGACCGCGAATGCGTTCGACACCGACCGCGACGCCTGCCTGGCAGCGGGCATGAATGAACACCTCTCCAAACCGATCATCCCCGCAACGCTGCACGCGGCGCTGCTGCGGTGGCTGTCGCCGCGCCCCCCTGCCCCGGCCGCTGCGCCCGCCGCGCAAACGCCAGCGGCCCGGCATCCGGAGACCACCCCGGATTTCGGACCTATTGCGGGTCTGGATATCGAGCGCGGGCTCGATCACCTCGGAGGCAATCTCTCCAGCTATCGCCGCATGCTGCGCCTGTTCGCGGAACGGGCACCCCGCGACCTGCAGGCGCTGCGCGCGGCCCTCGCGGAACGCGGTGACGGCACGGCACGCCGTATCGCGCATACCATCAAGGGAACGGCGGCGACCCTGGGTGCAACGACGGTCGCGACGGTGGCCGCCAGGCTCGAAGCGGCGCTGCACGATGGAGAGCCTCAACCGAGGCTGGACGAGCTCATCGACGCGGTTGCGCAGACGTACAGCACCGTTGCCGCGTCGATCATCGAGGGTCTTGACCGCGACAAAGCAGAAGCGGCCGAAAACGGCCAACCGACGGCCGGAACCTCGACGACCTGAGCACTCAGCGCGGACGCGAGGGCACCGTGGCGGCCGTACCGCCGAAGTCGGTGGGCGCCGGCAGGGATTCCCGCCGCGCCTTGTCGAGGGCCTGGCGGTGATTAAGATCGGCCGGAATGAACTCGACCGGTTTGCCCGAGCGCTGCGCGGCGATCATCTCATCGCGCGCGACATCACCGCCACCGATCGCGACGAGAACATCGCTGTTCTCGACCATCGCCTGCGAGGTCGGCGACAGGAGCGCAGTCCCTTTGAGGAAACCGCCCCAGGTGGGGTCCGGGACGAAGAACACCCGGTCGACATGGGGGGAAAGCGGCACGCGTTCGATGAGCGCCTTGGTCGACACGATCCCGGTGGTCGGAAACCCCCTGTCCTTCGCCAGTGCATACACGGCGCCGATCCCCTCGGCGGTCGCGCCGCCGTTGACGATCGTGGACTTCGGATCGTAGCGCTCGAGAACCCGACGGGCGTGATCCAGCATCGCGGTCGGGTCCTCGTACCCGGCACCCGAATAACCGAGAAACGTCAACACGCGCAGCTCTCTACCGGCGAAATACGCCCGAACGGCGGCCGGATCCGCCTCCGATGCGGTCCTGCCCGGGTCACCGGCGATGGTCATGCCCGCCGCCAGCAGGATCAGCAGGCCGAGGCACAGTCGATGGCCGCGGAAAGATCGGGCGCGAGCGGAAGTCATCGATCGTAGCTCCTGGAATCATGGAGGAAAAAGCTTCACTACATCGGGCCTGGCTCGACGCGACTTCGGATAGGTTCTACTACAAGCTGGCGGCCAATGCGGTCAGCGCCGGCCGCAGTGCGCGCCAGCCATCGCCGGGAGCGCCCGAAGTCCCACGCTCCGTGACAATCGGCGGCCGCCCCAGCCAGCGGCTCAGATCGGCCGCGTTGTCCATCTCCGGGTCGCTCAACGGCTCGGCGCGGTTAAGGACGATTGCGGCCAGCGTCAGGCCGCGGCGTTCGATGGCTTCGACGGTCAGCAGCGTATGGTTGATCACCCCGAGTCGATCGGCCGCGACGAGCAGCACCGGCAAGCCCAGGGCCGAAGCGAGGTCGGCGTTGAGCGCCCCGGCGGCGATCGGACTGTAAAAGCCGCCGGCTCCTTCGACCAGCAGAAAGTCGTCGGCGCCGACCCCGGTTCGGCATGCCTGCACCAGATCCTGCAGGGTCAGTCCCGCTCTTGATAGCATCGCGGCCCGCTCGGGCGAAAGCGCGGGCTCGAACGCATGCGGGCAAATGGTTTCCAACGGAAGATCGAGGCCAGCCGCGGTCCGGAGCGTCAGCGCATCGAGCGGAAGCGGCCGGTCATCGATCCGCTTGCAGCCCGACTCCACGGGCTTGCGGGGCTGCACGACGATCCCCCGCTCGCGCAGCAGGCTGGCAACGGCCGCGCCGACCTGGGTCTTGCCGACACCGGTATCAGTGCCGGTTACGAACAGCCCCCGCGAGAACGCTCGCTTCATCGGGTAACCCACGTGATCATCCGAGCTGCACCTCGAGCCGGTTGTCGCAAATGTCGAAATGCTCCGCAAACTGCGCACGGCCCAACAGCGCGCCACCCGTGCGGTAGGGGTTTGGCTCCCGGCTGAAAACGAGCGGCGTCCCGTTCAATACGATTTCCTTTGGCCCGTTGCCGGTTTCGCCGAGACGATAGACCACGGTGACCGGACGCTCCCACAACACGATCTCGACCTCCAGGCCATCCAATGCGCACGGCAGTACGGGATCCAGCAGCAGCGCCGCATCGCGGAGTTCGAAACCCAGCAGGCGCTGATGGATCAGCCGGGTCGCAATGCCGGCACCGCTCGAATAAACGCGCCAACCGCCTTCCAGCGAAACCGTGCCGGCATTGACTTCGTCATAGCGAGCCGAGGCCTCATAGCGGTCGAAGAACGCCGCATCGGAGCTGGAGTAGTAGCAGTTGGCCTGTCGCAAGGCGGCATGCGGCACAAGTGTGCGGATGGCGATCGGGTTCGCGCGGCACAGCGCATCGAAAAACGCTTCGGCATCGCCGTGCCGGGCCATGGCCTCCGCGTAGCGAAGATGGGCATGCATGTACATCACGCCGATCTCCCGTCCGAAGAATGAACTGCTCTCGGCCCGCTGAAAATAAGTTTGTGGACCGCCATGGTAGGGCGGTGGCCGGTCGAACAGACGGGCACCATCAGGCGCCAACAAGTGCGCCTGGATCAGCGCGATGTGCGCACGCGCCTGCTCCGGCGAAAACAGATCGTTGGCCAAGGCGTGGATCATTGCCAGCAGGCCGTAATGCATCCCGGTGTGCGTGTCGCGGGGATGAACCAGATAACGGGTTGGGCCGGTTTCCGGAAAATAGGCGAAACCAGTCAGAACGCCATCGGGCAGCAGGTGTTGCTGAAAGTCGGCGAGGATGCGGGGCAGACGGGACTCGATGGGAGCGGCCAGCGCTTCGCGGCCGACGGTCCGCAGCCCCTGCGCCAGCATCGCCAACATCTGGTGATGCAGGGTCACCGTCCAGGCGCTGCACAGACGCTCCCGCATGGACGGGTCGGCGGGCTGCAACGAATCATTCCAGTCACCATGGCCATAGGCGGCCAGCGCCGTACCGGGAATGACTCGGCCGTCGATCACGGCCAGCGCACGCTCGACATGCCCCCAAACCGTCGCCTGCTCCGCACTCTCGTCCCCGTCCGGGTGAAAGTACGGGAGTTCCTGATCCAGAATCGAGGCATCGGCCGCGGCCACCAGGTACTGCGCCAGCGCCAGCAGGGGCCAGAACACGATATCCCCATGCGAATCGCCGGCGCGAATGCCGCGGTCGCGATCAAAAAACGTGAACCACTGCGGCCAGTCGCCATCGGGGTTCTGGGCGCGAAACACACGACACAGCAAATCGCGCACCGGCGCGGTCAGGCCGAAGCCGAGCAGCAGCTCGACCGGACCCTGGCAGATGTCACGTGTCCCCCAACCGCCGCCCGAGAACTGTTCGAGTCCGCGGGGTGCCAGGTAATGCACCATGGCGTTGTGAGCGAACCAGGGCAGAATCTCTTCGAGACACAGGATGCCGGCCGCATGCCGGTCGCTGGAACTGGCGCCCGGCCGGATGCGGGCGATCAGCAAGGGCGCCGTCTCGTCGAGAGACTGTCCGTCGACGCCTCGCGCGAGGCCGGCGCCCTTACCGGATTGGGGTGCCACCAGGTGTCCGCTGAGGTGGAAATCGGCCGATGCGGTCGGGCCCGTAATGACGACGAGGAATGGTTGATGGCGTGTCTCGCCGTCTGCAAACAACAATTCGTCGCCGCCGATCTGCTCAACGTGGGTTCCCGGACCGGCATCGACCCGGAAAAATCCGTCGGGAAACCGCCTTCCTACATCCGACTCCGGGATGGCTTCGAGTACGACCCCGTGACCATCCCGACGGTATCGTACCGGCACCGGATCCGCCCCGTCGTCCCCGTTCAACGCGACCCGGTGGGAGAGCAGAAAGCGGCAGGCCGCGCCGGCCAGTACATCGATGGACAGCGACAGCACCGGATCTTCGGTACCGGCCGTGCAGGTGATCTCGATCAGCCCCGCCGGATGCTTGTAAAGCCAGCGCGCACCTTCCGGCGTGATTTCAAAGGCTGACGGGGTTTCCAGCAGATGGAAGGAACCGCGCTGCTCGACGAAGATGCGCTGACCGCCCGAAAGGAACAGGTTCAGGTAGCTCCGGGTCGTGGACAGCAGGCGGTTGATGCTCACATGTCCTTGTGTGAGCAGGGAGTTGAACACTCCTTTCATCCACAGCGTCGACGTCAGCGAGGACTCGTCCGGGGTCAGGTGCTGTCCGGTTCGCAGCAGGTGACCATGCGGGCGCAGCACCTGAAGTTCCTTCGTCTTCAGCACGACATGCCCGTTGGCCCCGGTGAAGAAGGACAACAGATTGCCGGCCTCCTCTTCCGGCGCCCGACGCTCCTCTCCAAAGAGCTCATCCAGCTCGGCCATCGTCAGGTCCAGGGTCGGCAACGGCTTTGGTGCGCTGAAAAGCGTTGGTACAGTGCGCTCGGTCACGGGGTTCCCGGACGGCGATGGCGCCACGGCCTCGGGCAGCGCCAACGCGCGCTCGACGAACACCAGGTCGGCATTGCTGCTGGCCCCCGGATGATCTGCTTCGAACCAGGTGAAGAAACCGCTGCTTGCCTGTGCCCCGGGAACGAGGAAGATCGGCCGATCCTGGATCGCGGCCAAGGAGTGCTCGTGCTGGTGACGGACACCCGGCAGAGCCGGTGCCGTCAGCCCGATCGGCAACGCTCCCGCGCGGTGAGCCCGACCATAGAGCTGCAACGCATCGGTCGCAAAGCCGACACCTTCCCTGAGCGAACCGATCAGCGCCCAGGGCTGGCGTCCACTCATCGGAAGATTCTGCCGCACGGCAAGCAGGGCGCCCTGGTCGGGATGGGTCAGTGGCGTATGGTCCACGTATTGACTGACATAGTATTCGTTCAGCCGTATGGCGCCATAATGCGCCAGAGCCGTATCCTGCACATGGACCAGATCGATCAGCGCGGAGCGCGGGCCCACGTTCTGAAGTCCGAGATGCCAGAACCAGGCCGTAGCCGTCTCGGCCAACACGAGAGTCAGTCGATAACGGATACCTTGCCATTCTCCGGTTGCTGCCAGCTGACGCCCATCGCAGCCGATGACGCTCGGGCTGGAGGGGCCAAGCAAGGGAACGCAAGCAGTGGTCGCACCGCGCCGGCGCAAATAGATGTTCGCCAGTCCCCCTTCGACTTCATCGCCGGGAAACAGGTTGAAGGTGATGTCGCCACACGCGATTCGCCGGACAGACCCGTTGGCGTTGCACTGGATCGACAGGCCGCAAGCGTTTTCGAGAGACGCTGGAAGATTTGCGCGGATGTCTGCAGGACGGTTCATGCTTGAATTATCCCTGGTTCTAGTTGTTCTTCGCGGGACGTTCACCGCGTCCCGGTGGTCGCGACGCATCGGCGGCGCGAACGGGTGGTTGAGGACCTAGGGCATCGCGCTACCGACACCCTGCTCGCCACGAACGCCGCGCTTGATTCGGCGCGCTACATGGTATCAACTTTCGCTCACGCCGAATCTCATACCCGGCGCGTCCAGGCGCACCAGGCGACGTTTTCCGGCGGTACACTGCGGCGTGAACTAGAATCTGACGCTAAGGCCCGGGCCCAGACTGCGACGCGCGAGGCATACGTGCCGACCGCTACCGGAAGTCCCGCTCGTACCCTCGGGTCCAAGAGCACGCCTCCGGCGACGAGGTGCACCGCCGACCCTGCGATCGCCAAAGCCGAAGTTTAATTTCTCTGCGCTTGGCGAGGGAGTAGACCATGAACAACACCATTTATTTCGATGCCCGCTGCGACGACGAGACTCGCCGTAAGCAGCTTTATGCAGGCCAGCTGTTCATTTACTCGCCGACCGCCAATACCTTGGCCTTCTGCGATTTCGCCCGCGAGTTGATTGCCGATGCGTTCCAAGGCCTTGATCCCGAGACGGCCCAGCATCACCTGCCGGTCGAGGAGTATGCCCGGATCCTTGGCGAGCTCAAACCAGCGTTCATCCATCACCCGGAATCCAAACGACACCTGAGGAACATCCTGGACGAGTTCGGCTGCGATCTCGGGGAGACATACTTCGACGTACCGAAGCTGCGCAGCTCGACCAGCGACAATTACCTGACCACCGGAATCGCGTACGCATGGCATCCCCACCGCGATACCTGGTACTCGGCACCCGCGTCGCAGATCAACTGGTGGATTCCGATTTACGAGCTGTCACCCGAGAACGGCATGGCGTTCCACCCACAGTACTGGGGAAAGCCGGTCAAGAACAGTTCGGACGGCTACAACTACTACGAATGGAACAAGCTCCATCGCGGCGCCAGCGTGACGCAGTATTTGCGGGAAGACCCGAGGCCTCTGCCCAAGCCAACCGAGGCGCTGGAACTGGACCCGCAGATCCGGCTAATCGGGCAAGTCGGAAGCATCGTGCTCTTCTCCGCGGCACAGATGCATTCAAGTGTTCCGAACACCTCCGGCAAGACGCGCTTCAGCATCGATTTTCGCACCGTCCACCGCGGCGATCTGGCAGACAGGGCCGGGGCACCATGGTCCGACGAGCGCTGTACCGGCTCGACGATCCGGGACTATCTCCGCGCCACCGATCTGGCCGCATTGCCCGACGACATCATCGCGATTTACGACGACGAGACGGGTCACCACGGCGAACTCGTCTACGATCCCAACCGCTAAGCGGCGCGCGCGAGTCCTCGCTACGGCGCACTGCCAACGGCCGAACCGGCACCGAACCCGCATCTCGCGCGACCGATGATCGCCGGATTGCATCGGGCGCAAGTTCGGCCGAAAGCGGATTGCTGTGCCGCGTCGGCTCCACGGACGTAGAATAGGGGTTCGGTTGGCACACCACGGAGCGCCCGCAACCATGTCTACCCCCTCCTGCGATATTGGTCTGATCGGCTTGGCCGTGATGGGCCAGAACCTGGCATTGAACGTCGCGGATCACGGCTTTCGCATCGCGGTCTACAATCGTACGACGGCGACGACCGAGAAGTTCGTTGCCGACCATCCGGACACACCCGGCGGACTGCAGGGCGAGGCAACGCTGGCCGGCTTCGTTCAGGCCCTGAAGCGACCGCGCAAAATCGTCATCCTCGTCAAGGCCGGCGCGGCGACGGACGCCGTGATCGACGGTCTGGCACCACTGCTCGAGCCGGGGGACATCGTCATCGACGGCGGCAATGCCCAGTGGCTGGACACGATCCGGCGCGAGAAAACGCTGGCGGACCAGGGGCTGCGTTTCATCGGGTCCGGGGTATCGGGCGGCGAGGAAGGAGCCCGTTTCGGGCCATCGTTGATGCCCGGCGGCGACCCGGCAGCCTATCGCGAGATCGAACCGATATGGACTGCCATCGCCGCGAAGGTCGACCCGAACTCCGGGAAGCCTCTGGACGGTGCGGCCCCGGGGCAACCGGTGACCGGCGGGGTACCCTGCACGACGTACATCGGCCCCAACGGGGCGGGACATTACGTCAAGATGGTTCACAACGGCATCGAGTACGGCGACATGCAGATGATCTGCGAAGCGTACGCCCTGATGCGGAACCTGCTCGGGATGACGCCACCCGAGATCGCGGCGGTCTTCTCGACCTGGAATAGCGGGCTGCTGGATTCCTTTCTGATCGAGATCACGGCGGACATCCTGCAACAGCGTGATCCCCTGACCGGCCAGCCTTTTGTCGATGTCGTGCTCGACACCGCGGGCCAGAAGGGCACGGGCAAATGGACCTCGGTCAACGCACTTGACATGGGTGTCCCCGCACCGACGGTCGCCGAAGCCGTATTCGCGCGCTTTCTGAGCGCGGTCAAGGACGAACGAACGGCCGCGGCAAAAATCCTGAGCGGACCCAAGGCGAGCTTTTCGGGCGATCGGCAGCACTTCATCGACGCCATTCACGACGCCCTGTATTGCTCGAAGATCTGCGCCTACGCGCAGGGCTTCCAGCTGATGCGCCACGCCCAGACGGAATACGGCTGGCAATTACCCTTCGGCGACATTGCCAAAATCTGGCGCGGGGGCTGCATCATACGGGCCCGCTTCCTGCAAAAGATCACCGAGGCCTATCTGCGCGACCCGAATCTGACCAACCTCCTGCTGGATCCCTATTTCAAGGGCGAACTCGATCGCTGCCAGGTTCACTGGCGGGAGGTCGTCGGAGCCGCCGCCACCAACGGTGTCCCCGCTCCGACCTTCTACTCGGCCCTTGCCTACTATGACGGATATCGCAGCGAGCGGCTGCCGGCCAGCCTGCTGCAGGCGCAGCGCGACTACTTCGGGGCCCACACTTACGAGCGCACGGACCAGCCGCGCGGGCTGTTCTTCCACATCGACTGGCCGGTACCCGGGCGACCGCAAATCCAGAGCTGAGAGGGACGCTCGAACACGACAGGCGGGGCGATGAGCTGCAATGCGCATCGCCCCGGCCACAACCGGGAGCCATTTCGCGGCAACGACGACGCGCGGTCAGGATGAATCCGGCCGACGCGCCCGGTCGAACAACCAGTAGCACCCATGGGTCGCCATGACCCCCAGCATGAAGGCGCCGATGAAAAACTCGGATGCATGGTGCTGCACCGTCTGCGCGGCGAATTTCCCGGCCAACACGCCAACGACCAGGGCAAAGCCGACGCGCAGACGATGGACGATTTCGGTAGAGGTCATTTTCGTTTCGGTGCGGAAGGGAGAATGTCGAGTCAGTGTAGACCGGCCCGTGGGCGCATGAAAGCCGGTGCCCGCCTCCCGCATTGTGTAACGCTTCAGGAATTTAGGATAATAAGCCTGAAGTAATGGGCGCGGTCCTCTCGAGCCGGCTGATGATTTCCGGGGAATGGCCCTGGATCAAGCCGGATCCGTTCCGGAAGTCGGCCCGACCCGCATTCAGCCATTCAGAACCGTCGGTGGCACGGCCGACATCCGGCTACGTGACGTAACGCCGCAAGGTACCTTCCCGTTTACATGATCAAGAACCGACTGATCCGTCTGCTCGAACACGCCATTGCTGCGCTGCAGGCCTCGGGCGACCTGCCCTCCGATTCGACGCTTCGCCCCGGCATCGAGAGGGCGCGTGACGCTCAGCACGGCGACTTTGCTTCCAGCATCGCGCTGAGCTTCGCCAAAGCCGCAAAGTGTCCTCCCAGACAACTCGCCGAGCGCATCATCCAACAGCTGCCCGGCGACCCGCTGGTGGTCAAGGTCGAAGTCGCCGGGCCGGGTTTCATCAATTTTTTCCTCGCGCCCGATGCGCACACCGCCGTCGTCCGCACCATACATGAGGAAGGGCCGCTGTTCGGCCGGAGCCGGATCGGTGCCGGCCAGAAGGTGCAGATTGAATTCGTCTCCGCTAACCCGACCGGACCGCTGCATGTGGGCCATGGGCGGGGCGCGGTTTATGGATCGGTGGTGGCGAGCCTGCTGCAGGCCTGCGGCTTTGAAGTGCATCGGGAATACTACGTCAACGACGCCGGTCGACAGATGGACATCCTGGCGACCAGCGTCTGGCTGCGTTATCTGGAGGAGTGCGGCGACGTACTGCCGTTTCCGAGCAACGGCTATCGCGGCGAATACATACGCACGATCGCCTGGGACTTGCACCATACCGCGGGCGATCGCTACCGGCGCCCGGCGACGGACGTGCTCCAGGGGCTACCGTCCGACGAGCCGGACGGGGGCGACAAGGAACTGTACATCGACGCGATGATCGACCGTGCAAAGTCATTGCTGGGCAACGACTACCGGCTCGTGTTCGATGCCGGACTGACGAGCATCCTGCAGGATATCCGCGACGACCTCGACGAGTTCGGGGTCACCTACGAGGAATGGTTCTCCGAACGCCGACTCGCCGACAGCGGCGCCGTAGAGGATGCGCTCGGCGTACTCAGGGAGGCGGGCTTGCTGTATCAGCAGCACGGGGCAACCTGGTTCGCATCGACCCGTTTCGGTGACGAGAAGGATCGCGTGGTCGTGCGCGAGAACGGCCAGATCACCTACTTCGCCTCGGACATCGCCTACCACTGGCACAAGCTGCAGCGTGGCTACGACCAGATCATCAACGTCTGGGGCGCCGATCATCACGGATATGTGCCGCGCGTAAAAGGCGCGATCCAGGGCTTGGGGGGCGATGCCAGCCGGCTGCATGTGTTGCTGGTCCAGTTCGCCGTGTTGTACCGCGGTGACGAGAAGGTCCAGATGTCCACGCGATCCGGCGAGTTCATCACGCTGCGCCAGTTGCGGGGCGAGGTCGGCCGGGATGCCGCCCGGTTCTTCTACGTCATGCGCCGCTCCGACCAGCACATGGATTTCGACCTGAAACTGGCGACCTCAAAGAGCAACGAGAACCCGGTGTACTATGTGCAGTATGCCCATGCCCGGATCTGCAGCGTGTTTCGCCAACTCGATGAAAAAGGCTGGGCGAGGAATCTCCGGCAGGGCATGGATCACCTCAAGCGGCTGGGCGAATCCCATGAGGCGGCCGTCCTGTCGAGTCTGTCCCGGTACCCTGAAGTCGTAGAAAGCGCCGCTTTGAGTTATGAACCCCATCAGCTGGTACAGTACCTGCGACAGCTCGCGAGCGACTTCCACACCTATTACAATGCGTGCCCGTTCCTCATCGATGACCACGAGCTGCGCGACGCCCGTCTGAATCTGATCGACGCCGTGCGGCAGGTCATCGCCAACGGCCTCGATTTGCTTGGCCTCTCGGCACCGGAAGCGATGTAGCATGCCCAAGGATTACAAAGACCGAGTCCCCAATTCATGGCGAGGCCCTCGGCGCCGGCGGAAGCCGGTGTGGGTCTGGTTGTTGCCGGTACTGGTCTTGATCGGTGGCGCCGGCACTTTCGCGCTGATCACGCATCAGAACAACGCGGCAACGGATGAGGAGGCGGCCTCGGCGCAGACGGCGGTAAGCGAAGAGAAGCCTGACCCGAATGCCACAACGGGGTCACGGGAAAACCCCAAGAAACCGGAACGCGCCAAAGGCAAAAAGGCCGGCAAGCCTGAGGCACCGCCGGATATCGAACTTCCCGAGCCGCGTTTCACCTTCTACAAGATACTGCCGGAAAAGGAAGTGATCGTTTCGGAGCGGGACATCGCCAGCCTCAAGCGAGACGAGAAGGCCGGGAAACCGACGGCTCCGGGTGGCTTCGTGATCCAGGTCGGCGCCTACTCGAAGCTGGAAGATGCCGAGAAAACGCGGGCGCGACTCGGCGAAGCCAAGGTGAAAGGCAAGATGGAGAAGGTGCTGATCGATAAGGCCACTTGGTATCGAGTGAAACTGGGACCGTTCAGCACGCTGGCGGAAGCCGAAAAGGTCCGGGCGCAGCTGCGCAAACACCGCATCGACAGCGTCCTACAACAGAGCAAGTCCGTCAAATAAGCGTGTCGCTGGGATCGCACGAGCAGCTTCGGCCCGGTCCCTCCCTCCCTCAGTCAGCCAGACGGTAACAGGGCTCGTATTTCGTGCCCGGCAGTTTCATCCGACCTTGATCGACGAAGGCGGACAGCAGTCGGTCGAGGGGTGCCATCACATCAGCCTCTCCGCTAATCCTGAATGGCCCGCCTTCCTCGACGCGCCGGATGCCCTCGGCCTTGACGTTGCCGGCAACAATCCCGGAAAAAGCGCGGCGAAGATTTGCCGCCAGCCGGTGTCCCGCCTGACCGCGCTGCAGCTCGAGACCCGCCATGTTTTCGTGGGTCGGCACGAATGGCGTCTGAAAATCCTGATCGACTCTCAGCAACCAGTTGAAATAGAACGCATCATTGTGCTGAGCGCGAAAGTTCTCGACCAGCGCCATGCCGCTCCGCACCTCGCGGGCCACGCGCGCCGGATCGTCCAGGATGATGCGGTAGCGCTTCTGTGCATCCGGCCCCAAGGTGGCTGCGATGAACGCATCGATCATGGCGAAATACTCCGCACTCTCCCTGGGACCGGTGAAGATCACCGGCAGCGGTATGTATTTGTTGTCCGGCGTCAATAGAATGCCGAGCAGGTAGAGGATCTCCTCGGCCGTACCGGCACCACCCGGAAAAACGATGATCGCATGCGCAACGCGAACGAACGCCTCGAGGCGCTTTTCGATGTCCGGCATGATCATAAGTTCATTGACGATGGGGTTGGGCGGTTCGGCGGCAATGATTCCGGGTTCGGTGATGCCGACGTAGCGCGCGCCGGTCAGACGCTGTTTGACGTGTCCGATGCTGGCGCCCTTCATGGGACCCTTCATGGCGCCCGGCCCGCAACCCGTGCAGACATCCAGGCCGCGCAGACCCAGTTCGTGCCCGACTTCCTTGGTGTAGTCGTATTCCTCGCGGCTTATCGAGTGGCCGCCCCAGCAAACGACGAGATTCGGATCCCGCTGCGGGCTCAGACTGCCGGCATTCCGCAGGATGTGAAAAATCGCGTTGGTGATGTTCGCCGGCGACAATAGGTCGAACGCGGGATTTTCGACAATCTCGAATTGCGTGTAGACGACGTCGCGCAGGACCGAGAAAAGATGTTCCCTGATCCCCTTGATCATGGCCCCGTCGACGAACGCTCCGGCAGGCGCGTTGACCAGTTCCAGCTGGATGCCGCGTTCCTGCTGCAGTACGCGGATGTCGAAAGTCCGGAACCGCTCGAAGATGGCTTTGCTATTGTCCTCCGTGCTCCCGCAGTTCAGTACCGCCAGGGAACAGCGCCGAAACAACTCGTGTAACCCGCTCTCGCTGGTATCGAGCAGGCGGTTGACCTCGAGCCGCGACAGGACTTCCATGCTGCGCTCGGGACTGACCAGAACGTTCACGGTGCCCATGGGATCCCAATTCTCAGGAACGGAAGGTCTGTTCGTCATCGTGTCTCCGCCGCTCCGTGCCGATCGCCGGCCCCGCGACCGAGATACCCACAGAACCTGTGGATAAAGTTGTGGAACAGGCCTGGGCAATGGCCGGAACGCAGCGTGATACGGGGGGGGGTGTCACCTTGACCGGGATTTTTCCAGTCCATTGGCATTCAATAAAACCAGTGTCTTACATCCATCGTCCGGGAACAACCACCGGGTCGATGATCAAGGCCCGCGACGCGTTCAGGCACCGCGTACCGTGTGTACAACTGTTTCGACAACGAAGGGGCGCTTTAGGAACTCGCGGTCCCAGTGCCGCGTTGTGCCCAGGACAGGATGTGCAGCCGCGTCAGCGAATCGGGATCGGCAGCGAGTGCCCTCTTCTCCGGTACCGAAAGCGAACCGGGGCCCTCCTCGATCACTTGATAGGTCAGCGCGCGCAACTGGTGACGTTGACGCCGCTTGACCAGGCGGTGAGGCAACAACGCGATGTGCAGCGAGCAGACGGCGGGGTCGCCGATCTTGCTTTCCAGTGAGTCGTCCACGACGCGCCGCGCGGCGGTCGCCTGCGCCAGATTGTCCTTCAGGTAACTCAAGACGGCAGGGGGCGCGGATTCCTCCGGAGTCAAAAACAAGCCGAGACGCTTCGCGAGGAGTCCGAGGGCCGTGCTGCTCGACAGCATCGACAACGGAATCGCAAAGGCCAACCCCGCCAGCACCGGCAGGAACCACCAGAAGAAGCTCGGCACGTAACGGTAGCTGACGTAGCCGGCGAGAATACCGACGAATGTCTGTCCCCAATGCGCCAGAAACGCCTCCTTCACACTGAGCCGGTGGTCCGAACGCTGTTGGGCCAACCAGGCCGTGCTGCGACGCGACAAAATCGCCAATACGAAATTGGTCTGGTACAACATCAGGATCGGGGCGGTCAGCACTGAAAAGATGCTTTCGAACAGCACGCTGAGCGTGATCCGGACAATGCCGCCATACGCCTTTCGGTCCTCGCTGCGGACCAGCAACAGCAGCAGGCTCCAGACTTTGGGCAGGAATAGCATCGCCAGCGTCACGAGCAATACCGTCGTCATCTCGACCGCATACGACTCGGGCCAGACCGGGAACACATTGTCGCCGAAGAAATAGACCGGCATGGTCTGGCTTTGTACATAGGCCTCGAAGCCCGTGACGAGCAGAAACAGAAACCACAGCGGCGACGACAGATAGGACATGATGCCCATCAGGAAATGCAGGCGGCTGAGCGGCGAGAAACCGCGCGCAAACACCATCCTGACGTGTTGCAGGTTGCCCTGGCACCAGCGACGGTCGCGCTTTGCGTAGTCGATCAGGGTCGGTGGCAACTCTTCGTAGCTGCCCTTGAGGTCGTAAGCCAGCCAGACTTCCCAACCCGCCTTGCGCAACAACGCGGCCTCTACGAAGTCGTGGCTGAAGATTTCTCCCCCAAACGGTTCCTTGCCGGGCAGCTTAGGCAGCCCGCAATGCTCGGCGAAGGGCTTCACGCGAATGATCGCGTTATGGCCCCAATAGTTGCTGTCCGAGAGCTGCCAGTAAGAGGCTCCCGCGGCGAAAATCTCCCCGTACAGACTACTCGCAAACTGGAGGATACGCGCGAACAACGACTTGTGGTTGACCGGAAGCGGAGGAGACTGGATCAACGCGACGGTGGGATGGGCTTCCATCAGGTCGACCATGCGTGTCAGCGTGGACCCGCACATCAGGCTGTCCGCATCGAGCACGATCATGTAGCGGTAGCGCGCGCCCCAACGGTGGCAGAACTCCTCCAGATTGCCGCTCTTGCGGGCAATGTTCTTTTCCCGGTTGCGATAGAAAATCTTGCCGTGCGCATCGAAGTCACAGCACATTCGATACCAGTGGACTTCCTCTTCCAGCCAGACATCCGGATTCCGTGAATCGCTCAGTACGAACAGCTCAAATTCGTCGGCTCGCCCGGTATCCCGCAAGGATTGGTAGATCGCCCGCAACCCGGCGAACACGCGCTCGGGATCTTCATGATAAATGGGCATCACGAGGGCGGTTTTCGGCGGAGCCTGATCCGTCCGACCGCCCGCGCGCGCCGGCAGACGAGAGATCGACTGCCGGTCCCCACCCCACAGCAGCAGCCAGAAGCCGATCGTGGCCTGCCAGAACGACGTGCTGACCCAGAGAATCAGCAACATGTAGAGGAAGAGCAACAGCAGTTCCTGGGGCGTTATACCGTTTTGCTGGAAGGCACTGGCGATCATGGCCAGCGCCGCAACCGTCGTCAGAACCACCAGGGAGAAGAACACGACGCGGCGCAAAACGCGGATGCGTCGAGGAAAGACGGTGGCGGCAGGCATGGAGTCAATCACCGGAGCAATAGAACGTCAGGAAGACTTGAAGAACACGAAGTGGAACGGCTGCGCCGGCATCGGCAGATGGGCTTCGGGAGGAGTTGCGATCGGCAGTCGCGCGATCAAGCGGGCTAGCTGTTCCTCCCGTTTGTCAGCATCACGCCCCTCGAACAGGAAATCGGCAGACAAATCCGGCTGGCCCATGGCGAGCGCAGCGCGCAAGCCTGCGAGCTTCGCCGCGTCCCGCACGGGATGCAACCCCAGACCCTGCGCGAGCGCACGGTCGAGACGCCGCTGTACCTCTTCGATCGCCTCCGCGGCCAGCTGCTCCGCGACCTGCAGGCCTGCGCCTTTCCGAGCGTGTATCAGGCATTGTCGGGCGAGCGACGCGCGCAGCGCCTCATTACGGACGCCCACGCGATCAAGATAATCCCACAGGGGTTGCGGCACGGGAGACACCTCCTCCGCAGAGGCGACTACCGGCACGTCGGAATCGATAACCGAACCTGTCAACGAGCGCTCCACTGGTAAATCCATGTTTCCGACAAGACGTCCGCACCGGCCTTCAGGACGGCGCGCAGTTCCACTGGATCCTGGTCCTCTTCCCGCTCCAGATCGAAGCTCACCCGCCAGATACCAAGCGCATCATTCTTTTCGACCGAGAGCTTTCCGATTTGCCCCGACGAGCTTCCGACATCCGCTACCAACCGCGCCTGGGGGCTCAACCGGCCGAGCGCCTCACCGGCAAAATCGACGACGAAATGGCGCCGCGGTCGGTCCGACTTGCCGGGACTGGCAGAAACCCGCGTCGCTACGACGCGCCCGTTCTGAGGCGCCATGCTCTCGTCGAGCAGAAAGTGAAGACGGTAATCGAAGGCCAGTTCCGACCCTTCCTTGATCGGTGCGTCCGGCACCCAAAAAGCGACGATGTTGTCGTACTTCTCGGCATCGCTGGGGATCTCGATCAGGTAGACGGCCCCCCGTCCCCATTCACCGCGCGCTTCGACCCAGACACTGGGACGAAGCTGGTAACTGGCTCCGAAATCCTGGTAGTGATCCGGGTTACGATCACGCTTGAGCAGGCCGAACCCAACCGGATTCTCCTCGCGGAAGACACTGATGCGAAGCTGCCGGGGGTTGTTGAGCGGGCGCCACAGCCATTCGCCGTTGCTACGCGCCATCAGGAGCCCATCCGAGTCATGCACCTCCGGACGAAAATCGTCCATGAATCGATCCGTGTTCTCACCGTGAAAGAACATGCTCGTCAGCGGAGCCATCCCGAGCCGGTCTACCGGCTTACGGAAAAACAAACGGCTCTGCACGTCGACGGTGAGCTGGTACCCCGGCTTCAGATCAAAGCGGTAAGCCCCTGAAACACTGGGGCTGTCGAGTAGCGCGTAAATCGTCAGCGCCCCGGCCTCTTGGGCCGGCTTGGCAATCCAGAACTCGCGAAAGATCGGAAACTCCTCCGCCTTCGGCAAGCCGGTGTCGACGGCCAGTGCGCGAGCGGAGAGCCCATAAATCTGGCCCAGGCCGGCGGCGCGGAAGTAGCTCGCGCCCAGGAAGATGGCGACATCTTCGAAGCTGCCGTCGCGTCGCAGCGGGTAATCAATCTTCACTCCGGCGAACCCGAGATCGGGCGGCAGCGGGGCCGGCGGCCTGGCTGCGCCGAAATCAAACAGCTCCGGCGAGTACGCAATGCGCGTCGGAGTCCCTTGATCGACGACGTTGATTGCGACCCGGTCGCGAAACATGTTGCCCCGATGAAATAGTTGCAACTGGAACTGCAGGCCTTCACCACGCCATAAGGCACGGTCGGATTTGAAGCGAATCTCCTGGTACGCGTCGTAGTCGAGTTTGGCGAACTGTTCCGGCAAACCGCCATCGTCACGCACGTAGGGTTTTGCTGCCAGGGCCCGCGCTTTCGATGCGACGGCCGCGAAGTCGAAGGGAACGGGCGCGGCCGGCTCCGCGTGCGCTGGATGCACGAACAGCAGCACGAACCCCACCAGGAGGGTTCTGACGACACGGGAGTGGTCACTATGAGATGTGTTCACGGGCGAATGGGTCGGAAGCAGAAACTCAAGGATTGCGGGATTGGAGTATGACGATCATCGCAAACCCTGCGATGGGCCGGGGGACGGCAGGTCAGGCGCGGAACTTGGCGCGTGCAGCTCGACGTGTGGCGACAGCGCGACGGGGCTGGAGGTCCCGGTCCCGCCAGCCACCGGTAAGCCCAACCGCGCAAGCGTAGCCGCGTCGGATCAATCCGTCACTGCAGCGTCGGAGTGCCAAGCCGACCGCTGCTTCCGTATGCCTCAGAGTATCCCCTGCATCGCTCCGGGAATCGATATAGTATACCGGCACGACCATCAATACAGCATCTTCCGATCTAGCGCCGCAATCGCCGAAGATAGGCTAAGGCTCCCGGAAACGAGCCGATCGCTCGCACGCCATCCGGGCCGGGCCCACAGGCACTGAGGGCGGAATGACGGCGCGACGCACACGCCAACGACACGCGAAACCCTATGAAAAATCTGGTTCTGATCAGGCACGCCAAATCGAGTTGGGAAGACCCGGAGCTTGACGATCGCGATCGCCCGTTGAACGGCCGCGGCAAACGGGATGCGCCGCTGATGGGCGCGGTCCTGAGGAAACGCGGTCTGTCGCCCGACTCCATCATCTCCAGCCCGGCCCGACGTGCGTTGAAGACCGCCAAGCTGATCGCCGCGCAAATCGGCTTCCCGTTATCACAGATCGCGGTCGACGACCGGATCTATCTCGCCGAGGTGACAACCCTTTTGGCCGTGATCCAAGGCCTGCCGGACGACTCGAATCAAACGATCCTGTTCGGACACAATCCGGGCTTCACCGAGTTGGTCAACACCCTAACCGAAACGGGGATCGGCAACGTTCCGACGTGTGGGGTCGCCGCTATCGAGTTTCCCGTCGATACGTGGGCCGCTGTCAGTCCAGCGGCCGGGCGCCTGAAATTTTTCGACTACCCGAAGCAACACCGGTCGTCGGAAGACTAGAACCCTCCGCCGCTCATTGCAGAAATCCGATGCACGATCGTCAGGACAGGCTGAAGAACTCGTTCTTACCCTTGCGTTCCACGCTCACCTTGCCCTCCCGGGCCAGCCATCCGATGGCGCGTTGGACGTCGGTGCGCTCGAGCCCGATGCTGTCAGCCAGCTTCGTGGCGCTTGCCGGCCCACTCTCCGACAGAAAAGTCCACACCTTGCCCGCCGCCGCGCCAATGCTCTCGTGGAAATCATCACTCATGTCTCGGCCTCTCTGTAGGTCTGATTCAATAAGGATTGCCAGCGTAAACGTAATCCACGCAGCGCGGTTCCGCTCACCGCCGCGGATGAGATCGCTGCCGGGGTTTCGGCTTCGGCGCTGCGGCAGCCTCCTCGGGCAGCACGATGTTCAGTTCCAGCACCTCGTGATTGCCGTCTTCCTCCATCGTGACGGTGATCGCGTTATCGTCGACGTGCACATAGCGCCGCACCACTTCGAGTAGATCGCGCTGCAGCCGCGGCAGGTAATCGGGCTTATTGCGCTCGGAGCGCTCGTGTGCGACGAGAATCTGCAAACGCTCCTTGGCGACCGAAGCGCTGGACGTGTTCGGGGTGCGGGAACGGAAATAGTCCAAGAGCCCCATGGGATTAGCCTCCGAAGAGCCGGCTGAACAAACCTTTCTTTTCCTCTTCGACGAACCGGTGCGGCACGCGTTCCCCGAGGTATCGGCGGACGACATCCCGGTACGCCTGGCCGGCGTCGCTCTTCTCGTCCAGCGTAACGGGAGTGCCGGAGTTCGAGGCACTCAATACCGACTTGGATTCGGGTATCACTCCGAGCAGATGGAGCGAAAGAATATCCTGGACGTCGGCCACGCTCAGCATCTCGCCGAGGCGCACCCGCTCCGGCGAATACCGTGTCAGCAACAGGTACTCCTTGATCGGCTCGAGACCCTGCTCGGCACGCCGTGACTTGCTGGCGAGAATGCCGAGCATCCGGTCCGAATCCCGCACCGAGGAAACCTCCGGATTGGTGACGACAACCGCATCATCGGCAAAGTACATCGCAAGCGTCGCACCGCGCTCGATACCCGCCGGGGAGTCGCAAACGATGTATTCGAACGTTTCGGACAACTCGTTCAAAACTCGTTCGACGCCCTCCTGCGTCAGAGACTCCTTGTCGCGCGTCTGCGACGCGGGCAGGATCGATAGGTTATCACGCCGCTTATCGCGGATGAGCGCCTGATTCAGGGTAGCTTCGCCGTTAATGACATTGACGAAATCGTAAACGACGCGCCGTTCGCACCCCATGATCAGGTCGAGGTTGCGCAGGCCCACATCGAAATCGATGACCGCCGTCTTATAGCCCTTCATGGCCAGACCCATGGCAAACGCAGCGCTCGTCGTGGTCTTTCCGACCCCGCCTTTACCCGATGTCACCACAATGATTCTTGACACGTGTTTCCTCCCGAGAACCCAGAATTCGGCAGCGCTCTACAAATCCTCGATGATCAGAGCGCCGTCACGCAGAAAAACCTGAACCGGCTTGCCGCGGATCGATTCCTCGAGGTTTTCACTAATCTGATAGTGCCCGCCGATCGCGATGAGTTCTGCCTGCAGATCCAGACAGAAGATGCGGCTGCTCAGGTTACCCTGCACGCCGGCCAGCGCCCGGCCGCGCAGCGAGCTGTAAATATGAATGTTGCCGTCGGCCAGCAACTCGGCACCGGCACTGACGGGTGCAAGCACGATGAGATCGCCCCCGGCCGCATAGAGGCGCTGGCCAGAGCGAACCGGCTGATCAATGACGCGCGACCCCCCGCCAAGCGTGGTCAAGGTCGCTTCCGCCTTCGGTACCGCCGCCTTTGGCGCTTCTCGGGCAGGCGTCTCCACCCGCTCCGCCAACACCGCCAAGCCGGCAGACTCAGCCCCCTGATTGAGTGCGCCGTGCCCGCCACGTACACCCACCGGACTCAGGCCCAGCGAGCGGAGCAGGGCGCTCAGACGCTCGAAATCCAGGGTGGACTGCCGCGTATTCAGCGCACCGAGTTCGATGACCACCGGCGCATTCCTGAAGAATTCCGGCGCGTTTTGCACTTTTTCTGTCAACTGCTTGGCAACCCGGTCGAGATCGCCGTCGGCGAGTTTCAGCGTCAGCAGATTGACCGAACCCGACTTGATCTCGAGGGCAACGGAAGCGGAAGGGTCTGTGGCTTGCGGGGGCATTGCGCGAGAGGGTGCGGCTTCCAGTGGAAAATTTTTCGCCAATTCTATCACTTACAAGCAGCAAAACGGCACTCGGGGTTTTTCGGCGGGCGCGGGCGCGTGACGTGACAGCCAGGCGCTTTTCCCGAATTCCACGGCACCCGTTCCAACCGCCTTAATACCTGCGCCCGCGCGACGGTGGAGAGGCACCGCGCGGAACACGCTCGACAACCGGCACGGGCCAAAGCCCGGCGCAGGAAGCTCTCAGTGCCCCTTTTGTAAATGGAGCATGGTGAACAGGCCGAGCGGGGGCAGTCGATGACGATTGACTTCACGCAATGAGGTGTTTTGCAGGATCTCCTCGACCGGCATATCGGGCCGCCACCCCAGCTTGTTCGACAGCGGGGCCAGCAGGCTCTCGAGATTCCGGCGCATACCTTTGCGCGCGGCAAAGTGATTCACGATGATCACATCCCCGCCCGGCTTGCACACCCGCTCGATCTCACTGATGACCCGCTCCGGCTCGGGGACGACCGACATCACGTATGCCGCGACGACGGCGTCGAAACTGTTGTCGGGGTACTGCATTTCCCGAGCGTCCATGATCTCCAGGTGGCTGACGTGTGCCAAGCGCATCCGCGACACGCGCCGGCGGGCCCGTTCCAGCATGTGGGGCGAAATGTCGATGCCATGCACCTGATGTTCGCGGCGATAGTAGCTCAGGCTGATGCCGGTGCCGACACCCACCTCAAGCACCCGGCCCGGCCGGTGATTCGTGACCCCTGCTGCCATGGTGCGACCGCGATAGCTCAACAGCCAACCGAAGGTCTGATCGTAGACGGGCGCATAGCGCTCGTAGGATTTCAGAATGGATTCCAGCTGCATATTTGTGATTATTCCTCAACCCCGATCCGTATTAATGACGCGGTCCCGAGAGTCGTTCCAGTTCCCCGCAGGCGGACTGGACCGGGACTGAGCTTCCCGGCTGACGGAGCGGCAGCAAGATCATAATGGCTAAGGCACGCAATTGGAATGGACTTGCCCTGGAGCGCGGCCGAGCGCCGCCCACTACCGAGAGTACAGATCGCGGCCGGGTTCGTTAAAATCACTCAGCGCATGGGAGACGGCCCCACACACCGCACGCCCTCGCGGATTTGGGGACGACGTCGCCCCTGCTCCGCCGCACCGAGCGCCCCCACCCTGCAAACGGACGAGATGCCCGACTCATGACTGACCCCATGGAATCGCTGCTGGTGCTGGTGGACGGCTCTTCGTTCCTTTACCGCGCCTACCACGCCCTGCCGCCGCTGACCAATTCCAAGAACATGCCGACTGGCGCGGTCTACGGGGTGGCGAACATGCTGCGCAAGCTGATGGCCGAGTATCCCGACGCCGACGTCGTCGTCGTGTTCGACGCGCCCGGCAAGACCTTCCGGGACGACCTGTTTGCCGAGTACAAGGCGCAGCGCCCGCCCATGCCGGACGACTTGCGCTGCCAGTTGGAACCGTTGCAGCGCTTGATTCGCGCCATGGGTCTGCCGCTGCTGATCGAAGCAGGCGTCGAAGCCGACGATGTCATCGGAACCCTGGCCACACGGGCAGCGGCGGAAGGCAGCCCGGTCGTCATCTCTACCGGGGACAAGGACATGGCGCAACTCGTCGGCGAGCGGGTCACACTGGAAAACACGATGTTCGACAGCCGCCTCGACCGCGAGGGAGTCATCGCCAAGTTCGGTGTGCCCCCCGAGCGTATCGTCGACTTTCTCGCGCTGACCGGAGACACGGCCGACAACATCCCCGGCGTGCCCAAGGTCGGCCCCAAGACTGCGGCCAAGTGGCTCAACGAATTCGGTGACCTGGATCAGTTGATCGCGCGCGCCGACGAGATCGGCGGAAAGATCGGCGAGAATCTCCGCGGCTGTCTCGACCAGATCCCACTGTCAAAGCAACTGGCCACGATCGCCTGCGATCTGCCCCTGCACCTGTCCTCGGACAGTCTGCGACGCCAAGCGGTGCAGACAGACGTCCTGCGGGAAATCGCGGCCGAGCTCGAGTTTTCGTCCTGGCTCAAACAACTGAACGGCACAGGCAGCCCAGCGCCGATGGCGGCCACGACGGCGCCTGAAGAACCCAGCCGCGAATATGAGATGGTCGTCACCGAAAGCGCACTCCACGCGTGGCTGGCCGAACTCGAACGGGCCGAACTGTTCGCGTTCGACACGGAAACCAGCAGCCTCAATTACATGGACGCCGAGATCATCGGCGTATCGTTCGCGATCGAGCCGGGACAGGCCGCCTATGTCCCGCTGCGGCACGACTATCCGGGCGCCCCGCCGCAGTTGTCGCGCGAGGCCGTGCTGGAGCGCTTGCGGCCACTGCTGGAAGACCCCGACCGCGCCAAGCTGGGTCAGCACTTGAAATACGACGCGAATGTGCTCGCCAATCATGGCATCGCGCTGCGCGGCATCGCCCACGACACGATGCTTGAGTCCTACGTACTGAACAGCACCGCGACCCGGCACGACATGGACTCACTAGCCTCGCGCTATTTGCAGCGGCAGACCATTCATTACGAGGACGTGGCGGGGAAAGGCGCCAAGCAGATCCCTTTCTCGGAGGTCTCGGTCGAGCGAGCCACGGAGTACGCGGCGGAAGACGCCGACGTCACCTTATTGCTGCATCGGACGCTGTGGCCGCAGCTCACGGCCGCCCCACGGCTGGAAGCACTCTACCGGGACATCGAGATACCACTGGTGCCCGTGCTGTCGCGCATCGAGCGCACCGGAGTGCTGGTGGACGTGGAGTTGCTCGCGGTCCAGGGCGGCGAACTGGCCACCCGGATGTTCGAAATCGAACAGGCGGCCTGCGCCGTCGCCGGACACCGCTTCAACCTCGGCTCCCCGAAGCAGATTCAGAGCATCCTGTACGACGAGTTGCAGCTGCCGGTCCTCAAGAAGACACCCACCGGGCAACCTTCGACCGACGAATCGGTGCTGCAGGACCTGGCCGAGCACTACGAACTGCCCCAGTTGATCCTGGACTATCGCTCGATGAGCAAGCTGAAGTCGACATACACGGATCGCCTGGGCGAACAGGTGAACGCCCGCACCGGCCGGGTCCATACCTCGTACCATCAGGCTGTCGCGGCCACCGGCCGACTGTCATCATCCGACCCCAATCTCCAGAACATTCCGGTCCGGACGCAGGAGGGAAGGCGCATTCGCCAGGCCTTCATCGCACCGCCGGGCCATCGCATCATCGCCGCCGACTACTCTCAGATCGAACTCCGCATCATGGCCCACCTTTCGGGCGATGCCAGCCTTACGGCCGCCTTCGCGGCGGAAGCCGACGTCCATCGCGCCACCGCGGCCGAAGTCTTCGGCCTTGCCCCCGACGCAGTGACGGCCGACCAGCGACGCTCGGCCAAGGCCATCAATTTCGGACTGATCTACGGCATGTCTGCCTTCGGCCTCGCCAAACAGCTGAAGATCCCGCAGAAGGAAGCCCAACTCTACATCGACCTCTATTTCGCCCGCTATCCGGGGGTCAAGGCGTACATGGAGCAGACCCGCGAGGCGGCGCGGGCGCAAGGCTACGTCGAAACCCTGTTCGGCCGGCGACTGCATGTCGAGGACATTCAGTCGCGCAACGGCCAGCGGCGGCAGTATGCCGAACGCACGGCAATCAACGCGCCGATGCAGGGCACTGCCGCCGACATCATCAAACGGGCCATGATCGCGGTCGATGCCTGGATCGAAACCAGCCGCCTGCCGATCCGGATGATCATGCAAGTCCATGACGAACTGGTGTTTGAGGTCGCGGACGCTTACGTCGACACGGCGTGCGCGGCGATCCGCGACCGCATGGTCGGGGTTGCGGAACTCGCGGTGCCCCTGGTCGTCGACGTCGGTGTGGGCCGGAACTGGGACGAGGCACACTGAGACGCGCCCCAGACATCACCGCCCCCGCGGAGCGCTACGGCGGGAAGCGATACAGGTCCTGACCCGGTATGGCCCAGACACCGGTACCCCGACTGCGGGCGATCCGTTCGATCAACATGTACTCCAGGGGCGCGTCGGGGAGCGCCATCGCGAAACCCTGTTCCAGGAGGTAAACCCCCAGGTCATAGCCGTCGACGTCGCAGTACGCGGGATGCGTACCGTCAGCATATTGGCCGTCACCAATGCAATGCACGAATTTCGAGTCGATCTTGAATTCGAGGGCAAGCCGGGGCTGCGAGGCGCAGGTGACCGGGAGCGTGAACCGCTGGCAGGTGTAGGCCATGCGCGGGACATAGATGCCAAACAGCCGGAAGGTCCGGTTCCTGATCCGGAGCGTGCCGTCGTCGTTGACGAACGCGTAACTGCTGACCTCGAACGCCGACACCGCCGACGGGAACAGGCAATTCAAGCTGGCCGCCAACAGGACGGCTGCCTTCCACCCGCGGGCGTGCGATGCACCGACGCCGACCGGCCTTGGCCGTCCGGTCCCGTTCTCGGGCACCGCTCCGACCGGATCCGGGCCCTCTTTGTCGGGCAGCACATTCATCGGGTGCCTTCAGCCGACCGCGGTTTTTCCGCCTCGGCATACAAATCGGCAATCAGATCCCGAAACCACCGTGGCCGACGCAGGACCACATAGAATCCGAGCAACGTCGTCGTCGGTATCGGACCGATGCCCAGCAGAGCCAGCACCGTCAAGGCGGCAAGGCATTTTGCGCGTGCGCTCATAGCGAGGCTCCGGAGCAGGCGTAAAATGAAACTTTCGCCACTAGACGCCCCGTGCCCGCGCTTGTCAAGCGAGGCCCGGAGGCCGGCACCTCGATCGCTTCAAGGGTTACGGCAGCCGAATGCCATGCTGAGCAAGATTATCTCCGGGGGACAGACAGGCGTGGACCGAGCAGCCCTCGACGCGGCCATGGCTTCTTTTTTTCCCTGCGGCGGGTGGTGTCCCGCAGGCCGGCAGGCGGAAGATGGCAAACTGCCGGAGCGCTACCCGCTGACCCCTCTGGACGGCGGCGGTTACGCCGAACGCACCCTCAGGAACCTGCTCGAAGCCGACGGCACGGCCGTGATCTACTTCGGCCAACTGGCGGGCGGAACCGAACTGACGGTTTACCTGTGCATCCAGCACGGTCGTCCCTATCAGTTGATCGATGGCGACGAAGTTGCCGTCGACCGTGCAATCCGCCTGCTCCGCCGGTTCGTCCGCGAGCAACACATCGGCGTTCTGAATGTCGCAGGCCCTCGCGCCAGCGCCCGTCCCCAGGGCTATGTGTACGCGCGCGCCGTCATCGCGAGCCTGATCGGCCATTACGCCGACGCGCCATGATCGTTCGGCAAACGACTCAGTTCCTATGGCTGCTGCCCGACGCGGCCAGCAGCGCGCGATTTGGACGCCTAATCGGCGACCTGTCGGCCCGCGTCGGCGCAGGACCCTTCGAACCGCATGTCACCTTGCTGGGCAGCCTCTGCGCCGAGCCCGCCGACACGATCGAACAGGCCCGTGGCCTGGCCGAGCGCACCGCACCGTTCCGCATCGCCGTCGAACACGCGGACCACAGCGACACCTATTTTCGGTGCGTTTATTTCGCCACAGCGCTGGACGCGGCGCTAATCGCGGCTCGCGCCGACGCGGAGCGGACCTTCGGCTGTGAGCCGAACTCGACGCCGTACTTTCCGCACCTGTCGCTGGTCTATGGCACCTTCGACCCAGCCACCCGACAGCAGCTGGTTGAATCGGCAGCCTGCGAGCTGCCGACGCATTGCATCGTCGATCGTCTGCAGCTCGTCAAGGGCGCACCCGATTATCGCGACTGGCGAACGATCGAAACCTTTGCCCTGAGCGGCACCCGGAACCCGTGCGCGCGGTCAGGGCGGGCCTGAATGGAGGACTTCATGACGAATCGATTGACCGTAATCAGCTCGCAACGGATCGGACAGTTGAGCGACACCGCGGCCGCATCGCCCCGGCGACGCCAGAATCTGAATCTGCATCCCGTGCTCGAAGACCCGATCCAGCGGCTGTTCAACGCCATGGAACCCGGCACCTACGTGCGGCCGCATCGGCATGCCCGGGAACTCGGTTGGGAACTGATGATGGCCGCGCGGGGCGCGTTCTCCATTCTGACCTTCGATGACGAGGGCACGGTACTCGAACGTGTCGATCTCGGAGCGGGGCAGGCGGCCGCGGCCGAAATCCATGCGAATACCTGGCATGCGGTCGTCGTGATGGCACCCGGAACGGTCATGTTCGAGGTCAAGCCAGGCCCATACTGCGCCGTCAGCGACAAGGACTTTGCGGCCTGGGCGCCCGCGGAAGGTGCGCCCGACGCCGCCCGCTACGTTGCGTGGTACGAGCACGCCCGGCCCGGCGACCGGATCGCCTGATGAGAGAGCCCCGGAGCGGGCTGTCCGCCTTGACGGATCAGGCTTTACCGAGTATTTTGGCCGACCATTTGCCTTTTGCTTACCATACTTCGCCGGGCGCCCTCAAGCGCCCCGTGTCTTTTTGAGGGTTGTCGATCGTGGAGCTGAGCGGCGCGGAAATCGTTATCCAGTGTCTGAAGGACGAGGGTGTCGAGTACATCTTCGGTTACCCGGGCGGCGCGGTCCTGCATATCTACGACGCGCTGTTCAGGCAGGAGGACGTCAAGCACATCCTGGTTCGCCACGAGCAAGGCGCGACGCATGCCGCTGACGGCTACGCCCGGTCAACCGGCAAACCCGGCGTCGTGCTGGTGACCTCGGGTCCCGGCGCGACGAACGCCGTCACTGGCATCGCGACGGCCTACATGGACTCGATCCCGATGGTCGTGCTGAGCGGCCAGGTCCCGCTGCCGGTCATCGGCAGCGATGCATTCCAGGAATGCGACACCGTCGGCATCACGCGCCCCTGCGTCAAACACAACTTCCTGGTCAAGGACGTCCACAAGATCGCCGAAACGATCAAGAAGGCGTTCTACATCGCCACGACCGGCCGGCCGGGGCCCGTCGTCGTCGACATCCCTAAGGACATCACCGACCCGCGGGTCAAGATTCCTTACGAGTACCCGCGCAGCGTGAGCCTGCGTTCGTACCATCCGTCGACCAAAGGCCACCGCTGGCAGATCAAGAAGGCGGTCGAACTGCTGTTGTCCGCCAAGCGGCCGATGGTCTACAGCGGCGGCGGCGTCGTACTCGGCAATGCCGCGGACGAACTGACCCGGCTGGTCGACCTCCTGGGCTTTCCGATCACCAACACGCTGATGGGCCTCGGAGCCTATCCGGCCACGGCGCAGCACTTCGTCGGTATGCTCGGGATGCACGGCACCTATGAAGCCAACATGGCGATGCACGATTGCGACGTGTTGCTCGCCGTCGGTGCGCGGTTCGACGACCGCGTGACCGGCAAGATCGCCGAGTTCTGCCCGTATGCCAAGATCGTCCATATCGATGTCGACCCGGCATCGATTTCGAAGACGGTGCGTGTGGATGTGCCCATCGTCGGCGAGGTAGCGTCGGTGCTGACCGACCTCTGCGACATGATCCAGGCCGGTGAACGCCGCCCCGACCGCGAAGCCCTGGCGGCCTGGTGGGACCGCATCTCCCACTGGCAAAAAGTCGACTGCCTGCGGTTCGACCGCAGCGGCACGGTCATCAAGCCGCAGTACGTGGTCGAACAGTTGTATGAAGCCACTCATGGTGAAGCCTTCGTCACGTCGGACGTCGGCCAGCACCAGATGTGGGCGGCCCAGTTCTACAAGTTCGACAAACCCCGACGCTGGATCAACTCCGGCGGCCTGGGCACCATGGGCTTCGGCTTGCCCGCCGCCATCGGCGTCAAGCTCGCGCATCCGGACTCCGAGGTCTGCTGCATCACCGGCGAAGCCAGCATCCAGATGTGCATCCAGGAACTGGCGACGGCGCTGCAATACCGGACTCCGATCAAGATCGTGAACCTGAACAACGGCTACATGGGCATGGTGCGCCAGTGGCAGGAGTTCAGCTACGAAAGCCGCTACTCGCATTCGTACCTCGAGACCATCCCGGACTTCGTCAAACTGGCCGAAGCCTATGGCCATGTCGGCATGCGCATCGAGAAGGCCGCCGACGTGCGGCCGGCGCTGGAGGAAGCCTTGAGGCTCAAGGATCGCACGGTGTTCATGGACTTCCTGACCGATCCGACCGAGAACGTCTACCCGATGATCGAAGCCGGCAAGGCCCACAATGACATGCGTCTGTCCCCGGGCATGATCGACGCGAGGGAGCTGGCCTGACATGCGCCACATCATTTCGATACTGATCGAGAACGAAGCCGGCGCGCTGTCGCGGGTCTCCGGGTTGTTCTCCGCCCGCGGCTACAACATCGAATCCCTGACGGTCGCGCCGACTCAGGATCCGAGCCTGTCGCGCATGACACTGGTGACCTCGGGCAGCGACGAGATCATCGAGCAGATTACCAAGCAGCTCAACAAGCTGATCGACGTCGTCAAGCTGATCGACCTGTCGGAGTCGTCCCACATCGAGCGCGAGCTGATGATGGTCAAGGTGCGCGCGGTGAACGGTGCGCGCGAGGAAATCAAGCGCCTGGCCGACATCTTCCGCGGCAAGATCATCGACGTGACCCCCGGCACCTTCGTAATCGAGATCACCGGCGAGAAATCGAAGGTGGATGCCTTCCTGAGCGCGCTCGCCGAGGACTCGATCATCGAAGTCGTGCGCACCGGCGCATCCGGCATATCCCGCGGCGATCGGGGCCTGACGCTGTAGGCTCGCGCCCGACCATCCCTTTTCATGCATTCGGCCAGAAACCAATAGAAAACAGAGGAATCCCCATGCACGTCTACTACGACAAAGACGCCGACCTGTCGATCATCCGCGGCAAAAAGGTCGCGATCATCGGTTACGGCTCACAGGGCCACGCCCATGCCAACAACCTCAAGGAATCGGGCGTGCATGTCATGGTGGCGCTGCGTCCCGGCTCGGCATCGGCCGCGAAAGCCGAGGCCGCCGGCCTGACCGTGCTGCCCTTGACCGATGCCGTCAAGGAAGCGGATGTCGTCATGGTGCTGGCACCGGACGAACATCAGGCCAAGCTCTACGCCGAGGAGATCGAGCCGAACATCAAGCAGGGCGCCGCACTCGCGTTCGCACACGGCTTCAACATCCATTTCGAACAGATCCAGCCGCGCGCCGATCTGGACGTCATCATGGTCGCGCCCAAGGGTCCGGGCCACCTGGTGCGCTCGACCTACACCCAGGGCGGCGGCGTGCCGAGCCTGATCGCGGTGTTCCAGAACGCCAGCGGGCGTGCGAAGGAACTGGCGCTGTCTTACGCTTCGGCGAACGGCGGTGGCCGCGCCGGCATCATCGAGACCTCGTTCCGCGAGGAAACCGAAACGGATCTGTTCGGCGAACAGGCGGTACTGTGCGGCGGCGCGACGGCGCTGGTGCAGGCCGGCTTCGAGACGCTGGTCGAGGCGGGCTATGCGCCGGAGATGGCCTATTTCGAGTGCCTGCACGAACTGAAGCTGATCGTCGACCTGATGTACGAGGGTGGCATCGCCAACATGCGTTACTCGATCTCGAACACGGCCGAGTACGGTGATCTGACCCGCGGCCCGCGCGTGATCACCGACGAGACCAAGGCCGAGATGAAGAAGATCCTCGGCGAGATCCAGCGCGGTGAGTTCGCGCGCGAGTTCATCCTCGAGAATCAGGCCGGCTGCGCAACGCTCAAGGCCAAGCGCCGACTGGGACGCGAGCACCCGATCGAGGAAGTCGGCGCGCGCCTCCGCGACATGATGCCGTGGATCAAGGCGAATAAAATCGTCGACAAGTCCAAGAACTAGCCGCTCGCCCAGCGCCCAACCGCCACTCCGCCCGCACCGGGAGCCTTATCGATGGACGAACCCGTCGTTCCGCGCAAGCGCGGCCGCGGCATTTATTTGCTGCCGAACCTGTTCACGACGGCAGCGTTGTTCGCGGGCTTCTACGCGATCACGGCGGCCCTGGGCCAGAACTTCGAGCACGCTGCCGTCGCGATCTTCATCGCGATGGTGCTCGACGGTCTGGACGGGCGGGTGGCGCGGCTGACGAATACGCAGAGCGCCTTTGGCGCCGAGTACGACAGCATGGCCGACCTGACCTCGTTCGGGATCGCGCCCGCGGTGGTGCTGTATATCTGGTCGCTGCACTACCTCGGCAAGCTCGGCTGGGTCGCGGCCTTCGTGCATGCGGCGGGGGCGGCGCTGCGGCTGGCGCGCTTCAACACCCAGATCGCCACCGCCGACAAGCGCTATTTTCAGGGTCTGCCCAGCCCGTCGGCGGCGGCCATCCTGGCGGGTTTCATCTGGTTCGGTATCGAGCACGGCTTCGAGGGCGAAACCCTGCGCCACATTGCGCTGGCGCTGGCGATGATGACCGGCTTGCTGATGGTCAGCAATTTCCGCTACTACAGCTTCAAGGACGTGGATCTGCGCGGGCGCATTCCCTTCGTGCGGGTGATCGTCATGATGCTGGCCTTCGGCGTGATCTTCACCAATCCGCCGCTGATGCTGTTCGCCTTGTTCACGGCCTATGCGATATCGGGGCCGGTACTGACGGTGCTGCTGCGCAAACGCCGGCGTGAGCGACGGACCTGACCGATCCTGACCACGGTTCTTGGCAGAACGAGACGCGGGCGGTATAGTCCTGTTGCCCCTGAAAAAATACCTGCGATGAACTGCCTTTCCTCCAATCGAACGCTGAACCGCCTTTCCGTGACGATGCCGACAGCGGCAGCGCGCGGCAGCTTGCGTTCGATCCGCCTGCCGGCGCTGCTGCTGCCCTGAGGGGCAGACACACCAAACTCCCATACCCCCTGCATTTCGTCTGCCGCCGTTGAACCGGCGCCACTGCAATCGATGGATTTTGGAGCATCGCCATGAGCGACAAACTGATCATTTTCGACACCACGCTGCGCGACGGCGAACAAAGCCCCGGCGCCTCGATGACTCGCGACGAGAAGGTCCGCATCGCCCGGGCGCTGGAAAGACTGCGCGTGGACGTCATCGAGGCCGGCTTTCCGGCCGCGAGCCCCGGTGACTTCGAATCGGTGCAGGCGGTTGCCCGCGCCGTCCGCGACAGCTCAGTCTGCGGCCTGGCCCGCGCGCTGGACCGCGACATCGACCGGGCGGGCGAAGCCCTTAAAGACGCGCAGCGGCCGCGCATCCACACGTTCATCGCCACCTCGCCGATCCATATGCAGCGCAAGCTGAACATGACGCCGGATCAGGTCGTCGAGCACGCGGTCAAGGCCGTGCGGCGCGCACGGCAGTACGCGGACGACGTCGAGTTTTCGCCCGAGGACGCGGGGCGCTCCGAAGAGGATTTCCTGTGCCGCATCCTCGAAGCCGTCATCGATGCCGGCGCGCGGACACTGAACATTCCGGATACGGTCGGCTACGCCATGCCGGATCAGTTCGGAGGGATGATCGGCCGCCTGATCGAACGGATCCCGAATTCGGACAAGGCGATCTTTTCGGTCCATTGCCACAATGATCTGGGCCTGGCCGTCGCGAATTCGCTGTCCGCTGTGATGCACGGCGCCCGGCAGGTCGAATGCACGATCAACGGCCTCGGCGAACGGGCCGGCAATGCTGCGTTGGAGGAGATCGTCATGGCCGTCAGGACGCGCCGCGATTTCTTCCCGTGCCACACCGACATCGACACACGGGAAATCGTCGCGTGCTCCAAGCTGGTGTCGAACATCACCGGCTTTCCGGTGCAGCCGAACAAGGCCATCGTGGGCGCCAATGCCTTCGCCCATGAATCGGGCATCCACCAGGACGGCGTGCTGAAGAGCCGCGAAACCTACGAGATCATGTCGGCCGAGGAAGTGGGCTGGACCGCTAACCGGATGGTGCTGGGCAAGCACTCCGGCCGCAATGCGTTCCGCACCCGGATGCAGGAACTCGGCATCGATTTCGCTTCCGAACAGGATCTGAACGCCGCTTTCCAGCGGTTCAAGGAACTGGCCGACAAGAAGCACGACATCTTCGATGAGGATCTTCAGGCCCTGATCACCGAGGCCGGTGTCGAGGCCGAGGACGAGTGCGTGCGCCTGGTCTACCTGCATGTCTGCTCCGAGACCGGTGAGGTACCCAACGCCCGCGTGACCGTGAAGGTCGACAACGAGGAGTTGACCGGGACCGCCCTGGGCGGCGGCGCGGTCGACGCCAGCCTCAAGGCGATCGAGTCGCTGGTGCATGCCGAAGCCAATCTGCAGCTCTATTCGGTCAACGCGATCACCAGCGGCACCGATTCGCAAGGCGAGGTCACCGTGCGTCTCGAGAAGGGGGGGCGCATCGTGAACGGACAGGGTGCCGATACCGACATCGTGATCGCCTCGGCGAAAGCCTACGTCAACGCGGTCAACAAGCTGCGGACGAGCAAACAGCGCATGCACCCGCAGGTCGGCGACGTCTAGGATCGCCGCGGTGGAACGTGAGGCCCTGCGTCTGGAGTATCTCGCGGCGATGGGGATAGAGGCCTGGGTACCGCGCCGTGCCGCCGGTGCGGGCGCCATCGAAACCGCCTCGGCGGTTCCGGACAACGAAGCCGCCGAGGAGTTCCAAACGCCGCTGACCGCGCCGCCGAGCCCTCCCGCTGCACTGGAGATCCCGTTCGCCGCCCCCGCCCAGCCCAGCGAACCCGTCCAGACCGCCGGGGCGGATGCAATCGGTCACCTCGACTGGGACGAACTCGAGTTCCGAGTGGCCAAATGCAAGGTTTGTGAACTGTATGCAACCCGGACGCAGACGGTCTTAGGTGTCGGGGATCGCACCGCGCGCTGGCTGATCATCGGAGAGGCGCCGGGCGAACAGGAGGATCTGAAGGGCGAGCCCTTCGTGGGCCGGGCCGGACAACTGTTGAATGAAATGCTGCGCGCGATCGGGCTGTCGCGCGACACCGTCTATATCGCCAATGTGCTCAAATGCCGCCCACCGCGGAACCGGGATCCGTCACCGGCCGAGGCCGGCTCCTGCGAGCCGTTCCTCCACCGCCAGGTGGCGCTGATTGCGCCCGACATTATCGTTGCGGTCGGCCGCATCGCCGCGCAGAACCTGTTAAAAACCGCGACGCCGATCGGTAAACTACGCGGCACCGTCCATCGTTATCAGGGCATTCCGCTGGTGGTCACCTACCATCCGGCCTACCTGCTGCGCAGCCCTGGGGAAAAGCGGCGCGCCTGGGACGACCTGCAGCTGGCCGTCAAAACGTTCCGCGAACAACAACACCAAAAGGGAAACGTCGTTTCGTCATGTTCGAATGGCTCGATCGGGTAAGACGCTGGATGTCCTACGACGCCGAGATCGATTTCTACTACAAGCACTTCCCGAGCCTGATCGAACAGGCCGAACTGCGATTCCGGCCGATGCGCCGAGCGGACGTGTCGGTGGTTTCGGCGATCGAGGAAGCGGCCTACGAGTTTCCCTGGGAACCGCTGGCGTTCCGCGACTGCCTGACCGTCGGCTACAACTGCTGGATCGCGGAGAAGGCTGGCGAGATCATGGGTTACGGGATCGTCTCGGTGGGGGCGGGAGAATCGCACGTCCTGAACGTGTGCGTTGCGCCGCATGCGCAGGGCCAGGGCGTTGGCCGCCGGATACTCGAAAAGCTGATGGAGGTCGCGCGCGGTTACCGCGCCGAAACGATCATGCTCGAGGTGCGCCCAACCAACCGGGTTGCGCTGCGGCTGTACCGAAACATGGGCTTCAACGAGATCGGCACCCGCCGCGACTATTATCCGGCTCGGGACGGGCGCGAGGATGCGCTGGTACTGTCCCGTCCGCTGTCAGACTAGGCCGCGGTCAGCCGGCCCAGGTCTCCACCCGATTGACGAGGAGCCCCCCAATGCACATCCGCCGCCGCTTTCCCATCCTCCTCGGCTTAGCGGCGGTGCTCGCAGTCGCACTGGGAGCACCGCGCCAGGCACATGCCGACGAAACCCTGCGGATGGCGATCAGCGACTGGCCGCCTTATGTCGAGACCACGGCCCCGAGCCAGGGCCTCGCCATCGAGATCGTCCGAACCGCACTGGACCGCATCGGTTACGACATGGCGCTGGCCGACGAACCCTGGTCGCGCACGCTCGAGGGCGCCTCGATCGGCGTCTACGACGCGCTCGCCGCGGCCTGGTATAACGCCCAGCGGGCCGGAAACTTCCTGTTCAGCCAGCCGTACCTGATCAACGAAATCAAGTTCATCAAGCGCCGCGGCGATCCGTTCCAGTTCCGGAGCATGGACGACTTGCGGGGACGGGTCATCGGCATCGTCAAGGATTACGCCTACGACGACCGTTTCGATCAGGCACGCGGCCTGACCCGCTTCGTCAACAACCATGTGCTCGAGAATCTCTTGCTGATGCTGCAGGGCCAGGTGGATGTGACGCTGGATGATGAGCGCGTGCTGCGCTACGAGATCAACCAGTACATGTCGAACAGCCGCGACGCGTTCGAGATCCTGCCCGAGCCCTTCTCCCGCCGCGGACTGTGCTTCGCGATGAACCGCCAGCACCCGAAGGCGCGCGAAATCATCAAGGCCTTTGACGCCGAAATCCGCGAGATGCAGGCGGACGGGACGTTCCGTCAGATCCTGGGCAAGTACGGGAACTGACACCCCGCTCGATGCCCTGCCCTCCGAGCCAGCGCACCAAACCGGACTAACGGCTCCGGCTGACGTCCACCGGCGCCAGCCCTATCCCCGCCTGATTCGCCTGAAATATCGGATGAATACCGCGACAGTGCCCAGCCCAGGGTCACTGGCGGTACCGCCGCGCCCAGCCTTAACCGCAACTGTCTATTTTTAGAAGGCGCCAAGGCCGTCGGAGCGCGCATTGGGTCATTGTGTGATGCAGTTCACACTTCTTACCCTGGTGGTCTCCTAAGCTCTGCTCACCGAAGCTGTGAAATTCTTCACAGTTTTTTGGTCCTTGATTCCCCCCTGGAGAGCAGTCATGAACACTTCAAGAACATTACTCGCCACCGCGATTGCGTTCGCACTCGGCAGTGGCTCAGCGATTGGCGGACCGAATACGTCATCCGTACAAGGTTCGGGCGGAGGCAACTACTCCACGACCACGACCACCGGGAGTACGGGTGACAGCGCCATCGACATCTATCAGGTCGGCGAAGGCACCGGTGCCGACGCTGCCGAACGAAACCAGGCCATTGTTACGCAAAGTGCGGCTAGCCAGACGGCGCGGATCGGCCAGGGCGCGACACGCCCCGTCGCCACCTGGGTTCCTGGGGATCCGACCAAAGGCAATGTGGCGACCATCACTCAGTCGGGCGGCGCCGGCAGCACGGCTTCGGTGTTCCAGAATGGCGGAACCAACACAGCCAGCGTCACGCAGAGTGGAACTGGTATCAAGACCGTTACGATGACTCAGGGCGCAGGTACGAACGTCGCGACGTTGACCCAATCCGGTGATGGTGCTCATGGAGCCACAATCACGCAGAGTGGTAGCAGCACGTTACACGCCTTATCGACCCAGAGCGGCGCCAATGCGAACACGCTGACACTCACTCAGACTGGCGGCACCGCACGCGTCAATCAGGACGGCTCGGGTGGCCACACGGCAACGCTGACGCAAAGCAACGGTTCGCTCACCGTGAATCAAACCGGTGGTGGGGCGGGCGTGTTGGGCAACCAGGCGACCGTGACTGCTCTAAGCGGAGCAGGCAGCAGCCTGACCATCAACCAGTCCGGTACCAAGGGACAGGTAACGGTTGACTCGATGAGTGGTGGCACCGCCGCATTCACTCAAAGCGGCGAGTCCAATACCTTGACTGCGACGAACGTCAGCCAGGGCTCAGTCGCAGTACTTCAGAGTGGTGACAACACGGTTGCAACGCTGGCCCATACCGGGACTGGAACGGGCAATCTGACGCAGTCGGGCAATTGGCAGGAGGCACAGTTCAGTGGAACGTCGGCGAATAGCTTTACCGGCACCTACTCCATCAGTGGGACCGCTGCAGCCCCCGCCAACATCGTAGCAAACTACTAAAGTCGGCTGACGCGGCGGGCCTCTTCAAACACCCACTGCCCGCCCTTAACTCCGGAAATCGAATCGGGCCAACGGAAGGCCCCCACCGACGCCGGCTGACGGCGTCCCACCCGCCGGGGTCACGCGGCGCGACACCGCGCCGCCCCGGCGGGGCGACAAGAACAAACAGACACGCCCTTCGGGGACTCCAACATGAACGGATCGCGCACGCTGCTCGCCGCAGCGGTTTCTTTCGGCCTGACCGGCGGCCCCGCCTCGGCGGCGCCGAACCAGTCCACGGTCGGCGGCTCGGGCGGCGGCAACTACTCGGCGACCGACCAGAGCGGAAGCAGCCAGGACAGCGCGATAGAGCTCTACCAAGTCGGCAACGGCGACGGTAGCACCCCCTTGCAGCAGAACCGCGCCCTCGTGACGCAGCGCGCCCAAGGCCAGCAGGCGTTCGTCGGCCAGGGCTACACCCACCCCAGCGGCTGGGTGCCAGGCGACGCGACGACCCACAACCTCGCAACAATCGAACAGGTCGCGGCCATCGGCAGCCGCGTCGACGTGTTCCAGACCGCGAGCGGCAACACTGCAACGCTCAGTCAGTCCGGCGCCGGCCAGCACCGCGTGACGCTGACCCAGGGCGCCGGCGGCAACGCCGCGACGCTGACGCAGTCCGGCGCGGGCAGCCACACCGCGACGATCACGCAGAGTGGCGGCAGCACGCTGCACGCGCTGTCGACCCAGAGCGGCCCGAACGCGAACAATCTGGCGCTGGTCCAGAGTGGCGGCACGGCGCGCGTCAACCAGGACGGAGAAGGCGGCCACACCGCGAATTTGACGCAAAGCGGCGGCTCCTTGACGCTGAACCAGACCGGCGGCGGCGCCAGTGGGCTGGGCAATGCGGCGACGGTCGCGAGCCTGAGCGGCGGTACCCTGGGAATCAACCAGTCGGGCACCTCCGGGCAGGCGACCGTCTACGCGATGAGTGGGGGCACCGCCTCGCTGAACCAGTCCGGAGCGGGCGACCGGATCACGGTCGGCACCGCGCTCGGCGGCGGCGTGTCCGACACCGCCTCGCTGACGACCTACCAGCAGGCCCTGGGCAGCAACAAGCGGATCGCCGTGGACAGCCTGAGCAATGGCGCGATCCTGACGATCACCCAGGCGGCCGACTCGGCCTACGCGCACGTCGTCAGCATGAGCGGCGGCACGGCCGACGTCAGCCAGACGGGTTCCAACGCCAGCGTGACGATCAACTCGATGAGCGGCGGCGCGCTGAACACCGTGCAGAGCGGGGCCAACAACAGCATCGTCGTCGAGGCGATGGTGGCCGGGAATGTGACGCTGTCGCAGACCGGCAACAACAACCAGGCCACGCTGACGCAGACCGGCAACGCGGCCGCCACCAGCCTGACCCAGTCCGGCGACTACCAGAGCGCAACGTTCAACGGGACGTCGACGAACAACTTCACGGGTACTTACACGATCTCCGGTACGGCCGGCGCACCGGCAGTGATCGTCGCCGATTACTGACCCGGGCCCGGGGCAGCGGTCACGCCTCGGGCCCGCGCGCCGGCCCACTTCGCTGTCGCGCGAGGGCCTCCGCAAAGGTCCTCCCGCGCGCTTTCCGATGTACGTAGCCGCAGGCCAAACCCGATCGTACCCGTCGACGCGGTCAGGGTGGCGCCCAGCCAGCCCGCTCACCGCGCGGCGGCCGGTTGTGCTGCCTCGGTGCGGGTCGTAAAGCCGCTCAGTTCCCCGTCCTCGTCGTAAACGGGAACGGGTTTGACCTGCTTTTGCTCTTCGTATTTGGCGATCAATTGCTTGCCGCGCTCGGGGTCGGCGAAATTCCAGATGCCGTCTAGCGCGCCTTCCATGACCAGCGCGTACACCCCCTGCTCGATGGCCTCCTGCACCGACATCTGGGGCGGTTCGTTGCTGCTGTAGCCGGCCTCGGCCTCGAGCAGGTTCTGGTAGCTGACGAACTTGAACACGTTCGCATCCAGCCGGATGGAGAAAATGGTCTTCCGGGTCTCGACCGACTTCAGGATACGCCCGTCCTTGACCGATACCAGGCGCAGATAGATCGTGACCGCATCCCGGGAAAACTCTGTGTTGCCGCCAATTCCGAGATAACGCGCCCCAAGCCCCCCTGTCAGTAGATTCGTCTCATAGCTGATGACGCCCCCGTCGAGCAGCAGGGGCGAGTACAGTAACGGCGGCAACGGTGGAACGCGTTCGAGTTCCTCCTGGCTCATGTACTGCAGGCGGGTCTGCCGAATGATCTTGCGTTCGTTCAGAATGTTGGGCAGCGATTCCCGTTCCAGCACCGTGAACCAGCTACCGTTGCCGGCATCCTCGAGCGCCTTGATCAGCATCGAAGTCGCGCCCTGGGTGATCGCGGTGGAATAGTTGACCGCACCGGCCTGGAACCGGTATTGACCGGTCTGGTCGCGAAATTTGTAGACGGTGACGACGATCTTCTGGGCCGGCGGCGGCAGCGAGATCAGGTCGTCGATGACCTGCGTGTGCCAACCGGTTTCGGGCTTGGATGAGCGGAACGGCTTGATTTTGGAAGTGCAGCCGGCAACGGCGACGATGACGGCAAACAGAAAGAAACAGCAACGGGCTGCCGATATGGGCAACATGGTAGTCTAGGACAATCGGCCGCCGCCGCCCTCCGGCCGCGGCGGCGCATGATCGAGCTATAGGTTGGGAACATCGAGGACCGTCCTGTTCCCCGTCGCATTGTCGATGATCGTGACGCGGGTCGCGGTGGACCCTACGCCGCCTTCCAGCATGATTGTGTTGACGCCGGTATTGAACACGGAGTTCGTTCCCTCCGTCGTCGTGCCGGTGCCGGTCCCGACGGCCTGGTCGACCAACCGGTTGGCGAGCCGATTCAAGAGCAAGGCATTGAACTGCTCGGCGAACAGGTTGGCGCTGGTCTTGGCTGCAGTCGTCGTGTTCGAAGTCGTTGTCTTGGTCGTCGGCGCCTTGAACTTGTTGATCGCATTCGCGCCCGACATCAGGTTCGAATAGTTGAAGGGATTGCCACCGAAATCCGGGTTGACGAAGCTGTGCACCAGTTCGGAACCGTGGGCGACGGGCAGCGCCAGCAGTGCGACCGCGAGTGCCCTAAGCATTTGCGTAAACATGGCCATTCTCCTGTCGATGAATCGACGCCAAGCGAACCGCAGTACGGCTCGTCGGCTCAGTAAAGCCCGCCTTCGTCACTCTGCAGGTACGTGTTCTTCAGTAGCTGACGGATATCCTTGGCAACGGCTGCCGCGGCGGTCCGGATGTCCTCGAAGCGCGGCGTCACGTAACTTTCCCACATTGGCGAATCATTCAGCGTCACCCGGATCAGGCTGCCGCGAATGGGATCGAACAACTCGCTAACCTTGATGTCGTAGCTGACACCCTCGATCGGCCGCCAGGCATGGGTAAACGCGTCGAAGAATTCGTGGCCGAACTTCGTGACCGTTTGATCGGTCATTAGCCCCTGGATCTCCAAGCCGCCTTCCAGCCCTGAATCGGACTCGAGGACACCCTCGTCGATGAAGTCTTCGTGTGGCGCGGGCCGCGCGGGAACTTGCGGCTTGGCCGACGGGGCATTCTCCGTGTTGCCGGCTGCGGTCGCGAGGTTCGCGGTGAGAAAAAGCAAAGCCAGCCAAATCAGCTGCTTCCCGACTTTCCTGCTCATCGTCAACCCCTACTACCGACCGCTAAACTATAGCGCATATTGCGTATTCCCGGGGCAGGTTTTGGCAGCGGCTACAACCACGCGGCCGCCGTTCCGGACGAGTGCGAATAGTGCTGCGCGGAAAGCCCGCAAGCGCTGCAACCGTCAGCGCCGGAACCACTGTCGTGGATCGTACCAAGGGCCATCGTCCCGCTCGTCCTTGCGAAACTCCCACGGCGGCACCGGACGGGCTTTTGCCCACAGGCCGAGCCGGGCCCGTCGCGCTGCAGCCTCGGCGGCCAAATAGCGTTCATCCTTGCCGTATCTGCGGTAGACCCAGGCCATACCGCGAGCCACCTGCTCCAGATTGATGTCGTAACCGCCCCACAAGACCTTGCCGACCAGGCGGTGATAGCGATCGACCGTTGTGACCTCGATGGAAACGTCGCGCTTGTAGACCAGTTGGGACAGCGACTGCTTTGAACGCGAGCCGTAGTCCTGGTTCTTCTCCGGTGCATCGATCAGGTGCAACCGGATGCGGTACTCGCGGCGATACCGGTCGAGAACCGTCAGCGTATCGCCGTCATGCACCGCAACGACCCGCCCCTGAAGCACGGTACTAGCAACCGCCGCCAAGGGCGTCAGCGGCAGCAGGCATGACAGCATCACCCGCGCTGCGAATCGGCGCAATCGTCTGAAATTCATTTCGCTGTGCCAGGGACCCGTTGGAACGAAGCGGAAGTATAGGCGTACGGCCACAACCTCGCAGCGAACGCTCACCCGTTGATGGCGAATGGGTGCCAGGGATGTCACTCCGGGGGAATGGCGCTATGATCCGGGACAATCCGCACAACCGTGATCGCCATGCACAACAGCGCCTACCGACACTCTGTTCGATCCGGCCGCCGCAGAACCGGCGCGAACCGCAGCCTGCTGCTGGCCGGCGTGCTGGTCGCGCTGATTCCGGTAGCCCACGCCCAACGCCCGGCACCACCGCCCAAGTCCGAAGCCGGCGGCGCGCTGGACCTTCGGTATCATGATGCAACGCTCGCCGATCTGGCGCGGGATGCGCAACAGCTGGGGGGCATCGCCATCACTGTCCCCGCGGCGCTGAAGCGCGATGTGCTCAAACGCGATGCCCGAGCTGCCAGCTGGGCGGACGGTCTCGCCGATCTGCTGGGTGATTACAACTACATCGCCGTGCGCTCGCCGGCTGGCAGGCTCGAGCGCATCGTGATCCAGGCTCGGCAGAACCCCAACGCGCGGCCGCAGGCAGCCGCCAAGCAGCCCATGGGAACCGGCGCGGCCTTGTTCGAAGTCGATGCGAGTGCATTGAACAAGCCCGTGCCCAAAGCGCTGGCCAGTCTCAACCCGCATGCCATCACGCCGATCAAATTGTCGGTCGAGCGCCTCGCAAGCATGAAGCCGGGCGACACCCTGTCGGTTCGGCTCGGCGATCGCGCCTACAAGCTCGTGCATGACCACGCCCAGCGTCACGATACCGGCGACACGAGCTGGATCGCCTACGTCGAGCAGGACGGGACAGCGTTCCGGGCGGTTCTGACCTACCGCGCCGACGGTGCGCTGACCGGGCAGATCAACACCGCCCGAGGCCTGTTTCAGATCATCCAGTTCGACGAGAAAACCTGGGTAATCGATATCAAGGCCTCGGGTCTCGGGGCCGGTAGCCTCGACGAGGATCAGCGCAGCTTTCCCACCGGCGGGGGAAAAGCCACCGCCGCCGTCGCCGACGGCCGGCCGGCGACGGCACAGTCGCGCGCGACCGTCGACCTTATGGTGCTGTACACGCACGAACCCGGACCTCACCCCGTGATGCGGGCCAGTCACCTCACCGCGGTCACGCAGCAGGCGTTCACGGACAGCGGTGCCTTCGTGAACCTGAGGCTGGTGCGAACGGAGCGCGTCGACTACACCGACAACAACGCGAACTTTTCCGCCCTGCAGGATCTGACCCGCAACCGCATCGGCACGGACGTCCACGCCCTGCGCTCACGTTACGGCGCGGACATGGTGGTTTTGCTGCGCCCTTTCCACTCGTCGGCCCAGGGCAGCTGCGGCGTCAGCTGGATCGGCGGCTCCAACGGCTTGCCGCTGACCCCTGCCGCAGGGTTCGCGGTCGTCTCGGACGGCTTCGACGACCGCTACTTCTGCCATGAGTACACCTTCGCGCATGAACTCGGGCACGCCTTCGGCAACGTTCATGATGCGGACTTGTCCCCACCCGGCATCTTTCCGTTTTCCTACGCCTGGGCCGTGCCCGGCAAGTTCGCGACGATCATGAGCTATCTGTTCGATGTCGCGCCCCTGGTCGGCAAGTTCGCGAATCCGGCCGTCGCGTGCACCGACAAGGGTCTGCCCTGCGGCCGCAAGGATATTGCCGACAATGCCCGGACGATCAACCTGACCGCGCCGATCATTGCCGGGTTCATGCCAACCGCGGCCGACTGAGAGACGCAAGCCCTCAGAACCGCCGCGGCGCGCGCCGGTAAGGTTCGATCCCGGCCCGAACGAGCGGCAGATAGCGATGCAGCCGATACCAGCGCGGGTACGCGCGGGTGAAGCAAAGCGCCGTTACGAGCAACGCCACACCTGCCGCACCGGAAAGCATCCGCTGGCTCAGGGAACCAGCGGCGGTCAGGGCGTGCAGCGCGGCGGTCGCCGCGAAGCCGGCTCCCCACACCCCTGTGATGACCTGGTTCACCCGCAGGAAATGACGGTCATGCCACCAATCGGGGCCGACGGCCTGCCGCGCGTACTGCAAGGTAAAGGGTTGGCCGACCAGACTGGAGCCCAGCGCGAGGACCGCCAGCAGCGACGGCAACCAGGCAGACCGCAACGCCCTCCATTCGCTCAAGGCTTGGCAGCACTCATCGACAGCCACGGCGACGAAAAACGTCAGAATCGCCAGATCGGGAAGCTTGACCTCGCGCCACCGTCGCAGCCGCAGGACGATGAGCGCCACACCCGCCGCCATTGCACCGGCCAGGGGCTGCTCCAGGGCAGCAGCAATCCCGTAAAGCATCCACGGCAGCACCGCGACCCGCAGATCACGGACGAATTCAGCCGGAGGCGCCGTCACGACCGGCGCGCGGTGTACTCGCTGAAGATACCGGCCTCGACATGCCGCCGGGGCCCTTCAAGACCCGCCGCCGCCAGGGCTTCGAGCACCCGCGTCGGATCGACCATGTGGTCCAGCGTCTCCCAGTAGTATTCCATCAGATAGGTGGCTTCGCGACTGCCGGTGATCAGGCGCGTGAAGCGCGGCATGAAATCGCGAAAGTAGAACTTGACCACCGCGTTCGCGACGCGCCCGTCGGGTTTGGTGATATCCATGATCAGCAGCCGTCCGCCGGGCTTCAACACGCGCCGAAACTCGCGGAACGCAGTTTCGAGGTTCTCGACATGGCGCAACGCGAAGCCCATGCTCAGAAAATCGCATCCGGCATCGGGCAAGGGCAGCGCATCCGCTCCCGCCTGGAGGTGTTGCGCCTCGGGCAGCTGCCGCTCCGACTCGCGCAGCATCCCGAGGCTCGGTTCCACACAGGTGATCAGGCCCGGCGCCCCGACGATCGCGGCCGCCGCTCGAGCGGTAATGCCGGTCCCGGCCGCGACATCCACCACCGTCATACCCGGCTGCAATCCCGCGCGCTGCAGCGCCCAGCGGCGATACCAGTTCCCGGTACCGAAAAAGCCCCAGCTCGCAATCCGCTCGTAGTAGGGGGCCGAATCGTCGAATACGCGCCTCAGGAAGGGCTGCTTGTCTTCGGGCGCCGAATAATGCGGGGCAAGAACCTCGTGGGGCTTGAAACGGGGATCGCTGTCCATGGTTGGGGCGGTCGAATTGGGGGAGGTTGCGGTGGAGCCCCAATACTACCATCGGGTAACACCAGGAGGGCCGTACCGCACGAACCGCGAAGCCTCTGCCCGAAATATCGAACTGTCCGGGCGCCCGACACGCCAACCCGTCGCGAGAGACTAGCGGCAACAGCACCTGTTCACGGCGGGCAACGAGTCGTACGATGGGCGCGCTGAGTTCCGACGACCGGACACCCGCATGGAACTCTGCCGCTTCGGCACCAACGCTCTGGCCAGCCCGGCCATGTCCGCGCTCGACAGCCGACCAGCTCCAGGGGGAACCGATATGACCGACGACGATCTGGCCCGCGAATGTTTCGTGATCATGCCCTTCGGCGAGAAACCATTCGATGACGGCAGCGGCAACAGCGAACTCGTCGATTTCGACCGGATCTACGAGGACATCATCAAGAAGGCGGTGGAGGAGGATCTGAAGGAAGGGGGCGAGAAGCTGATCGTCCGCTGCCTGCGCTGCGACGAAATCGAGTCGGCTGGGCTGATCCACGAGCGGATGCTGCAACATATCCTTAAAGCCGACGTCGCCGTCGTGGACATCACGACGCAGAACCCGAACGTCTTCTACGAACTCGGTGTACGACACACGCTGCGCGACCGGGTGACGGTACTGATCCGCCGCGCGGGGACGAAAATCCCGTTCAACATCGGCGGCATGAACGTCATCGAATACGACGTATCCGACGAGGCACACAAGCAGCGTTCGCGGCAGGGTATCGCCAGCTTCATCCGAAACGGCCTGTTGTCCAGCAACCGGGACAGTCTGGTCTACGCCAATATCCCGGGACTGGAGGTGACCGCAGGATTGGGGTCGCTCAGCGACTGCGACGTCTACCGTTACCGCCTTAAGACACAGCCTGCCGACAAGGTGAAAGAGCTGTGGCTGGTGACGGGCGATCTGCGCCATGTGAACGTGAACCCGTATCTCGAAGAACGGCCGATCGACATCTGGGTCAGCTCCGAGAACATCAACATGCAGATGGCGCGTGTATTCGAGAAATCGGTGTCCGGTCTGGTTCGGTATCTCGGCTCCCGCAGGGATGAAACCGGCGATATCGTCGAGGACGCCATCGCCGACGAGCTACGCGACCTGATGCGCGGGCGGCAGCAGGTCAACCCCGGCACCGTCGTCGCGACCGGCAGCGGCGCGCTGCTGGAGTCACACAAGGTCCGGCGCATCTATCATGCCGCCTCGGTCTACGGCACGATCGGCGGCGGCTACTTCCCCATCGCAAACGTGGAACACTGCATCACGGCCGCGCTGGCGCTGGCCGACCGCGAATCCGAACGGGACAGGCAACGGAAGGGCGACGCCGTGCCCTACACCTCGATCCTGTTCCCGCTGCTGACCACGGGCACCGGGTCTTCGAACCTGATGGACCCGGCCCGGAAACAGTTGCGCGCGGCGATCCGTTATCTTCAGGCCCGCGCCAAGGTGACCGCACTCGATCGGGTCTGTTTTCTGGCCCCGACCAAAGCCTACCTCGACGCCTACCGGCTGGTGCTGGCCGAACTGGATATTGAGCCGGCCGAGGAGAGCGTCGCCGCTGCCACACAGACACCGTCCAGTGCAACGAAGGCCTCAGCGCGCGCGGCGGCGACGCAGGACTCAGCCAAGAGCAAGACCTAGAACGACGCGATACCGGAAACGCCACCGTCGACCGGCCCGTGGCATGACGCCAGCCCGGCCAGGCAGCACGGCCTCCGACACGACTCCCACTTCGAGAGGAATTCATGGAACATCGACTTCTCGGCCGCTCCGGCCTGAACGTACCGGTCTTGAGCTTCGGCGCAGCAACCTTCGGCGGCGGCAACGCCTTTTTCGAGGCCTTCGGCACCAGCGGCGTCACCGAAGCGACCCGACTGGTCGACCTCTGCCTCGATGCGGGCGTGAACCTGTTCGACACCGCCGATTTCTACTCCCAGGGGCTGTCGGAAGAGATCCTGGGCCAGGCCATCGCCGGGCGGCGCGACCGGGTGCTGATCTCGACGAAGGCGGTCTTTCCGATGGGCACCGGCCCCAACGACTACGGTTCATCCCGCCATCACCTCACCCGTGCCTGCGAGGACAGCCTCCGGCGGCTCGGAACGGACACCATCGACATCTACACGCTGCACGGCTTCGACGCCCGCACGCCCATCGAGGAAACCCTGCGCACGCTGGACGACCTGATTCAAGCCGGCAAGGTGCGCTATCTGGCTTGCTCCAACTTTTCCGGCTGGCATCTGATGAAGTCCCAGGCGATGGCCGAAAAGTATGGCTGGACGCACTACGTGGCCCATCAGGCCTACTACTCGCTGGTGGGACGCGACTACGAGTGGGAACTGATGCCGCTCGCCATCGACCAGGGGGTCGGGACGGTGGTGTGGAGCCCGCTGGGCTGGGGCCGGCTGACGGGAAAGCTACGGCGCGGACAGGCGCTGCATGCCCGGAGTCGCCTGCACGTCACGGCCGAAGCCGGGCCGCCGATAGCCGACGACCATCTGTTCAAGGTCGTGGATGCGCTCGACGAGGTGGCGGCGGAAACGGGGAAGACGCTACCCCAGATCGCGATCAACTGGCTGCTGCAGCGCCCGACCGTGAGCACCGTGATAATCGGCGCCCGCGACGAGGCACAGCTCAAGGACAATCTCGGCGCGGTAGGCTGGCAGTTGACTGCGGAACAGATGGCGAAGCTGGATGCCGCCAGCCATGTCACACCGCCTTACCCCTATTGGCACCAGCGGCAGTTCCCGCAGCTGATTGCGTGGCCGGTCTGACCCGAGCGGCCGGCTGACGTGGCCCGGGACTCGGGTCTTAGTGCCGAGCCGCCGATCGCGCGGCCATTGGACCCAGGAACCAACGGCTCAGGCGCGGCTCGATCGCATCGAGCGCGACCAGGAAGACCAGGCCGATCGTGACGTTGAACAGCAGATGCGCCCAGGCGACGGCACGGCTCGGGTCGCCGGCAGAGTCGACGACGGCACCCGCAAAGGCATGGATGAACGGGAAGAAGATCAGCGCACCGGCGGCGTTGAAGAGCAGGTTCGCCGTCGCCGTGGCTCGCGCGACGGCCCCCATGCCGAGACTGGCGACCAGCGCCGTCGAGGTCGAGCCGACGTTGGCACCGATCACGATCGGTATCGCCGCCTCCGCGGGCAACGTGCCCTGCTGGACCAGCAATATGGACACGCCCGTCGTCACGCTGCTGGATTGGATCAGCGCCGTGAACACCATACCGACCAGGATCCCCAACCAGGGCGCCTGCGCGAGTTCCAGCCACGCGACGAACGCCGGCTGCTCGCGCAGCGGCCGGAGTTCGGCGCCGATCAGATCGAGTGCGAAGAAAATCAGCCCGAAATAGAAGATCGCCTTACCGGCGATGCCCACTCGCCATGGCAGCGCCGACAGGCAGGCACCCAACACGATGAAAGCCGGACCGACCCCGGTCAGCTTCATGGACACCAGCCAGGCCGTGGCCGTCGTGCCGACGTTTGAACCGAGCAGCACGCCGAGGCTGGCCCTGAACGAGATGACGGCCCCGTCGACCAAGGCCGCGGTCAACGCCGTCACGGCACTGCTCGATTGCACGATGGCCGTCGCGACCGCCCCCACGGTGAAGCCGAGCCAGCGGCTCGCGGTCACGCTCGCCAGCCAGTTCTGCAGCGCGGTGCCCCCGGTGACCCGGAGTTCCCTGCTGAAACCCTGTAGCCCGTAAAGGAACAGCACGATCGCGGAGAGTGCGGCGAACAGGGCTTGCAGTTCGGTCATCAGCTCAATACTCCACATCTTCCAGCGAAACAGGGGGCGGCACCGCGCCCGCGAGGTACCCGGCCGGGCAATCGAGCCGGCCAGCTGAAATCGAGAGGATCAGGCTTGGACCCGCCACCGGCATCATATCGACTCATGATGACTGGAGATCGAGCTTGGTCCAGTCCAGCGCGTGCGTGGTCGCGATCGATGCCGGAATCAGTTCCGTCGCCCGCGCGATCGCGCTGGCCCGACCATCGCCGATAAGCCGACAGATGCGGACCGGCGCCGGTCCGCTTGGGTCGTTCCCGGCTCCAGGCGACACGAGGGTCGCCGGCGACCCGCCTACGGAGGGAAGAGCCACGGCTCATTCAGAACGACTACGGTGAACACGAGCATACCCTGGTCGGCTCGCCCGAGAGGCAAGGGCGCGCTTCGGGGCACATCGTTGGATCAAGAGCCTTTGTTGCCACCGCGGCGTAAGTCGGCGGGCACTCGCAGCGCAATCGCTCCGAGAAAGCCCGGCTCAGGCACTCAGGGTGTCCGCTCCGCCGGCTTTACCAATACCTGCCGCAGTCCTGCGATGAGTTGGGACAGCGCAGCGGCAAGCTCAAGGCACCGATCGCCCATCTCCGCCGCCGACAAGCCCTGCTTCGTGCCCGCGTTCACGCTTTCGGCCAGTTCCATGACCCTGAGCGCACCCAGGTTGCCCGCAGCGCCCTTCAGCGCGTGGGCAAGGCGGCCGACCTCGGCCAAATCGCCGTTCCGCAAGGCGGCCAGCAGATGGTCCGCGTCGTGCCTGTGCTTCTCGACCAACAGACCGAGGAGTTTGAGGTAAGTGGCCTCTTTGCCGCGTACGGCTTGCATTCCGCGCTCCGCGTCAAGCCCGGGAATCTCCCTGATCGCCCGCAGTCTATCGGCCACTTGAGGCTCGATGGGCGCAACCGCCCGATCGATCGAGCCCGTCCCCGGTGCGGGCGGCAGCCATTTGAGCAGGGCCGCGTAGAGGATCTCCGGATCGA
>SEYW01000012.1 GCA_004168015.1 Methylolobus aquaticus
CCCCTCGCCCGCCCCCGCGCTGGCCCAGCCCCAACGCGCAAGCACCCTGACCCGGCAACCCCGCACCGCACCGCACCGCGGCAAGATCGGTTGTGTGTTGTCTGCAGACTACCCTGGCGGTCGCGCCTATGCAGCCCCGGTCTGTCGTCGTACAGAGAAATTTACACTCGACGCTGCTGGTGTGTGGTCTCAGAGAAAAACCTTATGTGCAACAATATCATAACAAATAGGCACGGTTTTGGCTTAAAGCCTCGCGTAGGCGCTTGTTCGATACGACGGTGCCGAGGTATTGCGTCACAAAAAGTCTGAATTTTGGAGAGTTGCATGAAGCAGGGTCTTTGGAAAAGGGTGTGGGTCGCGGCGATGCTATTGGGTCTGACGGCTCCCGCCAGCGCCAAGGTCATCCAGTTGGGGGATCTTCTAGCTCCGTCGATCAGCGGCGGGGAAAGTCGTTACGTCGTGAAGCAAAATACGCAAGGCAAGTTCCGCAACACCTTCAAGTTCGACTTGTCGAAGAACGCCGACGTCAATCTGACCCGCAGTTTCGGGGGCGGAGCACTGGGTAAGCGCCTCAAATTCAGCAGCGTCCGCATGCGGCTGCTGGATAGCGACAACAATCTCATCGCCAGCGCCCGCGGTGGCCGCCTGGCCAGCTTCGCCGGGGCGCTCGGCGAGGGCTCCTACAAGGTTGTCGTGGCGGGCAAGATGAAGCCGGGCTTCGCACGCGGTGCCTTCAAGTTCAGTGCGGGGGCGATCGCGGCTCCTGTCCCGGAGCCGGAAGAATGGGCGTTGATGGTGATGGGTGCGGGCCTGATGGCCTTCCAGATCCGCCGCAAGCAGCGCCAACTGGCGAATGCCGAACCCGCTCTGGCAGCGCTTCCCGCCTGAATCGCACGACGGTCGTACCCGCGATTGCCTGACGCCTCCGCTCGCTGCCCGCGAGCGGAGGGCTTTTCTCGAGCCGCTTGCTGTTTGGGCCTTTTCATTTCCCATCAGGGCGGCTCACACTGCTGACATCTGCGCCGGGGGCCAAGGAATACCCCCACCACTTCACCGAGCAGGCGGAGGCATAAACTCGACTCCCTGCTGCGGCGATGACGCGGTAAGGTCGCAAGCCCGTTGCGACCATGCCTCGACGGGTCGCCCGAGTTCAATAGCTTTGCTGATGCTTGAGTTCCAGCCCGCGGCAGACCGTCTCCAACTCCTCAAGCGTGCCAAGGCGGCAGCGGGCGCCGTCCGGGTCGCGCAGCTCCCAGCCATCGGGCAGTTCGGTCAGTTCGTAGCCGAGTTCGGCCAGAATGCCGCAACACGCTCGGGCCCGCGTTCCGGCGGGGGCCCCCGCGGGGATCGGGTGCACGCGGTGGAACCACATCTGATAGAGGCTTACCAGGATCTGCGCGCCCATGGAGATGCCCATCAGCGCACCCGCTGCGACGACGACGTAGGCAAAGCCCGGGATCGACTTGGTGATATACCAGGCCGCGACGTCCAGCAGCATTGCCACGAACGGAATCGCGACGGTGATTCGTTTCACGGTCACGTTCATTTCCGCAAGGATGAAGATGCGGCCAATGAAATACAGGATGAACGCAATGCCAAACAGGTGGATGTGCGATACGCGAATCAGCGCGGGCAGCGTTGCCCCGCTCGATTTTGCCGCGACCTCCGACACGCCGGCATAGCGCGTCAGGTCGGGGAGGTTGGGGTTGATGGCCGGTGTATGACACACGACGCAGTCACGGTTCAGGATGGGGGCGATCAACGCGTGATACTCGGCTTCGCCGGCTCCGGAATGGATCCATTTGACGATCACTTCCTTGTCACTCTTGTATTTCAGGTTCGGTTCCATGATGCCGTTGATCGCGACCTCCAGCCGGGTCCGGTGGGTCGAGCCATGGTAGGCGATCATGACGTCCTGAACCGACAGGCCCCGCCGGCCGTCGCGGGCCTGATGGGTGTAATAGAGGTTTGCGAGGGCGAACGCATAGCCGATACCGATCGTCAGTAGAAACGCGCTGTTCAGGATGCGCTCGCTCACGGAAATGTCGTAGAAGCGACGGTAGCGAAAGGGCATGTTTTTCTCTGGCTGGTCGAAGACGTTGCGGCAGGCCGGCGCCACGGCCTGATCGGCGCGGCCGTGCGGAACCGTAATTATCGGTTGCGGCTGAGCGTGCGTCACGTCGCGCGGCGGCAGGTCCGATCCCGGTCTATAATCGTGCGCCGCCCATCGGGTAACCATTCATCCTGCTGCCTTGTTGGGTAGTGGGAGCGGGCCGGGAGGGCGAGACCGTCTGCGGGAGGGAACCCGCAGGCTAGCCTCCAGGGACGGGTTCACGGCGTGTCTCGGCTTCCCGGACCGCTCCCGCGAGGGGGGGCGTGAACGGTTACGCCCATCGGAGGCGGTCGTTCGCCGGTGCGCTGGACAGCTTCGTCGTCCGGCCTTACTCTCGACGGCTTGCCGGGTCTTTCACGGATGGGGCCGATCAGGGCGATTCACGGCTCGAGTTTTCCACCGAAGCGCAAATGAAACAATCACGTATGGCAAAGATCATTGCGGTGGCGAACCAGAAGGGCGGCGTCGGCAAGACCACGACGAGCATCAATCTCGCCGCCAGCCTTGCCGCCACGAAGAAGAAGGTGCTGCTGATCGATCTGGACCCGCAGGGCAACACCACGATGGGGCTGGGCGTCGACAAGAAGGCGCTCGAGGCCTCGGTGTACGAGGTGCTGATCGGTGAGTCGGCCTTCGACGCGGCCGTAGTCAAGCTGCAGGCCTTCAATCTGGAATTGCTCCCTGCCAACGCCGATCTCGCGGCCGCCCAGGTCCAGCTGCTCGAGAAGGCATCTCGCGACCGGGTGCTGTCGAATGTGCTCGAAGCGGCCCGGCACCGCTACGATTTCGTGCTGATCGATTGTCCGCCGGCGCTGAATATCCTGACGGTGAACGCCCTAGTGGCGGCGGACAGCGTGCTGATCCCGATGCAGTGTGAGTACTACGCGCTGGAGGGCTTGTCGGATCTGATGGACACGCTGCGGAACGTGCGCGAAAGCGTGAATCCCCGGCTGCGCATCGAAGGCCTGCTGCGCACGATGTACGACGCGCGGAGCAACCTTGCCAAAGAGGTGTCCGACCAGTTGACGCAGCATTTCGCCGATGCGGTGTTCCGCACCGTGATCCCGCGTACGATCCGGTTGGCCGAGGCGCCGAGTCACGGTCTGCCGATCATGCTCTACGACAAGAGCTCGAAGGGCGCCACCGCCTACCTGTCCCTGGCCGGCGAACTGGTTCGCCGCAACAAACCCGCCGTTTCCCTCGCCTCGTGAACCTGATGACAACTAAAAAACGTGGATTGGGTCGCGGCCTGGACGCTTTGCTTGGGCCCGCCGAAACACAGCCTGTGGCCGGCGAAACCTTGCGTGTGGTGCCGGTCGAAGCGCTCCGCGCCAGTCCGTACCAGCCGCGCAAGGACTTCGATCCGGCGCGCCTGCAGGAACTGGCCGATTCGATCAGTGCCCAGGGCGTGGTCCAGCCTGTTCTGGTTCGCGCCAGCGGGACCTTCGACTACGAGATCATCGCCGGCGAGCGCCGCTGGCGAGCCGCCCAGCTTGCCGGTCTGCGGGACATCCCGGTCATCATCCGCGATGTCCCCGACCAGAGTGCGATGGCCATCGCGCTGATCGAGAACATTCAACGGGAAGACCTGAATCCGCTCGAAGAAGCGGAGGCACTGCGTCGCCTGTCGGAGGAGTTCGACCTGACCCATCAGCAGATCGCCGACGCGGTAGGAAGGTCGCGCGCCACCGTGACCAACCTGCTGCGTCTGAACGAACTGCACCCCGAGGTCAAGCTGCTGCTGAGCGCCGGCAGTCTCGAAATGGGCCACGCCCGAGCCATCCTCGCGCTGCCCCTCGAACAGCAGGCACCGGTCGCGCAACGTGTTGCGTCGAAGCAATTAACTGTGCGCGCTACGGAAACACTGGTCCGGCGGCTGCTTTCCGCGCCGCCGTCGCAGCCCGCCGCGCGACGCCCGGATCCGGACATCACTGCGCTGATGAACCGGCTTGGCGAGACTTTCGGCGCCCATGTGCAGCTCCAGCAGGGCCGAAAAGGGACCGGGAAGCTGATCATCAACTACGCCAGTCTGGAGCATCTGCAAGGCATTCTGGACCGGCTTGAGCGCTAGCTTCGTCGTTGATTTCCCGCAACCCCGCTGATAGACTCCGCGGGGTTTTGAGTGGAGGCGCCGACCTCGGAGGACGGTAAGTGTTCGCGGCCGTCCGACGCGTCCTGCACTGGCAGATTGGAATCATCGCTTTCTCCGTATCGTTGTCGACAGCCCTGGCCAGCTGGCCCGCAGGGCGTTCGGCGCTGATCGGCGGCCTGATTGGATTCGTGCCGAATGCGGTGTTCGCGCTGCGGTTCGGAAAATCGGCGGCGAGCCGATCCGCGCAGGAGATCGTGAGGGCCTTCTACGCCGGCGAAGCCAGTAAGATGGCGATGACGGCCGTTCTCTTTTTCCTGGTGTTCCAACTGCCCGATGTGCGTTATGCACCGCTGTTCGCCGCCTTCATCGCGGTGCAGGGTGCATTTTGGGCCGCCCTCCTTTTTTCGGATACCGACATTTGAGAGTCAAGCATGGCGACAGAGGCACACAGTCCCGAGGGTGCAACCGGCTACATCATTCACCACCTGACGCCGCTGGCGACCGGTGAGGGTTTCTGGACTCTCCATCTCGATACGCTTTTCTTCTCCGTCGTACTCGGCGCCGTGTTTCTGGTTCTGTTCATGAAAGCCGCGGAGAAGGCGACCAGCGGCGTCCCCGGCCCGCTGCAGAATTTCGCCGAAATGCTGGTCGAGTTCGTCGATACCCAGGTAAAGGACAGTTTTCACGGCCGTAGCGCGCTGATTGCGCCGCTGGCCCTGTCCATCTTCGTCTGGGTCTGGCTGATGAATTTCATGGACCTGATCCCCGTCGACCTGCTGCCGAGCATCGGCAAGGCAGTCGGGCTCAGCTACCTGCGCGTCGTGCCCAGCACGGACCTGAACGCGACCTTCGCGATGTCGATCTCCGTGTTCGCGCTGATCATCTTCTACAGCGTCAAGGTCAAGGGGCCGATTGGCTTCGCCAAGGAAATGCTGCTGACGCCCTTCGGGCCGTGGATGATTCCATTCAATCTGCTGCTGAAGCTGGTCGAGGAAATCGCGAAGCCCATCTCGCTCGGCCTGCGACTCTTCGGCAACATGTACGCTGGCGAACTCATCTTCATCCTGATCGCGTTGTTGCCGTGGTACATACAGCCTGCGCTGAGCCTGCCATGGGCGATCTTTCACATCCTGATCATCACCCTGCAGGCATTCATCTTCATGGTGTTGACGATCGTGTACCTCAGTCTGGCACACGAAGACCACTGAGCCGTTTTCTCTCAAACCGTTCGACTATCGGAGGACTTATGGAATCTGTATCTGGCATGACCGCGATCGCCGTGGGGCTGATCCTCGGTATGGGTGCAATGGGGACCGCTATCGGCTTTGGTCTCCTGGGCGGGAAGTTCCTGGAAGGCGCAGCTCGGCAGCCGGAAATGGTCCCGATGCTGCAGGTGAAGATGTTCATCGTCGCGGGCCTGCTCGACGCGGTGACCATGATCGGTGTCGGTCTTGCGCTGTTCTTCACGTTCGCCAACCCGTTTATCAAATAAGCGGTCTGAGCGCGTCGTCCATTTCACGTCTTCACGCATGAGGAAAGCGCTGTGAGTATCAACGCCACCCTGCTCGGGCAAATGATCACGTTTGCACTTCTGGTGCTGTTCACCATGAAGTACGTCTGGCCCCCCTTGATGCAGGCTTTAGAGGAGCGGAAGAAGAAAATTGCCGAAGGGCTCGCCGCTGCCGACAAGGGAAAGCAGGATCTCGAGAATGCCGAGAAGCGCGCAAAGGTGTTGCTGAAGGAAGCTAAGGATCAGGCGGCCGAGATCGTCAATCTCGCCCAGAAGCGCGCCAACGACCTCGTGGATGAATCGAAGGATGCCGCCAAGCAGGAAGGCGAGCGGATCGTCGCTGCCGCGAAGGCGGAGACCGACCGTGAAGTGCAAGCAGCCAAGGAGGGCTTGCGGAAGCAGGTCTCGACGCTGGCGATTGCTGCCGCCGAGCAGATCCTGAAGACCGAGGTCGACCAGAACAAGCACAAGGAAGTTCTGCAAGATCTGAAGAAACAACTGGGCTGATGATCGATGAGTGAACTGATGACGCTGGCCCGACCGTATGCGGTTGCGGCCTATCAGCGCGCGAAGGAAACGGGTTCCACGGGGCAGTGGGAAACCATGTTGCAGTTTCTCGAAACCGCGCTCGCGGATGCGCAGCTGCAGCAGGCGGCGAGTAATCCGCAAGCCGACAAGGAGCGTTTCCTGTCCGCCTTTTTCGATCTCGGCCAGGATCACCTGAATGACGATGGCAAGAACTTCGTCCGACTGTTGGTGCACAACCACCGGCTGGGACTGATGCCTTCCATTCGCACCCTATTTTCCCACTATCGGGCGGAAGACGAGGGGTATATCGACGTCTCGGTGGCCACGGCTTTTCCGCTCGACGCGGAAGAAGAGCAGGACATCGCCGGACTCGTCGAAAAGCTGCTGAAGCGGCAAGCCCGACTGACCGTACATCAAGACGCATCGCTGATCGGCGGTGTCGTCATTCGCGCCGGAGACCGCGTCATCGATGGTTCGGTGCGCGGCCAGCTGCAGCGGCTGGAAAAGACCCTGTGGAATTAGAGTGAGAATGAAACATGCAACTCAATCCTTCTGAAATCAGCGAACTGATCAAAAGCAAGATCGCGAATTTCGACCTCGGTGTCGAAGCCCGGACCGAGGGCAGCATCGTCAGCCTGACCGACGGCATCGTCCGCATTCATGGTCTCGCGGACGTGATGCAGGGTGAGATGGTCGAGTTCCCGGGCAATACCTTCGGCGTCGCCTTGAACCTGGAACGCGATTCGGTCGGTGCGGTGGTCCTCGGTGCCTACGAGCACCTGACCGAGGGCGACACCGTCAAGTGCACCGGTCGCATCCTCGAAGTTCCGGTCGGCGAAGCGCTGCTGGGCCGCGTCGTGGACGCCCTCGGAAATGCGATCGACGGCCAGGGCCCGATCGCGGCGGCTGCGATGTCGCCGATCGAGAAAATCGCACCGGGTGTCATCAGCCGGCAGTCGGTCAGCCAGCCGCTGCAGACCGGGTTGAAAGCCATCGACTCGATGATCCCGATTGGCCGCGGCCAGCGTGAGTTGATCATCGGCGACCGCCAGACCGGCAAGACCGCGATCGCGATCGACACGATCATCAACCAGAAGGGCACCGGGGTTAAGTGCATCTATGTGGCCATTGGCCAGAAGCAGTCGTCGGTCGCCAACGTGGTCCGCAAGCTGCAAGAGCACGGTGCGATGGAGCACACCATCATCGTGAACGCTTCGGCGTCCGATTCGGCTGCCATGCAGTTCATCGCAGCCTATTCCGGCTGCGCGATGGGCGAGTACTTCCGTGACCGCGGTGAAGACGCGCTGATCATCTATGACGATCTGACGAAGCAGGCCTGGGCTTACCGCCAGATTTCGCTGCTGCTCCGCCGTCCGCCAGGCCGCGAAGCCTATCCCGGCGACATCTTCTATCTGCATTCGCGGCTCCTGGAGCGCGCGTCCCGGATCAATGTCGAGGAAGTCGAGAAGCTGACGAACGGTGCAGTAACCGGCAAAACGGGCTCGCTGACGGCACTGCCGATCATCGAAACCCAGGCCGGCGACGTTTCCGCCTTCGTTCCGACCAACGTGATCTCGATCACCGACGGCCAGATCTTCCTCGAAACGAACCTTTTCAACGCGGGTGTCCGCCCCGCCGTGAACGCCGGTCTGTCGGTATCCCGCGTCGGCGGCGCCGCGCAGACCAAGGTTGTCAAGAAGCTGGGCGGCGGTATCCGTCTCGACCTGGCACAGTTCCGCGAACTGGCGGCCTTCGCGCAGTTCGCCTCCGACCTCGACGAAGCGACCCGCAAACAGATCGAACGCGGCCAGCGCGTGACCGAGCTGATGAAGCAGAACCAGTATGCGCCGATGAGCGTCGCGCAGATGGCGGTATCGCTGTTCGCGGTCAATGAAGGCTACCTCGATGACATCGACGTCAACAAGGTCCGCGACTTCGAGGACGCGCTGCAGAACTACATGAAGACCAGCCAGGCCAAGTTGATGGACAAGATCAACGAGAGCGGCGACTACAGCGACGCGATTCAGAAGGACCTGAAGGCGGCGGTGACGAAGTTCAAAGAATCGCACGCCTGGTGAGGTAAGCGCGCATGGCCGTCGGCAAAGAAATCCGCACGAAGATCGGCAGCATCCGCAACACGCAGAAGATCACGCGTGCGATGGAGATGGTGGCCGCCAGCAAGATGCGCAAGACGCAGGACCGCATGCAGGCGACGCGTCCGTATTCCAAGAAGATCGGCCGGATCATCAAGCATCTGGCGCACGCGAATCCGGAATACAAGCATGCTTTCATGCTCGAGCGCCCGGTCAAGACGGTCGGGCTGATCGTGATCTCGTCCGACCGCGGTCTGTGCGGCGGCCTGAACTCGAACCTGTTCCGTATGTTGCTGAAGCGCATGAAGACCTGGTCCGAGGCGGGTTGCGAGATGCGCGTCGCGACCATCGGCCAGAAGGCCGCCGGCTTCTTCAACGGCATCGGGGCGAATGTCGTCGCGCAGGTCTCGCGCCTCGGCGACGCTCCGCACCTGGAGAGCATCATCGGCGTCATCAAGGCGATGCTCGACGAGTACAACGAGGGTCGGCTCGACGAATTGCATGTCGTCTACAACGAATTCGTCAACACGATGACGCAGCGCCCGAGCGTGGACCAGCTGATCCCGATCCGTGCCGAGGAACTCGGAGAGGAATTGAAGGGCCACTGGGACTACATCTACGAGCCGGATGCCAAGGAAGTGCTCGACGACCTGATGATCCGGTACATCGAGTCGCTCGTCTTCCAGGGCCTGGTCGAGAACAACGCCTGCGAGCAGTCCGCGCGGATGGTGGCCATGAAGAGCGCCTCCGACAATGCCGGGAAGCTCATCAAGGAGCTGCAGCTGATCTACAACAAGGCGCGGCAGGCAGCCATCACGCAGGAAATCGCCGAAATCGTCGGCGGCGCCGCGGCAGTTTAAGCAAAACTTTAAGACCCGAATCGGGAAGAGGAATAGCGAATGAGTACGGGCAAAATCGTCCAGATCATCGGTGCCGTCGTGGACGTCGAGTTTCCCCGCGAGTCACTGCCGAAGGTATATGACGCGCTGCAGGTGCAGGGCCAGCCGATCGTGCTGGAAGTGCAGCAGCAGCTGGGCGACGGCATCGTCCGCACGATCGCGATGGGCACCACCGACGGCCTGAAGCGCAGCCTCGAGGTCACGAACACCGGTGCGCCGATCTCGGTGCCGGTCGGTCAGGCGACGCTGGGCCGCATCATGAACGTGCTCGGCGATCCGATCGACGAGAAGGGCCCGATCGGGGAGCAGGATCGCTGGGCGATCCACCGCAAGGCGCCGAGCTTCGAAGAGCAGTCGGCGGCCAACGAACTGCTGGAAACCGGTATCAAGGTCATCGATCTGATCTGCCCGTTCGCGAAAGGCGGCAAGGTTGGCCTGTTCGGTGGCGCCGGCGTGGGCAAGACCGTCAACATGATGGAGCTGATCCGGAACATCGCCATCGAGCACAGCGGCTTCTCGGTATTTGCCGGCGTCGGTGAGCGTACCCGCGAAGGGAACGACTTCTACCACGAAATGAAGGATTCGAACGTTCTCGACAAGGTGTCGCTGGTCTACGGCCAGATGAACGAGCCGCCGGGCAACCGTCTCCGCGTCGCGCTGACCGGCCTGACCATGGCCGAGTTCTTCCGCGAGGAAGGCCGCGACGTGCTGCTGTTCATCGACAACATCTACCGTTACACGCTGGCCGGTACCGAAGTGTCGGCGCTGCTGGGCCGTATGCCGTCGGCCGTGGGTTACCAGCCGAATCTGGCCGAGGAAATGGGCATCCTGCAGGAGCGCATCACGTCGACCAAGACCGGCTCGATCACGTCGATCCAGGCCGTCTACGTTCCGGCCGACGACTTGACCGACCCGTCGCCGGCAACGACCTTCGCGCACTTGGATGCGACCGTCGTGTTGTCGCGCCAGATCGCCGAGCTGGGAATCTATCCGGCCGTCGACCCGCTCGATTCCACCAGCCGCCAGCTCGACCCGCTGGTGATCGGTCAGGAACATTACACGGTGACGCGCAAGGTCCAGAGCACCCTGCAGCGCTACAAGGAACTGCGTGACATCATCGCGATCCTGGGCATGGACGAGTTGTCCGAAGAGGACAAGCTGACCGTGTCGCGGGCGCGCAAGATTCAGCGCTTCCTGTCGCAGCCGTTCTTCGTCGCCGAAGTCTTCACCGGCAGCCCGGGCAAGTACGTGTCGCTGAAGGACACGATCGCCGGCTTCAAGGGCATCATCGACGGCGAGTATGACGATCTTCCCGAGCAGGCCTTCTACATGGTCGGCACGATCGACGAAGCGCTCGAGAAAGCGAAGAAGCTCGCTGCGTAAGGGCTGCGGAGGAACAACGACATGGCCATGACGATTCACGTCGATATCGTGAGTGCCGAACGGGAGATCTTCTCGGGACAGGCCGAGCTGGTCGTGGCCCCGGCGGAAATGGGCGAGGTCGGCATCGCCGCGCGCCACGCCCCGTTCCTGACCCGCCTGAAGCCCGGCGAAGTGCGGGTCAAGGTCAACGCGCAGGAAACGCAGCCGTTTTACATCTCGGGCGGGATGCTCGAAGTGCAGCCGCATATCGTGACCATCCTGGCCGATACCGCGATCCGTGCCAAGGACCTGGACGAGGCCGCCGCGATCGAGGCGAAGAAACGCGCCGAGGAGATGCTGCAGGACAAGTCGGGCCGTATCGACTACGCCAAGGCCCAGGCCCAGCTGCTCGAAGCGATGGCGCAGCTGCGGAGCATCGAGAAGCTCCGCAAAGGCCGCTGACGGCCGGGCGATTCCGCCCGAAAAAAGGACCCGGTGGTTGCAGGAGTCGTACCGGACTCCCGCCCGCCGGGTTTTTTTTTTGCTAGCATGTGGCTGCGCTACACGGATCGTTCATCCCCGACTTCACTGTTGTTGCCATGACTTTTCAAACCGTGATTCTCGCGGCCGGCCAGGGAACGCGCATGCGTTCGGCCCGGCCCAAGGTGTTGCACCCGATAGGCGGAAAGCCCCTGCTGGGACATGTCTACGAACTCGCGCGGGGGCTGGGCTCCGAGGCCGTGTTCATCGTCTACGGTCATGGCGGCGAGCGCATTCCGGAGTCCTGCCCCGGTTTCGAGGCGACCTGGATCCTGCAGTCGCCACAGCTCGGCACCGGCCATGCGGTCCAGCAGGCCATGCTGCACTTTGCCGACGACCGGCTCGTGTTGATCCTTTACGGCGATGTGCCGCTGCTGCGCCGCGAAACCGTCCAGGAACTGATCGCCGGAGCGGGCAACGCGACCCTGGCGCTGCTGACCATGCAGGTCGATGACCCGACCGGGTACGGGCGCATCGTCCGGGACGCGCACGGGCGGGTGCTGCGCATCGTCGAAGAGCGCGATGCGACGCCCGACGAACGCCGGATTCGGGAAGTGAACACCGGCATACTCGCCTGCCGCGGCCGCGCGTTGCGCGAGTGGCTCGGTCGGCTCGATAACGGGAATGCCAAAGGCGAATACTATCTGACCGATATCATCGGTATGGCCGCCGCCGAGGGTCACGAGATCGCGGTCAGCCAGGCGCGCGAACCGAACGAGGTGCTCGGCATCAATACCCAGTCCCAGTTGGCGGTAGCCGAGCGGGTCTTTCAGAGCCGGCAGGCGCAGAGCCTGATGGACCAGGGCGTCACGCTGCTGGACCCGGCCCGCTTCGATGTCCGTGGCACCGTCGCGGTCGAAGGGCAGGAGATCGAAATCGACGTCAACGTCGTGCTGGAGGGCTGCGTTCGGCTCGGTCATCGTGTGAAGATCGGCGCGAACGTCTACCTGAAGGACTGCGTGCTGGGCGACGACGTGCAGATCCTGCCGAACTGCTATCTGGAAAATGCCGAGATCGGTACCGGCAGCCGGATCGGCCCCTTTGCCCGCATTCGGCCGGAAACGCGCCTCGCCGATCATGTCCATATTGGCAATTTCGTCGAGGTGAAGAACTCGACGGTCGCGAGCGGTTCGAAGATCAACCACCTGAGCTACGTGGGCGATACGGTCGTCGGCCAGCGCGTCAACATCGGCGCCGGCACCATCACCTGCAATTACGACGGCGCGAACAAATTCCAGACGATCATCGAGGACGGCGCTTTCATCGGCTCCGACACGCAACTCGTCGCTCCGGTGCGGGTAGGCCGCAATGCCACGATTGGTGCGGGTTCGACGATTACCAAGGATACGCCCGAGGACACGCTGACGCTGAGCCGATCCAGACAGCTGAGCATCGACGGTTGGCAGCGCCCGGTGAAGAAGGAGAAGAAATAGCATGTGCGGCATAGTCGGCGCGATCGCGCACCGGACGGTGACGCCCGTCCTGCTGGAAGGGCTGAAGCGTCTCGAGTATCGAGGCTATGACTCCGCCGGGATCGCGGTATTGGATCAGGACCACACGCTGCTGCGGACGCGCCGCATCGGCAAGATTCTGGAACTCGAAGCGGCGCTGCAGCAGGCGCCATTGGTCGGCAGGGTCGGTATTGCCCACACGCGCTGGGCCACGCACGGCGTGCCGTCCGAGCGCAACGCGCATCCGCACGTGTGCCGCGAGCGCGTGGCCGTGGTCCACAACGGCATCGTCGAGAACTACGAAGCGCTGCGCGGCGAACTGCAAGCGAAGGGCTACGAGTTCACTTCGGAGACCGACACCGAAGTCATCGCCCATCAGATCGATGTTTTTCTGGAACAGGGCCTGCCGCTACTGAAAGCCGTGCAGGCGACCTGCGGCGTGTTGCGCGGCGCTTTTGCGATCGGCGTGATTAGCAGCGCCCATCCGCGCGAGCTGGTTGCCGCCCGCCAGGGCAGCCCGCTCGTGGTCGGCCTCGGCGACAGCGAGAACTACATCGCTTCGGACGTGTTCGCCTTGGTCGCCGAAACCCAGCGCTTCCTGTTCCTGGAAGACGGCGACACCGCCGTGCTGACCACGGACGGCGTCGAGATTTACGATGCGGCTGGGGCCGCCGTCGAGCGGCCGGTGCACGAAACCCGGATCGCGGCCGATGCCGTCGAGCGGGGCGAGTACCGCCATTACATGCAGAAGGAGATTCACGAGCAGGCCATCGCCGTCGAAAAGACGCTGGACGGGCGCTACCAGGGCGAGCGCCTGCTCGACGACGCCTTTGGCGACACCGCGGCTGCCATCTTCGATCAGGTCCGGAACGTCCAGATCGTGGCCTGCGGCACCAGTTACCATGCCGGGATGGTGGCGCGTTACTGGATGGAGGAAATCGCCGGCGTGCCCTGCCAGGTCGAGGTCGCCAGCGAATTCCGGTACCGCAGGCACGTCGTGCAGCCGGGCACGCTGTTCGTGACCATCTCGCAATCGGGCGAGACCGCCGATACGCTGGCAGCGCTGAAGCAGGCGAAGCTTATCGGTTACACGCACACCCTGGCGATCTGCAATGTGCCGGAGAGTTCGCTGGTACGCGAATCCGAGCTGGCACTGATGACCCGGGCCGGTCCCGAGATCGGCGTTGCCTCCACCAAAGCCTTCACGACCCAGTTGACCGCGCTGCTGCTGCTGGTGATTGCGATTGGCAAGCGGAACGGGATCAGCAAGGAACGGGAAGTCGCGATCGTCCGAGAGCTGCACCGGCTGCCCTCGCAGATCGAACAGGTGTTGCGGCTGGAGCCCGAGATCGTCAAGTGGGCCGAGAATTTCGGCGACAAGAAAGACGCGCTGTATCTGGGCCGCGGCATGCACTACCCGGTTGCGATGGAAGGCGCGCTGAAGCTCAAGGAAATCTCATACATTCACGCCGAGGCCTACCCGGCCGGGGAGCTCAAGCACGGACCGCTGGCGCTGATCGACGACCAGATGCCGGTGATCGCGGTAGCGCCGAACAACGAACTGCTGGAAAAGCTCAAGTCGAACCTGCAGGAAGTCCAGGCGCGCGGCGGCGAGTTGTACGTGTTCGCGGACGTCAACGCGCCGCTGGAGAGCATGGCCGGCGTCAAGTTGCTGCGCGTCGCCGAGGTCAACGACGTGCTGGCGCCCATCATCTACACGATCCCGTTGCAGTTGCTCGCCTACCACGTGGCCCTGATCAAGGGCACCGATGTTGACCAGCCGCGCAATCTTGCCAAATCGGTCACGGTAGAGTAGGTCGGGATTTATCCCGATCTGCGATACGGTGTGGCGGTGATTTCGGGTTGAAACCCGACCTACGGGCGCACGTTTTGTAGGTCGGGATTTATCCCGACACGGCCTTGGTCGGTGCGGCAGGACCGGCCGGAACCGCACCCTGTAGGAGCCCGGGCCCTCCGGGCGAACAGACCACCGCCCTGATCACCGCGCATTCGCCGAGAGGGCTCAGCTCCTACAGAACAACCGACGCCCTACCCTGGAGGAGCTTGGCCCCCTGGGCGATCCGACTTGGCCTAATCGGTCACGTTCGAGTCGGTCGGGATTTATCCCGGCGGGGCGATTTCGGGGTGCCGGAGCGCCCCAGTCCGTCAAATCCAACCCAGTTTCCTGAATTCTTCCTTCATGGCCTCGGCGAGGTCGTCGGCAGTCTTCTTGGCCTGACCATCGATCGTCTCGGAGCCTTTGGCTTCTCCCATTGCCTTCGATGCGCCGCTGACGATCAGGCCTACCGGATTCCCGGTAGCTGCCAAGGTAGCAGCCCCGACCAGCAGCCCGGGTTTCTTGCCGCCGCTGGAGTCGGTGGCGCTGCGGCTGAGCAGGCGTAATCCCGTTGGCGTCACTTCGTAACCCTCGACGGCCGCTTTCAGTTCCGCGGCACCCTTGCCGAATCCGACGAGAACGCGCTTTTCGGCGCTTCCCTGATCGACCGAAAGGAAATAACCCTTGATGACCAGGTCACCGACGACGGGTTTGGGACCACCCGTGCCTCGGACCGCCGGCAGCCCCATCTTGCGAATTTCCGCCACCAACTCCTCGGCGACTTCGGCGCCCAGTTTGCGGCCCGTGGCCACCTGCTCGGAGGTCTGTGGTGTGCCATGGCTACTGACTTTGCCCTGCAGGCTCGATCCGGCGTCGACGTCGTCAGGGGTTGCCCCGAAGTCGTAGACGAGGATGTGATCCGGCCGCGGCCGTTTGGAGCTCGCATAATTCTGGTGCGAAGTGACCGAGCTACCCGCACAGCCTGCCAACAGGCTGAGCAGGCAGGCACTGAAAACCCTGCGACTGATGACGCTCACGACGGACCTCCTCTGAATGGGTCGTTGAAATTGGCCACCATGGCCTGCGACGCGTCCCCCGCGCGCAATTGCGGCGCCATTATTTCGCATTCCTCGCCCTCCGTGGAGCGCTGCCAGGCAAGCAGCCCTCCGGGCGAACAGACCACCGCTCCCGATCGGCGCATATTCGCCGAGAGAGCCCGGCATCTACAAATGACCCGCTGCCCCGCATGTAGGAGCCCGGCCCTCCGGGCGAACAGACCACGGTCCTGATCGACGCCGCTCCGCCGATAGCGTTAAGGAGAAGCCTGATTGATCCGGAGCGCTGTGATGTCTTATCGTCAGGGCGCAGTGAAAGCTCAGGACGATCCAGGGTCTTCCCCGATACGTAAAGGAATCGCCATAAAGACAGCCAGGATGTTTTTCATTCAAAGAGTTAGGGGGTTGGGTGAGAAACATCGACTTCTTCATGGTCGGCGCGCCGAAGTGCGGCACGACATCTTTGGCGGGTTACCTCGCCGAGCATCCAGGTATCTTCATGACGGACCCCAAGGAGCCGTCGTATTTCTGCAAGGATGACCTGCGCATGAACGAGTTGCGCAAGATCAGAACGTTGCAGGAGTATCAGCGGCTCCTTGCAAACGTCCCGCCCGCCGATGGCTTGCTGGCGGGTGAGGCATCCACCTTGTACCTGGCCTCGCCCAACGCGGTGGGTGCCATACTCGGCTACAACCCGGCGGCGGTCTTCGTCGTCATGATGCGTAATCCGCTAGAACTCGCGCAGTCCTATCATAGCGAGGTCGTTTACGCCGGTATGCAAAAGGTCGCGGATTTCTCGAAGGCTTGGCGGGAACGGACCACGATTGCGCATGGCGCCGCGTCCGATGGTCTGATACCCGATCCACGCCTGCTCGACTATGGCTACCTATGCAAGCTCGGCGATCAGCTTGAGCGCCTCTACCATCAGGTGCCCCGAGAGCGCGTGCACGTCATCTTTCTTGAGGACATGAAGGCCAACGTCCGCGAGGTTTACGAGAATACCTTGCGTTTTCTCGGCAAACCCTCTGACGGTCGTGTCGATTTTCCGGTGCTCAATCAGCGCAAGGAGGCCCGCTATCGCTGGCTGGTCAAACTGGTGCGGACCTGCGCCCGAGACGTCGCGCGCCCCATCAAGGCCAGACTGGGATTGAGCCACGGGACCGGCCTGCTGCGACGACTGGAGAACTTCAACAGGGTCGAGGTGGAGCAGGCGAAGCCGGACGGCGCGCTGCGGGACGACTTGATCCGCTTCTTCGCGGACGACGTGAAAAAATTGGGACGCCTGACTGGACGCGACCTGACTCACTGGCTGCATTAGGGCAGATCCCAAGGTCCATGCGTTGGATAGAGGGCGGGGGCCGGGTGCGATCAGCAGACGGTGTCGCTCCCGGTCCATCGGTCGCCCGCGGCCCTGGCGAATTTCGGGAAGCACGCGCAGGCCGCTTTCCTCTGCCAACCGGCGGGCGAGAAGGCGCTCAAGGGCCTGTGGTGTCTGCTGGCGGGTGGTCGGTCGGGATTCATCCCGACGGGCCGGTGGCGTTGTGGCGGGATCTGCCGAGACCGCACCCTGTAGGAGCCCGGCCCTCCGGGCGAACGAACCACTGCCCCCGATCAACGCCGCTTCGCCGAGAGCGCTCGGCTCCTCCAAAGGTACCGATGCCTCACCTGTAGGAGCCCAGCCCCCTGGGCGAACGAACCACCGCCCTGATCAACGTCGCTTCGCCGAGAGCGCTCGGCGCCTACAACAAAAGGGAATGCGCATTAGGATCAAGCGAGTTTCAGCAGGAGATCGAGGCGATGGGCCGCCGACGCGCCGGAAATGTTCCACAGGGGCGGTCAGGAACGGCGAAAGATGGTGTGGAAAAGTAACCCGACCCCTTTTCCGGACCCCTTTTCCGCGCCTTTTCCGGGTTTGTCCTATTGACCCGAGCCGGCTAGAGGGTCAGGGCAATCGCATGAAGCCTGCGATCGATGTCGGGCGCACGGCGCACGAAACGTCTTCAGCCTTCATGCGATTGCCGCGATTGCCCTGGGCCAAAGGGTGATCCCATCGTCCCCGCCAGCACGGCGTCACCGCCACCGGCGGCATCGGAGGAGTTGGGGGCCTTGCTCTCCAGTGCGCAGCTTGTACAATAAAACGTACAACTGAGAGGGCTAACTAATGGATGCGATAACCTATTCTGCGGCGCGAGCGAATTTGGCAAGCACGATGGACCGGGTTTGCGACGATCACCAGCCGATCATCATCACACGGAACGGCCAACAGTCGGTGGTCATGCTCTCCCTGGAGGATTACAGCGCTCTGGAAGAAACCGCTTATCTGCTTCGCAGTCCGGAGAACGCGAAACGGCTGCTATCGTCAATCGATCAACTGAATCGGGGACAGGGCACGGAACAGCGACTCGTTGAAGAATGAAGCTTGTCTTCTCTGAAGCCGCCTGGGATGACTATCTGAATTGGCAACGTCAGGACCGGCGCATGGTGGAGCGAATCAACAAGCTGATTCGCGACACGCAGCGCGAACCGTTTTCCGGCGCCGGGAAACCGGAAGCGCTCAAGCACGCCTTATCGGGCTACTGGTCTCGACGTATCACCGAAGAACACCGCATGGTCTACAGCGTAGGCGAAGACGCCCTTTTGATCGCCCAGCTTCGCTATCACTATTGAGCGCAAGGTCGATTTCCTGACCCTTGCGTCTCTTGCCCTGAAGGAGGCGGGATGTCCGATCCCCGTGTTGACGGGCAGTGCCGGTGGATGAACTCTCTGGGGACATCGGTGTGCCTCCATCCCACCTGGCAACGGATGGCTGATTGTCGCTCGGGATTCATCCCGACGGGCCGGTGGCGTTGTGGCGGGCTCTGCCGAAACCGCACCCTGTAGGAGCCCGGCCCTCCGGGCGAACACGCCACTTAGCCCCCCTTCTCCCGGCGTTAGCTTTGCGAGTTTCGATAGTCCCGGCGACTGCCTTTCAGGCGGTCAATGCGTTTCTGGCTTCATGGGATGGTGTCGGGATCGCGTAAGGCGCGCGACCTTGCGGTCGGGGCGAATTTTCACTGTGTTAACCGAATCAGCCTCCTTTTTCCTCCCCGCGTTGTCTGTCACCCGCGTCGTGGTTCTGCTATCGTCATTTATCACTCGTGAAATCAAGGTCCCTTAGCAGCCGCGGCAACCACCTCCATGCTCCCAGACGAAACTGACTTCGGGCGTGCGCTCGCAGACCGCTGGCTGCACGAGGCCGTGCAGCGGTTGCGCGCCGCCCTCAAACCGGAACTGATTCTGCTGTTCGGTTCGCGCGCGCGCGGGACCGAGTCTCGTCGCTCCGACGTCGACCTGCTGGTCGTCTGGAACACCGATGCCCCGCCCTTGGAACGCATCGGCCAAGTGCTGGGCCTGCTCGCCGACAGCCCTTGGCCGGTGGATGTCATCGCGTATACCCCCGCTGACCTTCAGGCGCGTCGTCACAGCCCATTCCTGCGCCGCGCGCTCGAGGAGGGAAAAATACTCTATGAGCGTAGAGCGGCTTAGGGCCGAGGCCGGCCGTTGGCTGCTCCAGGCCGAGGACGATCTGGAGGCGGCCGAGGCCCTGGCGAACTTCGGGAAGCACGCGCAGGCCGCGTTCCTCTGCCAACAGGCGGGCGAGAAGGCGCTCAAGGGCCTGTGGTTCCTGCTGGATCTCGATCCTTGGGGGCACTCGCTGACCCGGCTGATCAAGTCGTTGCCGGATGGTGCCCGCGCAGGTTTCGAGGCGCTGATTCCGAGCGCGCTGTCGCTCGACAAGTTGTACATCCCGACACGCTATCCCGATGCCCTGGCGGAGCTGACGCCGTCGGAGGCCTATACCCGTGCGGAAGCGGATCAGGCCTGCACGCACGCACATGCGATCCTGGCTGCGGTCCGTACCGTCGTCACGTCCGGTTGAAACCCGACCGACCGGTGGCGTTGTGGCGGGATCTGCCGAAACCGCACCCTGTAGGAGCCCGGCCCTCCGGGCGAACTGACCACTGCCCCGATCAACGCCGCTTCGCCGAGAGCGCTCGGCTCCTCCAAAGGTACCGATGCCTCACCTGTAGGAGCCCAGCCCCCTGGCCGAACGAACCACCGCCCTGATCAACGTCGCTTCGCCGAGAGCGCTCGGCGCCTACAACAAAAGGGAATGCGCATTCGGATCAAGCGAGTTTCAGCAGGGGATCGAGGCGATGGGCCGCCGACGCGCCAGAAATGTTCCACACAGGGGCGGTCAGGAACGGCGAAAGATGGTGCAGAAAAGTAACCCGCCCTCTTTTCCGCGCCTTTTCCGGTTTCGTCCTATTGACCCGAGCCGGCTAGATGCGTGCGAGCTTGGGGTCGCTTCTTTCCCTTATACCTGCGAGCTTGGGGTCGCTTCTTTCCCTTATACCTGCTGACGCCGCTGGCCGGCTTCCGATCGTCGTCTCGTCCTTGCTATCCGTCTGGATCTGCGAAACGTGCGACACCGATACGCCGGCCATTGCCGCCACCTCTCTCAAGGGTCGATGGCAGCAGCGGCGGAGCCATTGAAGAACTTCAGCGTAGGTGCTGTGAAGTAAAGAATTGACCCCCTGTCCCTGCCGTAGCGTAATCGCACGACTTGGGCGCTTCCATTCCTCCGAATAAGCGGCGCTATTCGGAGCGACGCTGGCTTTTTCACTCTCCGCCTCAAAACCATGGTCTGTCCCCGTTTTCCTCGTTTTCCTTCCCGCGCCTGGCGGCAGTCCCTGATGCGGCGCAGTCACAAGCACCGGATGCCCTGGTCGAGGTGTAACAAGCTGGTTCGGAAATACTTCCCGTCGGTTAAGCAGCTTCATCCCTATCCGACGGTGCGCTTCGCGTCATGACCCGAGGCAGGAGCCGTATGCGGCAGTTCCGCTCGTACGGATCTGTGCGGGGGGCGGGGAGTAATCTCCGTCCCTACCGCGACCCCCGTTTTTCTCCGTTTTTGTGCGGCTTTCCTGTGTCCCCGGTTTTTCGCAGGCAAGAGAAAGCCCCTCCGAGGAGGGGCTCTTAAAAAGGCCTGAGGCCGAAATCTGCTTCAGAAGCTAACGGCAGTTTGCGGGCAGATATTTTGCGTTGATCGTTCCCGCAGCACATGCCCACTTCAGTTGACCTGTGGCAGTGCCAACGTCACTTGGAGTGAACGTGACCGTGCCAGTGGCACCAGCAACTTTTGAAGTTACGGTGACAACACCAGTAGCATCGGTGATCGCAACGTCGTCGACGTAAGCCGTGTCTCCTGGATAGGTGTACCCGCTATTCGCTGCCGTTACGTTGCCAATACCGCCAAGTGAGGATGCTGTCTCTGCGACCGCAAGTCGGGCTGGTTCCGCCATCGTTAGTACTTCGCTTACCTTTGCTCGCAGCGTGTAGTCCTGATACGCAGGAATCGCGATGGCTGCCAAAATACCGACGATCGCCACGACGATCATCAGTTCGATCAAGGTGAAACCCTGTTGACCGGAGGTAACCGGCGGGCGTTTCAGTTGGTTTAATGCGTTCATGGTCGTCTCCGGTTGAATGTTGTGAATGGGTGTTGGTACTCCCATGCCCTTGATACTCAGGAACCGTGCCAAGCGATGTTCTATCGCCCTTGTTTACGCTGTAAGCCGCATGGCTGCTAGGCAAGGGCTTTGGCAGCCGACGTGGTGTGATTGACGTCTTTGATCCGGCACCGTCCTGGGTGATCGACGGACCGGGTCAGGAAGTGACGCTTCTCGTCACCCGTTCGGCTGGAGGTCGCCCCCAGCCGAACGCAAGCAATGGGGGGCCGGGATTCGCGCGCGGTGACTCTCTAGAGGCAAACCTCAGTCCCCTTGGCCGCCTCGTCCCATAGCCGGCGGCTATCCACGTCCCCCGCGCAGCGCCTGCCTGCTATCTTCCTATCCGTATCCCGGTCATGACCCCAAGGAAAGCCATGAAGACCCCGCGTTACGATTTGCTGTATTTCGGCGTTGCGGAGCAGGAGGACGCTCGCGAACTCGCGGCGCTCGGACTGGCACGTCTGCTCGGCATCGAGTTGCCGCAGGCCGAGGCCGTGTTGAACCGGCCCAATGTGATCCTGCGGCAGCAGCTTCTGGAAGAGGAAGCCAAGGCCCTGCAAGCGGCGCTGTTCCGGCTCGGCATTCGCAGCAACTACCAGCCGGCGTCGCGGGGAACTCACCAGTTCGAATTGGTCCCGCTTGAGGAAGAGAAAGCGCGATCCGAGAGCCTGGTCTGTCCGAACTGCGGGACCGAGATCGCCACCGAGCCGGGCGAGGCCTTGCCGGAGGTCTGTCCGTCCTGTGACATCGTGTTTGCGAAATACGGGCAGTACACGCAGGAGCAGAAGCCGCGCGAACGCCTGCGCCAGCGTCTGCTGGCCAAGATGAAGGCTGAAGAGGCCGAGGCCCGGGAGGAAGCCGAGCGCATCGCGCGACAGGCGCTGGCGCGGCAGGTCGAAGACGAGGTCCGCCGCGAGCTGGGTTTGCCGTCGGTGATCAACAGTCGCGCCCGACTGGCGGGCGCAGCGGGCGGGATGCTGCTGGCCGGACTGTTGGTCGGGCTGGGCGCATCGCAGCTCGCCGGTCGGGTCGGCGACCAGGGCGCCGAGTCGGCCGAGGCCTTCGCTGCCGCCGACACGGTGGCACCGGCGGTGGGCGTGGGCATTCCCGCTGACCCTGGAATGGAACTGGTCGCCGCGATGCAGGGGGATGGGTCGGCCGATCCGGCGACTTCGTCGGCGGCCGGGGCGCCGGGGCTGCCGGCCGATCCGCTCGCGGGCATCGCGATGCCTTTGAACGGTACCGAGGCCGCCGCGATAGACCCGGGGTTGCCCGATGTGGCGGTGGGCGGTACTGCGTTGCCGGCTCAGGGTGGTGAGCGCGTCGTCGCCAAGCCGCCGCGTTTCGCGGTCGATCCGGCTGTGGTGCGGGCGGCGATGATCGAGGACGCAAGCGCGGCGACCGATCCGCTCGAAGCGCTGGGACAACTGGCGCTGCATTTCCTGGCCCTGCGCGATGCGAGCAAGGCGGCGGCAGTAGCCGCCGAAATGCAGGAACGGGCCGCGAGCGGGTTGACTGGGCTGCAGGCGGTGAATGCGGCCGCGACGCTGGCCTACGTGCGCTTCGTGTTGGGGGACCGGAAGGGGGCCGACGAGGCATTTGACCGCGGTCTGGCGCTGGCAGGGCAGTTGCCGGATGCCGCCGGACGCGGCGCCGGCCTGGCAGCGTTGGCCGTGCAGGCGGCTCGGGGGCTGCGGCCCGACGATGCCGATGCGCTGTTCCGCAAGGCCAATGCCGAAGTCCTGGGGCTGCGTAGTCCGGCGGACCGGCTGCAGGCGATTTGCGCGCTGGCCGAGCGTTATGCGTTGGCGGGCCGGCGCGCCAACGCGCTGGGAGCGCTGGATCATGTGGCGCGGCAGTTGGCGGCCCTGCCCAATACGGACGCGCAGGCGAACGTCGGGGCACGCCTCGCGCTGGCGCACGCGGCGCTCGACGAGTTCGGTGCGGCCTGGGATGCCGTCCGGCGCCTGCCCGCTGGGACCGGGCGCGATGCAGCCGTGTTCGCACTCGCGCGGACGGCGTTGAACGGGGATCAGTTGACCTGGGGTGCGGAACTCGTGGATCGGCTGATGGCGCCGGGATATGCCGCCGGGGGCCAGGCCTGGTTGGGGCTGGCGCGGACACGGGTGCGGCTCGATGGCGCGGCAGCCTTCGCTCAGGCGGATGCGCGCTCGCGCGAAGTGGCCGATCCGGCGGAACGGGCCGAGGTGCTCGGGCGGCTCGCGGCGGCGCAATTCCTGGCCGGGGATCGCTCCCGTGCCGATGGCTATGTCACGGATGCGCTGCGCGCGGCGGAACGCATCGCCGCGCCGGACGAGAAGGACCGGGTGCTGACTGCCATGGTCGAACGCCTGGCCACCGCGTTCATGAGCGATGCGGCGGCGACGGTGCTGCCACAGATCGAAGGCGCGGGGTTACGCGCGGCTGCCGAGCGGTCCGTGGCCGCGTCGCGGCGATTGGCGGCCATCGTGCCGCCAGGACCGGTGTCGAATGCCCCTCTTCGCTCGAGATGACACGGCCGCCTGTGGTCAGTCGGCCAGCACGGCCTCGAGGTTGGCGGCGTCGAGCACGCGGACCGCGTAGTCTTCGAGGCGGGCGAGGCTCGCCGTTTGCAGTCGCGCGTCGACCCACTCGGGCAGGTCGCCGAAGCGGCTGGCGAGCAATCGCTTGACCAGGGCCGCGGCCTCCGCGCGACGGCCTTCCGACAGTCCTTCTTGCCGTCCTTCTTGCCGTCCTTCCTGTCGTCCCTCTTGCCGCCCTTCGCGGACCCATTCTTCGGCGATCGTCGACATGATTTCGTTGCCTCGGGTGAAAATGCGTTGTAAGGATTCGGACAGCGCCGCGCGGCTCAAGTGCGGGGCGCCGCTGGCGACGTAGCGCAGCACGGTGTAGAGATAATCCAGGCCGCTTCGCTGTTCTGCCAGGTTGGCGAGTAGCGTCAGTATACCGGGCAGGCGCTCGCCCAGCTGCGGGCTGAAGATGTACTTGAGCACCAGCAGTGCGACGCGCAACAGCGCATCGCCCTGGAGTTCCTCGTCCGAATAGGCCGTAAGGTCGGTCAGCAGGTAACGGAACGCGGGAATGAACGGGTCGAGCGCGGCTGGCGCATCGAACAGGGCCCGCGAGTCGAGCGGGATGTTCCAGGGCTGACGCCCATGATAGACAACCACCTGCAGGATGGCCGGCAGTAATCCCGTATGGCCGCCCTTCAGTGTTTGCTCGGCGATGCGGGTGATGTAACGCATCAGATCGAGTGCGATGCGCCGTTCGGGGTAGCTCTTGTGTTCAAACAGCACGTAGACATAACCCGGCGCGCCGTTAAGCCATCGCACCGCGTAGAGCAGATCGGAATGATGTTCCGCGAGTTCCTGATCGACGAAGCTGTCCTTGCGAATCTCGAGGCTGTCAGGCTGTATCAGTCCGGCGAGGTCAGCCGTCAGGTGATGACGCAGGAACGAGGCGGCGACATCCTTGCGGCTGAACGCCTCCTTGAAGAACCGGTCGTGGGGGTTGACGGGCTTTGCCATGCGCCGACTATGCCACCACGGGGGCCGGCGCAGCCTGGTCCGCTACAATGACCGCAACGGCAGATCAGGTCGTAAGGCACAGAACTCAGGCCAAGCCCCGCATGACTCAGCCCAGAGAACCCGAATCCTCCCGGCGTTGGCGCTTCGGCGCCGAGGCGGCCAACAACATCGTGCAGACGGCGGCCATCGTCGCGGCGGGTGCCTGGGCGGTGTACACGTTTATCTACCAGGCCAAGATCGCGCCGAGCCAGGAGCCGCCCAGCCTGTCGGTGACGAGCACACTGGCGGAGGTGGGGCACAAGGGCGATCAGGTAGCGATCCGCTCCACCGTGACGCGGACCAACGTCGGGCATACCGGCGTCCGCCTGCTGGCGCTAACCTACAACCTGATCGGCAGCAAGGTCGCGTTCGCGGACAAGATCTGGCCCGGCCCCGAGCCGGAACTCGAGCTGAGCCGCTCGAACCGCATTACGTCGGCACGCTATTACTCGGCACCGGAGCAGGAGGTCATCTTGCGCCATGGGATTCTGTTCAAGGGGGCGGCGCAGTTGGATGACGGGCAGGCGGTGGGTGAGTCGGTGCTGTTTCCCGGCGAATCGATTTCCCGCGACATGATCTTCTACGCTGACCGGGAGAAATTCGATTTCGTGCACTTCCAGGTGCAGCTGACCTACGCGAAGGAATCGGATCCGCCCGTGCCGCTGAGTTTCCGGCTTGGCGAACAGCAACAGATCGAGGCGGTGCCGGTCACGCCTTGCCGGCCGGACGGCGCGGAATGCACACCGATCGTGACGACCGATTTCGCGACCGATTTGTCGTTGTGGTGAGTGCCGCCGCGCCGGGTTTTTGTAGGAGCCGAGCCCTCTCGGCGATGGGTCGTTGATTGGGGCGGTGGTCTGTTCGCCCAGGGGGCTGGGCTCCTACAGAGTGGGCAGCGGTTTTGTTGTAGGAGCCGAGCCCTCTCGGCGAATGGGTTTTGGTCGGGGCGGTGGTTGGATCGCCCATGGGGTTGGGCTCCTACCGGGCGGGGCAGCGGTTTTTGGTAGGAGCCGAGCCCTCTCGGCGAAAAGGCTTTGGTCGGGGGCGGTGGTTGGTTCGCCCAGGGGGCTGGGCTCCTACAGGGTGGGCACCGGTTTTTTTGTAGGAGCCGCGCCCTCTCGGCGAATGGGTTTTGGTCGGGGGCGGTGGTTGGTTCGCCCAGGGGGCTGGGCTCCTACCGGGCGGGGCAGCGGTTTTTGGTAGGAGCCGAGCCCTCTCGGCGAAAGGGTTTTGTTCGGGGCGGCGGTTGGTTCGCCCGTGGGGCTGGGCTCCTACAGAGTGGGCAGCGGTTTTGTTGTAGGAGCCGAGCCCTCTCGGCGAAGCGGCGTTGATTGGGGCGGTGGTTGGTTCGCCCAGGGGGTTGGGCTCCTACAGGGTAGTCCAGAGGTGGTCTCAGAGTTCCGGCGTGGGCAGACGCTCCGCAAGGTCGTCCCAACCGATCGACACGCCGGCCAGCACGCCGACCGGAGTTGTTCCCTTCATCTCGTAGATCTCCGGCTTACCGTATTCGCTTCCGTTCAGCAGGTAGACCGAGATCACACGGTCCGTCGGGTGGACCAGCCAGTATTCCTGCACACAGGCGCGCTCGTAGACCGCGCGTTTCAGGAGTTGATCGTGACTGGCAGTGGATGGCGACAGCACTTCGACGACCAGATCCGGGGCGCCCCGAACGCCGCGGCGGTCGAGTTTCGACTTATCGCAGACGACCAGCACGTCGGGCTGCACGACCGTGTCGATCTGTTCATCTGCCTCGTCTCCCTTCGGGAGCCGAACGTCGACCGGTGCGATGAAGGCGCGGCAGGGTTTGCCGACGAGGAAGTTTGCCAGCTGGCGGAAAATCTCACCGGCCACCTCCTGATGATCGAGCGTCGGCGCCGGCGCCATCAGGTAGGCGTCGCCGTCGATCAGTTCGTACCGGACATCGTCCGGCCAGTGCAGGCAGTCGCCATAGGTGTGGCGTTCGTGATCGCGCAGTGCGAGGCCCATGGCCGTTCACCTCATGAAGTCGGGACTTCATTCTAGCCGAAAGCGATGACGCGGGTCCGGCGGTCCAGGCCACAAGGGCGGCCTCATCGCAGGCCCGCCGATGCCGTCGCCTTTCGCTGGCGTCGGCCATGAGCTACCATCGATTCGGACGTTCGTTTCAGGTGCGCGCGGCAGCGGGGGGATCGTTTAGGTCGGTCGCTGTGCTTGTGTGATGCGTTCAGATGGCTGGTAAACAAAAACTATAAGATCAGGCCGGGGGGTGACCGAAGCGGCTTCCCGTTCCGTCCTCATTCATTCAGGAGGTTCATCGGAAAATGAGCAAGACCATCGATTCGGGGCGGTATTTCCGCGAAGGACTGCTGCCCGACATGCCGAATTTTCCCGATGAGGTCGAGGTGTACACGACCACCGACGTGCATAGCCTCGCCCGGGCACTGGTGCGTTACACGGAGATACTGAGGGGCAAGCCGCAGAACGTACCCGACCTGATCCATGGCGGCAAGCGGGGCCCGCGGGTGCACCATCCGGTGGTGCTGGATACGCTATGGCATTTTGCGACCGTCGGCCCGCAAAGTCTCGATTACTGGCAGCAGTATGTTGCGTCGTCGCTGGTGCATCAGCGCGTCGCGCACGAGGCCGAGCAGCTGGCGCTGATCGTCGGTTTGCCGATGATCGTCGATGGGTGCGACCGTGATTTGATGATCCAGGTATTTGAGCGGGTGCCGGGCATCGACCTGAACAAGTTCGAGTCGTTCTGAGGTGTGCTCGGCGGTCTGTTCGCCCAGAGGGCCGGGCTCCTACAGAGTGGTGTCGTTTTGATGTAGGAGCCGAGCCCTCTCGGCGAAGGGGTGTTGATCAGGGCGGTGGTTGGTTCGCCCAGGGGGCTGGGCTCCTACAGGGTGGTGTCGTTTTGATGTAGGAGCCGAGCCCTCTCTCGGCGAATGGGCGTTGATCAGGGGTGGTGGTTGGTTTGCCCCGGATTTGTATCGGCCTCGTCGAGCCACTTGAGCAGCGTCGCGTAGAGGACCGAGGGCTTGACCGGTTTACCGAGAAAATCGTTCATGCCGGCTGCGAAGCAGCTTTCCCTGTCCTCGTCGAAGGCATTGGCGGTCATTGCGATGATCGGGACGGTGTCGCCGTGCGGGAGCTGGCGAATGGCCCGCGAAGCCTCCATCCCATCCATCTCGGGCATCTGCATGTCCATCAGGATCGCGGCGTAGCGTTGGCGCCGCGCTCGTTCGACGGCCTCTGCGCCATGCTCCGCAACCTCGACGTTGAGTTCCACCGCGCGAAGCAGTTCGGTTGCGACCTCGCGGTTGATCAGGTTGTCCTCGGCGAGCAGGATGGTTTTGCCCGAGTGGCGGCGGGCCAATTCAACCGCGGGATCGAGGTATTCCGGATCGGTCCGGGCTAGGACCGCCCCGGCCGGAGCCCCGGTTCGCGCCGAACTTTTCGGCAGCAGTGCCGTGAACCAGAACGTGCTGCCGACTCCCGGCTGGCTCGTCACGCCCACGTCGCCGCCCATCAGCCGTGCCAGCCGGCGGTTGATTGCCAGTCCCAGGCCGGTGCCGCCAAAACGCCGCGTTGCGGACTTGTCGGCCTGCTCGAACGCATCGAAGACCCGCCCGACGTCGCGTGTGTCGATGCCGATGCCGGTGTCCTGAACCTCGATCCGGATCAGCACCGCGTCGGTGCGATCCTCCGCTACCATTGCCCGGACGGTGATAGCGCCGCGGTCCGTGAACTTGACGGCATTGCCCAGAAAATTCAGGAGCACCTGGGAAATCCGTGTGGGATCCCCCAGCAAGGGCCCCAGCGCGGCCAGTCGCGGGTCGGTTTCCCGTCTCAGGCTCAGGCCTTTGGCCCGCGTCCTCTCCACCACCAGTTCGCAGCGTTCCTCTAACAGCTGGACAAGATTGACGTCGGTCCGGTCGAGAACCATTTTCCCCGAGTCGATCTTCGACACGTCCAAGATGTCGTTGATGACACCGAGCAGATGTTCCGCAGCGCCCGCGATCTGCCGCAGCCGCTTCCGGTCGCCCGCGTCGCGCGCGCGGTCCAGCAGCAGGTGAGTGAGCCCGACGATCGCATTCATCGGCGTGCGAATCTCATGGCTCATGGTCGCCAGGAAAGCACTTTTTGCCTCGTTCGCGGCCTCGGCCGCGATCTTCGCCGTGGCGAGCTCGACATTGGTCCTTTCGAGCTCGGCAGTCCGCTCCGCCACCAGTTCCTCGAGGTGGTTACGGTGTCGCTCCAATTCCAGTTCGGCGTAACGCCGCGCCGTGAGATCCTGGTCTAGGCCACGATACCCGATGAGCTGTCCGGTGGCGTCCAGGATGGGCACGCCGTTCGTCAGCACGTGCCGCACGCTGCCGTCCTTGTGCAACATCTGGTTGGGCAGATTGTGGATCGGGGCCCGCAGCACCGCGAATTGTTCGAACACCGATCTGACGCGCTCGACCTCCCCGGCCGGCATCAGGTCGAAGGCCGTTCGCCCGATGATTTCGTCCGGTCGATACCCGAGCAGCGTTTCGACGTTGTCGGACGCAAAGGCGTAACGGCCCTCGCGATCGGTTTCCCAGACCCAGTCCGCGGTTGCGTAGACGATGTCCCGGAAGCGCTTTTCGCTCTCCCTCAGGGCGTTCTCGACCGCGCGCTGGCTGCTGATGTCGCTAATGACCAGAACGGCCCCCAGGATGCCGCCACCTTTCGCGCGGATCGGTGCACTGTTGAGTTCGATCGGCGTTTCGCGGCCGTCGCGCGACACCAGCATACTGGCGCGTGACGCCGCGTTCTGATTGCGCTGCGCCACCGACTTCAGATCGAAGGCCATCATGCGGGCCTGGTCGTCGAGTAGCGTCAATACCTCGGCCAAAGGTTTGCCGAGAGCTTCCGTCTCGGGCCATCCCGTCAGGGTTTCCGCTGCCCGATTCAGAAAACTGACGCAGCCTCTGGGATCGGTCGCGATGACGCCACTGCCGACGCTGGCCACCACCGCCGCGATCCATTCCCGCTGTCGATGCAGCTCTTTTTCCAGCGCTGCCTTGTCGATGGCATTCGCGATGGCTCGCCGCAGAGCGATCGGCTCGGCGCGGGACTTGTCGAGAAAGTCGATGGCGCCATGCTTCAGCGCCGCCACGGCCGTTTCGGTGTCGGCGTTCCCGGTCAGCAGGATGACAGGGCAGTCGCCCAAGGCACCGGCCGCGTGGAGTTCGTCGAGCACTTCAATGCCGTCCATGTCGGGCAGACGGTAATCGAGCAGGATGCAGTCGGGCCGCGAGCCCTGCCACAGGCTGAGGCCCTCGGCGGCATTTTCCGCCTCAAGGATGCGAAACGCTGGTTCCAGCTGATAGCGGTAGACGATCCGGTCTTCCGGCGAATCGTCGATGATCAGGACGGCGGGAGAATGGCGTTCGGCGACGGCGTTCACAGCGGGGATTTCATCCCTTTTGGCGGCATTGGGATTCGGGTTTCGGCGTTGGACCGCGCCAAGCGGTCAGTCTATGCCTTTTGGGATAATCAGGGAAACCCTGAGCCGAGCCGCGCCCCGCCCCGGTCGGCCTGGCGGTGTCGCTTGAACGGCGCGGAGCCCTGTGCAAACATCCGAGACTCCGATTTCGAAGTCAATATCTCAGACACCGGATCATCGCCGATGTTGCCGCATCCGGTCTACTACCGGAGGGCGCCGTTCTTCACCGGGACTGTGATCGAGCAACTCGTTAAGGACCATGACTGAGTCTCCATCAAAGGCAAACACCACAACCGGGGCGTTGAACGTTTCGGCTGAGGCGGTCGATCTGAGCAACTGCGATCGCGAGCTGGTTCATCTGTGTGGTGCAATCCAGCCGCACGCTGCATTGCTGGTTTTGCAGGAGCCCGAGCTGACCATACTGCAGGCCAGCGGCAACACCCAGGACATGCTGGGCGTCGCAACGGAGGCCTTGCTCGGACAGTCCGTCGAAACGGTACTGGGCCGGGACCCAACGGCTGCCCTGCGGGAGCGAATCCGGCGTGATGATCTGAACGATGCGCTGCCGCATGTGCTGTCGGTGCCTCGTCTATGCGGTAAAGAGACCGCGTTCCACGTTTTTGGACATCGCACCGCGGACGCACTCCTGCTGGAGTTCGAACCTGCCGCGCCTGCCGATCTCGCCCGTTCGGCCGAGATACACTCCGACGTCAGAGCCGTCCTGAATCGGCTGCAGAAAGCGCCTTCCCTGCAGTCCTTCCTGTCGCTCGCGGTCGACGAGATCCGTGCCTTGACCGGCTTCGATCGGGTCATGGCCTACCGCTTCAGTGCGGATGGCAGTGGGCAGGTGGTCGCCGAATCGCTCGAACCCGGGCTGGATCCGTATCTCGGCCTGCATTACCCCGCCAGCGACATCCCTGAGCCGGCCCGGCGCTTGTTCCTGCTGAACTGGGTCCGCCACCTGCCGGACGTCGACTATGTGCCCGTGCCGCTGGTGCCCGAGTCGAACCCGCAGACCGGCAGTCCGACGGACCTCAGCTATGTGTCGTCGCGCAGCGTATCGGTCATGTACACCGGGTACCTGCGCAATATGGGCGTCCAGTCCACGCTGGTCATGACCTTGCTGAGCGCGGGGAAGTTGTGGGGCCTGATCTCGTGCATGCACCACCGGAGTCCCAAGGCGGTGTCGTACGAGATACGGCTCGCGTCCGAGTTCTTCGCCCACATGGTTTCGCTCTTGTTGAGCGAAAAGGAAACGATAGACCACCAGGCCTACCGGGCGCGGTTGAACGGTGTGACCGAGGCTCTGCTGGCTGCCATCCGCAAGGCGGCGACGGTGCAGGACGCCCTGGCCGGGACCGAGCCGAACATGCTTTCCGTCATCGATGCCGCCGGTGCCGCCGTGGTGACCGAGGAGGGGGTCCGCCTGCTGGGACAGACGCCTCCGGAGGCGTCTGTCAGGGCGCTGGCCGAGTGGCTGGCGCAGCGCGGCGAAAGCCGCTACGCGACCCATGCACTCACGGACGATTTTCCGGAGGCCGCCGCATTCGGCCCCTGCTGTGCCGGTTTGCTGGCCATCCGCCTGTCGCATGTGGCTGCCGAATATCTGATGTGGTTCCGGCCTGCCACCGTCGAGGAAGTGAACTGGGCCGGCGATCCGCGTAAACCGGTCGAGATCAGCGAGACCGACGGCGAGTTGCGGCTGCAACCCCGCACCTCCTTCGCCCTATGGAAACAGACCGTCAGCGGTCGCGCGCGCCCGTGGCTGACCTGCGAAGTGGACCATGCCAGCCAGCTGCGCAGCGCGATCGTCGAAGTGATCGGCGAGCGGGCCCGCACGCTGGCCCGGATCAACGAGGAACTGGAGAAGAGCAACCTCGAACTGGATTCGTTCGCCTACGCCGCGTCCCATGACCTGAAGGAGCCGCTCCGAGGCATCAGCAATTTCGCACGCTTTCTGCAGGACTCCGAACCCGGGCTGACGGAGGAAGGCAGGCAGCGGATCGAGACCATCGTCCGGCTGACCAAGCGCATGCATGACTTGCTGGAGTCGCTGCTGCACTATTCGCGGGTTGGTCGGAGTGAACTCGATCTGCAGGCGACAGCCATCGATGAACTGATCGTACAAGTCGTGGCGATGCTGAGATCGGGCAACCGCTCGGCGCTGGACGTCGACGTGCGCGTCCGGAGCCCGTTGCCGACGGTTTTGTGCGACCGCATCCGGGTCACGGAGTTGTTGCACAACCTGATCGGCAACGCGATCAAGTACAACGACAAATCCGCAAAGTGGGTCGAAATCGGCTGCGATCAAGCGCTGCATCCGCCGGTCTTCTTCGTGCGTGACAACGGCATCGGGATCCCCGAGCAGCACTGGCAGCGCATCTTTGAGCTGTTTCGCCGCTTGCATGGCCGCGACGCGTACGGTGGGGGCACCGGCGTTGGCCTGACGATCGCGAAGAAGGTCGTCACTCGCCATGGTGGCCAGATCTGGCTCGAATCCAGGCCGGGTGAGGGGACCACCATTTATTTCACGCTGGAGGCTCCTGTCGACGACGAGGCTGTCGACCCCGGAGCACAGCCGGGAGAGCGGAGCGCACCCGGGGGAGGTAAGGCGTGACGAGCAGGTCCTTCGCCGAGGGCGCGCTGACCGCTGCTCAGCCAGCGCCTGGGGCTGCTGCGCTCGACCCGAGCGCCTGCGACCGGGAGCGGGTCCAGTTTCCGGCGGCGATCATGTCGCACGGCCTACTATTCCTGCTTTCGCCCGGCGATTACCGTCTGTTGGGGGCGAGTGCCAACGCGATCGCCCGTTTCGAAGGTGAGTACGGGGTGCGGGCCGGGGCCCGGTTCGCGCAGCTCATCGCTGCGGACGCGTGGGCGGCGCTGGAAACGCAGCTCGCGCACTTGGGGGAGCCGGGCCCCCCGCGCCATCTGGGACGTTTCGGGATGCCGTCGGGCGGTGCCGCGTTCGAGGTGTTCGCCCACCGCTCGGCAGACATCATCATCGTCGAATGCGAGCCGGCCGCCGCCGACGTAGGGAGGGCCGCGGACATTGGTGGCTTCGAGGCGGTTTCCGGCGCCATCGCCGCGGTGCAGGCCGCAGCCAACTGGCAGGATGCCCTGGGCGTTGCCGTGGACCACCTGAAACGGCTGACCGGTTTCGATTCGGTCTCTGCGAACCGGTTCCTGTCCGACGGATCGTCCTGGACGGTCGCCCAGTCGCGTGAGCCGCACGTGCTGGACCTGCTCGGCAAGCGTTTTCCACGCTCGGACATTCCGGAACCGGGGCGCCGCCAAATGCTCCTGATGCCCTTCCAGTATTCCCCTGACCTCGGCGACGAGCCGGTGCCGCTGGTCTCATTCGAGCCGGAGCTGGACCTGGCGACACTCGACCTGGGCTACGCGTCGCTGCGCAGCATCTCGCGCATGTGCAACCGGTTTTATCTGAACGTCGGCGTGCGGGCCCGGCTGGTGGTGACGCTGGCGCAGCAAGGCGAGTTGTGGGGCTTTTTGTCGTGCTGGAACTCGGCACCGCGTGCGTTGCCGTATGCCGCTCGCCTGGCCTGCCGGGTCTTGGCCGAAACCTTGGCGCTGCTCGTGGTCGAAAAGGAGGCGGCCGAACGTCAGCGCGAAACGCTGGCCGCCAAACGGCGAATCGCCGACCTGATGCGGGCGCTGTCCGCAGAGCCATCACTCGACGAGGGTCTGGCCGGATTGCCGGCTCGACTGATCGAAGCGATGGATGTGACCGGAGCCGCGCTGTGCGACGGGCAGCGAGTGATCCTGGCGGGCAACACCCCGCCCGCCGATCTGATCGAAGCCATGCGCCCCTGGCTGGAGGCGCAGGCAGAGTGTTTCACGACCGATCGCCTGCCGTTGCTGTACCCGGCGGCTGGCGCGTATGCCGACCGGGCAACCGGCCTCGTCGCGGTGCGCTTGCTGGAGCCGGGTCAATTCATCTTGGGCTTTCGTCCCGAGTGGGTGCACGAGGTCGAGTGGGCCGGGAATCCGCAGAAGCCGGTCGAGATCGATGTCACCAGCGGCGAGGCGCGCCTGACGGCGCGTGGCTCCTTCGAGGTCTGGAAGCAGGAGGTTCGCGGCATGGCCAGGCCCTGGGGCGAGCCTGAACGTGAGGCAGTGGCCGACCTGCAGCGCGCACTGATTCCCTGGCAGCAAGCCGAGAAGCTGCGCCAGTTGACGGTGCGGCTGGAGCGCAGCAACGCCGAGCTGGAAGCATTTGCGCACACCGCGGCGCACGATCTGCGTGAGCCGCTGCGCGGCATCCGCAACTTCTCCTGTTTCCTGCATGATGCCGCCCACGAACGGCTGCAACCCCAGGAACTGGCCTGGCTGGAAACGATCAGGACGCTGTCCGGTCGCATGAGCGGCCAGATCGAGGCCTTGCTGCAGTACGCGCAGATCGAACGACAGGACCTCGTCGTCCGGACGGTCGACCTGAATCAGTTGCTCCGCACCGTCTTCGAGAACCTGTCCGCGCAGATCACCGAATCGGCGGCGCGGATCGAGATTCCGCGACCCCTGCCGACGATCGCCTGTGATCCGGTCCGGACCGCGGCCGTGTTCGAAAATCTGATCACCAACGGCATCAAGTACAACGATCGGTCCGATAAGTGCGTCGAGGTGGGCTATCTGGACGGAACCCCCCTGACCTTCTTCGTCAAGGACAACGGGATCGGCATCGCCGAACGGCACCGGGACGCCGTGTTCCAGATCTTCCGCCGCCTGCATCCGCGCGATGCCTACGGTGGCGGGACCGGTGCCGGCCTTGCCATCGTCCGCAAACATGTCGATCAGCAAGGTGGGCGGATCTGGCTGGAATCGGTGCCGGGCGAGGGGTGCCAGTTCTACTTCACGCTGGCGCCGGGCGGCGCAGGACGAGGAACATGAGACGCAACGTGCCGCTATTGATCGTCGAGGATTCCGACGAGGACTTCGAAGTCACCTGTTGGGCGCTTCGCAAGGTCGGCGTGGAAAGGCCGATCATTCGCTGCACCTCGACCGAGGGCGCGCTGGGCTATCTGCTGCCCCCGGAAAAATCGCCCGACCCCGCACCGCCGCTGCCGTGCCTGGTCTTGCTGGACCTGAACCTTCCGACCGGCGACGGACGCCAGCTGCTGGAAGATCTGAACCGATTGCCGCGGCGGCCCCCAGTGCCTCTGGTGATTTTGTCGACGTCGAGCAACCCGCGCGATGTGGTCGCCTGCTACCGGCTGGGTGCCTCGGGTTATCTCAGCAAACCCCTCGATCTCGACGATTTCGTCGAAAAACTCCGCGTTTTCGCAGCCTACTGGTTCATGGCCGTGACGCTTCCGGAGGGCGAGCGTTGAGCGCAGCTCCCATGGTGCGCGATGCGGCGGCCGAGGCGCTCTGGAACCGGTTCAAGATGGCCACCGCCGCGCAGCATCGGCGTGTCGAACGGACGTTCCCGATTCTTGAGCCGACCCTGACGCGGGCGGATTATCGCTTCTGGCTGGCGCGCCTCCATGGGTTCTACGGGCCGCTGGAAGCTGTGCTGGACCCCTGGGCGCCGGAGATGGCCATCGACTGGCCGGCGCGGCGCAAGGCCCTCCACCTGCAAGCGGATCTGCGGCATCTCGGACTATCGGCGGAAGCGATCGCCGCTCTGCCACGCTGTGCCGCCCTGCCCGCGGTAGGTGAACTCGCCGCGGCCTTCGGCGTGACTTATGTCCTCGAGGGCGCGACCTTGGGCGGGCGCCTGATCGCGCGGCAGTTGTCCGCCCGGCTAGCTGTGGTGGCGGGAGCCGGCGCCGATTTCTTCAACGCCTACGGCGACGAGGTGGATGCGCGCTGGCTGGCATTCCGCCTGCGGCTGGCGGCTGCGGTGGCGGCGCCGGAGCTTGAGGCGCGCGCCATAGACGCGGCCTGCGACACTTTCGATGCGCTGGGGAATTGGTTGCACGCGGGATTAACGGGATGAGAGTCCGGCGCGCTTACCGACCAGGGGGCTGCAGGGCGCAGGGCTAGCCCAGGCCCGGGACGCCGACCTTCTGGATGTGCACGGCGTTGTTGCCTTCCTCGTACTTCGGTAGTCGGCCCTCGGTGCGCCACAACCGATAGGCCAGCGCGGCCGTCAGCACGCGCACCGGGTAATCCCGGGGCAGGTGTTGCAGGTAGGGCTGTATCGTCACGAAATCGCGGGCGTGGTACTGGCTCATGATCGACAGCAGACCGCCGTTGCGCGGGCCGATGTTGTAGGCCAGCAGGCCCAGGAACAAGTCTCCCTTCATTTCCGCGAGATAGTGGTTCAGCGTTGCGGCAGCCACGAAGGTATTGTGCCGATGGTCGCGCAGGTCGACCGTCGTGGCGTCGAGATGCTTGCGGGCCTCGGCCATGGCCGTTTTGGGTGGCGCGGTGATCTGAAACAGCCCACGCCCGCCATCCTTGCTGTCGCGTGGTCGGAAGGACGATTCGGCCGCGCCGACGCCGACCAGGACGTCCTCATCGACACCGTAGATCTTGGCGGCCTCCTGTATGAACGGGAGATAGGCACCCGCCCTCTCCCACATCAGCTGGTACTGGTACAGGTCGGCGCGCCGGTAGGCAGCGAAAACCTGATGGGCCAGGGTCGTGCGCTCGGCTTCCGCGGTGCCGCCCACCAGCGTCCGGAAATTGGTGAGCTGGCGATGGTAGGCGTCCCGTGACGCAAACCAGCCAGCCCAGGCGGCCAGCAGGCAAGCCGCAAGCGCCGGAAGGAACGGCTTCAGCCGCAGCAGCCACGACCGGCACAGGCGCCAGACCTTGAGTGCCACCGTCGTTGTCAGGGCCAGCCCCAACACGATCGCGGCGAAGGGCAGCAGGCTGGACATCAGCCCGGTTCCGGCGAAGCGCTCGGCCGCGTGGCCCAGCGCCGCGATGATCGCCACCAGGGCCGCCGCGATCAGTGCGGCGGTTTCGACACTCAGGATCAGCGCTTGCTGCCAGGTCAGGCGGGCCGGCAGGCTCCGCGGCGCGGGCCGCCGTGCCGCGCTCCGTTTCCGCGTCGCCATGGGCTTGCTCTGGCGACGCGGGCTTCGGCCGGGTTCGGTAGCGGACAATAAAGGGCTCCCACAGAGCGTTGACTGGACCGCAGGATGGTAGCAGAGGGCCGCGTGCCGTGCCTGCTTCTGCTGCCGAACGCTCAGGTGCAACACACGGCCCGGTCGTTTCTCGACAGCGGCCGGCGTGGCGGTTCGGCTTCCTTAGTCCCCCGCCTCGTAATACGATATGGCACGTCAACCACGGGGGCATTGCCCGGCGTCGATCCGGTATCATCCGCCCGGACCGTCTTTTTTTCAGGAGACTTGCATGATGAACGTGAATTTGCGATGGCTGCAATGGCTCTGCCGGGCGGGGTTAGTGACGATGGTTATGGTTAGCCCGCAGGTGGTTGCGCAGACGACCGCGGTCGCCCCGGCGAAGGCGATGCCGGATGTGGTTCCGGACACCGCGCCGATTCCCGCTCATGTGAAGCAGCGCATTCTCGACCATATGAAGCAGACGGATCTGCAGCGCCTGCATGGGTGGCCGGGCATCGTGTTCTACTGCCCCGTCGAGGAGGCCAAGAGCGATGCCATCAAGACCGTCTGCAATCGCATCAACGCGGAAGTCGGGTCGATGATGGCGGCATCGAGCATCAAGTTCCAGATTGCCAAGAATGCGTTCGACCTGCATTTCCTGCCCCATATGACCGGCCGATTGTTGCTGGTCGTCGACATCGTAGCGACGGGGCCGGAGAGCCCGGCTGCGGCGCTGTCGGCCGATGTCGAGGCGCTGGCGCATTACGCGCATGCGGTGAACTGGTCGTCCGAGCTCCATCCGTTACAGGAGGCCGGCGACGGACGGAGCCCGCTCGAGGTGCCCCAGCATGTCAATGCCGTGCTGTGGGAAAGCAAGCTGATCGTCGCCGGCACTGGCGGGCTGTCCTCGTTGGAAGAAGCGCTGTACAAGGGCGTTCATGAGCGGATTGCCGCGTTCCTGGCGGAATTCGGGAAGGTCAACCCGAAATAGCCCCGCGGGTCCTCAGCGTGCAGCGATAGGCCGGGGATGCTGCAGCGGCCCGGGATCAGTGCGCCGCGGGGCGCGCGGCTGGTAACCCGTCAGACGATTCAACCGTAAGGAGTGATGGAATGGCGAAAATCGAGGAAATCGAGGGCATCGGCCCCGCGTATGCGGAAAAGCTGGCTCAGGCGGGTATTGGCGACTGCGCCGGCCTCTTGGAGCAGGGCGCCACGGCGGCCGGACGACAGAAGATTTGTGAGTCCACCGGCATCAGCGCCAGTCTCGTGCTGCGCTGGGTCAACCATGCCGACCTTTTCCGGGTGAACGGCATCGGCCCGCAATACGCCGAGCTGCTCGAAGCGGCCGGCGTCGACACCGTCGCGGAACTGGCCCAGCGCGTGCCGGCCAATCTGCACGCGAAGTTGACCGAGGTCCAGGAACAGAAAGGGCTGACCGGTCGTGTACCCGCCGCGTCGTTCGTCGCGGATTGGGTCGAACAGGCCAAGCAGTTGCCGAAAGTCGTCACTCATTAGCCGGCTCGGGATCGTCACGTTGACGACGGCACACCCTTGAACCCGGTCATCGTTCCCGTCTACGCGGCGATTCTCGCGCTCGTTTTCGTGGCGCTGAGCCTCCGGGTCATCCGGTGCCGGCGCCGCGACCAGATCGCGGTTGGTCACGGCGACTCGGCCGAACTGCTCAGGGCAGCCCGCGTCCAGGGCAACTTCGCCGAATACGTCCCGTTGGCGCTGCTCCTGCTGGCGTGGGTCGAGACCCGCGGCTTTCCGAGTTATCTGGTCCACGGCCTCGGCCTGATCCTGCTCGCGGGACGGTTCGCCCACGCGTTCGGCATGAGCCGCAGCCCCGAGGATTTCCGCTTCCGCGTCGGCGGCATGGTCGCGACATTCTTCGCGCTGTCCGGAGCGGCCTTGCTATTGCTCGGGGCGGCCGTTTATCCCGGGTGAACGGTTCGGGGCCTGTCGCCTGCGGCTGGCGTCAAAGCGTCACGACAGTCCGTACCCGGCCGGCGCGCGCATGGCGTGCCGTCAACGTGAGGGTGTCGCCGGCTTTGGCGCGCACGACCCACTCCGCCTTGAGGCGCTGGTTGGTTTCGTCACCACTCCACCCTGCCCAGCTCGATGAGGTGACGGGCGTGTAGGCCAGCCCTTCGAGCTCGCCGTGTGAGGATCGAGGCTCTCCGACCAGCAACTGCGCCCCTGCAGGGAGCTCGATCTCGCAAATCACCCCCGGCGTCAGCCGTTTCTCCAGTGCCAGCTTGGTGACGTAGCTCGGCAGCCAGCCAGTATTGTCGACGACCAGCCGGACCCGCCAGGTGTCGTCGCCCAGGGCTTCGGCCGTCGCGGCCCGCAGTTCGAGCCGCGGCGAAATCAGCAGATGCCAGACCAGCCAGTCCGGGAACTTGGCGATTTCCCGTTCCAGCAGAGCCGGAGGCGGATTGCTCCATGAGTACAGCGTATCCCAGCCCCCCAGTTCGATCGGTCCCAGTTGCGGATGCTCGTAGGGATACCAGTCGACGAAGGCCTTGCCGCCCAGCACCTCATCGTTCCACTTCAGCAGTTTCAGATCGTCTTCGATCGGATGCTCCCGGTACCACTCGATGAACCGGTAGTCGCTGATGCCGGCTTCGCGCTGGGGGCTCCAGATCTCGACGGTCCAGGCATAGCAGCCGAGGTGCTCGAACACCCAGTCGTCGAAGGTGCCCGTGATGACGGATTTCGGGTGGTAGCGGAAGTCATGAAACACCGAAATGGCCGGGTAGCCGGTCAACTCGGTGCCTTTGGCGCCGATCTTCTGATAAGTCCATAGATCCTCGGCATGCAGCGTGTCGTCGGCCCGGTGGGAGTAGGGTCGCAACAGCACGCCGCTGAAGGTATGGAATGTGACGGCTCCGGTGATGTTCGGGTGGTCGCTGACGAAGCGGACCGCGGCATGGACTTCGGGTTCGGACGCAGGAAACGGGCCGGCTCCGTGCTGTTCTGGCTCCGGACGCCAGTTGGCCGGGTAGTTGCGGTTCAGGTCCAGTTGCGTGCGCAAGGGCTGCAGTTTCAGCCGCACGCCGTCGTAGTCCTCGATCGAACCCTCCGGCAACAGGCGATAGTAATTGCCGCCGGCCTCGGTCGGTTCGCGGCGGACGAGCAAGCGCGGATCGTGTTCACTGATCTTCCAGGGGCCAGTGGCGTCGGGGATCCGCATCGTCAGGATACGGCCGTCGCCATCGATGTCCTCCCGCCGCAAGCCCCCAACCGGTTCCTCTTCGTAGGGGTAGGGGCGCGTGCTCGAGCGGATGAAACGCGGCACATCGGCGAGCGCCAGTTCGGCGCCATCCGGATTGAGCCGCGGACAGATGTAGAATGCCCGCGTGTCGAGACAGCGGGTGACGTCGGCCTCCGTGCCGTACCGCGCTACCAGGTGTTGTATGAAATAAAGGCAGGCCATTGACGCGGTGACTTCCGTCGCGTGGATATTGCCGTCGATGTAGAGTGCCGGTTTGTCGCGGTCCTCCCCGGTTTCGAACCGTGTAACCGCCGCCAGCCAGATGTCCCTGCCTTCGTAGCTGCGCCCGATGCTGTGCAAGCGCACGAGGCCGGGATGATCGGCGGCGAGCCGCTCGACCGCACGGGTCAGTTCGTCGTAGCGGTAATAGGTGTCGAAGGGGAGTTCGGTCATTGGGGTGTCTTGGCCAGTAGGTTGGAAAGCCGACGATTGGCACTCTAGCACGGACCGACGGTGGGTCGGCACGGGGTGAACTGTGGTATTTTCCCACGGCCCTTGCGCGCTGTTGTGTCGAACCACTTGACACGGGCCTGCTGTTGGCGCTATATCACGCACAATTGTGATCCGAGCAACATTGTGACGTCAAAGAGACAACGAGCGGCGCACAGCCCCAGCAAGCACTAAAACGTGGACGAACAGTGATGAAGACGACGACCTTGTTTCCCCTCCTCGCGGTGGCCCTGGCGGTCTGGCTCTCGGGTTGCAGCACGCGTACCGTTCAGCCCCAGCCGGTCGCGGCCGCGCCCGTGCCGAAGAAGCACTTCGAACCCCGCTATTTGTCGCGGATTCCCGTGCCCGAGATCCCCCTGAACTTCTCCGGATCGCGCTCGGTCTCCGATGTGTTGCATATCTACGGCCCGGAGTCCGTCGAACGTCTGGTGCCGTATTTCAAGAAAGCGGGCGTCGACTATCCGCCGCGCGAGGTGACACTGCTGGCCTTGAAGTCCGAACGGCGAATGGAAATCTGGGCCCCGGACCGACGCGGCATCAACAAGCTGATCCGGTCCTACGACATCCAGGCGGCGAGCGGAACCCGCGGCCCGAAATTGCGCGAGGGCGACCGGCAGGTGCCGGAAGGCGTGTACCGGCTGGTGTTGCTGAATCCGAACAGCAATTACCACTTGTCGATGAAACTGGACTATCCCAACAGCTTTGATCGCTTTCAGGCGCAGATGGAAGGACGCAGCCGCCTCGGTGGCGAGATCTTCATCCACGGTAAAGCGGTTTCCGCGGGCTGCCTCGCGATGGGGGACATGACCATCGAGGAACTGTTCGTGCTCGTGGCGCATGTCGGCAAGGAGAACGTCAAGGTCGTCATTGCTCCGCACGATCCGCGGCAGAAAGCCTTGATGCCTGCCAGCGGCGACCTGCCGGAATGGGTGCCCGAGCTGTATCAGACCATCGCCTACGAGGTCGGACAACTGCAGCCGCGCAAGCAGGCCAGTGCGGAAGCAGTTACCACGACGGCTCGGCGCTTCTAAGGCAACGCTGAACGAAGGCCGCCCCGGCTTCGTTCGGAACGGGTGAGACGGAACGCGGTTTCGGCAGACCCCACGAGATGGAACATTTGCCGCATTCGATCGCGGGAAGCCCTGTATAAAGCAGGGCTTCCCCGCGCTGCCGAGTTGTTCCATCGGTCCGGAGTGTCTTCCGGCGCCCCGCCTGCATCCCCAAAACGGTTTGTTCGGAATTCGGATCTGTTCTGATCCGGAGCCAGCCGTTATCCTCGGTACTTGCCGTCAGCCCCGGACCGGTCTTACCGGCGCCGGGGTTTTTTGCGGTGGTTTCGTGCTGGGGTAACGCGCTCATGTCGATCAGCGTTTTCGACCTGTTCAAGATCGGTATCGGTCCCTCGAGTTCGCATACGGTCGGCCCGATGCGGGCCGCGCGCCTGTTCGCGCAGCGACTGGAACGGCAGGCGCTGCACGAACGCGTCGTCCGGGTGCGGGCCGAACTGTTCGGCTCGCTGGGAGCGACCGGAAAAGGCCATGGCAGCGACAAGGCGGTCCTGCTCGGCTTGGAGGGCGAGGAGCCGGAACGGGTGAACACGGCCACGGTGCCGGAGCGCCTGGCCGCCATTCGGACCGCCAAGACGGTGAGCCTGCTCGGCCGGCATGCCCTCGCCTTCGACGAAAAAACCGATCTCGTCTTCAACCGCCGCCAGACCCTGCCCTATCATCCCAACGGTCTCACGTTTCAGGCCTTCGGCGACGATGGCGCGTTGCTCCATGCGCGCACCTACTACTCGGTCGGCGGTGGGTTCGTCGTCGACGAAGACGCGGCTGGTGGAGACCGCATCAAGGAGGATACGACCCGACTGCGTTTCCCGTTCCGTTCCGGGACGGAACTGCTCGCGCTGTGCCAGCGGCACGGCTCTTCGATCGGCGACCTGATGATGGCGAACGAGCTTTCCTGGCGCAGTGAAGCCCAGGTGCGCCGAGGGTTATTGAAGATCTGGCACGTCATGGAGGACACGGTGCGGCGGGGTTGTCACCATGTCGGGACGCTGCCGGGCGGACTGAAAGTCAAGCGACGGGCGCCCGAATTGTTCCAGAAGCTTTCCGGCAATCCCGAATCGGCGCTGCGCGACCCGCTCAGCATCATGGACTGGGTCAATCTCTATGCACTGGCCGTCAACGAGGAGAATGCGGCGGGCGGTCGGGTCGTCACCGCGCCGACCAATGGCGCGGCCGGTATCATTCCCGCCGTGCTGCACTATTGGGCTCGCTTTGTAGCGACGGATCGCGAGACACTGGAAGACGGTGTCGTGCGTTTCCTGCTGACTGCCGGGGCGATCGGGTTGCTGTACAAGGAAAACGCGTCGATCTCCGGTGCCGATGTCGGCTGCCAGGGGGAAGTCGGCGTGGCCTGCTCGATGGCGGCCGGCGCGCTGGCCGGTGTGTTGGGGGGGACGCCCGAGCAGGTCGAAAACGCGGCCGAGATCGGCATGGAGCACAACCTCGGCCTGACTTGTGATCCGGTCGGGGGCTTGGTTCAGATTCCGTGCATCGAGCGCAACGCGATGGCCTCGGTCAAGGCGATCAACGCCGCCCGTATCGCCCTGCGCGGTGACGGCAAGCACCATGTGTCGCTGGACAAGGTCATCAAGACGATGCGTGAGACCGGCGCCGACATGAAGAGCAAGTACAAGGAAACGGCACGCGGCGGTCTCGCCGTCAACGTGATCGAGTGCTGAGCCTTTGAGCGTCACACCGCGCCGCGTATCATAGGCGGTCACGCGGCGGGACGTGCCGAATCCGGCGGACCGGCTCCGCAGCGAGTCGCCGGTCTCTGCCGGCACGATCTTGTCCGCCGGGCGTTCCGATCTCGGTAAATTGCGGGAGCACGATGATGGAGTTGGCGATGGAGACGAAGGCGAAAGGGCTGGTTGCGGCGACACTGAGCGTCGTGGTGGCCTTGGCCGGGTGCGAAGCACACCGGGCTCCGCCGCCGGCACCGGCGAAACCGATCGCGACCGTGGTCCCCAAGCCGGAAAAGCCCCGTGTGCCGGCGCAGCCCGAGCCCGTGGGCGCTTATTCCGCCCCGTTCGTGACCGGTGACTTCGGCGGCCAGCCGGCGGTCGATCGCTTCATCGAACGCATGGTCGCGGAGCATGGATTCCGCCCCGACTACCTGAAGGGGCTGCTGTCCGAGGCGCGCCGCAAGGAGTGGACCATTGCCTACATGAACCGGGAGGCGCCTAGCGTCAAACCGAAGCCCGGCGGCTGGTCGCGCTACCGTGCGAAGTTCCTGACCGAAAACCACATCGCCAAGGGTGCGGCGTTCTGGCATCGCTACGCGGGGGCGCTGGAACGTGCGCAGGCCCGCTTCGGCGTGCCGCCCGAGTACGTGCTGGGCATCATGGGCGTCGAAACGATCTACGGTTCGAACGTCGGTAAGGACCGCGTGCTGGACGCGCTGGCGACCCTGGCTTTCGACTACCCGCGTCGCGCCGAGTACTTCACGGACGAATTGAAGAGCTTTCTGCTAATGACGCGAGCCGAACGCATGGATCCGGCCATGCCCCGCGGATCGTTCGCAGGCGCGATGGGGCTCGGTCAGTTCATGCCCTCGAGTTTCCTCGAATGGGCCGTCGACTTCGACGACGACGGCCGCAAGGATCTGTGGGCGCCGGTCGATGCGATCGGCAGCGTCGCGAATTACTTTGCGCGCCACGGTTGGCAGAGCGGCGGTGCCGTCGTCACCCCGGCATTGGCCGACGGGGCTTCGGCCGCCGAACTGGAATCGGGTTTCGACACCCGCTACACCCTCGCCGCGCTGGCCAGCCATGGGATACATCCTTCGGGCGTCCTGCGCGTGGCCGCCGAGCCGGTCGCACTGCTACGCCTGAGTACCAACGACGGCGACGAGTACTGGCTCGGCTACCAGAACTTCTACGTCATCACCCGCTACAACCACAGCACGCATTACGCCATGGCGGTCCATGATCTGGCGCAGGCGGTCAAGAGCCGGTATCGCAGCACGTTCTCGGCCTCGCGCTGAGCGCGATTCGATGCCCCGGGGTGGCGCGCTGCCCGCCCGGGATCCGGCTGTCGCGCCGGGCCGGGGACGGCCGAGGCCGATCCGCGGCGTATTTCCCACCGAGCGGCGAACTTGATACCATTCGGCGGAACAGCAGCTTGTGTCGCAACGGATGCCGCACCAGCACTGTTCCTGTCGACGGTTGCGGGCGGAAGCCCATGGCATCGAGGAGCGTGGATCGATGGCGAGTTGTTTCCGCAGGTTCTTGCGATGCGGTGCGGGTGATGAAGGGGCGGAAAATCAGAAGCTGGCTGCAAGCCAGCCGGATGCGAGGCGTGCCGTCCTGCGCGTCGATTGGTTTCATCATTCCGGGGCCGTGAGCGTCGCCGGGCCACCCACGGTGAGCCCCAGCCATGTTGCCCGACAGGGGGCAAGGCAGGGCGCGATCGCTTGGTCGGCGTGCGCTGCCCGACCGCACCGTCGACTTGGGGACGTCTGGCGGGTCTGAGTCGCGCCGGGTCGCAGACCACTCCACTCCACTCCTGTCCATCCCTTCCACCCAATTTAACAAGAAGAAAGAGGTTTCGTAATGAGTGCACTTCCGAAGGCCTGTGAGCAATGCCAGTGCGAGCGCATCGCGATCGGCAAGCGGTTCTACACGCTGTCGCCGTGGAGACGATATGGCGGGGCCATCCTGATCTACCTGCCGCTGTTCGTCTCGCTGCCCTTCGTGCTCATCGGGGCGGGGGTGCTTTGGGCGCATTTGCGCGTCCTGGGGGCCGAGAACATCAAGTCGTACTGGGACTTCGTTCCGGGGTGGTCGACGCACCGCTACAACAAGTTGTCCGACCAGATCACCTTCAAGATGGACGCGACCGCTCCGTGGGTGAACTCCAAGCTGTTCTGGATGTTCAACTGTAACTTCTACTGCCCGCTCAGCGTCGGCCTGTACGAGTGGTCGGCTTACCTCGTCAAGACGGTAGAGAATTTCTGGTGCCCGTTCTTCCATGAGCGGAAGTCGGAATACACCGGTTCGGCCATCGACCAGTCGTACTGGCACATCAAGCCGGAAAACGCTGCGCAGTTGCATCCGGAAGACCGCAGCTGCGAGATCTGGAACGAGGACGCGAAGGCCTGAGACCCGTACCGAGGCGACGCCGCACCCCTGATTCCGAGCATCGGGTCGGGGCCGGCGTCGTACGGTGTCCTCGGGTACGCACGGCAACTTCGGTCGGACGGTGTAAGGGTTCGGGCGAGAGAGGCGTCGCGCGTTGCGGCGATCGCGCCGCCTGATCGCAAAACGTAGGCTCCGCGTGCCACCCCGGAGGATGAAAGGACGCGTGCCATGACCGTTGGCCCTCACCCATCCTCTCCCGGAGGGAAAGGCGCGCCGGTGTCGCTACGCGACTCTTTCACTTTAAACCGCTCCATCCCGCAGGTGACCCATGCACATCAAGCTCGACATCGACGTGACGCCCCAGGAACTGCGAACCTTCTTCGGCCTGCCGGATGTGGAGCCGCTGCAGCAGGAGATGCTCGAAATCCTGCGCCGCCAGATGGCCTCGGGCGCCGAGGGATTCGATCCGATGGTCCTGATGCGGCCCTGGTTGCCGCCGCACCTGCAGTCGATGGAAGGCCTGTATGGGCTGTGGCAATCTTTCCAGAGGGGGTCGGCCAAGCCGGAGTGACAGGCATCGCGCGACGCGAGCTTCGAGTGCGGGCATCCTGATCCGGGCGAGCTTATCTGCGTCGCCCGTCACGGGCGGCGGGCTGGACGGCGCGATGCGCGGCAGCCCGCATTCACTGGCCCTACTGACCTGCCTTACGCCGGATCACTATCCGGCCATCCTTGATCACAACGCGCGGAAATTCGAGTTCCTTGAAATTCGCGCGCGGGTCGCTGCCGATCACGATCAGATCGGCGGGTGCGCCGGGTACGATCCGTCCGAGCGGAGCGAGGCCGAGGTAGTCACCGGCCAGGCTGGTCGCCGATGCGAGAGCCCTGGCAACGGCATCCGGGAACGGGAGGCTATTGTGCATGCCGGCGTGGATGCCCACGTGAATCTCCTGCGCGTCGATGCCATGGGGGATGTCGGGATGCCCCATATCGGTCGCGTAGAAGATCTTCGCGCCCGACGCAAAGAGCGCCGCAGCATTCTCATGCACACCCGTGCATTGCACGGCGGTGTCGATGGTTGTGTCGATCGCAACACCCTTGGCGCCCGCGCTGGCGATCACGCCCGGCGAGAGGGGGTCACAGGGCATGTGCGCCCATTCGTCCACGCCGGCGTCAAGCGCTCTCTGCGCCGACGCATCCGAGCCGAAGTAGGCCACGACGCGCAGATGATGGACGTTGTGAGCCTGGTCGACGATGGCCTCGAGCTCGCCCTTCGTCAGCGTCGGCCAGGGCGGGGGCGTTGCCGGCATGTGCCATTGCCACGCGGCGCCTTCCGATTCGCCAGTTTCGAGCGACAGCGCGATGATGCTGGCGCCGCCGGCGGCCAGTTCGTCCACTTTGGCCCGCACATTGGTTTCGCCAGCGATCTCTACCCCTGAACCCGGGAACACCACATTCGGATAGCCGCCCGGCGCCGAGATGATGGGTCCCGACAAGGGCTGCCGCAACTGGTACGGTTTGTCGATGGTGGCCGGAGTCAGCGGCCCGCCGAGGTCGCGCGCCGTGGTTACACCATGTTCCAGAATGCGCTGCGGTGGCACGTGTTGGACGAGGTGGTGAGTGTGCATGTCGATGAAACCGGGCAGAATCGTGCCGCCCTTGACGGTCACGACCTTGGCGCCGTCGGCCTTGATCTCGCCGGCCGGCGCCACCTTGACGATCTTGCCCTGCCGGACCAGGACGGCCTGTCCGTAGAGGAACTGGGTGCCGTCGAACAGCACATCGGCCTTGATCAGCAGGGGGCCGCCGGGATGCCAGTTGTCCGCCGTGGCGTTGGCGGTCTGGCCGGCGAGACTGGCGGCGAAGGCCGCGGCAATGCCGCCGAAGAAGCGTCGTCTGGGTGTCGTCATCATTTCTTCCTGTTGTGAGTGGCTGTGCGGGTTTGCGTCGGACCGGCCCTGGGCGCAATCCCGCTCGATTGGCTCTCTCGCCCGTTCATGAGCTGTCCCGGGCGGTGAGCCGGGCCATACTGCCAACGCAAGCACTTGTCTTCCATAGGCAAAACTATGGTAGAAGGAGCGTTTCGTATGGCACAGGTAGTTTGACGAGGGATTCCGCAATGCCTAACGGAAGCGGCCGCAGCTCATCGCGAGCGCGTGTCAGTGTCGACGACATGGCGATTCAACGGGTCGCCGAGGGGCTCCGGCAGCCGTTGCCGGAAACCCTGGGAAAGGGTTCCACCCTCATCCGTGTCCTCGACGAAGATCTCAGCTATATCGAGACCCGCTACCGGCCGTCGCGTGACCTGGCGATCTTCAGCCAGGTGGATCACCCGGAGCCGCGTCTGGTCGTGACGCTGGGCGTCCAGGGCGTGTCGCGCTTTACCGCAAACTCGGGTCCGGAGGTCATCTTCCGGGAGGGTTTTTCGACCGTCACCACGTTCGCATCGAGCCGCGGGGCGCGTGAATACCAGGCCGCAATGCCCGTCGCGCAGCTGCGCTTGTCATTGACCAAGGGATGGCTGGACCGCCATTTCGGCACGGATTACTGCCCGCATCTGTTCGATCGTGGCAGCGTACGGGTCGTCAGCCACCGTCCCATGTCGAGCGCGGCCCGGGTTGCTGCCGGACAGCTGTTGAACGACGGTGCCCCGATGCAACTCCGGAGCCTGTTCGTACACGGTCAGGCGCTGGCGATCCTGGCGGCGGAACTGGAGTGTCTGCAACCGGATTCGCCCGCCAAAGGGCGGCTGTCGGCGCGGGATGTGGCCGCCGCGCATCAGGCCCGCGATATCCTGCTCGACGAGTTTCGGGAGCCACCGTCCGTTGAGCAACTGGCGCGACGGGTGGGTATCAACCAGTTCAAGCTGAAGCAGCTGTTCCACCAGCTGTTCCAGACGACGCCCTATGCCTTGCTGCTGGAGACGCGCATGCAGCACGCCTATCGGATGCTGGAAGCCACGCGGTGTCACGTCTCCGTCGCCGCTTATGCGGTCGGCTACCGTCACGCGACCAATTTCTCGGTGGCCTTCCAGAAATACTTTGGCGTTTCGCCGAAGAGCGTGCGCAGCAAGAGTTAGATCAGCCCCGCGCGTTGCGGGTCTTGCAGCGGGGTGAAGTCCGGCCTCTGTCTCCGTTACGTCGCTGACTCACGCCAGGCACCGGGGAGCCTCGATGCCAGCGTCCTACCGCGCGTTTCCCGCCATCGCCGAGCGAGGTGGGTGGTCGACGGCGAACCGGCTGTTACGTCGTGCCGGCGGCTCGACGCGCTGCCCCACGCGCGGTATAAACTGACCGGGGTGCGCTCGCGAGCGATTCAAGGGAGACATGACCATGCCACTGCGGCCGACCGAAAACCTGAACATCGACTCGTTCGAGCTGATGCCCTCCCCGGATACGATCAAGTCGCGGGAGCCGCTCACCGAAACCGCGGCTCAAACCGTGACGGCCGCGCGCGCAACCTTGCGCCGCATTCTCGACCGCGAGGACCGACGACTCTTCGCGATCGTTGGGCCCTGCTCCATTCACGATCCGGTGGCCGGCATCGATTATGCGCAGCGCCTCAAGTGTCTGGCCGACGAGCTGTCGGATACGCTGGTGTTGGTCATGCGGGTCTACTTCGAGAAGCCGCGCACTTCGACCGGCTGGAAGGGCTACATCAACGATCCGCGGATGGACGACTCGTTCCGGATCGAGGAGGGCATGGGCAAGGCGCGGCGCTTTCTGCTCGATGTGGCAGAGTTGGGCCTGCCGGCCGCAACCGAGGCGCTGGACCCCATCGCGCCGCAATATCTCGGCGATTTGATCGCATGGACCGCGATCGGGGCTCGCACGTCGGAATCGCAGACCCATCGCGAAATGGCCTCGGGCCTGTCGACGCCGGTCGGTTTCAAGAATGCGACCGATGGCGATCTGGGCATTGCCATCAACGCGATCGTGTCGGCTTCGCATCCACACTGCTTCCTCGGCATCAACGGCGAGGGTCGCTCCGCGATCATCCGGACCCGCGGCAATCGCTACGGCCACGTCGTATTGCGTGGCGGGGGCGGTCGGCCGAACTACGACAGCGTCAGCGTCGCGCTGGCCGAGCAGGCCTTGGCGAAGGTTTCCCTGCCGCAGAACCTGGTGATCGACTGCTCGCACGCGAATTCCTTCAAGAATCCGGAGTACCAGCCGCTGGTGCTGCAGAACGTGGTCAACCAGATCCGTGACGGGAATCGCTCGATCGTCGGCGTGATGCTGGAGAGCCATATCGCAGCCGGGAGCCAGCCGATCCCCAAGGATCTGTCGCAGCTGCAATATGGCCGTTCGGTCACCGATGCCTGCATCGACTGGGACACGACGGAAACGGCCTTGTCCAAGGCGTGCGAAATGCTGCGGGGCATTCTGCCGGGGCGGGGATGAGAGTCCGTCGACCCCGGTTCGAAACGGCTGTCGGATCAGGCGTGAACTAGAGTTCCGACCTGGTCACGCGGTGCTCCTCGGCCCTGCGGTAAGCCGTGACCCGCAGGTTCAAGGCTTGGATTGCTGCAGTTTCTGCAGGGCCTGCGCGCAGCCGACCGACATCTGCTCCTTCTTCTCCATCAGGCAGGCCTTGATCCGTCCGCCGCCCGGCTGCACGCCCGGGCACAGCCGTTCGACGTCGGCTTTGCAGTAGCTTCGCAGCGCCTGCATTTCCTGCGGGTTGATCCCCGCCATCTGCGAAAATGACGGCAAGGGCAGTGCGAAAAGCGTCAGGAAAAGTACGGCACGGAGGGTCATGGTCAACTCCTGGGTCGGGAGGGAAAGGGGTGAACGCGCGATGCATCGGTGCGGAGGATGCGCTCGGCCACGGACGGTGTCAACGACGGGGCGGGGCTCGCTCGAACCCAAGCTGGCGCGGCTAAGCTATGCCGCCTTCGGGGGAGCGGCAAAATCCTCCTGCCGGTAATGAAGGGATGACTGGAGTGACACCGCAGCGCACGAACCCGTGTCCGGTCCCAGCCGCATGGCCGCGTTCTGTCGGCGCGGCCTATCCGGTATCGAACAACACTCATTGGAATGTTTGGGCCAAGACATGCCGTGAGTCGCCAGCCTTTTCCGATAAGGGAAACATCGCATGACGCAGGTGATATCGATAGGATTGAACGAGCTGGATTTCGGTTTGCTCGAGCAATATACGATGGACGGCACCCTACCGACCTTTCGCGCGTTGCTCGACCAGCATGATTTGATGACCACAATAGCTGAACATGAGCAACACCAGCTCGAACCCTGGATCCAGTGGGTCACGGTCCATACCGGCCTTCGCTTCGAACAGCACCAGGTATTTCGGCTGGGTGACATTGTGGCGACCGACCACCCCCAGATATGGGAGATCCTGGAGCAGCGATTCGGACTGCGCGTTGGTGCGATTAGCCCGATGAATGCACGGAATAGCCTCAGCAGTCCTGCGTTTTTCATGCCCGATCCGTGGACGAAAACGCGAGTCGATGGGAGCTGGGATCTGAAGCTCCTGACCCAGGCCATCATCCAGGCAGTCAACGACAATGCACATGCGAAAGTTTCCATCCGTTCGCAGGTGGCCCTTTTATTGGGGCTGTTGCTGAACGCAGCGCCCATAAACTACCGGCGTTATGCGCAGCTGTTATTCACATCGAAACAGGCGAAGTGGGGTCGCGCGCTTTTTCTGGATCAGTTGCTTACCGATGTCTTCATTAGGAACGTGAGGCGCTCCCGGCCGGACTACGCAAGCCTGTTCCTCAATGCCGGCGCTCACATCCAGCACAATTACCTTTTCTCATCTAAATACTATCAGGGCCCGCTAAGAAATCCGGAATGGTATCTGCCTGCCGGATTCGATCCAATAGCTGACGTCTATAGGCTCTATGACCGTCTCATTTCGCAGATCCGCTCGGCCTTCCCTAAGGCCCGGATCCTATTGTGTACAGGGCTGAGCCAAAAGCCAAACCATGATCTGATATCGTTTTATCGCCCGAAGGAGCATGCGGAGTTGCTGCGGGCGTTGGGCATAGACACTTTTGTTGCCGTCGAGCCGAGAATGTCCCGTGATTTCCTGGTGACCTTCGGATCCGGTGACGCGGCAGCTCAGGCTCAACAGCAGCTGGCGTCATTCGTCGCGCCCGACGGGAGTCCGATTTTTACTGTGGACAATCGAGGTCTCTCGTTATTTTGCATGCTGGCCTATACGGGTTATATCGACAAGGGCTTCGGGATAAAAAATAGTGAAAAAGTACTTCCGGATTTCGATCAATGGGTGTCCCATGTGAACATCGAGAATGGGGTTCATCAGGCCGAGGGGTTCTTCATGGATACCGGAAAGCCCAAGACGGGACAAACGGCGTGCATTCCCTTGGAGCGGGTATTTCAGCTGACGGTCGATATGTTCTCGCCGCAAGTGAGCGGCTAACTGTAAGCCTCCGCGAGTGGGCGGAGTTCCCGGGTCTGGTCGGGATACCGTTATCGTCGTGTCGACAAGCGGGCAAGTCACCCGCCGAAGCAACAGTGACAAGCCGTTCTTGCGATGAGTTTGATCGAATGAGGGAACGAACAGCGCTGCCGATCCAAGTTGTCGTACGCAAGCCGCGTCGCGGCATTCGGCGGGGCGTATTCCCTGCCGCAGGCACTGACCAGGGAGCTGAACAGCCCCGGGCATCCATTCCCATAGCGCGCCTCGCAATCGCGTTCGGTCGCGATGCCCCCGTCCGGCAGCGGGTAGGTGCCGTTCTTGCTCGCGCGTGGCCCCCACAGGGACCACTCACCCTTCCAGACATTCCATAGCTGCGGTAGCTCATCGAGTCCGAAGCGGCGCAGAAAGCGCGGGACGAAGGTCGTGACGGGAGGCTCCGACCAAGAGCCGGACCGCCGGTCCACCCTTGCCCCAATAAGCCGACGTCCGCCACCAGAGGCGGTGAACATCGTCTCGATCTTGTGGATGGTCCCCTCCGTCAGGCGGCCGTTCCTGCGGACCCAGCGCGAATCATCGCGGTAGAAGACATGCCCATGGCGCACCCGAAGGTACAGGAAGTACGGAATGAGCAGCCATCCAAGAAATACGGTGACACTCAATGTGAGCAGCAAACACGCGGCTATGTCGCAAGCGCGTTGGCCGAGGAATCGGTAAGCCGGTTGTGCCGGCCAGAGGCCCGAATGGGCAATGATGCGCACCGGATCGCTCCGATAAACGCAGGTCGGGCGGTTGATTCCAATGTCCTGCTGAATCACGAGCTGAAGCCGATCATCTGCATTCAGGGCCCCATCCGCCGCGAACAGGCCTAAAAAGGTCGGCGCAACGTCTGCGGGATGGGCGGTCGGCTGGCGATGCTCCCGCGTCGCCAATTCGACCGGTGGGCAGCCTCCCCGCAACCTGAGGTAAGACACGCGATAGCTCCCGGCTGGAAGCCGGCTCAGGCGCGCACCGATCGCGATGCTTGAAACATGACTCGACAGCACGACACAGTCATATCCCACGCCGAGTACGGCAGCCTTGCTTGCCCCGGAGATGATCAGCTGCGCCCAGCAACGAGGCTGCCCCCGCAGCCAGGACAGTGTCTGTCCGGGCAGGTCCCGCAGGTTCATGGAGGACAGATAAACGACGATTTCCTCGTCGCCCAAGCTTTGCTTGGCGGCTGCTTCGGCACCGTGCGACATGATCCCTTGTAACCCCCATCGATGCGGCGTCCTGATCAAGACTAGCGAAAGGCATCACCAGGATCAAGCGCTTACGGCGGCTCGATCCATGTCGTGAGGGTGCCGTATCCAACTCCGGGTTATCCGGTCAGCCCGACGCCGACAATTCGAGTTCGATCGCCGCCATGGTGGGCACCGTGATGCCAGAGCGCCGGGCGACCGCCAGTGCCCGCTGCAGCCGCTGGCGCGCCGTGCGGCCGGTGCAGATATGGTCCGGGTCGCCGTCAAAGCCCTCGAGCATACCTTGGAGCAGTCGGGGACGTGGCAGGGGGGCTCCGGCCAGCCGTTCCTGAATGTCGAGGGCTTCCGCAGCGACCGCTTCGGCCAGCGGACGATGATCCGCCCACAGTTGGCTGACGGTGCTGCCCGGTGGCAGCCGCAAGCCGGCGATGTTGATCGTCAGGATGTACAGATTCTTCCTGACCAACTCATACAGCAGTTCGGTGCGCGGCACCGGATAGCACGGGATCTCCAGCGCGTGCAGCGCCTCGAGTACGCTCTCCTTGCGGGGACCGCCGACGGCGGTCGGCAGAACCGCGACGAAAGGGCGGCCTTTTTTCTTGTCGAACCAGACGACGATGACCGTCGGGTCCACAATCCCGTGCCGCTGCCAGTCGCACGGCAGCAACTCGTTCTGCAACAGCACCAGGCGCCCTTGCCAGCTCGGGGGGATCGACTCGAGCAGGGATGCGAGGTCATTTTCCCCGACGGCGGCGATGACGAGGCCCGGCTCCGGCACGCTCGCAGCCATATCCGCCAGGGATATACCCCTGAGCGCGGGGTATACGGGATGTCCGCGCTTCAGGAAACCGCGGGCGAACAGTTCGCCCATTTCACCCATACCGACAACGACAATCGGCTCTTGCATCTCCTCTTGTCCCCCTCACTCGACCCGCCAGCGGCCACGCCGAGCCGCATTTTCCCTCAGCCCGGCCACACGAGTCGACCCTGACTGTCGCTCGCCGGGCGCATTGCCCAGGGTCTGGGTCCGTCGATCCCGCTTCTCCCGACTCCGTTCGGTTTCCGGGTGGCATGAATAGATCGGCGGCTCCGCGGCAGATGGTTCTCCGCAACGCGTGTCGATTGCGTTTCGCTTGACGCGCCTGTCGTCGCCGGATAAGTTTCCCGACCAAGCGCCGGTAGCATTCAGCGCCTTGTCACCGAGGCTTCGAGAGCCCGGGAAACCGCCACCGGTCCGCCGCGTATCGTTTCAAATCGGCGCCTCCTCCCGCAGCGGGTGCCCCGCTCCGAAAGCGCAGTGGAGAACTTAATGACCAAGACCCAGGTTTCGAAGTTTGGTGAACTGACCTATCCCGCGCCGCGCGGTACCGTGCTGCTGCTCAGTTGCATGGACCCGAGACTCCTGGACGATACGGTCACCTTCATGAATCACGACAATCTGCAGAATCGTTACGATCATGTGATTCTCGCCGGTGCAGCGCTGGGGGCCCTGGGCGGAGGCTCGAAGAAATACAAGCATTGGAAGAAGGTGTTTTTCGATCATTTGGCTGCGGCCTGCAACCTGCACAGAATCGAAGATGTTTACATACTGGAGCACCGGCACTGCGGTGCTTATCACAGGGTTTTCAATGTTGCGCCGGAACTCGGCGATACCGAGGAAGAGATGGAACAGGAGGCTGCGTTGCACCGAAAGTATGCACGGCTGCTGGAAGGCGAAATCGCTGACTGGGCAGAGGAGCAAAAAGTGACTTTGCGAGTGACCTCTTTCCTGATGGGTATGCGCGGTGAGGTATCGTTGCTGTGACGATACCGGATACCGCTGAAGGCGCGCCCAGAAAACCCTGCATGCTCCGGTTTCCTGGCCGTTCGGGAGCTCAAGACCCGCATCGGGTCGCTTTTATTGCTTGACGCACCGTTCTGTTTTCACCGCCACACGGCCGCGCGAGTGGTCGTGTCGACTGGTAATTGCCGAAGAGGCCTGTCTCGCCGCGAGACGGCGCTCGATCATTGACCTTATCGTTACCTGGGGGGGGTAGCCGCCATGACCGAAAAAGACCACTCCGCACAAGAAGCGAAACTCGTCGAGGCTTATCGGGCCATTCGCGGGCGAGATCCGTGGCTCGCCGACAGGGTTGTGGAGACGATTCTGGACGTTGCCGGGACATCTGTCGAAGGGGATGACGGTCGCCCCGCCGAGTCGGTCGCCCTGACGGCAGAATAGGCTCGCGACGGAGTTCCAAACTGCCGCAGAACATTGTCGGCATCGGGTGTCTCAGTTCGTCAGCAGGTCCACGAGTCTATCGGTTACCCGCCGGGCTTGGGCTCGCCAGCAGCCGGTATCAGGCAGGTTGCACCTTGACTTGCCGCGGTCAAAACCGCGCCTGATCCTTCTGAAACTCCGGATGGTAGGGCCCTGCCGGAATGCCGTTGGGCGGCAGGAATACCCGGGCGTTCGCCTGCTGCGCCAGGGGGCGGTAATCGGTCAGCAGCGCGTTGAGGGCCGCCGAGACGACCATCGCGATCGGATTGCCGCCCCCGGAGTTATAGACCACCGGTTGCCGCGATTCCCATAGCACCAGGCCGGTGCGGGTATCCTTGAGCACGTATGCCATGTCGACGACCACGGCGGACTGGACGACGAGATACTTGGTGCTCCAGTCCTTGATGGTGATCAGCAGCACGGCGTCGGCCCCGAACAGGTCGAGGAAGCGCTGCGGCGGCAGTTGATGCACATGACCGGCTTCGGTGAGCCCGAGATCCCGTAGCAGAATGCCCGTCAGGTAAACCGGGAACACATAATAGCCGCGCTCGGCCAGTGGTGCGGTGACGGTGCTCAGGAATACCGTCGGCGCGGAGATCTCGGTTGACTCGTTGACCACCGGCACCACCACGATGGAACGCGGACGGTGGGCGTAGAAGGCCGCCAGATCGTGCCGGTGAACGGCACAGCCGTACAGCGCTCCGAAAAGCGCCAGCAACACTGCCCGTGCCACCTGTTTCACGGGCCGCTTCCTCCCGTTGCGGGGGGCGTATTCAGGCTGTTGCCCGATTTGCCTTCCGTTCTCTGCCTGACGCGATCGATCAGCCTGGTCATCAACAGCGAGGATTCCGGGTAGGTCACCTTCTCCTTCTCGAAATACTGGATGGCGCGCGCGTAGTCGCCACGCCGATACAGCAGAAATCCGTAGTCCGCATACACGCCGGGCGGTATCCGCGACGGGTGAGCGGTGGTCGGCAAAGTGCCGGCCACCTCGGTTTCGGCTTGAGCGAAGTCCTGAGCCGTGTACCGGAGATACAGGCTGTCCTCGTAGCCTCCCCAGTTGTAGAGCGTCTTCGGAGCGCAGCCGGTGTCGAACAGGCTTGCGGCAAGCAGCCAGATGACGCGCAAGGCCTGCTTCGCTCCGCGTTGCGCCGCAGGCCGATCCCGCTTGCTCATGGTCCCGGCCTTCTTCGCGCTGGCTAGCGGGTTGTGCGCCGCCGCGAATCCAGCGTCTGCACGACCTTGTTCATCATGTTCACGATGGCGGCGTCGATCGCCTTGCCTTCCAGGGTCGAGTCGAAGCCGCTCGTGCCGCCGAAACCCAGCGTGCTGGTCGAGGACAAGGTGGCATCGCCCGAGCCTTCCTGCGAATAAAAGACCTGCCCGGTTTTCGGATCGACCATCCGCAACACGACGCGTGCGCGGGCACGCTGGGTCCGTTCTTTGCCGATCAACCAGGATCCCCCGGTTTCATCCCTCCCCAACTCGGCGACCGAGCCCATGATCAAGGCGTCCACGCCCTGCAGGTGCTGCTTGAACTGGTTTTCCGAAAGCCCCATCAGCTCGGCCTCGGCTTTCAGCTTGCTGATGTCCTGACGCTCGACGACATTGAAGCGCTGCGTCTGCATCAGATGGCGTGCCAGCAGATCGGCGGCCTGCTTGCCGAGGCGATCGCCGGAGGCGTCCGTGAACAGGCCGCTGCCGTAGATCGACTCGTTGGTGAAGCGCGCGATCGCGATCGTCATGCGCTCCGAGGGGGGCAGCGGCCGGCTGGCGTTGACTTGCGGTCCGCGGTCCGGAACGTTCTCCTGGATGTTGCGGCTGACGCAGGCGCTCAGTGCGAGTAGCGCGCAGGTCAGCGTGATCAGGTGTTGTGATTTCACCGATAGGCTCCATGGGGAAGAAGGCCGAGACCGCCAGGTTGTCAGGGGGCGGTAAGCCCTCCGGTACCTGTTCGCTTAGGTCGTCATGATAACGAAGCCGCACTTCAGACACAGCCGCTTTGCTGGACAGTTCCTCAGGCAGCATCGTGGTGTGGAGTTCACTTGGCAATTCCAGCGCCGCGGGGGTAGGCTCGACGACCGAACGATGACTCATGGGACTGCCGGATGACAAGCGCACGCGTCTTGGCCCTTTTGCTGGCGTCGACCTCCACCGATGTTCCTGGAGCCTGCCAGTGGCAGTGGATCTGCGATGGCAGTGGGCAATGCGAGCACGTGCCCTTGTGCGACTCCACGCTCAGCCTCCCGCCCCCTGAGCCGCCCTCTATCGCGCCGATCTCGCCCTTGAGCATCCGGCCGATCCAGCCACCGACCATTCCGCCCATTGGCACCGGCCAGTGTCAGCCGTTCCAGGTAAAGGATGCCGCGGGAAAATGGAGTTGGGAGACGGTGTGCCGCTGAAGCGGCGTAGGGACCCTTGTCAGCTCAAGGTCGGTCAGCGCGAGCCAGGCAGACGGTCAGCCGTTCTCCATCAAATAGGCCAGTTCCGTTGCCCTTCGGCCGACTTGGCCGGCCCAGCGGCTGTCGAGCATGTGCTTCGCGGCGGCGGAGTAGTCGCCCTCTTGCGCCGCCGAAAGCATGTCGTGAAAGTCGAGCAGGCGTGTCATGCCCAGATTGAAAACCATCGAGATCATGACCTTGCGCCGTGTCTCGGATAGCTCACGCCACCAGGGCAGCTTTTCGTCCAGTTCGCGGGAAGCCCGCTGGACGTCGTTTTGCAGCAGATACCGCGCTTCCTGCTCGGTGATGCCGGTGTCCGCGAGGTTTCGTCCCACGCCGATCGTCAGTTTATTGGCCGAGTCGAGGTAGGGCTTCAGCCGCAAACCCTCGTGGTGAATCAGCAGTTCTTCCAGCGTGTAGGACTCCAGCACCGCAGGCGGAGGCGACGTGGGAGGCAGCGTGATCGGCGGTTGGCTGGCGCAGCCGACCAACCAAGGCACGAGAACGACGAGCGAAATTCGGGTTCGCACCCGAAGGTAAGTGAGTGCCACGAATGGATTCCGGAAACCAAGGGTCGCCAGGGAGGCGTCTTCCCGGTTCGGCGCCGGTGGCTCCCTGTCCGTTTGGAGTATGCACCCGAATACAGGCACAGGCCAAGGTGGCCGAGGGTAGCGGTGCGACGCGCATGACCGCAACCGGCGGGCCGTTCCTTCCGCATACGACGGGTTGGCGGAGGCTACTGCGAATTCCGTATACTTTCGGCGGAATTCCCGCGGGACTGGTGCCCCGTACCAGTGGTTTACCGCAACGTGCGGCCCGAGGCTCGCGAGTCCTTCCGCCCCGCCTCTGTGCGGCTGTGTGGAGTCACCGGCGCGGCCAACGAGTCCCGTGCGATCGCACACCCCGGTTTGAGAACACGGACATGGAAGATTATTACGACCTCACCGCGAGCCTGTTTTCCGCCAAGGCCAACGAGGGGATGATCGCCTTCGCCGGCTTCGTGGCGGAGGACGGCCCGTTCGTCAGCGAGGGTGTGCTCAAGATCGCGGCGTTTCGGCGCCCCGATCACGACGGGTACCTGACCTTGACCTTCGTCATTGACCTGGAAACCGATTCAAGCCGCAAGGCGACTTGGGAGACGGCATTTTCCCGCGCCACGCAAAGCGCTCTGGCGGCCCGCCTGGGGCCGGATTTCGAGATGCTGCTGGAGGTGCCGCTGAACCCGTTCGCCGAGTCCCCGCGTTTTTTCGTCGAGGAACTGAACCTGTATTTCCGAAGGCTGGTCGGGCGCGAGCGTCAGCTCCTGGAAGCGCACATCCTGCCGACATTGGCCGATCTGGTCGGTCTGCGCTTCGACGCGCTCGATTGGCTGGATGCCCCCGGTCAGGCCTCCTCGGAACCCGTTCAGCCGGGCAGCGCTTCCGGATCGCCCCTGCGGGAGCACGTCAAGCGGCAACTCGACGAAGTCAGCCCGGGTTTGCCGGGCAACCAACACCGATACAAGGATCCTGAGTCATGAGCATCGTCACGAGCCGGGACGGCGGGGTGCTGATCGTGGTGCCGGGCCAGCGCCTGGACACGAACAGCGCGCCGGAAGCCGAGAAGCGAATCGCCAGTGAGATCGAGCAGGGCGAGACCCGGATCCTCGTGGATTTCGGGCTGACCGATTACGTGTCCAGTGCCGGTTTGCGGGTGCTGCTCAAGGCCACCAAACAACTTAAACAGGTCGGCGGTGCCCTGGCGCTCTGCAACATCAACCCGCAGCTCCAGGAGATCCTGGATATCAGCGGTTTCGCCATGATCATGCCCTGCTACGCTACCGTCGAAGAGGGACTGCGGTCCTTGCGCGCCTGAAAGCTCGCAACTCCGTGAGAGTTCCGGGGCCGCGCCCGCTCGCGCTACACCCGCGGCCATACACCGTCATGACGGTGCGTTTCGACGTCGAGTGCGTTTCTGCGCCGATACCGGCGCGGATCAAGACACGCCACCAATGCCAAGGTGCCCGCCGATTACGGACTGCGTTATCCGGCGTCCGCCGCGATCCCTTGATTCAAGTTTGGCCAACCGATGTCGGTCGTGACATATTGGGCGACCCCGTCGGTAGATACTGGCTTTCCACGCATTGGGACAGATCAGTGGTCTTGTTTGAGGTGGCCGATGTCTGGCTCAATGGCCTGCCGCCGCTGCAGCCAATGGCGTTGCGTACGGCTCAGTGAGCGGAATTTGCCGCGGTGAGGTAGGTCCACGTTGGGGTTATCTGCATCGACGCCGCGGAAGCCCAGGTCGACCAGCACCTGCTTCGGCGCAACCGCGTGCGGCTCCAGCAGGATCGTCGTCTGCTCCAGTTGGGCGTGGAGCAGGTGACCATCGTAGGGATTGCCGGGAAAGATCCGCGCGCCGACCATCAGCCCCTGCGCATAGGTCACTGCCACGCAGGTTTTCACCCCAGATTCATACGGCTTGCGGGCTTTGCCCTTGCCGATGCATCCCACTTCCGGCGGATGGAGCGCGTGGCGCTTGTTTTTGTCCTTCGGCTGCTGGGTTCGAATCCGTTCGGCGTGCTCCAACAGCGTTTCCAGATGTGACAGCGCAGTCGCCGTGGCCACGCCACTGACCTGGGCCCGTTGGCGTTACACCGCCCGCGGCACGATGCCGAGGGTTGTCCGCTGCCGCTTCACCACCCGCCGCAAGCGTTTGAACTGGCGCGCATGGGCGTAACCGCCGGCTTTCCGCCGCAATAACGCACCCTCGCGGGCGTAAGGTTTGCTTCATTGAGATCCCCACCCCTTTGGCCCCCTGGACCACCCTGGCCCGGGCGATCTCCAACAAGCGACTATCCACCGGTTAGTTTTCGGGGAACGCAGAGCACTCGACCGGAGCCGACTGGCGTTGCAGGAGGCTTTACGGGCTGACTCACGACTTATCCGGCGTTCATGCCGCCCGTCCCCCGCAGCGCTTCCCACAATTGCACCGGTCCAAGCAGCAGGTCCTTGAGCTTGGTGCGAACCTCATCGGAATTCAGCGCCTGCGCACTCATCGTCTGGTGCGCCGCCCAGGCATCCATCAAGGCATTTAGCAGTTCTGCGTCCAGGTTCGGCGAGTTCGCAAACTGTTCCTTGCTATTGTTCCGGGCCTGTTGAATCAGGATCTCGGACTCCATCAACTTGCCCTTGATGACCGAATCGACATAGGTGAGCTTGTCCTGGTCGGTCAGTTCGCCCTGGAATAGATCGTTTAGACGCTTGATGATTTCCTCGATGCGGACCTTGGCCTTGTCCCGCACCTCTCCGGCTCCGGGCTGCTCCGGCTCGATGCCCGCTCCTTTCCCGTCCAGTGCCAGATGCCGGCGACCGAGGTCGCGCATCGCATGGTGGGTAAGAATGAGTTGGGAGACGTCGACGCCATCGCGCTCGCGGCCAAAGTCTAACAGCGGGATGAGCAGCTTGAAGAAGATGAAGCGCTTTTCGAGCGCGGTGTTACCGTAGTCGAACAGCTGCGACAGGAACGCGTAGAAGCGGTTGTAGGTCCCGAGATCCTTGCGGAACAGCCGCAGCGCATCCATCGCGTCCTTGGCCGCCTGTCGCTCGGGACTGTTTTCCGGCGCGGCCAGGAAGCCCTGTTTCGCCTGCTTGAATTGTTTCAGCAGACGTTCCGCGACCGGCTGGATGGCCGCACTCAGTTCGTACTGTGCACTCCCGGTCTTCAGCGCGACCTTGACGACCCGCTCCACTTCGAAATCGTCGTAGTGGCCCTGTGCGTCGAGTTTGGCGCGCAGATCGAGAATGACGGCCGGGTCGGTCACGCCGAGCAGTTCGGCGGTCGCATGGTAAACCTTGAACGCCGCCCAGCGGCTTGTTGACGTACATCGCGCACAGCAAGGGCTGGTCGAAGCCGGTCTGGAATTTGTTCGCGACCAGCAGGATGCTGTAATCCGGCGTATCGAACGCCTCGCGTATGTCGCGGACCTTGAGCCCCGGGTTCATGTTGTGTTCCGAGAAAGCCTCCGGTCCCGATTCCGGGTCGTTGACCTCGCCCGAAAACGCGACGAGCAGGCCGATGTCGTAGCGCTTGGCAGTGATGTACCGGCTCATCGCCTGCATCCAGCGTACCGCTTCCTTACGGCTACCGGTGACGACCATGGCCTTGGCGCGACCGCCGAGCAGGTGCGCGACGTTCTGCCGGAAGTGTTCGACGACGATCTCGACCCGCCGCGCGATGTTGTGCGGATGCAGCCGGACCCAGCCCATGATGCCCTGCATGGCCTCGCTGGCATCGACTGCCTGGTCGCTGATCGCCTTGCCTTGCCGCGTCAGCCGGAACGCCATCCGGTAGCTGGTGTAATTGCGCAGCACGTCGAGGATGAAACCTTCCTCGATGGCCTGGCGCATCGAATACACGTGGAACGGCTGCGGCAGGTTGTCGTCGCCGGCCGGACGCGTGGGGTCGGGCAGGGTGCCGAACAGTTGCAGTGTCTTGGCCTTCGGCGTCGCCGTGAACGCGACATAGGTGATGCCGTCGCGGTCGGCGCGGCCGCGCATGTTCGCGGCGAGCAGGTCTTCGGTATCGATACCACCGCCGTCGGCCAGGTCCGCGAGGGCTTCGGGCGACAACACGGCCTTCAGCTTCGCGGCCGCCTCGCCGGTCTGTGAGCTGTGCGCCTCGTCGGCGATGACGACAAAGCGCTTGCGTTCGGCCGCAGCGAGTTGGCGCACTTTTTCCAGTGCCTTCGGGTTGGTCTGCAGCGTGCAAACGATGATCTTCTTGCCGCCCGACAAGGCATCGGCGAGTTCGCGACTCTTGCTGCCGCCGTCGCCGGTGATGATCGCGACGACGCCCTGCGTACGCTCGAAGCTCTCGATCGCCTCGCGCAGCTGCTTGTCGAGCACAGTGCGATCGGAGACGACGATGACGCCATGGAACAGTTTGGTATTCGCCGCATCGTGCAGATCGGCGAGGAAATGCGCGGTCCACGCGATCGAATTCGTCTTGCCGGAACCGGCCGAATGCTGGATCAGATACCGGCCGCCCGGGCCGTCCGCGAGCACCTGCCGCACCAGCATCGTGGTCGCATCCAGTTGGTGATAGCGCGGGAAGATCCAGCCGGTCGGTTGCTTCTTCGTATTCCGGGTCGGGACCAGATAGCGCCCGAGGATGTCCAGCCAACGCTCCCGCTGCCAGATCTGTTCCCACAGATAGGCGGTCGCATGACCCAACGGGTTCACCGGATTGCCGGCGCCGCCGTCGCAGCCGAGATTGAACAGCAGGAAACGCGTGCCCGGACCCTCCAGCCGCGTCGTCATATGGACTTCGCGGTTGCTGACCGCGAAATGCACCAGCGCGCCCCCGGGAAAAGCGAGCAGTGGCTCGGGCTGATGCGTGCCGGGTGTCTTCGGTGGCCGATCGTGCCGGTACTGGTCGATCGCGTCCTGTACCGACTGCGTGAAATCCGTCTTCAGCTCCGTCGTCGCGACCGGAATCCCGTTCAGGCACAAGACCAGATCGATGCTGTTTTCGGAATGGACCGAGTACCGCACCTGCCGGATCACGCGCAGCCGGTTGGCCGCGCAGCGCGCCTGTAGCCCCGCGTTCATCGTCAGCGCGGGCTTGAACTGGCACAGGTCGATCGGTGCCTTGGGGCCGACCAGTTCGACGCCATGCCGCAGCAGGGCCAGGGTTCCCTGCGTGTCGATGCTCTTGCGCACCCGGTCGAGCAACTGGCCTTCGGCTCCCGTCCCGTATCTGCGAACCAGCGTATCCCAGGCCTCCGGCTGCGTGTCTCGGACCCAGGTGATCAGGTCCGGCGGATACAGCGCCAGTCGGCGGTCGTAGCGCTGCCAGTCCTCCGGGCCGTCGTAATGCCAGCCGTGCGCGGCCAGATGGGCGCAAATGTCGTTCTCGAACTCGATTTCCCTATGCAGATTCATGACAAGAACTGCGCCGGCGTCTGGATGGCGATACCGTTCCATGGATTGAGCACCCGCAAATCCTCGTCGCTGGCTATCAGCCCCGGCTCGAGTTCGGCAAGCGTCGCGGAAGATACGCACACCGTGGCGCGAGACAGCGCCGCCAGCAAGGCCCGCCTCGGCGGCGACCCCGGCCGCAGTACCGTGCCGAACAGGGTGCCGGTGCCGATCACCACACCGCTAGCGAAGTTCATGCACCAGGCGGTTCACAGCCTCGTCCGACAGTGCCCCGGCTTCGGTAATGCCGCCGGCCCTGCGCGGCGAGGTGTACCCAGATTTCGGTTTCAAATTCGTTCTTCCCGTTGGAGGCTCATGGGGACGATCCGCGAGTGTCAGTAGACGGCTTCGTGGTCGCCCACGTTGACCGGCGTGATCTGCTAGGCGTCGATCAGCAGTTCCAGGGTGATGCGGTAAGAGAGGTTGATGGACACCGAGTGCAGTCCATCGAGTTTGCCGCCCAAGGGATGCAGCCGCAGCGAGGGATGGAACGGGTTGGCCTCCAGAAGTCGGAGGGTCTTCAGGTACTGTTGGCGCAGTTCCGGGTGGCGTTTGAGGAAACGCGCAGCGCGCCGACTGTACTGTTCGGTGAAAACGAACACATAAGGCATCAAAGGGCATCCAGACGGGCAACATGTTCTTCGGGGGATTCCTGGACGAAGCGCCCGGCGACAACATCTGCGCGAGTCTCGGCCAGCGCGGCTTCCAACTCGCACTCCCGGAGGTAGTGATAGTGGGTGATATCCATCACCACGAAGCGATCCTTGCCGCGCACCGAAATCACCGCCTCAGGCTGGTGGTCCAGGGCTGCTTCGATAGCCGCGATCCCTTTGGTTTTCAGATCATTCGCAGTGATGGACATAGATCGCTCGATGGTGAGTGCGGTGAACAGTGCTAGCGAATCACACTATTCAGCGTCTTGTAAAGCCTCGTTCGGCGCTTGCACTCCCGCGAGCCCGCGCACGTCGATCTTGCCGGGCACCGCGGCGGAAATCAGGGCCGTGCGGCGCTCTTGCAGCAGGCTGATGGCGGTTTGGGCTTCGGCGGTGAGAGTGTCGAGCTTCTCGGCTTCGCTGTCGAGGAAAGTGGCGATCTCCTCTTGCTCGCTGGAAGGTGGAACGACCGTAAATAAACTCATAGCAGTGCCAATGTTGAAATGTTGCTGTATCGCACCACCAGAACCTTCTGTGAACTGGCGTATCGCGGCGTCTGATGCCAAATACCAACACAGATACCACTCACTGCCCACCAATGGTTTCCGGATGACTATAAGGTCTATGCAGTTACACCCGTCTAATTTTGCGGGGACAACCGCCGTGGTACCGGGCTAACCGGAGCGTACTGCGACTAGGTCACCTTGACTCAATTTTGATTTTGCAAGCTGTTGATTGGCTTCCTCGCTAATGTAAACCATGCTTTCCATGGACACGTTACCAGGTTGTATATTTAGCGAACGCAATGCCGGGACGCCGCTGTCCTGATAATACTTCGATGGTTCGACAACTATTCCTACTGTAATCTGAGGACTCACATATTTCAGCCGCTTAACCTCGCAATGCTCCGGCACCTCGCCCAGCCACTCGACGCCGCTGTCCTTGTAACGCTCGTACCGTGGGAAGCTCATGCCTCGCCCTCATCATCGCCCGCGTTCTGCAGATAGAACTCGTGAAGCTTGGCGCGCAGCACCTTCTTGTCCGGTAACTGGGTTTGATATTCGGCGATCAATGCCGGCGACAGGGTGCGGCTCAGGGAGTATTCGACCACTTCGTCATCCTTGCTGGCACAGAGCAACACGCCGATGGATGGCTGTTCGTGGGGCTTCCTGACATCGCGGTCGAGGGCTTCCAGATAGAACGTCAGCTTGCCCAGGTATTCCGGCTCGTACCGGCCAACCTTCAGCTCGAAGGCGACCAGGCAATTCAGTCCGCGATGGAAGAACAGCAGGTCGAGCGCGAAATCCCGCCCGCCGACTTGCAGCGGATATTCGGAGCCGACAAAGCAAAAATCCCGGCCCAGTTCGATCAGGAAGTCCTTCAGACGGTGCAGCAAGCCCCGGTGCAGATCGGCTTCCGCATGAGTTTCCGGCAATCCCAGGAATTCCACGATGTAACTGTCCCTGAACACGTCGACGGCCGAGCCATGCGTTTGTGTCAGCGGTGCCGACACTTTCGGCGGGTTGAGCACGACGCGCTCGAACAGCGCGGTTTTCAACTGCCGTTCCAGTTCCCGGCTGGACCATTTCCCTTGCGAAGCCATGCGCAGGTAAAACCCCCGCTCTTCCGGCCGCTTGCACTGGCTCAAAATCAGCAGATTCTGGGTCCAGGGAATTTGTGTCAGCAGTGCTGACACTGTCGGGCCGTCGCGGTACGTCTCGTAGAATTGCCGCATGCGGAACAGGTTGCGCCGGGTGAAACCCCGCAGTCCCGGCTGCGTCTCGGCAATGTGCCGGGCCAGCTGATCTACCACGCCGTCACCCCATTCGGCGCGTTCGAGCTTCCGGCTGAGGGTTTCGCCGATCTGCCAATAGAGCTCGATCAGCGCGGTATTCACGGCTTGAAACGCTCGCTTGCGGGCCGTCTCGATCAGGGCGGTGATTTCGTCGAAGGTATCGACGACACCGGGCTGCGGTGCGGACTGGCTCATGCCGACAGCCCATCGATCATCGCCTTGATGCGGTCGGTGCAGGCCTTCAGGTCGGCGTCGATCTCGGCCAGCGGGCGGGGCGGCTCGAATACATAGAAGTGGCGGTTGAACGGGATTTCGTACCCGACCTTGGTCTTGTCGTGGTCGATCCAGGCGTCGGGCACATGCGGCAGCACTTCGCGCTGGAAATAAGCCTCGACGTCCTCGCTCAAAGGCACGTTCTCGGTGTCGCGCAGACTGCTGTCGGGTTGCGGCTTGCCCTTCAGCTTGACCTTCGCGCCGAGGACGACGGTGCCGTTCTCGTCCCGCAGCGGGCGCTCGACCGTGATGGTGCGAAACCCGAAGTCTTCATTGCGGAACAGTCGGCTGATCGGCGCGAGCTTGACGCGGCCGCCCGCCGGAGCGGACGGAGTGGCCTCACCGGCCACGACGATCTGGCGGCCGAGTTCCTTGTTGTCAGCGTCGAAGGTGGTCGCAAGCTGCGCCTCGATGCCCTCGCCGAACAAGCGCGTGATGTCGGCGATATGCGCTTCGCTCAGTTCCTTGCGCTTCGAGCCGAGGCTCTTGCGCATCTTTTGCCAGAAGGACGAGGCATCGATCAGCTGCACGCGTCCCTTGCGCGCATCGGGTTTGCGGTTCGATAGGATCCACACATAGGTGCTGATGCCGGTGTTGTAGAACATGTCCGTCGGCAGGCCGACGATGGCCTCGACCAGATCGTTCTCCAGCACGTAGCGGCGAATCTCGCTTTCGCCGGAACCGGCCCCGCCGGTGAACAGCGGAGAGCCGTTCAAGACGATGCCGAAGCGACTGCCGCCGTCACGGGCCGGCCGCATCTTCGAGATCAGATGGAGCAGGAACAGCAGCGAACCGTCCGACACGCGCGGCAGGCCTGGCCCGAACCGGCCGTTGTAGCCTTCGGCCTCGTGTTCCTTGCGGATCTCCTCTTCGACCTTTTTCCATTCGACGCCGAACGGCGGATTCGACGGCATGTAGTCGAAACGGCGCAGTAGGTGTCCATCATCGCTGAAGGTGTTGCCGAAGGCGATGTTGCCGGCATCCTGGCCCTTGATCAGCATATCGGCCTTGCAGATCGCGTAGGACTCGGGATTCAGCTCCTGCCCGAACATCGTCAGCCGCGCCTGGGGATTGTGCTCTTCGAGATATTCCCCGGCCACGGACAGCATCCCGCCGGTCCCGGCCGCGGGATCGTAGATGGTCCGCACGACACTGGGGGTCGCTAGCGCATCGTCATCCTCGATGAACAGCAGGTTGACCATCAGCCGGATCACTCCGCGCGGCGTGAAGTGTTCCCCGGCGGTCTCGTTCGACAGTTCGGCAAACTTCCGGATCAGTTCCTCGAACACCAGCCCCATCTGATGGTTGTCGACGGCGTTCGGATGCAAATCGATCTGCGCGAATTTCTCGGCGACCAGATACAGCAGGTTGGCTTTCGCGAGCGCGTCGATCTGCGTGGCAAACTGGAAATGATCGAAGATGTCGCGCACTTCGGGCGAGAAGCCCAGCAGGTAGGCCTAGAGATTGGCCCGCACGTGACTCGGATCACCGAGCAGCGTGCGCAGTCCTAGCGGCGAGGTGTTGTAAAAGCCGGTTCCCGACGCGCGCAGCAGGAACGGGTGAGGATTGATGCCGTCGCGGGTCTTCGCCTCATGCTCCGCCAGGACGGCGGCCTTGGTGGGCTCCAGCACGCAGTCCAGCCGGCGCAGGACCGTAAACGGCAGGATCACCTTGCCGTAATCGGATTGCTTGTAGTTGCCGCGCAGCAGATTGGCGACGGACCAGATCAGCGCGGAAAGGTTGCTTTGGTTCATACGTAAGGCGATGGATCCTTATTGTGGCTCAGTCGACCGTTCGAAATGACGGGGCGCCGAATGCGCTCACCACGGCTGGCCGAACAAATCGATCTGGTCGTCGACGGTCTCACTGCGGCGCGGTTCGCGCAGCTCGACGCGCCCATGCGGTGCCAGACCCAGCAGACCTTCGACCTGTCCGGCGGCGCGCATGATTTCATACAGCGAGCGCTCGTGCAGGCTCATCCGCCCGTCAACATAGGCTGCCAGGTAGGTGCGCGGCAGGGGGCGGGCGGCAGTATATGCCAGGGGTGTTAGGTTGATTTCGGACTCGCCTGCTCTGCACGCGGCGTCGCGAAAGCGTTGGCGATTCGCTCGCCTGGATCGAGCCGAACGTCATGGGCTCCTTGTTTCCCTGGAAGTCAGACAACACTCGATCGCAAGAAAGCCAGAAAGCATGGTCTTTTGCAATACGCGGAATTGAACGTCAGCGTTTGTTGCTCGTGACAGCGTCGTGGGCCGGCACGCGACGCCTTGTCCCGATCGACGGTTAAACTGAGCGTCCCAACGGAGGTGTGTTTCACATGACCTGGAGTATCGACGCGGTGCTGGTCGCCGCCAACGTCATTCGAATGCGGTGCGATGCCGACGGTGCGTCAGGCTGGATGGATCACTCCGGATCGAATGGGCACCGGTGTATTCGGTCGGCGGGTGATTCGTAGACCAGGACGGGCGGGGTTAGGGTCGGCGATGGAGGCCTGTTGCGCGATTGACCCGTTCGACGGCTGCATTCAGGGGTCGGCCGGTTCCTCGTCATCATCGAGCCCACCCATCGCCATCAAGCTCTTGTAGTATTCCTCGCTTTCCGGCGTCGGCTCGCGTTCCTCGCGAACATCGTAGTCATCGAACAGTTCCGGGTTCAGTTCCGGATCCGGGCCGGCGGGTTTCTTGGCTTCGTCGCCCATTGCGGGCTCCGTCAAGGGTTGGTGCGAGAGGCTCTGACGATCGCACGCTCGTCTGCGAAGCGGTGACCGGGAAACGGCCCATGGCCGCTGTTGGGGCTCGTGACAGCGCGCTACGGCTGGCCGATGTGGAATGTGTGGGAGGTATGGCCGCGCTGCCTGGCGACTCGTGGGGTGGCGCGATGGTCCGGTCAGCGTGCTGAGCGGCGCTTTGGCGCATATGCCAGTCGTGGCGATCGGTCCGGATGGCTGGAGCCAAACAGAATAGGTCGCACTGCGCTGATGGGTGATGTCGGATGGTGCGCGGGGCAACGGATTGCATCGCGCCGTGGCAATGGCTCTTTTCGACTTCGCCATCCGTTGCGTAAGTCTTTGATCAATTGGAGCCGATGATAGGATTTGAACCTACGACCCGCACATTACGAATGTGCTGCTCTACCAGCTGAGCTACATCGGCTTGGCCGCGTATTATAAGGAACTCGCTCCGTCCTGCACAAGCCGGGCATTCCGCCGATGGGTTCAATGAGCGGCATCGAGCGCATACGGCTCGGGGGGCAGCGCCGTGGGCCGGTCGAGGAGGAGGTCGGCCAGCAGCTGGCACGAGGCGGGCGCCATCACGAAGCCGTTGCGAAAATGTCCGGCGCACAGCACGAGATTGTGCAGTTGCGGATGGCGGCCGATGTAGGGAATGCCGCTGGGTGAGCCGGGGCGCAGCCCTGCCCAGTGGCGCAGGATTTTCGCATCGCGCAGCGGCGGCAGCAGGCGCTCGGCAAAACTGGTGAGTTGTTCGCGCGCGTCCTCGGTCGTCGTCTTGTCGAAGCCCACGGTTTCGACCGTGCTGCCGGCCAGGATCACGCCATCGCGACGCGGGATCAGGTAGCGGTCGCCGCTGACGACGATGCGTGACAGCAGGTCAGGTGCAGCGCCATAGGCCAGCATCTGGCCCTTGACCGGCGCGATCGGCAGCGTCGAGCCCAGTTCGGCCAACAGCTTCGCGGTCCACGCGCCCGCCGCGACGACGAAGCGCTCCGCCGCATGCCAGCCTTTCTCGGTGCGAGCCGCCGTGACGCGGCCTTCGCTCGTCTCGAAACCGGTGACCTGTTGCAGCTCGACCAGGTCCACCTCCAGCTTGACCAGCGATGCGCGCAGGGCCTGCAAGAGACGCGGATTGCGAACCTGCGCGATGGCGGGCAGCCACAGCGACGCGGCGCCGGCCCGACTGAGGGCGGGCTCCAGGGCTTGCAGGTCATCCGGTGGCAGCAGGCGCGTCTCGACTGCCTGCTGCTCGCACCAGGCCAGGCCCTCGGCGATCTCGGCGGAGTCGACGAAAACGAGCCCGCTGCGCGTCCATTCCGGGTCGATGCGCGTCTCCTCGAACAATGCCGCGGCCAACTGCGGGTACAACGTCTGGCTCAGGCTGCACAGGGCCGTTACCGGTTCGGGGGCCCGCCATGGGCAGAGCGGCGACAGAATCCCTCCGCCCGCCCACGAGGACTGGGTGCCGATGCTGCCGGCTTCGAGCAGTCTGATGCGCAGCCCCTGCTGTGCCAGAAGGCGTGCGCTCAGAAGTCCGATGATGCCGCCGCCGACGATGACGACATCGGCAGGCCGGGAAGAAAAACTGTTCATGGGTCGTGAAGTAGAGATGCTGCGCGCCCGCGCCGTGGGTCGATCCCCGCGGCCGAGGTCGGCGCTGGAGGGGCGGCTGACTATCCGCCTCCGGTGGCTGCGCACTATGATACCCGTTGAGATGCCCCGTCGTGCGATGTCCGGGAGGGCCTACGGCGAAACAGTCCCGCTCCTGGGCGGGGTGCCCCCTGCAGCGAGCCGGGATGCGCGCCGCGTCGGTGACGGACCGCGACAGGCCGACACGACGTTGGTGTGGGTGTTCGATCTCCGCGCCGGATCCGCCTGTCAGGGGCGGGTCGTCAGGTCTTGCCCATTATCCCGCTTCTTTCTTCACGCCCTGTCAGCGATGCCCGAATTACCCGAAGTTGAGACCACGCGGCGCGGGATCGCGCCCTTCGTGCTGGAGCAGACCGTTGCCGATCTGGTCGTCCGGCAGCCGGCCCTGCGGTGGCCGGTTCCGGCAGAGTTGCCCGCGCTGGTCCGGGGACAACGCGTGACCGCGCTGGAGCGGCGCGGAAAATATCTGTTGCTGCGACTGGAGACGGGGACGCTGATCGTGCACCTGGGCATGTCGGGCAGCTTGCGCGTCTGCGATCCGCGCCAGCCTCCGCGCAAACACGATCACTTCGACCTGATCCTTGCGCCTGCTCTCGCGCTGCGCTTTCACGATCCGCGGCGCTTCGGGTGCCTGTTGTGGACGGACTCGGACCCGCACGATCACCCGCTGCTCGCGGAGCTCGGGGTCGAGCCGCTGGCGCCGGAGTTTACCGGGGCCTACCTGTACGCCGCGACGCGCGGTCGTGCTGCGGCGGTGAAGCTGTGCCTGATGGACCACAAGCTGGTCGTTGGCGTGGGCAACATCTACGCCAGCGAATCGCTGTTTCGGGCGGGGATCGATCCGCGGCGTGCTGCGCGGCGCGTCGGTGAGGCGCGATATGAACGGCTCGCCGGGGCGGTACGCGAGGTTTTGGAGCTGGCCCTTGCCGCGGGTGGCACGACCTTGCGGGATTTCGTCAACGAACGGGGTAACCCGGGCTATTTCAAGCAGACACTGGCGGTCTACGATCGTGCCGGTGAGCCCTGTCGGGTGTGCGGCACCGCGATTCGAACCGTCAGGACCGGTCAGCGCTCGACGTTTTTCTGTCCGCAGTGCCAACACTGAGCGCTCTGGCCCAGGTGTGAGCCGGGGCGCGCTGGCTCCGCACGTTTTTCAGCCCGCGACGCCAGGGGATGGGATCGCGGAGCGTCCGCCGATCGGCGCCAGATTCCCCTGAAACTGGGCAGCGCAGTTTTCCCAACTGTAGCCTTGCGCATAGCGGCGACAGGCGGCCGGGTCCAGCGTCAGCGCCGTCAAGGCGGCCTCCTTCAAATCCTCGTTCAGGCAGCCGACGGCCGGGTCGGTGATGACGTCGTTCGGCCCCGTAACCGGATAGGCTGCCACCGGTACGCCACAAGCCAGCGCTTCGAGCAGCACCAGCCCGAAGGTGTCCGTGCGGCTGGGGAACACGAACACATCCGCTGCCGCGAAATGTGCGGCAAGTTCCTCGCCGTACTTGCAGCCGACGAACCGTGCCGCGGGATATCTCGCCTCCAGCATCTCCCGGTCCGGCCCATCGCCGACGATGACTTTCGTCCCCGGCAGATCGAGGTTCAAGAAGTCTTCGATGCTTTTCTCCACGGCGACACGCCCGCCATACAGAAAAATCGGGCGGGGGTCGGGCAGTAGGTGCTTGTCTCCGGGCTTGAACAGTGACGCGTCGACGCCGCGCGACCACAGCACCAGATTGCGGAAGCCACGTCCTGCCAGTTCGTCGCGCAGCGTCGGCGTCGCGACCATCACGCGCGTGCTGCCGCTGTGGAACCACCGCAGCAAGGCGTAGCCCCAGGTCAGCGGAAACTTGAAACGCAGGTTCGCGTACTCGGCAAACCGCGTGTGAAACGACGTGGTGTATGGCAGTTTGCGGCGCAGGCAATAACGCCGCGCCGCCATGCCGAGCGGGCCTTCCGTTGCGATATGGATCGCGTCCGGCTGCATGGCATCGAGCCAGCGCGCGAGTTGGCGTCCGCAGCCCAGCGCGAGCCGGATTTCGGGATAGGTGGGACAGGGAACATTCCAGAACCGGTCGGGCGTGAAGGCCTCGACCTGGTGTCCGAGACGTTCCAGCGTCTCGCAGGTTTTCGTCAGCGTCGTGACGACGCCGTTAACCTGCGGTCGCCAGGCGTCGCTTATCAGCGCGAGTTTCAACATCCGACTCCGTCAACAGGAACGCGCTCTCCTCGGCCCAGCGCAGGATCGACAGCTTGCCTTCGGGGCTTTCGACGAGCGCGGTGCAGCTTTCGACCCAGTCCCCGGTATTGCAATAGGTGATGCCGTCCACCTCGCGGATGGCTGCGTGATGGATATGGCCGCAGATCACGCCGTCGACGCCGCGCTGTTCAGCCGCGTGCACCAGCGCCGCTTCGAAGCTGCTGATGAAGCTGACGGCGTTCTTGATGCTGTGCTTCAGATAGGCCGACAACGACCAGTACGGGAAGCCGAGGCGTCGCCGCAGCGCATTGAACCAGCGATTGAGCAGTATCGAAAAGTCGTAGGCCTCGCTGCCCAACACCGCCAGCCACCGGCTGTTGCACACCACCGCATCGAACTCGTCGCCGTGCATGACCAGGAAGCGGCGCCCATCAGCCGTCCGATGGATCAGCTCGTTGCGGATCTCGATCCCCGCCATGAGGCTATCGACATAGCCCCGAAACAATTCGTCATGGTTGCCGGGAACGTAAATCACGCGCTTGCCCTGCTTCGCCAGCGCCATCAGGTGCTGGACGATTTCGGAATGCATGGGTGGCCAGTACCAGCCGCTCTTCATCTTCCATAGGTCGATGATGTCGCCGACGAGTACGAGCTGCTCGCAGTCGATGTGCTTCAGGAAATCGAGCAGGAACTCGGACTTGCAGCCGCGCGTTCCCAGATGCACGTCCGATATCCAGACGGTTCGGTAGTTCAGCTTCACCGGCACAACCTCTGTCATTGGTGTTGTGGCGGCCAAGTTAGGCGGGAATTGTTACAACAGCATCATCGCGGTGTGACAGTTCTGATGCGCAAATGCAACTGTCATCGTTTTTTCACAACCCCGTAATCCAGCTGTCATACAACAAATTTATCGTTTGTCGCGAATAAGTCTTTCCGCGTAGTGGTGTTGGCAACAGCCCCGCCGGCGACTTTTAACCCTCCAACCGATAACAAGGGGTCTGTTCCATGAAAGCGAGCCGTGTCGCGATGGCGGTATCTGCGCTGATGGGCGGTGTGTGCATCACACCGGCCGAGGCGCTGGATCTGTACGTCGATGTGAAAACAAACCAAGTCTACACGGTGCCAGGGCCGCACCGCGTGAAGCTGGGTGCCTTCAAGCAGGTCGACGAAATGGCTGGCGAGATGGCCGCAGAAGCGCCGGCGCAAGTCGCCAGCGTTGATGACGTTAAAAAGGTCGAATCGAAGCTGAACCAGAAGATCGATGCGATCGCAAACAAGCCGAAGAAGCCTAACGAATCGAAAGGGACGATCGACGGCAAGGGCATCCGCTGGGAAACCAACGACGGCAAGTTCAAGTTCAGCATCAACGGACGTTTGCATACCGACGCCAACCTGAACTCGGGCGGCGACATCATCACCTACAACGACAACAGCAACACCGGCACTTTCGAGCCTGGCGATCCGATCACGCAGAACCGACTGACCGACGGTACCGAAATCCGGCGGTTCCGTATGGAGTTCGCGGGTCAGTTCTATGACGATTTCCTCTGGAAGATGCAACCGGAAATCGCGAATGCCGGCGGCGACGGCACGATTGGTATCCGCGACGCCTTCATCCAGTACACCGGTTTCGACTGGGGCAAGTGGACACTGGGCCAGAGCAAGCAGCCGTTCAGCTACCAGCAGATGATGTCGTCGAACGACATGCCGTTCATGGAACGTTCGCTCGAGTACGAATTCACGAACCGCTCGGTCAACCGAGCCGTGGGTATCCGCTACGACATCGGCGGCGAGCAATGGGGCTTCGGGGTCGGTTGGTACGGCGATACCGCCACCCGTCAGGCCTCGGGCACGACCGCGGCGGACGACGAAGGCTGGGGTGCGGCGGCGCGTTTGACCGCGGCACCGATTTATACGCCTGACACGCTGCTGCATGTCGGTACCTCCGTCGCGTATCGTGCACCGCGTTCGGGTGACCCCAACATCCGCTATCGTATCGCGCCTAGTGCCATCGACCATGTGAACTACCTCGATACCGGCAACCTGAAGGGTTACGAGAACAGCCAGTTCTTCAACGCCGAAGCGACGGGTGCCTGGGGACCGCTGTCCTTCGAGGGCGAATACAACGCGACCTGGTTGAACCGCGACAGCGGCTACGACGACGGTTTCCTGAGTGGTTACCACTTCGACCTGATCTACAGCCTGACCGGCGAATCGCGGGCAGCGTTCTACAACGCCGAGCAGGGCGTCATCCGTAAGCTCCGGCCGAACCAGAACTTCGATCTGGCCGGGGGCTGGGGTGCCTGGGAACTCAAGGGTCGTATCATGTACGTCGACATGAACAACGTCGGCGATCCCGGCAACACCGGTGGCCGCGAACTGGCCTCGACCTTTGGCGTCAACTGGCACTGGAACGACTGGGCCCGGCTGCTGGTCGACTGGACCCACGTCTGGAATCTCGACGTCGGTGCCGCCAGCGTCCGCCGCGCGCAGCTCTGCTGTATCCCCGGCAACAACACCGGTGGCTGGGATCAGGTCTCGGCGCGCGTCTCGCTCGCCTACTAGGCCGAAGGGGGCAATTTCAGCAACCTGTCTGCTCTTGCTGGCAAGCCCACCGTTCCACACGGTGGGCTTGAGTTCGTCCGACTCACACGGGCGCAAGGCCGGGCGCCGGGGACTTCCGGGCCGGCTTTCCCCAACCGGTGGGCGCCCCTATGATATGCCGCGCTGTGTGATGCGGGGCAGAATCCGCGACTGGTTGCATGGTGCGGATTGGACGTGATCGCCCGGAGATTTCAGCCTCCGCAGCAATGACGGTTCTGTAGAGTGCCTGGTAACGTCGACGCGGGATACGTCAGCCGACCGCGCAAGGTCGGTGGGCTGGCGCTACAAGCTTGCAAAAGAAAGAGGAGTTTTTCGTGAAGAAAATTTTAGTGATTGGCTCGGCCTTGGTCGCCACGCTGGCTACAAGCGCCGCCTGGGCTGCCGGACGCGATGCGCTCAGCATCGTCGGTTCATCGACGGTGTATCCGTTTTCCACCGTGGTTGCCGAGCAGTTCGGCAAAGGCGGGACCTTCAAGACGCCCAAAGTCGAGTCGACGGGAACCGGCGGCGGCATCAAGTTGTTTTGCGGAGGCGTGGGTGTGCAGTACCCCGATATCGCCAATGCATCCCGCAAAATGAAGCCGGCCGAATTCAAGAGTTGCCAGGCAGCGGGCGTCAAGGAAATCGTCGAGGTCAAGATCGGCTACGACGGGATCGTGATCGCCCAGTCGAAGAAGTCGGCATCGTTTCCGCTGACGCGTAAGGACATCTATCTGGCCCTGGCGAAGCAGGTGCCGGACCCGGAGTGCTCGGATTGCGGCAAGCTGATCGACAACCCCTACAAGACCTGGAGTGATGTCAACTCAGCGCTCCCGAACCGCAAGATCGAAGTCATGGGTCCGCCGCCGACGTCGGGAACGCGGGATGCGTTCGTCGAACTGGCCATGGAAAAGGGTTGCGAGGAGTTCGAATGGATCAAGGACTGGAAGAAGAAGAAGGAGGCGGACTTCAAGAAGATGTGCCAGACGATGCGTGAGGACGGCGGGTTCATCGAGGCGGGCGAGAACGACAATCTGATCGTGCAAAAGCTGCTGTCGAATCCGAACTCGCTCGGCATTTTCGGCTACAGCTTCCTCGAAGAAAACACGGACAAGGTCGCAGCCCTGCCGGTGGAAGGCGTGACGCCGGACTACGATACCATCTCTTCCATGCAGTATTCGGTTTCCCGGCCGCTGTTCTTCTACGTCAAGAAGGCGCATGTCGGAACGGTGCCGGGCATACAGGAGTTTGTAACCGAGTTCACCAGCGAGAAGGCCTGGGGCGATGACGGCTACCTGACGAAGAAGGGCTTCATTCCGCTGCCGGAATACGAGCGGAAGTCTGTCGGCGAAGCGGCTCGCCAGATGAAGACGTTTTCCCCGTAATCCGCTGTTCGGGAAGGTCTCCGCAGGCGTCGGGCTTCCGGCGCCTGCACGTCTTTACCAGCCTCCCAGCCTGCTCATCCCGCGCCCCGACCGTCAGCTGTCTCGGGGGCAAGGTCGGCAGGTACCGCAATTACCCTCCCGCCCCGCGGAAAGGAGGGCGTGCCACACCACTCCTTACCTCGCCGCCTTCCGGGTGCTGGTTGCACCGTGAGCACGGATTGGTCCGGGGCATTGACCGGCCGAGTCAGTAGCCGATCCAAAGCCCTCGAAAACTCTGCAGTTCCAAGGTCCGCCGAAGGCAGCGCGTACCATTGACCTCCTCGCCGCGGTCGTCGCTGAGCACCTGCTCCCGGTGTGCCAGATCGGGATAAAGTACCAGGGCCTCGGGATTGAGTCCCGCCAAGGGACCGGTGCTTACCGGTTTCGGTGGGTCGGCCGAGTGGCCGGTCCATTCGTATACCTGAAACGTTCCCTCGTCGTCGTGGGGACCGGCAACGATCAGGTATTGGCCGAGGGTGTCGGAGTAATCGATGCTGCGGATCCCGCGGCCACCCAAATCGAGCAGCAGCGGCGAGCCGAACCGCGCGGGCTGTGCCTGCATGACTTCCTCGGGGTTTTCGATTAGCACCAGCAGCGCTTTCCCGGACGGACGCGGGTTGCGAAATCCGATCATCAAGCCGCCCCGCGGGGTCTTGGACAGGCCCTCGATGTTCAGGCCGTCCGCACTTTCCGGCGGCAGGGTGGCCGCTTTGTCCAGGCCGAACTTCCCTAGTTCGGGATGCGCGGTGAGGTCCTCGATCAGAGTCCGGTAAGGCGTGCCGACGGCTTCGAGGTGGATGCTTTCCCCCTGGTAGTCCACACGCGAGGCGAAGAGACGGCGCCGGGTTCCCGCATCACCGTTCGGATTCGCGGAGTGTGAAGTGATCCAGTAGATACGGTCGCCGATCCGGGCGGCGCCCTCGAGATCGGTTTCGGTGTCGGCCACGCCCAGGAATCCGGTGAAGTCCTCCTGGTAGAACGGGTGGCCGGGATCGTCACGATCGTAGACCCGCAGCACGCTGTCCTTGTCGTTCGCGACAACGAAGTAGTGTTGCCCGATGGGTGCTGCAGCCGATGCATCGCACATGCCGCCATACCGCGAAAGCTCGGCGGAATGTGCGTTCGAAAGCGCTGCCATGGCAACGATGAGGCCGAACGAACAGGGTGACGTCGGGGGCTTCATGGGGACTCCGGAATTCGACACGTTCAGCCGTCCTGAAGCGCTGGATGGATCAATCCGTCCAGCCAAGCACGTTGTGGATGATCGACCAGCGCCGGGTATGTGACTTCGCTCCCTGGCCGAGAATCCAGAAATCGTAGGCTCGGTCGATGGTGCCGCGGGCCCGGTGGATCACGAGCCAGCTTTCGATGAACTCGAGCAGATCCTCATCCTCAGGGTGAACCATGTAACCCATGGGTATCTGTACCGAAGTCGGGCGCGGCACGACCACGGTGAAATGTGGATGGAGCAGGGTCCAGGCTGTGCCAACCTCGGCCGTTACCAGCATCGCGTCGACATTCGTCACTTTCTCCTCGAAGAAGTAACGCAAGGCCCGGACGAACTCGGTCTTGACCTCGACCGGGGCCAGATAATTGGTCAGAGCCGCCACGGGTAGCTGCAACTCGGTCGGAATGCCGATCGTCAGGTGATGTTGCTTGTGGATCGCCTCCAGGGTCGCAAACTTGGCGCGGTCCGGATCCCGCACGGCGAAGCCAAGCACGCCCTGGTAATAGGGGGTGGACAGACGCTTGGCCGGGATCAGCGAGGTGCTGTAGGGGACGCTCGGCACGACGTCGATCAGGCCGGCATCGATTTCCTGCGTCACGTTCTGCCAGGTGAACGGCACGAACTCGAGCTTCACGCCCAGTTCGTGCGCCAGGGCGCCGGCCAGGTCGACGTCGAAGCCCACCAGATCATGGTGGGCATTGAAAAATGTCAGGGGCAAGCGGTCGGCGTTGTAGCCCACGCGGAGGACGCCGTTCCGGCGGATGCGCTCCAGCGCACCGTTATGTTTCCGCGCGAGCGGTGCCCCGATCTCCTCCGGGGGTTCGTCGTCGACGATGATCTCGACCGGGCGTGTCGGCAGCTGCATGTTCATGAGCAACTGATCCTGATGATTCTCCGGATCGATGAACAGCGACAACAGGATCTTCGTGACGATGACCGCGGCTACGGTCACGCCTCCGGATATCGCCAGCGCCATCAGAATCCGGTGCCGGTCGAAACGCAGGTAGCCGGCCATGAAGCCGCCGGTGACCAGGCAGGTCGCGAGCAGGCACATCGTGGCCAGCAGGCTGCTGAAACGCCCCGTGACGAGGTCGCTGGCCAGATAGAGCTGGAAAAGATCCTGCGGGATGTCCAACAGGTCCATCAGGAACGGGACGGCGGTGGAGGTCTTGGCGAAGAAGCTCAACACGCCGGCACCGAACAGGACCGGATAGTCGCTCCAGTCCAGCGCCTCGTCGGCCAGCCAGGCGGCGAATGGCAGGAACAGCAGCATCAGCAGCTTTCCCGCCATCGGGAAGTTGAATGCGATCGGGATGATCGCGTCGACGCTGTTCTCGGCCGCTTCACTGTGCAGGTCGTAGTCCTTGATCAACTCTTTCGCACGTTCGGCGAGCAGCGGCAGGACGATGAACAGGTTGTCGGCGACAAACGCCGTCAGCAGCGCGTCCTTCGCGACCGAGACGACGTGGCGGTAGCGGAACGGCGTCAGGGCCGTGACAAAGAATGGTACGACCAGGAACGTCAGTAGCACGGCAGCCACGATGAACGTGACGAAATACACCTGCAGACGCTCGAATTCGGTGATGCTCATGGTGCCGGCGGCAACCGCGCCGATCGCGAAAATTCCCAGGGGCGTCAACCCGGCGACGAACTTGGTGACACGTGATACCGCCTCGTTGAGCACCATGAAGGCGTCGAGCACGCGCTCCTTGTTGCGCGTCTCGATCAGCGCCAGACCCATGGCGACGCAAAACAGGACGACCGCCGGAACAGCGCTATTGGCCAGCGACGCGAACGGATTGTCAGGGATGAATACTTCCGCGACATTGAACGGCCGCGGCGGCTGGACCAGGGCCGTACTGAAGAACGAGCCGCTTTGCAGATCCGGAAAAGCCAGCGTCATCGCGACGATCAGCAGTGCCGTAACCACCCACATCGCGACGATCGACAGGCCTCCGCCCTGCGCGAGCAGGCGAGCGTCGCTGCGTGACAGGCGTCCGAGCGAAGCCATCAGCCCCAGGACCAGGTAGGGGATGACGGTCATCTGCATCAGCCGGATATAGGCATCTACTGCCGTCTGCAGCACGGCGGCACCTTCGCCGAAGAACAAGCCGACCGCGACGCCCAGCACGAAGCCGACCACAACGCGGGTGCCGAAGCTCATGTCAGAGATGAACTTCAGTCGTTTGGGACGGACGACGTCGGGTTCACTGGGTGGCATAGCCTTGCTGCCTGTGGTCATCAATACTACTCCGGGACGTGAAGCATGCGGGGTGATAAGGGAGACGGATATGCCCTGTGAGCCCGCCCCGGTAACGACCAAGCTTATGCAGAGCCAGCCCGGCTCCGGCTGTGATGCTGCACCTCGGCCATGCCTCAGGGGCGCTCAAAGCAATGCCTCACGCAGCTACGGCCGCGTCGATGTGCCGACGCCGAGTGGCGAGAGGCTACCCCAAGGAAAATCTGAACAAAAGGCATGCTCGCTTCGTACGGAGTCGGTGACGCGAGAGGCGGTTTTGCCCTACCTGAAGAAATCAGAGTGTCCGTGACCCGGCGCGGGGCATTGATCCATCGGCATCGTCGTCGCGTGGTCAGGGTTCTCGGGGCGGCTCAGGCTTTCCTTGACGCCGCTGGGCCGCCCCTGAGTCAGTTCGAGCCCAGGCGCGTCAGTTTCGTGTGGGCAGCGTGTGAGCCCCGCTCCTTGCCGTGCGCCGGCTGCCCGGAGGCTACGCGGTTGAGGGGGGTGGAACAGGCGTGGTTCGGTCCGGCGCCTGCTCGGGGGAGCGGCTGATAACGGGGAAGATCACCCGGATCGACCGCAAAGGCCAGGAAGCGGCTGGCGCGCTCGCGCTCGAAGTCGTTGTCCGCGGAAGCGATCAGCAGATGGCGCCCGTCAGCGAGATCCGGCCCGAAGGTCAGTCCTTCGACCTTTTCGGGCATGTCCGGGATGCCGGCGCGCAACAGATCGACGAACAGTGTTTTTGCGACCGGGGTAACCTGATTCGTACCGCCGCCGTCGCTCACCGTAGTGCCGGTCGACGGCAAGGCCGCGATGGACCGGACGTCGGTTGCGCCGTTGAGATCGACGCGAAAGATGCTCTTGAAGGTGGTCTCGGCCGCCGGCTTGGAGTCGTGTTCTATGATCAGGAACTCATGATCGTTGATCGCAAGGATCTCGCTGAGGCCGTTCGCGGGACGTTCCATCACGTACATGTACTCGCGTACGGCGCCGTTTTGCAGATCGACTTCCAAGATACGGCAGTTCACCCCGACAGGCTTACGGTCGGTGCCCAGTGCGCCGTCCTGCAGCAGCGGTTGTTGGATTACGGCCAGCAGGCGTGCTCCATCGGGCGTGATCGCGAGCCCCTCGAAGCCTCGGTTCGGCTGACGTCCCGTCAGGTTCTTGTTCTTCTCGTCGTCGGGGTTGGCGGAAGGAAAATCGACGAGGAATTTTCGCGGCACGGGAAGGTTGCGGATGCGCTTGCCGGACTTCAGGTCCACTTCGTAGATGTGCGGGCCGTATTCATCGCAGATCAGCGCGGTGTGGCCGCACCCGCTGACGCGCAGGCCTTCGGGGTCGAGGCGCAGACCCTCGGGCGAATTGATCGCATCGAACGCGCCGGCATGCCCGGTGAATTGTCTTCCGTCCTCGGTTCTGAGCAGCAAGGTGCTCGTCAGCACTGGCTCCACCGCATACCGGTTCTCGGCAACTTTGGCGAGCTTGATGTCGATCCGGTACAAGCGGTTGAAATAGGATGTCTTACCGCCCGCCGGTCCGCGATCCGGCAACGCGAGATAGGAGTTTCCGTTACCGCTGTACGTGATCGCCGAACCCAGCCCCCCGACACGGTTGTGGGGTGACGCGCCGTCTTCCAGCGTGCGGTCGAGCTTCGACTGGTCGACTGCATCGCCGGGAATCGAGCCTTCGCCGATGAATGTGACCGCAGCTTGCGCGGACATGAAGGGCGTTACGGTGACTGCCGCAACAAGCAGCAGTGCCGATATCGTTTTCATCGATGGTTTATCCGAACTTCGTAAGAGCGCTATAAGGGAGGACCGAGATCCATTTGGTGCTCACCCGGCTTAGGAGACCTCAACGCAGACGGGCGGCATATGCCCATGACGGGCATCACAGCCACATCCTGTCAAGAATGTGTTACAGGATTGTGAATGCGGCGGGTCGAAGCCGATTGTTGCGGGGTTTTTCAGTGCTGCGAAGTCACGCGGTCGGGCCCGCACCGCGTGACGTCCCTAGGTGTCGCCGGCCGACGTCCAGTGTCGCGCGAAGTGGTGGGAAGCCTGGAGACGTTGCGACAGGAACAGAAAACTCATCGATATCGCGTAGCCGTAGGCGGCGCCGACCGCGCCGAGGTAATAGCCCAGGGTCGCCGTTAGCCCCAGGTTCATCACCAGCGCCACAGCGCTCGTGTAGAACACCTGACGCTCCCGCTTCATGAATTGCAGGTAATAAGGTGAGTCCGAGAACATCGCATTCACCGATGCCCCGACCGCCAGCACGCAGAGCGCAGGGTAACCGTCGCGAAATTTCGGGCCGAACCACGCGAGGATGTCCTCTCCGAGCAGGACGACCACCGACAGGAAGAGCAGCGACAATCCGGACATCACGCCAATCCGGTGGACCAGTAACCGCCGCATCGAGGCCTTGTCGCGCCGCTCCAGATAGAGCGACATCAGTGGCAGATAGAAGCGATTCGTCGTGTTTGCGAGCAGTACGATGAAGGTCCCCGTTTGTGCCGCGATCGCAAAGGTTCCGACCACGGATTCGGAGGTGAACAGGAGTTCCAGGATGATGACGCCCGAGCTGGCCATCAGGCTGAGCATTGAGCTGTTGATCAGGAACGGTGCGGCCCGCCGCAGCCATTTCCGGCGCAGGAAATGCGGTTGGGCGTGCCAGAAATCCTCAGGCATCGAGTGCTTGACCAGATAGTGGATGGCCATCAGGGCGATCAGCCAGGCCAGCCCGTAGCAGATGCCCACGCCGATTGCGGTCGTTCCCAGTTCAAAAAGATTGCCGAGACTGATGAGCACGAAGAAGCTGGCCGGCAGCAGGAAACGGTAGATCACGACGGCCTGGATCTGGGCGCCGGCTGCCGTCGCGACCTCGACCAGGAACAGGACCGCGGTGACCGCGGGCAGGAAGGCGACCAGTACCAGCATGGCCGCGTGCGAGTCCGCATGCCGGCTATAAAGGATCACCTCCAACGATGACGCGAGCAGCAATACCAGGCCGACACTCAGTCCGACGGTAGCCCCCAGTGAGAAACGCCAGAAACCCCTGGCATGACCCCAGTCGCCGCGCTCGCGGTAGACGGGGATGCAGCGCAAGGCGTACTTCTCGAGCCCGAGCGTCGCGAAGGTGCTCAATACCGTAACCAGCGACAGGGCCACGCTGTAGTCATCGAAATCGGCGGCGGAGAGCTGGCGGGCCAGGGCGATGTTGGCCACGTAAAGCAGGAGGTAATTGCCGATGGCCAGCGCGGCCAGGCTCAGCGGACGGGAATAGTTGCTCTTCGCGAGAAACCCGGTCGTCGTCAATTCGTTTTGGACGGCCGGGGGGATGTTCTCCGCGACCGGTGAGGGGCTAGGCTTGGGGCTACTCGATATCGTCAACTTGGGGGGTGTCCCACGAAATCAGTTTAATCCGCTTTGCCATCGGAGTCGCTAAGCTGGCAACTTTTTGGCCAGTGACGCCGCAGCGACGCGGTTCTCAACCAATCCCCCCGATGGAACGACCATCGCGCATCGGTAGACGGTTGCGCCATCAACCGGGTCGTATGTTCCTGGACCTGCAGCCCCATGAACGCGCGCTGCTGGCCGGGTCGCAGTTCGGTCCAGGCCCGGCTAGCGGCTCAGCCAGACCTCGACGCGTCGATTCTTCTCGCGGCCTTCCGGGGTGCTGTCCGCCGCAACCGGCAGGGCCGGGCCAAAGTCCGCGACCTTGACGTTTTGCAAGCCCTTCCTTTCCAACTCGGCCTTCAGTTCGGCGATCGCGGCGTCCTGCACATGGGCCTGGTCTGCACCGGGCACGGTGTCTCGATTGCGAAAGGCCGCCAGGACGACCTCCCGATTGCGGTACTGAGGGGTCAGCAGCACCTGAACGAGTCGGGGCAAGTCATTCCAGGCCTTGCTGTCGGGCTCGGCGCTTCCGGGCTTGAAGCGTATGGAAACCGGCAGCGGGTCGGCGGTCTGCGCCAGTTCGGTGTAGGCCTTCGGGGCCTGTTTCGGGAGCGGATGCGGGTCTTCGGCGGTATCCAGCGGTTCGAGCGTTCGGCCGACGAAACCGGTGGCATCCACCAATTTCTGTCCGGCCGGCGATTGCGCAAACTCGAGAAACTCTCCGACGCGCGGATTGGTCGGGTTTGGCGGGGCGTACAGGTAAAGGCGGCGCGACAACGGATAGTCTTCGCGGTAAACCAGCGTCCGGTTTGCGGGAAAGCCTGGACCGGCCGTGGCGGCCACTCTGACAGCCTTGGCCTGGCCGATATAGGGCAGGGCGATGAAACCGATGCCGTCGGGATCCCCCGCCACCGCGTCGGACACGTCACTGCTCTCGACGATGTAGGTGATGTCCGGTGCCAGCCTGCCGTGGTCCAGGTTCACCATGCCGATGAAGGATGCGAAGGTGCCCGATTCCCGGTTGCGGGAGTACCGGTGTATCGGACGTTTCGCACCGCCTAGCGTCGACCACTGCTTTATGCGCCCGTTGAAGATGCGCTTGATCTGGTCCAGGGTGAGCACAGTGACCGGATTGGACGGATGGACCACGACCGCCAGGCCATCGAGACCCAGAACCTGTTCGGACTTGCGGTCCCGCATGTTGCCGAGCGATGCGAGTTGCTCTTCCTCGGCAGCGGTGATCGTGCGCGATGACATGCCGATGTCGGCGAGGCCGTCCCTGAGTGCTTCGAACGCGAAGCCTGATCCGGTCGCGATGATCTGAATCGAACTGGGTTCCGTTGCTCCGGGCAGGTAACCCTCCACGACGGTCCTGTGCTCTTTCGGCTCGCGGCGCACTTCCACGCGCACGGCACCCAACACATCGTTCATGTAGGCTTTGGCGAGCGTCGGCGCCAGATCGCTGCCGATGGTATTGGAGCCCACCAGACGCAGCAGCTCAGGCTGTGCAGTCGCTGGATCCATAGAGGATCCGGTACTGGCTGACGGCGATTCGTAGGGGGTCGGCGCCTGGACCAGTGCCACAGCGGCGGCCAGTCCGGCGAGCGCAAGCACAGCGGTAAACAACAGCGCGGGGTTGATGGCGCCGAGCTGTCGTGCGGCGCGCTGAACGGACCGCGGGGCGACACACCCGGTACCGCTCGGTGCCGTTCCCGGAAATGCAACTCGGCCGTTCGTGATCGATGGCCGGCTACGGTGTTTGCCGGAAGTTGACAGCCCGGATCGTTCGCAGGTCCGTGTAGTCATGTTCAAGTCTCGAAACGCCTGATGCGCTCGTCATCACAATGCGTTGGCGACACCCGCTTGTCAACCCGGCGTGCAGTAGACGGCTCTGCCGATCAGGCGGCCGCGCCCTCATGCGGCGACGAGGTGATGCGGTTCACGAACATCCGGTAGGATGCAGGTGTGTCCGATGCCGTGCCTACCGCGCTCGCGGCTGCGCTCGGAATTCGCAGCAGGGCGTTATCGGCACGCCTGTGAAGACCTTCAACAGCCGGCGATGGTTCGAACGCTGACCCTGATTGCGCTGATTCTGACGCTCCTGACCATCGCGCTGGGAGCCTACGTCCGGAGTTGGGATACGGAGCCGGGTTGTTCGCAGTGGCCCGGTTGTTTCGGCCGTTCACTTACGCGCCCGGACGGACATCTGCAGCCTCGCTTTGCCGACGACAGGCCGGTTGACATGGCACAGGTGCGGCTCGACATCAGGACACACCGGTATTTCGCAGGTGCGGTGGGCGTCACCGTGCTGATCCTGGCGGCGCTGGTCTGGACGCTACCGGAAAATCGCATGCGGGCCACGTTCTGGGTGATGGCTGCTCTTTGCATGGTGGTCATGCAGACGGCCCTGGGCCTATGGACACTCGAGCACCAACTGCTGCCCCTGTCAGTGACCGCTCATCTGCTGCTGGGCTACGCGATCCTCGTCGTCATCTTTCTGTCACACCTCGCAGCCAATCCGGATGATGGCGGGCGGAGGCTGGTGCCTGCAGGAATTCGCATCCGGTGGCTGGCTCGGATCTGTCTGATCATTCTGATCAGCCAGCTGATGCTCGGAGGGTGGACCAGCACTCATCAGGCCGGCCTGTCCTGTCCGGATTTTCCGACCTGCCTGGGGCGGGCGTGGCCCGACGTCGACTATGCCCGAGCCTTCGGCCTGAGTCAGGGAGACTGGCTCGAGGGCGACAACGGCAGGCTACCCGAGGCCGCCCGTGCGGCAATCCACTGGGTCCACCGTGTTGGCGGTATCCTGCTGTATGTGGTCGTGACGGTCTTAGCGCTCGTCATTACGGGCAGTAATCGCTGCCAGAGCTTGCGGCCAGCTGGTATCGTGATGAGCATGCTGGTGCTTGCGGGCACCGGGACCGGCATCGCCGCCGTCATGATGCGGCTACCGACCCTAATGGTGGTTGCGCATACCGTGCTGGCCGGTCTGCTGACCTTGAACGTCATTTACGTGAATTTGCGCCTGAGGGGGCGTTTGTAACGGTTCGTTCCGCCGTTGCCGCGACAGGAAATACGCCCCATATTCCGTTGATTCGGGCGAAGCCGCATACCGAACTGTTTGCGTGGTGTATCGGGAGGTAAATCTGAAGAGGGTGGTCGCGATATCTGTTGTCCGACTTGTCGTCGGCGCTTGGTTGTGCGCTCTGGTCGTGGAACCCGGAGTGGCAGCGGAACGGAAGCTGCACCTGATGGGCTCCGGGGCAAGCTTCCCTGCCCCGCTTTACGACGAGTGGTTCAAGAGTTTCTCCAAGAGCCATAAAGGAGTCCTCATTGCCTATCATGCCAAGGGCAGTGGCGCAGGGATTCACGATTTCCTCGATAGGGTGGTCGATTTCGCCGCGAGCGATTCGGCGATGAAGCCCGAGGATATCGCCAAAGTGCCGGGTGGCGTCCAGCTCCTGCCCATGACGGCGGGTGAGATCGTGCTGGCTTACAACCTGCCCGGCATGACGGCTGAACTGAAGTTGCCGCGCAGCGTGTATCCCGCAGTTTTTCTGGGGGACGTCCGTCGCTGGAACGATCCGCGAATCGTCCGTGCCAACCCGGGGGCAACCCTGCCCGACCTGCCCATCACCGTGGTCCGGCGAGCGGACAGCAGCGGCACGACGTTTGTGTTCACCAGTCATCTCAGCGCGGTTAGCCCGAAATGGAAGGACGGGCCCGGCGCCGGCAACACCGTTGAATGGCCACACTCCGAGCATTTCGTGGCGGCACCGAAGAACGACGGTGTCATGGAAGTCATCAAGCGCACGCCAGGGGCGATCGGGTATGTGGATTACGTTCAGGCCAGGGGAGCGGGCGTGGCGATAGCCAGCTTGCAGAACAAAGCCGGCACTTACGTCATGCCGGGCATTGCCGGTGGCGAGGCGACGCTGGCGGACGCGCGCTTTGCAGAGGATCTGATCGCGTGGGTCCTCGATCCGGGAGCCGCGACCGCTTATCCCATCGCGACGTTCTCCTGGATGATTTTCTACAAGGATAACGGCGATGCCGACAAAGCCCGCGTGCTGCGAGAACTGGTCGAGTTCGGTCTGACCGAGGGACAGAAGCTGTCTGCGGAGATGGGATATCTTCCGCTCCCCGAGGCGGTCGTGCAGCGGGTGCGAAGCGCGACCGGCAACATACGATGAGGTGATGGGACGGGCGGGCATTCTGGGATAGGACCGGCATACGGTCCCGGTGACGGTGTGCGCGGACTCGCCCTGGTGCCCGATGGGTAGCGCTGCGCCCGTTGTCGTGACACGTCGAACTCTTTCGCGGAGAGGCAGTCATAGGGTTACGTGTCTGGAACGACGCAGACTACTCATCTCCTCCCTTATGAGTAGTTTCAATCCCGGCTTCCCCAAGTCGGGGATTTGCTCCGAGGCGCTGCCCCTTTGCGCTTCGGAGCCTTTTTATGCGGCGAGCCGCATGAGCGCTCCCGAACCTTATCCCCTAGCCATACCCGAGTACATCGTCCAGGGTGGCGTGCGCCTGATCAAGGCCGGTACGGTCGAGCGACGAGAACAGCTGAACCGTCGTCCGCACATCGTTCCCTTCGCGCAGGGCACGCTCCGTTTGCAGTAGCGTGGCCTTGGCCGCCCCGCGTCCCAGCTTGTCCGCCTTCGTCAGCAAAATATGGGCGCGCAGACCGAGTTCCCCGCACCAGTTGATCATCAGGCAGTCGAAATCGGTGAGCGGATGGCGGATATCCATCGCCAGAAAGATGCCCGCAAGGCTCTGGCGTTCGGCCAGATACGATTCCACGACGCGATGCCAGGTGCCGCGTTGTTTGGCGCTGACCTTCGCGTAGCCATAGCCGGGAAGGTCGACGAGCCGATGATCGGGATCGACCTCGAAGAAATTCAGCAATTGCGTGCGCCCGGGCGTCTTGCTGGTCCGCGCCAGATTCTTCTGCATCACGATCGTATTGATGGCGCTGGACTTTCCGGCGTTCGATCGTCCGGCGAAAGCCACTTCGGCGCCTTCGTCTGGCGGGGCGTCCTTGACGGCTGGAGCGCTGGTGAGGAAGTGACTGCGGTGATATCGGGATTGGGTCACGTTGGGCAGGGCGCGGCTGGGCTTGCGTTGGGCCTCAAAGTTTACCTATATTTCCGCAGCCATCGTAAAATCGCGGCGCTCGGGAAGGCGGACCTTCCACAGGGCGCGCCTTTCACACCTCTGATCGACGAGGCATTCCATGACACGAATTCTCTGGGTCCTGCTCAGCGCGGCGGCCGCGTGTGCGGCACCTGTCGCACTCGGTGCCGGAGACCCGACCGAAGGCAAGCAAAAGGCCGAGAGCTGTGGCGGTTGCCACGGCCCTGACGGCAACGGGGCCGCGCCCATCTTTCCGAAGCTCGCCGGGCAGCACGCGAGCTACCTGACGAAACAGTTGCACGATTTCAAGACCGAGAAGCGCCCGGAACCGACCATGACCGCGATGGCCCTCGCCCTGAGCGATGAGGACATGGCCGACATTGGCGCGTTTTATGCCGCTCAGGCCGTTCAGGTGGAGGCGGCCCAGGAGAATGAGTTGGGTCGGACGATCTACCGGGCCGGCGATCCCCAGCGCGGCGTACCGGCTTGCACCGGTTGTCACGGACCTGAAGCCAAGGGCAACGAGCCGGCCGGTTACCCGGCGCTGCGGGGGCAGTATGCGGCCTACCTCAGCAAGACCCTGCACGACTTCAAGGGCAAGGCCCGCTACAACGACACCAACGAGATGATGCGTGTCGTGGCGGCTCACTTGACCGACGAGGAAATCACGGGGCTTTCGGAATACATCGCGGGTTTGCGTTGAGTCGCCCCGAGGCGCTGCGCGGTGTCGTCCGCGTGGGCGCCGGTTTTGTTTGATCCACGAGGCTGCGAGACATCGACAACATCATGAAGACACACTTCCCAAGGACGTTCGCACGGACCGCTGTTTCGCTCTGGCTGGCGTTGGGCGCGCTGATTGCTTCACCGTCGCTGTACGCGACCGACCACAGCCCGCGGCCCGACCTCGGTTACGAGATGGTCGAGCCGCCGCAGCCCACCGCCGACCCGTCGAAGTTCGAGGTGCTGGAGTTCTTCTGGTACGGGTGTCCGCATTGCTACCATCTGGAGCCCGACCTGAATGCGTGGCTCAAGAAGAAGCCGGACAACGTCGAATTCATCCGTCAGCCGGCCATATTCAACGAGCGCTGGGGCGCGCATGCGAAGGCCTTCTTCACGGCCGAAGCGCTGGGCGTTCTCGACAAGATGCACGCCGACTTCTACGAGGCCATCCAGAACCAGAACCGCAAGCTCGAGACCGAGGACGAGTTGGCCCCTTTCTTCCAGGAGCACGGTGTCGCCGAAGCTGACTTCCGAAAGGCCTACAAGTCGTTCGCGGTGGACACGAAGATGCGGCAGGCGGCGACCATGGCCCAGAGATACGGCATCACCGGCACGCCGGCAGTCGTGATCAATGGCAAGTACCGCACCAGCGGGTCGTTGGCCAAATCATTTCCGCGCATGATCGAGATCATGAATCAGCTGATCGCTCAGGAGAGCGCTGCGCTGAAGCCGGCAAAGAAGTGAGCGCGGCCACCACGCGCCCCCTACGCGTCGCTTTGCACGGGCAGTGACCCTGAAGGAAGGGGATGCCTCGTTCCTGGTCGAGCCGCCGTTCAGTGGCTATCCCGGCTACGCGCCCCTGGCGCACGTGAGCGGCAGCTCCCGGCCGCGGGTGCTGCAGGTCGCCAGCTTCAATATCCAGACCGGCATCAGCACCAGCAGTTATCGCGATTACATCACGGGTAGCTGGCGCCATATCTGGCCGTCGACCAAGCGGCTGCCGAACCTGAACCGGATCGCCCAAATCCTGAAGCCTTTCGATATCGTCGGGCTGCAGGAAGTCGACGGGGGCGGTGCGCGCAGCCACCATATCGTCCAGACGCAGTACCTGGCCGAACATGGCGGGTTCGCGCACTGGCACAATCAGGTTAACCGCCGTTTCGGCAACATCGCGCTGCACAGCAATGGCCTGTTGAGCCGCCTGCGTCCCGACGAGGTTCACGACTACAAGCTGCCCGGGCTGCCGGGTCGCGGCGCCGTGGTCGCGCGCTTCGGTAAGCCTTCCAAGCATGCGCTTTATGTCTGCGTGCTGCATCTCGCGCTGAGCCGTCGGGCGCGATTGCGGCAGGTCCGCTTCGTCAGTGAGCTGATCAGCCACTTTCCGAACGTGATCCTGATGGGCGATCTGAACTGCGAGCCCGGTTCGCCCGAACTGCGCCTGCTGGCCGAGTCCACGCATCTGTGCGATCCGATGTGTGACCTGAAAACCTTCCCGAGTTGGCATCCGGACAAGATGCTCGATCACATCCTGGTCACGCCGAGCCTGCGGACCGAACATGTCCGGGTGCTCAATTTCCCGTGTTCCGACCATCTGCCGATCGCGATGGACGTGCGGTTGCCCGATGGCCTCGTGCTCAACGTCTGAAGGCCGCCGCCGTCCGGCCGCGGATGACCTCTTTATGGTTCGGTGGGGGCGGATGGGTCTGGCCGGGCGGCTCGCGGAGCGGGCGGCGGCTCTGTTTCAAAGGTTCTCTCCCCTGGTGGAAGGCTTGCCGTGCGGGTTCTCGCGGTTCCGGGCGGGGCGGGGAATTCTTCCCGCCCGGGTTCCGGCGAAGCTCCCGAAGGTCCCGATTGTCGGCGCCGCGGATATATTCCTTTTACCAGAACGAGCCCTTATACTGCCCGCGGTGCCGGCCAGTACGGCCTATTGACGGGCTGTGCCCTCATCCAACTATTCCGACCGAGAGGGGAACGAAGTGCAAAACAAGAACTTAATAGCCAGTTTGCTTGCAGCCTCCGCTTTGGGGAGCACCATGGCGGGCGCCACGACCTATCCTCCTGGTTTCGAGCCGGAGGTGATCTATCAGGACAGCGACTACATCGAGAAGTCCGGAGGCGCCACGAAGGCAGCGCCGGCTCCCGCCCCGGCTGCAGCAGCACCGGCAGCGAAGGCGGACAGCACGAAGTATCCGGCAGGTTTCGAGCCGGAAGTGCTCTACCGTGATGCCGAAGCGATCAAGAAGGCGACCGGTCCGGCCACGGTTTCAAGCGCGTCCTCGTCCGCAAGCACGACGTCCGCGGCGCCGGCAAAGTCGGCCCCCGCGAGTGAAAAGGCTGGCAATCCCCTGTCGGAGAACGCCCCTCTGATCGGTATCGGCGTGCTCGCGCTGGCCGGGCTGTTCTTCTGGAAAAAGCGCTCGGGCGCAGGGGAAGGTGCTCCGGCGGCGTCCGCCCCCGCGGCAGTGGCTCCCGCTGGACGACTGGCGGGTGAAACCGGCGTGGCAAGTTACTTGCGCAGCACCTTGGGTGTGACCGTTGAAACCGGCGTCAGCAAGTACCTGAAGGGCATCCAGGGTGCCGCATCCGTCGCCGCGGAGACCGGCGTTGCCAAATATCTGAAGAGCCTTCCCGCGGCGTCGTCTTCCGCCGGCAGTGCGGAGACCGGAGTTGCGAAGTATCTTAAGAAGGTGGGATAGTTCGCCTCCCCAAGACGTTGCGCACGATGCCCGGCTCGATGCCGTTCAATGGGCTCACGGCGACTTTGTTCGCAGTCGGCCGCTATGCTGAACCGCCGGGTCTTCCTAAGGTGTATTCCGCAGATCGAGCCGAGCGGCGTGCGTTGACAGCTTTGTTCTTTGTTCTGTACAGTTGAGAAACAGTGCATTTAGCCACTGCTTGCACTCGCAGCAACCGGCCACCCCATTAACCAACGATAAAACATCGGAGAAAATACAATGGCACGACCACTGATTCAATTGGCGCTGGATTCCCTGGATGTCAACCAAACGCTGAAGCTGGCTCAGCTCGCAGCCCCGTACGTCGACATCTTCGAAATCGGCACGCCTTGCATCAAGCACAATGGGGTTCCGCTCGTCAAGGAATTGAAGCGCCGCTTCCCGAACAAGCTGCTGCTGGTCGACCTCAAGACGATGGATGCCGGCGAATACGAAGCCACCCCGTTCTATGCCGCTGGCGCAGACATCTGCACCGTGCTGGGCGTCTCGGGTCTGCCGACGATCGCTGGTGTGATCAAGGCGGCCAACGCTCACGGCGCTGAAGTTCAGGTCGACCTGATCAATGTTCCCGACAAGGTGGGCTGCGCACGCGAGTCAGCCAAGATGGGCGCACAGATCATCGGCGTTCACACCGGTCTCGACGCTCAGGCTGCTGGCCAGACGCCGTTCGCCGATCTCCAGGCGATCACGAAGCTGGGTCTGCCGGTTCGCGTCTCGGTTGCCGGCGGCATCAAGCAGTCGACGGTTCAGCAGGTTGCCAAGGCGGGTGCCAACATCGTCGTGGTCGGTGCGGCCATCTACGGTGCGCCGTCCCCGGCCGACGCTGCCCGCGAGATCTTCGAACTCGCCAGCGCTGTTTAATCTCTACCAGGACTTCATATGCATCAGCAACTTATCATAGATAAGATTTCCGGTATCCTTGAGGCTACCGATTCGACCTATGATGAAAAGCTTACGGAACTGCTGGACAAAGCGTCCCGCATCTTCGTTGCCGGTGCCGGCCGGTCTGGGTTGATCGCGAAATTCTTTGCCATGCGACTGATGCATGGCGGGTACGACGTCTACGTCGTTGGGGAAATCGTGACGCCCAGCCTGCGCAAGGGTGATCTGCTGATCGTGATTTCGGGCTCGGGCGAGACCGAAACGATGATCGCCTTCACAAAGCGGGCCAAGGAACTGGGAGCCTACATCGGGCTGATCTCGACCAAGACCAGTTCGACGATCGGCGACATGGCCGACATGGTGATCCGCATCGGTTCGCCGGAGCAGTACGGGAAGGTTGTGGGCATGCCCATGGGCACGACGTTCGAACTGTCGACGTTGATGTTCCTGGAGGCGACCATCGCCCACATCATCCACGAGAAGGGCATTCCGGAAGAAGAGATGAGGACCCGTCACGCCAATCTGGAGTAATCGTATCCGGGGCATGCCCCGATCCAGTTGGTGGCGACCGAGTTCGATATCCCAGGGTCTCGAACTCGGCCGCCAGTGACCTAAGGCCCTTCCCGGGCGGTGACACGGTTGCCGACGGGAAGGGCCTTAGCCGTTCAAGTGTATGAAGGAACGATCTTTATTTTGCGCGCCCCTCCGGCAGGAGAGAACGGAGTCCGCTCCCCGGTGCGTCTCGCAGAATGCCCGACCTTATGGTTCACCCAAGAAACACTGACTGTTCGACGCCCCCGTTTCCCGCTATAACGTTGCGCTCGCGGAGGGACGCTCAGTACGTCGGCCTCCCGGCCTCGGCAAGCGCGTGACTTTGGCTGTCGGGCTGATGATAATAAAGCGATTTTTGTTCATCAAACAACTAAGGAGAAGAACATGCCTTCGCGCCGAGAACTAGCCAACGCCATCCGCGCCCTGAGCATGGATGCGGTCCAGAAAGCGAACTCCGGTCATCCGGGCGCTCCGATGGGAATGGCGGACATCGCCGAGGTGTTGTGGAACGATTACCTGCGCCACAACCCCGCCAACCCGAAGTGGCCGGATCGCGATCGGTTCGTGCTCTCGAACGGCCATGGCTCGATGCTGCTCTACTCCTTGTTGCACCTGACCGGTTACGCCTTGCCGGTTGAAGAACTCGCCAACTTCCGTCAGTTGCATTCCAAGACTCCGGGCCACCCGGAATACGGTTACGCGCCCGGCGTCGAGACCACCACCGGTCCGCTGGGTCAGGGCATCACGAATGCCGTCGGATTCGCCATCGCCGAGCGCACTCTGGCCGGACAGTTCAACCGTCCCGGGCACAAGATCGTCGACCATTACACCTATGCGTTCCTGGGTGATGGCTGCCTGATGGAAGGCATCTCTCACGAAGCGTGTTCGCTGGCCGGTTCGATGAAGCTCGGCAAGCTGATCGCCTTCTACGACGATAACAACATCTCGATCGACGGTGAGGTTCGTGGCCACGGCGGCGTTCCCGGGTGGTTCATGGACGACACGCCGAAGCGCTTTGCGGCCTACGGCTGGCATGTGATTCCCAAGGTCGACGGTCACGATCCCGAAGCCGTCAAGAAGGCGATCGAAGAGGCTCGCTCAGTCACCGACCGTCCGTCGATCATCTGCTGCCAGACGATCATCGGCTGGGGCTCCCCGAACAAGCAGGGCAAGGAAGAATGCCACGGTGCGGCGCTGGGCAACGATGAAGTGGCGTTGGTCCGCGAGACCATCGGCTGGCCGCACGCCCCGTTCGTGATTCCGGAAGAGATCTACGAAGGCTGGGATGCGAAGGAGTGCGGTGCCAAGGCCGAAGGCGACTGGAACGACCGTTTCGAGAACTATCGCAGCGCGTTCCCGGAGCTGGCGGCCGAGTTCGAGCGCCGCATGGCCGGCGAATTGCCGAGCGACTGGGCCGAGAAATCCGCTGCGTTCATCGCCAAGGTCAACGAGAAGGCCGAGACCATCGCCAGCCGTAAGGCCTCCCAGAACACCCTGAATGGCTATGGCCCTTTGCTGCCGGAACTGTTGGGCGGTTCGGCTGACCTGGCGGGTTCCAACCTGACCCTTTGGTCGGGATGCAAGGACGTGAACGCCGAAGGCCACAACGGCAACTACGTCTACTACGGCGTGCGTGAGTTCGGCATGTCGGCCATCATGAATGGCATTACGCTGCACGGCGGTTTCAAGCCGTATGGCGCGACCTTCCTGATGTTCTCCGAGTATGCCCGTAACGCCCTGCGCATGGCGGCCCTGATGAAGGCGCCGACGCTCTTCGTCTATACCCATGACTCGATCGGTCTGGGCGAAGACGGCCCGACGCATCAGCCGGTGGAACAGACCGCGACCCTGCGCATGATCCCCAACATGCACGTCTGGCGTCCGTGCGATGCGGTCGAGTCCGCCGTCTGCTGGAAGGAAGGCATCGAGCGCACTGAAGGTCCCTCGACGCTGATCTTCTCGCGGCAGAACCTGCCTCACATGAGCCGCACCCCCGAGCAGATCAAGGCGATCTCGCGCGGTGGCTACGTGCTCCGCGACTGCGCCGGCACGCCGGATGCCATCATCATTGCGACCGGTTCGGAAGTCGAAATTGCTGTCAAGGCGGCCGAAGAGCTGAGCGGCAAAGGCAAGAAGATCCGCGTCGTTTCGATGCCGTCGACCAACGTTTTCGACGCTCAGGATCAGGCCTATCGCGATTCCGTGCTGCCGCCGTCCGTTACACAGCGCGTGGCAGTCGAGGCGGGTGTCACCGACGGCTGGTGGAAGTATGTCGGCAGCGCCGGCAAGGTCCTCGGTCTGGACCGCTTCGGCGAGTCTGCGCCGGCGGGCCTGCTGTTCAAGGAGTTTGGGTTCACCGCGGAGAACGTGGTCAAGCACGTCGAAGCGGTACTCTGAGGAACTCCGAACACAAGCCGTACTGGCTTGGTTTTGGCGATATTTCCCTGTATCGCGGGAAGCCCTGAATAAACCAGGGCTTCCCTGAAGGGAGACTTCCCGGCTGGGGAACGGGGCTCCGTCTCGTCCCCTCGGCACCCCGGTCGCATGGCCGGGTAATCGCGCGCGGCCCTGCACCTGCGGCCGCCACGAAGGAGTGGCCCGGTCCTCGGCCTGCCGCCTTGCGGCAGGGTTGAGCCCCGGTCCTCGTTTCGGTAATCGCTAACCTCAGCGAGGTGCAGTTCGACCGTTCCGTGCGAGCGCAGTCCCGCACGTTGCGATTTCTCCTCTGGCAACTTTGGGTGTGCGTTACGCATGCCGCAACAGGATGAGTGATATGGCACAGAAAATCTCAGACATCGTTAAGCCTGGCGTCGTTACCGGTGAAGACGTACAGAAAGTCTTCGCAGCCTGCAAGGCCAACAAGATGGCCCTGCCGGCAGTTAACGTCATCAGCACCGATTCCATCAATGCGGTGCTGGAGGCGGCGGCGAAGGTCAAGTCGCCCGTCATCATCCAGTTTTCCAACGGCGGCGCGCAGTTCGTTGCCGGCAAGGGGCTGAAGCTCGACGGTCAGCAGTCCAACATCCTCGGCGCGATCTCGGGTGCACGTCACGTGCATCTGATGGCCGAGCACTATGGCGTGCCCGTCATCGTTCATACCGATCATGCCGCAAAAAAGTTGTTGCCGTGGATCGACGGCCTGCTGGATGCCGGTGAGGAGCACTACGAGCGCACCGGCAAGCCGCTGTTCAGCTCGCATATGCTCGATCTCTCGGAAGAGAGCCTGAAGGAAAACATCGAGATCTGCGGCAAGTACCTGGAGCGCATGTCGAAGATGGGCATGACGTTGGAGATCGAACTCGGTGTGACTGGTGGTGAGGAAGACGGCGTCGACAACAGCGGTCTGGACCACTCGATGCTGTACACCCAGCCGGAAGACGTGGCCTACGCCTACACGCACCTGAGCAAGATCAGCCACCGCTTCACGATCGCTGCGTCGTTCGGCAACGTGCACGGCGTCTACAAGCCGGGCAACGTTAAGCTGACCCCGACCATCCTGCGCGACTCCCAGGCCTATGTGTCCGAGAGATTCAGCGTGCCGGCGAACACCCTGAACTTCGTGTTCCACGGCGGCTCCGGCTCCAGCCCGGAGGAAATCGCGGAGTCCATCAGCTACGGTGTCATCAAGATGAACATCGACACCGACACGCAGTGGGCGTACTGGGACGGCATCCGTCAGTTCTACATCAAGAACGAAGGCTATCTGCAGGGCCAGATCGGTAACCCGGAAGGGGACGACAAGCCGAACAAGAAATTCTACGACCCGCGCGTGTGGGTCCGCGCAGCCCAGGTCAGCATGGTCACCCGCCTGGAACAGGCTTTTGCCGATCTGAACGCGACGAACTCGCTCTAGGGCGGATCTTTTCCGGGAGAGGCCGATGCAGTCGCATCGGCCTTCTCGTTTGAACGGGCGGTCCGACCCCGTGTACGGCCCCACCGAAAGCGGAGTGATGGGGTGGTCCCCGGCTTCGCACCGCGCCGCAAGCCACTGTTTGGTGGTGCGGAATCAGTCTTGGCCGAGTGGTATTGGCGGCGGCGCGGGCATTGCGTTCCGCCATCTCCCATCGGCGAAAAAGTTGCGGTAGAATCCCGAGGCTGCCAACCGATCGGCTCGATGCGAGCCGGATCGAATCGGTCTACGACGACCATCCGCAGGATCATCATCCAATCGAGGTAACACACTATGGCGAACTTACTGGAACAACTGCGCAAGATGACGGTAGTGGTAGCCGATACCGGCGACCTGGCGTCCATTGAGAAGTTCAAGCCCCAGGACACCACGACGAACCCCAGCCTGATCACGGCGGCGGCCCAGATGCCGGAGTACCAGGTCATCGTCGACGAGACGCTGCTGCAGGCCAAGAAGGATGCCGGCGAGTCTGCTTCCAAGGCTGCGATCCTGTCGCTGGCATTCGATCGACTGGCCGTCTCGTTCGGCAAGAAGATCCTGGACATCGTCCCGGGCCGTGTCTCGACCGAAGTCGACGCCCGTCTGTCCTATGACACCGAAGGCACCGTCAAGAAGGCACACTTCCTGATCTCGGAGTACGAGAAGGCGGGGATTGACCGCAAGCGCGTCCTGATCAAGATCGCGGCTACCTGGGAAGGTATTCGCGCCGCCGAGATCCTCGAGAAGGAAGGCATCCATTGCAATCTGACGCTGCTGTTCGGTCTGCATCAGGCCATCGCCTGCGCCGAGGCCGGCATCACGCTGATCTCGCCGTTCGTCGGCCGCATCCTGGACTGGTACAAGAAGGACACCGGCAAGGACTACGCGCCGGCCGAAGATCCGGGTGTGTTGTCGGTGACGACCATCTACAACTACTACAAAAAGTTCGGCTACAAGACCGAAGTCATGGGCGCGAGCTTCCGCAATATCGGTGAGATCACCGAACTGGCCGGCAGCGACCTGCTGACCATTTCGCCGGGCCTGTTGAAGGAACTCGAAGCAACCGAGGGCACCTTGGTGCGCAAGCTCGATCCGGCCAATGCGGCAACGATGGACATCACGAAGATCACGGTCGACAAGGCAACCTTCGACGCGATGCACGCGGCCGACCGGATGGCGACCGACAAGCTCAGCGAAGGCATCGACGGTTTCGCGAAGGCTCTCGAAACACTCGAGGCGCTGCTGGCCAACCGTCTGGCTCAGCTGGAAAGCGGCGTAGCGGTTGGCGCGGCTGCCTGATAAGCCCGCCTAGCGCAGGACTGCTCGAAACAGGCTTCGCTCGCGAAGCCTGTTTCGTTTCCGGCGACTAGAAATTTCGCCGGTCGGTGGGATCGTGCCCGACCCTACCGCAGAGACGTCCTGCCGTCGCCGCGACGGTCCCTGTTTTTCCGATTCGCCAAACCTCTCAAGGACAGCCAACATGACAGTCAAGTTTCCGATCGATCCCGCCGCGTTCAAGCCCCTGGAACTGGATCCGGCCAACCCGAAGCTCAGCGCCGCGCAGCGCGAAACGCTCGCGAACAACATCCAGTTCTGCCGCGACGCGATTGTGTTCTTCACCGCGACCGGCGCCGCGCGCGGCGTGGGCGGCCATACCGGCGGACCGTATGACACGGTGCCGGAAGTGATGATCATGGATGCCTTCTTTCGCGGCAGCCCGAACAAGTTCGTGCCGATCTTCTTCGACGAAGCCGGCCACCGCGTCGCGACCCAATACCTGATGTCTGCGCTTTACGGCCATATGCCGTTCGAGCATTTGACCAACTACCGCGCCGCGCACTCCAAGTTGCCCGGCCATCCGGAACTCGGACTGACGCCGGGCGTCATGTTCAGCTCCGGCCGCCTCGGCCACATGTGGCCGCACGTCAACGGCGTGGCCATGGCCAACCCGGACAAGATCGTGTTCTGCCTGGGTTCCGACGGCTCGCAGCAGGAAGGCAACGACGCCGAAGCCGCCCGTATCGCGGTCGCCCGTCGCCTGAACGTCAAGCTGATCATCGATGACAACGACGTCACGATCGCCGGCCATCCGTCGCATTATCTGCAAGGCTACAACGTAACCGCGACGCTGGCCGCTCACGGCCTGACGGTCACGGAAGGCGATGGCGAAGACCTCGAATCGCTTTACTGGCGGATGTGCGAAGCGGCAGTGGCCCCCGGCCCGTTCGCGGTCGTCAACAAGCGGAAGATGTGCGCCGGTATCGAAGGACTCGAAGGCTCGACCCACGGTCACGACGTGATCTCGGTCGAAAAGGCCATCGCTTACCTCGAGAAGCGCGGCCATACCGATGCCGTGAACTTCCTGAAGAACATCGAGAAGCCCAAGGACACCTACGTCTACCAGGGCTCCGGCAAAAACTCCGATGCCAACCGCAACGTCTTCGGCGACGCGGTCGTGTCGGTGCTGGGCAAGATGAGCGAAGCCGAGCGCAAGGAAAAGGTCGTCGTCATCGACAGTGACCTGGAAGGTTCCTGCGGTCTGAAGAAGATCCACGATGCCTATCCGGACATCTTCGTGCCCTCCGGGATCATGGAGCGCGCCAACTTCGCCGCGGCCGCCGGCTTCGGCATGGAGCCAGGCAAGCAGGGCATCTTCGGCACCTTCAGCGCGTTCCTGGAGATGATCATTTCCGAGATCACGATGGCGCGCCTGAACAAGTGCAACGTGCTGTGCCACTTCTCGCACTCCGGTATCGACGACATGGCGGACAACACCTGCCATTTCGGGATCAACAACATGTTCGCCGACAATGGGCTGGAAGACGGCTACGACACCAAGCTGTATTTCCCGGCCGATGCCGCGCAGATGAAGGCCGTCGTCGAATCGGTGTTCCATAACCCAGGTCTGCGCTTCATCTTCTCGACCCGTTCGAAGACGCCAAACATCCTGGACGACAAGGGCAACGACTTCTACGGCGCCGGCTACAAATTCGTGCCGGGCAAGGACGAGGTCATCCGCGAAGGCACGGCCGGCTACATCGTCAGCTATGGCGAGTCGCTATACCGCGCGCTGGATGCGGTCGAGCGTCTGAAGGCCGAAGGCATCGATGTCGGCCTGATCGCGAAGCCGACGCTGAACGTCGTCGATGAGGACATGCTGGCGAAGGTTGGCAAGGCGCCGTTCGTCATGGTCGTCGAAGCCTTCAACCGCAAGACCGGCCTGGGCAGCCGCTTCGGCTCCTGGCTGCTCGAACGCGGGTTGACGCCGAAATTCGCCTACCTTGGCACGCACGAGGAAGGCTGTGGCGGTCTGTGGGAGCAGTTCCCGCACCAGGGTATCGACCCGGTCGGTATCATGAAGAAGGTCAAGTCGCTGGTCGGCTAAGGACCCCGAGCCGCGGGGCGCTTGCCAGCGTCTCGCGGCCCCTGTTTTCGGGGTGACGCCGAGTGCGGCGGGCCCCTTTCCCTCCGGTGCCGCTGCCGTGCGGCCAGCGCTCCGATTCACCGCGAACACGCCAGGAGCGAGCATGACCGATCAAGCCAAACTCCGTTGGGGCATCCTCGGCGCCGCGCGCGTCAACGAGCGCCTGTTACCGGCTATTGTCGAGGCATCCAACGCCGAACTCGTCGCGATCGCCAGCCGGCGTCCCGGCGCTTCAGCTGACACGCTTGCGAAATACGCACCGCAGCAGTCCGGTGTCGCGACCTACGATGCACTGGAGCCGCTGCTGGACGATGCACGGGTCCAGGCCGTCTACCTGCCGATGGCGAATCACGAGCATGCCGAATGGGCGTTGAAGGCCATCGCACGCGGGAAGCACGTATTGTGCGAGAAACCGATGGCGCTGACGGTCGCTGACATCGACGCGATCGAAGCGGCCGCGCGGAAACATAAGGTCACGGTCATGGAAGGCTTCATGTACCGTTTCCATCCGCAACATGCGCGGGTGGCTGAAATCCTGGCCTCCGGTCGGATCGGCGAGGTGCGAACGGTGCGGGCGACCTATTCGTTCACGATGCGGCCGGCGCGCATGTACCGGCTCGTCGAGCCGGTCGCCCGCGGCGGCGGCGCGATGTGGGATATCGGCTGCTATGCGATCCACTCGGGCCGGCTGTTCTTCGACGGGGCCCCGAAGGCCGCGACGGCGATCGCCCGCTATGTCGAGAGCGGTGCCGACATCACAACCAGCGGTGTCTTGGATTACGGCGACGGCCGGCATCTGCTGTTCGATTTCAGCTTCGAACGGGCGCGCCGGTCGGAGTACGAAGTGATCGGCACCAAGGGCGGCCTCAAATGCGACACGGTCTGGCAGTTGCCGGGCGATGTGCCGGTGATTTCCTGGTGGACCGAGGACGGTTGGGAAGTGACCGAGCGGATGCCGCCGGCGAATCACTTCCGGCTGGAGATCGAGCACTTCAGCGACTGCGTGCTGAACGGGACGCCGCCGGCACTGTCGCTCGCCGACGCCAAGCTGAACTGCGCGGCGATCAATGCGGCAATGCAATCCGCCGCCGAGAAGCGGACGGTCGAACTCGTCTGACCGAGTTCGTGAGAATGTGAGAACGGGGCGGCGCTAGGCCGCCCCGGTCGATTCAGACTTGCGCCAACACGGTCTCGGCGTTCGACACTTCGAACTTGCCGGGCGCTTCGACGCCGACGTAGGTCACGACACCGTCTTTGGCAATCAGCGCGAAACGCTGGCAACGCATGCCCATGCCCTTTTCGGTCAGATCGAGTTCCACCCCGAGTGCTCTCGCATAGTGGGCGCTCCCGTCAGCCATCATGCGTACCTTGCCGTCGGCCTTTTGCTCCCGTCCCCATGACGCCATCACAAAGCCGTCGTTGACGGCCATGCACCAGATCTCATCGACTCCCTTGGCCTTGAATTGATCGCAGAGGGCTATAAAGCCCGGCAGATGCTGGGCGGAGCACAGCGGTGTAAAGGCGCCCGGCACGCCGAACAGCACGATGGTCTTACCCTTGACCAGATCCCCGACGGCGAGGGCCTGCGGTTTCATCGGGCAGTGGGTGGTCGAATCGAACTCCGTCGATTCGCTGAGGGTGCCTTCAGGCAGGTTGTCGCCAACTTTGATGGTCATGAGAACTCCTGTCGGTCGTTTAGGTGATCAGCCGGCCGGGCTTCACCGGCAACTGGCCGATAACCATGCGTCGCGCTCAGGAAATTGTCAAGCGCTTGCGAACGCTGGTGGCCGCGCGACGGCACCGGGCCGCCGCGCGGGGATCCGGCGCTACGCTTCCTCTGTCGTTTCCTTTGGAGTTTCGGACGGGACTCCGGTCCACATCGTCGGCCACAGGTCTCGCGGTGCCCACATCTGCGCGAAGGATGTGAAGATCATGATCGTCGACGCCAGCGAGTAGCCGATACCGCCGAGCATCGTCAGCCAGGCGAAGACCGGGTGGTATTTCGTCAGCCACCACGACAGCACGTCGACGACCAGGAACGCGAACGGCGTCGAGATCAGCACGAGCTTCCACTTCAGCGGGAACTCGGCGAGCCCGAAGATCCAGCCGACGAACAGGAAGATGAAGGCGATACCGAACAGGTGGATGTGTGACACGCGGGTCAGTGAACCGATGCTGGCGCCCTCGTCGACCGCGGCCACTTTTTTGACTGCCGCCAGCTCGGTGAAGTTGGGTAGGCCGGACTCGGCGTTGTGGCAGGAGAGGCAGTGCTTCTGGAACAGAGGCTGGATCTTCGAGTTCCACTCGTCTGCTGGCGCTTCGTCACGGGCCCACTGGATAATCTCGAATCGGACTTCATCCGGCGCCATGGCCTTCATCTGCCCATTCAGCATGCTTTCGAGTTTCGATCCCGAGCGGTTGCCGTGATAGCTGTAGACGATATCGTTGAGCGATAGGCCCGGCTTGCCGTCCGCCATACCATGGGTCAGCATAATCTGCGCACCGGCCATCATTAGCCCCACGCCGATGACCAAAAGAAATCCGGTGAACAGCACCTTGTAGGCTTGCGGCAGTCTTGCCAGGGTCGTGACTTGAATCATGCGATCGAACTCCTGAGGCTAGTGAAGGTATTCGGTGGTTGAGTCATCCTCGCCGGATCCCTGCGGCAGGCGTGAAGTCGTGATGTTGTCCGACATCGTCTGCGGGCCAGCCCGTGCCCGTGCCCGATCGACGGGCGTGTTCAGTGCGGCTGTTGAATGACGCGGGTGCGCAGATGCTCGCCCAGACGCCGCATCGCCGGCGATGGATCGTCCGGCGCCAGACGCACGTTGATCACGCTCGGCCCGCTGCGGTCGGAGGCCGCGCTCATCAACGCGCTCTCGAATTCATCCTCGGTCCCGGCATCATACCCATGCAGCGGCCCGAAAACTTCGCTCAGCCGATGGAAAGCCCACTCGGCGATGTCGTTGAACGGCCCGTCGAGGATATAGCGCTCGGTGCTGTAGCCGCGGTTGTTGAAGACGATGATAATCGTGTCCTGTTTCAGCCGCGCGATCGTCGACAATTCGGTGCCCGTCATCTGGAAGGCGCCGTCGCCGACCAGCACCAGGACGCGCGATTCGGGCCGCGCCACTTTCGCGCCGAGTGCAGCCGGCATCGCATAACCCATGGTCGTGTAATAAGCTGAAGCGAGAAACGCCGCGCTGTCGTGCACGCGCAAATCCAGCGCCGCGAACAGGCAGTCGCCGGTATCCGAGACCACAGTGGTCTCCGGTGTCAGGAAATCGTTCAGCCGCGCGATCAGGCGCGCGACCGTCATGGCTGCGCCGGACTTGGGGAAATCCGGTAGCGGGCGGTCGCCCCGGTTCGCCAGCCTGGCCGGAGGACGCGGTGCCAGCCGATCCGTAAGTCCGGCGGCAAAGTCGCCGAGCGCGACGCCCGGGTAGCGATGGTGCCGGATCACGACCTCGTCCTGACTGGCGCGGATCATCCGCTGCGGGTCCAGCCGCGCACTGAAGATACCGAGGTCGATATCGTTCATCGTCATGCCGAGGATCAGTTGCACGTCGGCCTGCTCGACCGCCTGCCGTGTGGCTTCGGCACCCATCGCACCTTCGTAGACGCCCAGGTAGAGGGGATGACGCTCGCCGATCACGGATTTCCCGGTCAGCGTTGCCGCCACAGGCAATTGCGCCCGCTCGACCAGCCGCATCAGGATCGGCTGCAGCCCGCGGCGATGCAGCTCGACTCCGGCAATCAGCACGGGCGACCCGGCTGCCTCCAGCAACGTCACGGCCTCTTCGACCGCTTCGCGCAGGGAACCGGCATCGCCGGTCGTCTGTTCGGGCGTGTCGGACGCCGGCATCGGGTAACCCGGCGTGTCGACCCGGTCGCGAGGCAGTTCGATGTACACCGGCTGACAGTAGTGCAGGGCGGCCGCCAGCGTGCGGTCGATCTGCCGGAACGCGATCATCGGATCGTCCAGCACCGCCGTGGCGCACGTGATGCGCTCAAAGATCTCACGCTGGAAGTTGAACGGACCGAAGCGGTGGTGGATCAGCGGGTCCTTCTGTTGCTCGACCACGCCGGGTGCGCCGCTGATCACGACGACCGGCGACGACTCGGCATGTGCGCCGGCGATCGCATTGACGACACTCAGCGCTCCAACGCCATAGGTCACGGCCAGCGCGCCGGCCCCGCGGCAGCGCGCGTAGCCGTCGGCGGCAAAGGCGGCGGTGTCCTCCCGCGTCGTCCCGACGAGTTCGAGCGGGCTTGCGTCGAGTTGCTGATAGAAGCGGAGGATGTAATCTCCCGGAACGCCGAACACATGGCGAATGCCTACGCGGAGCAAGCCCTGCAGCAGGTAGTCGCCTAGCGTGACGACTTCGGACATGACATGAGTGCCCCGGCGATCATGGTGTCCATTATCGCGTGCCGACCGGGTCAGGGCCAGCGGCCCGGCGCCCGGCTTGGGGAATGCGGTGTTCGCTGGGAGGCGATAGATGCGGCGGGGTGCCGTGCTCGATGGGCTACGCAGTCAACGTGAGGCCATCCCCGACTTGGCTCGTGTATTTGGCGCCTACCGCATCGAACCGATTCCGAACCAGGCGCCGAACACCCGCCTGCGACAATATCCGTCGACGGAGGTGGTCGATCTGTGGATAAACGCAGACGAGGGCTTGCGCGAGGCCCAATCGCTTCCAGGGGTCAACGCGCGGGCACTGCCGCGCGCGCTGGCTCAGACACCGTTCTTTTTCAGAAATACCCGGCAGGCAGAACTGACCGTGTAGTTCCCGGCCCAACGGCCCCTGATTTCCTGCACCACCTGAATGAACGGTTCGGGGTTGGCAGAGTACTGCAGGAAGTTGATCGCCAGCAGCACGAGGCTCCCGTTCGTGCTTCGCAGATAGTTCATCAAGGCGTCACGGGCAAGGTCGTTCTGGAAGTTGTGATAGCTGACCGCTGCCGCCGCAATAGCGGCCGGCGGGTATGAGTCAGTCGACGCCTTCGACAACTGCGTCTGATAATTCGACAAATCGGCCGTTGATTGCGATCGCAGGCCTACAGCGGCCCAATAGCGAACGATCTTATTGCTGCTGGACAGCCAGCCGATCTGCTGCTGTGTGTAACGGGCGCTCCGCCTGCCGGAAATCTTGGCCGCCGCCTGGATCGCGCCAATCGGGAACTTGGTGTTGTCGAGCCGATAATCGTAGGGAGCGGTCAGGCGCGCGATCTGTCCCAACTCATACTCGGGAAGCAACAGGACATCCCGCGAGCTGACGAGGTTGCCGTGAACCGCATCCCTCAGACGGGTCACGACCGCGGAGTGCGAGCCACTGAATGCCAGATTGTTCAGTTCCCAGGGATCGTTCGCAAGATCGAACAGGAATTCCGCGGGACGGGTCTGCAGGGCGCGCGCCTGCACCGGTGTCAGCAGACCGCTCGCGAAATCGCCCCGGATCAGTTTCATGATGTCGCTGTTTTCGACCGAATCCACGGTGTACCGGAGTTCGGGTATGAACGGCATGAAATTGCGCGAATAGAGGTAACGGCCATCGGTCGCGCTCCTGACGAAGTCGATGCCACTGTCCGCTCGGTCGCTCGAGAGGAACAGCACATCCTTCGGCGCAGTGCGGTCGGTGCCCAGGAACGGTCTTCCCTTCAGATGGCCGGGGCGGGGCACACCGGCCAGGCTCAGTACCGTCGGGGCGAGATCCTCGAAGCTGATCAGTTCGTTGGTAACGGCCGGAATCGGGCCCCAGGGCGATAGCGCCTGATACTGCGCTGGAAACCAGATGGCGAAGGGAACGCGATAGCCCAGGCCGATGCCGTTTGTCTTTCCCCTCGGCATCGCCTCGCCATGATCCGCGAAGAAAAAGATGATCGTGCTGTCGAGCAGATTATCGGTCCGAAGGCGCTCCAATAACTGACCGATGCGCTTGTCGACCAACGACAAGGCGTTGTAGACACGGGCGAAACTCCGGCGCATCGCAGCGGAGTCACGATAGAAGGGCGGCATTGCGAAGCCCCGGTCGTCGATGGTCTCGCCCGGACCAAGTTGCGCCAGGACATCCGAGACGTACTGATCGTACGGCCAGACCATCGTGCGGAATTGGTGGGAATCCTCATAGTTGAAGACCGAGAAAAACGGCTGTCCCGGCCGACGTCCCCACCACCCAGCCTCGCTCGAATTCGCGTTCCAGGCCTCCTTGTTGAAGGCCGCTCCGTTCGCAATGTTGTAGTCGGTCTTGCTGTTGTTGCTGGTGTAATATCCGGCTTGGCGGAGATAGTAGGGAAACCCCTTGATATTCGCCGGGATCGGAAACTGGCTACGGTGATGCCCCGTACCGAGCTCATAGGTTCGGACACCCGTGATGATTGTCGAGCGGCTCGGGGAGCAAACGGTGCCAGTCGAGAACGCATTCGTAAACCGAACCCCTTCCTGAGCCAACCGATCGATATTCGGGGTATGGGCGTCGCTGTTCCCATAAGCTCCAATGAACTGTGGGGAGGTATCCTCTATTGTGATCCACAGAATGTTCGGCTGTGGAGCCGCTCTGACTAGCCCGAAATTGAGGGTGGCCAGTAGTATTAATATCAAGTAAAGGAGATGCGCGCGGCGCATAGGGATCCTCCGATAAAAGCGGCATTACTACTTTCTTTAGATCAAAAGATTAAGGTTGATAGGAGCTCTCAACAATAGGTATGAATACCTATTACGTATTAGATAGACGAGCTTTTATGTCAGAATATGTCGAGGTTGGCGGGCTACGGGAGAAGAGGGGTGATCGTCGGGCCTTATGCATAATCTGGAGGCGATGTTTGCAGCCGTTAGCGGGTGTGTCGGATATTTCGATTGTGGTGTCGGAATGCTCCCCTTGATGCCCTTGCGGCATGAATAAATTGCGCCGGCCCGAGTATTCTCCGGGTGTCGGCGCCAACGCCAAACAGTCGCGATACAGGTAACAGGAAGCGAATGCTGGTCGAGCGGCATTCTTAGCTATAGAGAGTGCCACTCGACGTGATCAAGGCATTTACGCTGGGCGATTTATCCGGAAGTCACTTCAGCTCCGCGTCATCGAGGTATAAAGTGCCCCCCGCGCCGCTGTCCATCCAGACGTCCAAGCTGATCGTCTCACCCGTTTTCACCGGGATATCGGGGATCTCGGCTCGTGTCCAGGCACCGCTCGTGGGCATGCCTGCGGTTCGTGTGAGAGAGACGGTGCCGTTTGCCTGGTTCAGCACCCTGACGCGGAGACGGGCCCATCTGATGCCATCCTGCCGCTTGTACCAGATCGAAGCGGTGTAGCTACCCGCCTGCAAGCCGGTGGCCGTCTGCTGAATGGAGTTAGTGAAGGCGGCCGGGCTCGAGAACACCGCGGCCCTAGCGCCGCCATGGACTTCCGTGGTCGTGACCTCGCCCAAGCGCCAGCCTGTCCAGGCTGACAGGCCATTCTCGAACCCTCCATTGACGAGAAGACTGTACGAGTAGACGCGAATCCGGTCGTTGTGCGAATCCGCAACGAATACCTCATCTGTCGGGCTGACCGTGATCCCTGCCGGGTCGCGCAGATCCTGGATAGTGGCCGCCAGCGTGCCGCTGTCGTCCATGACCAGCACTTGGCTTCGGCGGCTGTCGGCTACATAGATATGCCCGTGGTGGTCGATTGCAAGGTCCCCGAATTCCCCGTTCAGTGACGATTGACTGATGGTGCGCAGCCACCGAAACGCGCCCCCTTCGAACTGCAGTTCGACGAGTCGCGCATTGCCGCTGTCAGCGACCAGCACCGTGCCCTTGACCGGATGAACCGTAATGCCTGATGGCAGCCGGAACTGATTGATGCCTCTGCCCGCGGAACCGAATGTGCTCAGTGGCTGACGGTTGGCGACATCGTAGGCGACGATCCGGTGGTTATCGCGGTCGGCAATGAAAGCTGTCCGATCCGTGGGGCGTATTGCGATGGCGACGGGTCTGAACGCTGTGAACCCGGGCGTCGCCTCAAGTCTGAGTGTGGCGAGCCTCCCGCAGTCGGGACGCAGGATGTCCACATGGTTGGAATAGGCTTGCAGAAACCAGATTTCATCCGGCACCGTGTCGACCGCCAGACCCAGCGGGCGCGACGTCGGAGCTCGATGTGGGTCGGAGCAGGCGTTGATCACGCCCCCGTCCGAGGTAGAGTGGACGATACGGGCGTTCATATAGTCCGCCGCGTAGACCGTGCCGTCTGATCCAAAGGCAATACCGTTCACGGTATTGAACATCGCGTCATCAGCCAATGGTTTCGGTGCCAGCGAGGTCGGAGGCGAATCAGACGGTATCGTCTGCGCTTCGACCCACCCGCTAGCGGTGCGGTCGAAGCGCTTGACCCGATTGGCACTCTCATCCGCAACCCAGATATCCCCATCTGGCGCCACATCCATGAACCATGGTTCAACGAGGAATGCTGACGGGCTGATGCCGCCCACATAGCTGCCGTCGAGTCGATAAACACGGACTCGCGGTGTGGAGGAAGTGGATGTTTCGTACAACAACTCTTGCCTGAGTACGGGATCGTGTGCGACACGAAGCGAAATCGCTCGGTGGCCGTTGCTGCTCAGCCTCCGTATGCAGGTGCCGTCCGCACCCAGTATGAACACGCCATTCGCGGATTTGTCGGTGACATATATGTTTCCGGCCGCATTGGCATCGACGTCCGATAGACTGGAGCCGAATGTGCAAATGCCATTCGGCCGAACAAGCAGCTCCTGAGTGGAGAAGTCCTGGTTCCAGACTTGCACACTTCCTCTTTCTGGATCGGTTATATAAACCTTACCTCCCTTTGCCGAGATCCCCATAGCATTGATGGGCAACGATCCGAGCCAGGTGTAGTCGCGTCGCAACTTGACGACGCGCCTGTTTTTTCTGTCGGAGAAGTAGATGTTGCCGTCTTCGTCCATGGCGATATCTCGCGGGTAGGACAACTGTCCCACGCCGTGCCCGTAAGCTCCGAAGGTGCGAATCGGGGTGCCATCTGCCGAGTATTCCCTGAGGCGGTCGTTACCGGTGTCGGCCGCGATTAGGTTTCCGCTCTGCGGATCCACGGCGATCCCAGATGGGTACATCTCCATCAGGGCCGGGCCACCGATCGTGCGGATCAAGCGCAACTCCAGCGCGTTGACACCCGATCCGGCGGTGACGAAAGAAAGACACACAAGCCAGGGTAATAAAAGCTTCCGAAATGCGCTCATCTGAGTGTCCTGCCAAGTCCCATCATTGTCCTGGATGAACCAAACAGCCACTGGCCACAATCCCGTGCGTTCGTCTTAAGGGCGGAGGCTCTGGATGCGTATCGATTGCATGATCCCTAATCCGGCCCCATCCCAAAATGTTGTACGCTTTGGGCCATAGAATGATGCTGGCGATCCTGCCGAATAATTGGCTCCGTCATCTGCACTGCAGTTACGACAAAGTGTTACAAAGGCATGGCCAAATTGCCGCTCTCACGGCGAATAGCTGTGCAACATATCGTTTCACTGGAGGCAACGACCAATCTCCGCCCGTACTCCAATTTAGCGTTGGCTCATCAGTCGTGACGCGCTGCGGATAGTCTTGCCCTGCAACCCTTGCAGGTGGCATTTGCAGACTGAGTGGCCACACGGAAGTGGAAGAGCCCCTTAACCGTCGTTTCTGATCCACTTATGTCATCTATTCCTGCCCGACCGCGCCTTTGGTCTTCCGATGGATAAGCTTATACGCTGAACGATAGGGAAATCCTATACGTAGAAATACCCATATCTCGGTCCGAAATGTGGGTCGTCGCCGTTTAGATAGACTCGAGAGCGGTGATCCAAGTGACCTGGGGCGGGCTGATCCGTTGCCGCCCCATGATCCGGTTCAGCTTGCGGCGTCTTCGGAAGAGAGTGCATCGCCAGACAGGCGTCCCGATAAGGGAAGCGGTTCGCGCAGCTTCTTAAGCTGCGGCTCACGTGCTCCGCTGCCTCGCCAGCGGGATGTTGATCGGTACTCGTTGCGTCAGTGACTTCAGGCGCGCACGGATCTGTTTAACGGCCTGACTCGACAGCGGGGTGTCGGGGTACCGCAGGCTCGTTTTCGTCTCCGACTCTACTGCAGCGTGAAACACAGAAAATCAGAATGCTCAACACTGGTATCGACGATCTGGGGCTTGGTCTCGTTGAGACTGAGGTCCAAGCGTGCCAGCCCGTGTCCGAGCACCTGCGGAGCCGTTTCAATTAAAGGCGTCTGCTGGGTTGATTAGTTTCGACCGGCACTGGCTTCGAGAAGGCGTAGCGTCGCGGTGTCTGGCTGACCTTCGTAGAACACGTTCAGGGCAGTTCGGAAGCAGGGTTCATTCGGTGCCACCTCGATGAACAGCGTCAGGCAGGATCGAAACTTTATCGCATCGATATCACCGAGGATGTCGACGGCGCTCCGGTCTGCATGGGTCAGGATTGCGTTGACGCACTCGACCAGCCTTGGACCGAGGACCGGATGGCGAGCGTAGGCAGTGGCCTCTTCACGATTGGCAAGCCCGTAGACTTGGGCCATGTGGCTTTGGCCCAAACCGCGCAGCTGCGGCAGCACGAACCAGATCCAATGCGCCCTCTTGAGGCCAGCTCGAAGTTCCGCGAGTGCGGTTGAGTAGTCGTGCTCCTGTGCGCGCACGAAGCGCTCCAGGGAGTCGCGGTCAGGGGTGGACATGGCGGGAGCGTAATGGTGTGCGGATCGTCAGGCCCAATATTCCTGGGTTTGTTGAATCCGCACCTCAGTGCGTCCCGTCGATTCCATGCGGGACGTATCGAGCGAGCGGTATGCAGCATCCGCTTTTCTGGGTGATGTCGCTGATCTTGTTGATTTTGAGCGCTAATGCGGGGGGGGGACGGAAAGTAAAGTACCTCGCTCGCAGAGTCAACGCTCGCGCGATTACGGAAGGGACAGAAGTCCATCCTCCGGCATTGGGCAGACTCGACTCGTTTAAGACGTCGCGTCCCGGCGTCATGCCGGGCGTGGCTTCGGCAACGAGTGACAGAGATTTTTTACGGCTTCGCCATTCCTGGACTCCTGGGTTCCGGGGTCCCACCCGGAACGACGTTTTGAGGACCATGGCTTGCCTGGCGTGCCGCAAAGAGATAGTCGAGCCCGGAGCGTCGTATTCGAGTCGCGTGGGGTACGAGCAAGTCGTCGGATTCATCCGGGCGATAAACCGGCACAACGGCGAAGGTCGGAGAGGCAGGGCTTCGATACCTCTCACCTCGCGTAAATCAAGTCCCGGTTGGCTGGCAGGCTGGCTGCCCCGTTCACCGGCTGGGACATCACCCCGCCCGCCCGGAGCGCCCGCCGACAACCGCTCTGGCCCGTCATCCCCAGTTTTCGGGATAGAATCCCAACGTTTGGGCAATCAACACGGACGGGGGCGGAATGAAGCGGAGTTTTGGGTTTGCCGTTGCGGCGGTACTGCTGGCCGGTCTGGTCGGATGTGCGGAACAGAAGCCGCTGCCGCTTTCCGCCGCGGCGGATGCGGCCAGGACGCAAGCGCTGGCCGAGGCCGACGCCAAGGAACAGACCGCGCTGGCGGCCGGCACTGAGGCGGTCGTCTACGGCCTGCCGTTGGTGATCATGGACCTCACGCAGCGGAAGTCGACCAATGTGCCCAGGCCGGAGGCCTTCTCCGCGCCGGTCAATCAGTTCGCCCACGTCCGCGTTTTTCCGGACGCCTCGTTCAGGGATGTGGTCCGCGCGAACGTCGACACGCTGTACTCCGTCGCCTGGCTCGATGTGTCCAGGGAACCGATGGTGCTGTCGGTTCCCGACACGAAGGGACGTTACTACCTGATGCCGATGCTCGATGCCTGGACGAACGTGTTCGCGTCGCCCGGCAAGCGCACGACGGGCACCAAGCCCCGCCAGTTCGCCATCACCGGTCCCGGATGGGCCGGAAGCCTGCCCAAGGGCGTGCAGCAGATCAAGGCGCCGACCGCGATGGTCTGGATCATCGGCCGCACGCAGACCAACGGACCGAAGGACTATCCGGCGGTGCACGCGATCCAGAACGGCTACCGGCTGGTGCCGCTGTCGGCGTTCGGGAACGGGCGCTACAGGGCGCCGGATGCCCCCGTGAATGCGGCGGTCGACATGAAGACGCCGCCGGTGGATCAGCTCAAGGCGATGAGCTCGGCCGCGTTCTTCGACCGCCTGGCGGCGCTGCTCAAGGCCAACCCGCCGCCGACGTCCGAAACCGGGATGCTGGCCAAGCTTGCGGCCATCGGGATTGTTCCGGGCGAAAGATTCGATCCCGGCAAGCTCGATCCGGCCGTGGCGAAAGGGCTGGAACAGGCTCTGCCCGCGACGCTCGCCAAGCTGGAGGCTGCGGCCAAGGAGACCGGCGCGCCGGTCAATGGTTGGCGGGTGACGCCGATGAATGTCGGCAATTTCGGCAGCGATTACGGTACGCGTGCCGTCATCGCGTTGATGGGGCTCGGCGCCAATCTGCCGCAGGACGCGATCTATCCCTCGGCGTTCACCGATGGCGCAGGCGCGCCGCTGACGGGCGCGAACCGCTACGTGATCCATTTCGACAAGGGGGCGACGCCGCCGGTCGACGCGTTCTGGTCGCTGACGCTATATGACGCCCAGTCCTTCTTCGTTCCGAACCCGATTAACCGCTACGCGATCAGCAGCTGGATGCCGCTGAAGAAGAATAAGGACGGCTCCATCGACATCCATGTCAAGCACCAATCGCCGGGCAAGGACAAGGAGAACAACTGGCTGCCTGCGGCAGCCGGTCCCTTCAACGTGACGCTGCGGATGTACTGGCCGAGCGCGAAGGCGCCGTCGATGCTCGATCGAAGCTGGACGCCGCCGGCCATCACCCCGGTGCCTTGACGGCCGCGCGTGGTAATTGCGCGGGCTGATCGCCGCGCGGACGCTATGCAGCCCCTCCGTCCACCGGCTGGGGATCCGAGCGCACTGAATCTGGCCTAACGCCTTCGCCAATCCGTGCGCGAGAACCGGGCGCGCTTTCTGTCAGGAGAACGGGAAATGGGTCAGCAGTACACCGAGCTTTCCGATCGGCACGTCGACTTCATCCGGGAGCAGAAGATCTTCTTCGTCGGAACGGCGACGGCGGATAGCCGGGTCAACATCTCCCCGAAAGGGATGGACTCGTTCCGCGTGCTCGGGAGCCGGCGCGTCGCGTGGCTGAACGTGACCGGCAGCGGGAATGAGACCGCCGCGCATGTGCAGGTCGCTCCGCGCATGACGATCATGTTCTGCGCATTCGAGGGAAAACCCGTGATACTGCGCCTTTACGGTCAAGCTAGAGTGGTGCACAAGGCGGATCCCGACTGGGCATCGTTGTTCCCGCTATTCCAGCCTTTGCCCGGTGCGCGGCAGATCTTCGATGTCGCGCTCGATCTGGTGCAGACGTCATGTGGGATGGCGGTCCCCTTCCTCCGCTACGAAGGCGAGCGCGAACAACTCTCGGCCTGGGCCGAGAAACAGGGGGAAACCGGGTTGCGCGACTATTGGCAGCGCAAGAACCAACTCAGCATCGACGGCATACCGACGCACATCGCGTCGAAGAACCTGTTGCCGGATGGTTGACCCCGCGTTGCGGAGCGCTTCGGCGAGCGGCTCGAAGCGCCTTGGCCGATGTTGCAGAGCACTACGCGCGAAGCACTGGGGACCGTCAGCTCATTGCCTTCGCGCGGTCCATCGACGACCGGAAGCTCAGGAAGCCCTCCTGATTTCCAGGCCTGCCCAGTGTCTCGATCATGACAATCGACCCTGAGGCCGGTCCCCTGTCTGCGGCAGCCGATTAGCGTCCGCGGTTGATCGGAACCGGATCGGTGGTGTGGCGCGCCGTGCCTTCAGTCCGAACCATGAGCGCTCGTCGCGGCGCTTGTTCCGGCCCGGGCTGAAGTCGTCGTATGATGCACGAAGTCGTCGCCAGCTTGACGCGGCAGTGCGGGGCTGGTGCCGCGACCCTATCATGAGATGCCCTTCAAGGCACAGTCGCCATGCCTGAAATCGATGCTGTGAGGTCGGATCTGTGGCGCGCGCTGTCGTCGCCGGGATCGCAAAGCCTCCGTAAGCGTTGTCTCCTCTACGTTCTTGCCCTGGTGCTGCCGCTGGCGGTCCTATGGTTCCGCGCCCACTGGCCGGTTCCTCTCGATCAGCATCGGATGCTGATCCTGTTCGTCCCCTTCCTGCTTCTGGAGGCGCTGCTCGGCGGCCTGGGTCCGGCCCTGGTCGCGACCGGGTTCACGGCACTGATCACGTGCTGGTTTGTGTTGCCACCGGTCGGCCAATGGGCGATAGAGTCCTCGCGCGACGTCTTGCAATGGACGGCCCTTGTCTTGAGCGGCGCCATTGCCGGCGGGCTCGGCGAGTTGGCGCGGCGCTTCCGTTGCCGGGCGGCCGACCATCGGCGCGCGGCGGAGGCGGCGAACCAGGCGCTACGCCGCAACGACCGCCAGCTACGGATGGCGGAGCTTGGCGCTTGGCTCGGCTTCTGGGAGTTCGACGTCGCGAGCGGCGCGCTCTGGATGTCCCCGGCGTGTGAAGCACTTTATGGCGTCGCCCCGGGCACCCTGCGGGACCAGGCGCAATGGCGGGCATGTATACATCCCGACGACTGGGGGTTGGTCGACACGCAACTGGCGGGGGCGTTGGCTGGCGCTTTGATTGATGCCGAATTCCGGGTGTGTTGGCCCGATGGCACCGTCCACTGGCTGTATGCCCGCGGCAACGCGGACCGCGATGTGGACGGCAAGGTGGTAAAACTCGCCGGGATCGATCAGGACATCACGGCCCGCAAGCGGGCCGAACAGGCCTTGCTGCGAGCGGCCGAGGCGAATCGACTGTTCCTGCGCAACGCCGCCGATGGCATCCATATTCTCGATGCCGCAGGTTACCTGATCGAGGTCAGCGATGCGTTCTGCGCGATGCTGGGTTATGCCCGTGAGGAGTTGCTGGGCCTGCATGTGTCGCGCTGGGAGGCTCAGTTCACCGACAGCGAGTTGCGGGCGCGCATTCGGAAGGAACTCGAACGGCCGCGCCGCTGGACTTTCGAAACCCGTCATCGCCGCCGCGACGGCACCGTGCTCGACGTCGAGATCACCGCTACCGCGATCGATTTGGGTGAGCAGAAGGTCCTGTTTACCTCGGCACGGGACATCACGAACCGCAAACGGGCCGAGGCGGAGACAAGGAGAAGTGAGCAGCGTCTGATATTGGCTCAGGAAGGCGCCCAAGTCGGAATGTGGGAATTGGACCTGATCACGGGGCGGCTGCAGTGGTCCCGGCAATGCGAGCGGCTTTACGGCGTCCCGCCCGACAGTATCCGCAACAACGAGGACTGGTTGCGGTTGGTCCATCCCGACGACCTGCCCTTGATCGAGGCGCAGTGGGAGCCGGTCAAACGCGCCGAACCGTTCGAGGTCGAGTTCCGAATCCGTCGCCCGTCGGGAGAAATCCGCTGGATCGTCAGCAAGGGTCGGGCGAGCTGCGATGACGCCGGCAACGCGCTGCGTCTGTGCGGCATCAATCAGGACATCACCGACAGAAAGCTTGCGAATGCCCGTCTTCAGGAGCGAGAGCAGATGCTCGCGGAATCGCAGCGCATCGCCCGGATCGGCAGTTGGCGCTGGGACTTACAGGGCCCGATCGTCTGGACGGAGGAGACCTACCGCATCTACGGGGTGGATCGGGACCGCTTCGTACCCACGGTCGAATCTTTGCTGGAATTGGCGCATCCGGACGACCGCCAGATCCTGAGCGACTGGATCACCGACTGCGCCGCAGGGAAGCCCGCACCCGAATTCGATTTCCGCGCCGTTCGTCCCGACGGGAGCATCCGCCATCTGTGCGGACGCGGCGAGTTGATTCGAACCGCCGACGGAACCCCCCTGTACATGGTCGGCACAGCGCAGGACATCACCGACCGGGTTCGCCTGCAGGACGCCATCAGCGCCAGTGAACAGGAATTTCGGCTGCTGGCCGAAGCGATGCCGCAGATCGTCTGGGTCACCCGTCCGGACGGCTGGAATACCTACCTCAACCGCCAATGGGTCGACTATACGGGCCTGTCGTTCGAGGAGAGCCGCGGGCACGGCTGGATCACTCCATTCCATCCCGACGACAAGCAGCGCGCATGGGACGCCTGGCGGAACGCCGTGGAACACAACGCCGAGTATGCGCTGGAATGCCGCTTGCGTCGCTTCGACGGGGCCTATCGTTGGTGGCTGATCCGCGGTGTGCCGGTCGTCGATGCCGGGGGAACGATCCTGAAATGGTTCGGCACCTGCACGGACATCGAGGACCTGAAGCAGCGCGAAGCGGCGGTCCTGGAATCCGAAGCCCGTCGTCAGTTCGCGCTCGACACCCTGGGCGCCGGTGAATGGGAACTGAACCTGACCACACGGGCTGCCGTCCACTCGCTTAGGCACGATCAGATCTTTGGTTACGGCGATCTGCTGGCCAGCTGGACCTACGACCGGTTCCTGACGCACGTCGTGCCCGAGGATCGCCAACGGGTGGACCGGCTGTTCCGCCAAGCCCTGCAGGATGAATCCCGATGGGAGTTCCAATGCCGGATTTGCAGGGCGGACGGCGAAATGCGCTGGATCCATGCGTGTGGTTCGCCGCGCACCAGTGTGTCGGGCGAGCCGACCCTGGTCGGTATCGTGCGGGATATCACCGTGGAAAAGCTCGCCGCAGCCGAACTGGATCGCATGCGGTTGCTGATGGCCGAGGGTGAGCGTATCGCACGATTCGGCTCCTGGGAGTTTTTCGTCGCCAGCGAGACGATCAACTGGTCGGATGAGGAGTACCGGATCTACGGTATGGATCCCGCGGGTCCCTGTCCGGTGTATCAGATCATGCTGCGCGACCGCATCCATCCGGACGATGCGGAACGACTCGACCGGGAGTTTCGCCGGGCCTTGTCACTATCCGCTCCCGTCGAGCTGGAACACCGGATCGTGCGCCCGGACGGCACGGTGCGCGAGGTGCGGGATCTGGCACGACCCTACTCCGACGAGACCGGGCAGCTCGTCAAGTACGTCGGCGTGACCCTCGACATCACCGAGCAAAAACAGCAGGACCAGCGGTTGCGGGATCGTGAGCTGCGCTTGCGGGCGCTGCTGGAGGGGGCCCGGGACGGCATTTTGATGGCGGAGGCCGGGTCGCGACGGTTCGTTGACGCCAATCCAGCAATCTGCGCCATGCTTGGCTACGAGCGGCTGGAACTGCTGGAACTCACACCGTTGGACATTCACCCCGCTGCGGCCTTGCCTAGTGTGTTGGAGACCTTCGACCGGATGGCGGCAGGGGAACTGACGCTAGGCGAGGACTTGCCCGTGCTGCGCAAGGACGGGACGGTGTTTTCCGCCGACATCAGCGCCACTCCGTTGGAAATCGAGGGAGAATACTATCTGGCCGGGTTCTTTCGAGACATCACCGCACGCAAGCAGGCGGAACAGGAACTCGAGGCGCATCGCCACCACCTGGAAGAGTTAGTCGCCCAGCGCACCGAAGCGCTGCAGCGGGCCAACAGCGAAATCGAGCAGGCCAGGGAACGGGCCGAGGCCGCGACCCGTGCGAAGAGCGCGTTCCTTGCCAACATGAGCCACGAGATCCGCACGCCGATGAATGCGATCCTGGGCCTGACCCATCTAATCCGGCGCGACCAGACGGATCCGGATCAGCGGGCCCGCCTGGGGAAAATCGAAGGCGCGGGACGGCATCTGCTGTCGATCATCAACGACATTCTTGACATCTCGAAGATCGAGGCAGGCCGTCTGGAACTGGAAGAAGTCAATTTCCCGCTCGGCGCCGTTCTGGACCACGTCCGCTCGCTGGTCATGGAACAGGCGCGGGACAAGAACCTCGTGGTCGAAGTGGATAGCGATGACGTACCGCTGTGGCTGCGGGGCGATCCGACCCGGCTGCGCCAGGCCCTGCTGAACTATGCCAGCAATGCGGTCAAATTTACCGAGCGTGGCGTTGTGACTATCCGTGCCTTGCTGTTGGAGGACGACGGCGAGAGTCTGCTGATTCGTTTCGAGGTCGAGGACACCGGGGCGGGAATTCCGCCCGACAAACTGGACAGGTTGTTCCAGGAGTTCGAACAGGCTGACGCGTCGACGACGCGCCGACACGGCGGTACCGGTCTGGGGCTTGCAATCACCCGGCGGCTGGCGCACCTGATGGGCGGACACGCGGGTGTCGAAAGCGAGCCCGGTCGAGGCAGCACATTCTGGTTCGTCGTGCGACTGCAGAGAGGACAGGTCGGCGCTCCGTTGTCAGAAGGCATCGCCAGCGCGAGTGCACAGGCCACGCTGCAGGCGTGCCACGCCGGGGCGCGGGTGCTCCTGGCCGAGGACGATGCCATCAATCAGGAGGTGGCGCTGGAACTGCTCCGGGGCACTGCACTGGTGGTGGAGGTCGCTGAGAACGGGCGGCAGGCGGTGGACAAGGTTCTTGCCCAGGCCTACGACCTGATCCTGAT
>SEYW01000036.1 GCA_004168015.1 Methylolobus aquaticus
GCTTGGGTCGCAGTTCCTCCGGCACCAACGCATATGCCGCCTGCGCAAACTCGCGCGCCTTGGCTTCGGTGATGACCGGTAAATCCTCCAGATCCAGATCGGCCAGCGAGTCCACCGGCCAGGTATAGGGTTCACCTGTGTCGGGGTGGATGCCATAGGCGACGAACTGCTGCCCGCGACCCAATACCTCGATCGGCGGCAGCTTGAACCCGGCGAACGGTTCGTCCGCCCGATACACCAGCAGGCGTTTGGGCGCCCGACCGATGCGGACCGCGGGCGTATTGCCGAGCTGCTCGCGGGCTAGCGCTTCGATGCTGCGGGCCACGTCTTCCGAGGCCAGGAGATCAATATCGATCCCGATGACTTTGCCGGCGGCGATGCCAATGCCGGCTTCCGGCCAGTCGGCCCACAGGTCGACCTCGTTCTCAGTCGTCGCCCGGTCGCAGTGGCGGCTCCACTCCGGATAGTCGTGCCACTCACCAAGCCGGTACCTTCCCGGCTTTTTCGTGCCCGGCTGCAACGGCAGAATGGGATAACCGCGGTCGGCCAGGGTCGCGCCGAGTCG
>SEYW01000037.1 GCA_004168015.1 Methylolobus aquaticus
ACCCGCGTCTGGACCGATCGGAACGCCAGATCCTGATGCAAATCGCCGAGCGGCTGTATGGCCGCAGGATGGTGCGCCATGGCTGAGTGGACGCTGGATGAGGTTGCGGAACGCTTTCGCGAAGCCGCCGAGACGGCCCATCGGCTGCCCAAGGTCGGGGTGCAGGGCTACTTCAACACGTGGCCGGCGATCAAACGCGAGGCGCGGGAGCTTTACACCGACCCCGACCGGGTGCTGCGGTTTCCGCCGACGCCCGAGGCCATCGACCGCATGGAAGAGACCATGCGCTGGGTGCTGTGGCTCGAGGAGCCGCAACGGCATCTGGTGTGGATGCGGGCCGAGGAGTGGGGATGGCAGGACATTGCCCGCCGTTTCGGTTGTGATCGGACCACGGCATGGCGGCGGTGGCAGCGGGCGTTGGGGATCGTGGTGGGGCGGTTGTCAGGGGGAAGCGCGCGGTCTGACCGGTAGCCCGAAGTGGCACTACTCGTGTGCCAGTACCTCAATGAGCGGGCAGGAAGCTCCACCCTCACCGGTGTCGCACTGCTTCACC
>SEYW01000013.1 GCA_004168015.1 Methylolobus aquaticus
CAAGGCCCGCGCCTCCCGTTTGGGCTGCCGCTGCGCCAACTCGGGCAAAGCAATCGCAAACTCGCTGACCGCGAACGCTCGGAACCGTTCCGGCGAGAGATGCGTCAGCAGCTTGACCAGATTCTCGGCATCATTCATTAAAATCTCCTTATAAAAGCTCGGGACATACGAGCGGTCCGATGCATCGCGGCCAATCGAGGGCGCCTTGGGGCCACTCTTCCGGTGTTCAAGGGAAAATTCTCCGGCCAGCGCGCCTCCTTTCGGAGTAGCCGCGTGGCTCCCTCAAAAGTAATGGTCACGCTGACGAAAACGAAGGTGAATATTCACCTTTTCAGCGTCTCGACAGGCAGTGGGGATGTGTGATACGCGCGCCGCAGAGGTGACCCAGGCGCAGTCGTCCCGCACGCACGTCAGTGCAGCGGAACGAGCAACTCCGGATAGTCATTCCGCGCCTGGTTCACCGCGGGCGTGACCGGCCAGCCGCGCAATTGGTCGGCGGCGAAGGGCTGTAGCAAGACGCGGATCGTATCAATCGGCGCAGCGGGATCGAGCCAGGTCCGATAAGCGCTGTCGGGCAGGATCAGCGGCATGCGATCGTGCACCGTCGACACGAGTTCGTTCGCCGCCCCGACCAGGATCGTGCAGGAGCGCAGCGTGTGGCCATCGGGGGCGTGCCAGGTATCCCAGAGCCCAGCCAACGCGAGGCCTTCATCTCCGGCGCTGGTGAAATAGTGCGGCAGTTTCTTGCCATCTTCCGTCGCCCACTCGTACCACCCGGAGGCGGGGATCAGGCAGCGCCGAGATTTGAATGGCGCCCGGAACACCGGCTTGGTCTCGACCGTTTCGAGCCGCGCGTTGAAGGTGCTGTAGGGCAGCTTGGACTCCTTCGCCCAGAACGGCACCAGGCCCCAGCGGCAATCTTCCATTACGTAGCCGCCGTCCTCGGACTGCCGGATGGCAGCGATCGTCTGCGTCGGCGCGATGTTGTACCGCGGGGTGCGTTCGGGAAACTCGGTCGCGAGGATCTGCTCGATCCGCTCGAAGCGGGTCTGCGCCACTGCAAAGCGTCCACACATGGCTTGGTGCTCCGGAAGAATCTTCGAGCACTCTGCCGCGGCGCGGTGACTTGAACAAGTGCGACGTCCGCAGTGCTCAAGGCCGAGAAAAGTTTCGCCCGCTTTTCGCAATCACCCGTAGCAACCCCTAAACGCTTGAAATTCCGGGATGGTCGAGCGCGAGTTCGGCCATCACAATCGTGTCCAGTTCCTTATCGCTACGACTGGACACCCCATGACGCCCAAGTTCCTCACCCCACCCGACCAACTCACCCCCGCCGAGCGCGCCGCCGAAATCACCGCGATCCTGGCGCGCTGCATTCTCCGAGAACACGCCGCCCCGACCGTCAGAGAGGCCGACTTTCGACTTGGCTGTTCGCCAGGGAAGCGCCTTCATACAACCCCTTCTCAACCGGAGCCGTTGTCATGAACGCACCCTCGAACCCAACCGTTGCCGCCCAGGTGGCAGCCCTGCCCACCCTGCCGATCAAGGAACTCTGGGTCCTGTGGGACCGCTACTTTCCCCGGCGCCCGCAGCATCCGAACCGCCGCTACCTGGAATCGCGGATCGCCTACAAGATCCAGGAGGAAGCCTATGGCGGCTTGTCGGCGGCGACCAAGGAACGCCTGATCGCGATCGGTCGCAAGCACTCGAAGATCAAATCTGGTCCGACGCGCAGCGAGTTCCACTTCGCGCCTGGGACGAAGCTCATCCGCGAGTGGGGTGAGCGCGATCACCATGTCACCGTCACCGCCGAAGGCCTGTTCGAATACGAGGGCCAGCGGTTCAAGAGCCTGTCGGCGGTCGCGCGGCACATCACCGGCGCGCATTGGTCAGGGCCTTTATTTTTTGGGATCCGCGCCATGGCGGGTGGCGCATGAACGCCGGCAGCACCCACAAGCCTCCGAAGCGCTGCGCCGTCTACTGTCGCGTGTCGTCGGACGAACGGCTGGATCAGGAATTCAATTCCATTGATGCGCAGAAGGAAGCCGGCCACGCCTTCATCGCCAGCCAGCGCACCGAGGGCTGGCTGCCGGTGACCGACGACTACGACGATCCCGGCTTCTCCGGTGGGACTATGGAGCGCCCCGCCCTGAAGCGCCTGTTGGCGGACATCGAGCGGGGCAGGATCGACATCGTCGTGGTCTACAAAATAGATCGACTCTCGCGCAGTCTTGCCGACTTCGCGCGCATGGTCGAGATCTTCGATCGCCACGGGGTCAGTTTCAGCGCGGTGACGCAGCAGATCAATTCAGCCACGTCGATGGGCCGGCTGATGCTGAACGTGCTGTTGTCCTTCGCCCAGTTCGAGCGCGAGGTGACCGGTGAGCGCATCCGCGACAAGATTGCCGCCAGCAAGCGCAAAGGGCTGTGGATGGGCGGCGTGCCGCCGCTGGGCTATGACGTCGACCATCGGCAGCTGGTCGTCAACGAGGACGAAGCCGCCATTGTGCGCCGCATTTTCGAGGACATGCTGACGATCGGGTCGACCACACGGATCGCCGCCAACCTGAACGCCGAAGGGCTCACGACCAAAGCCTGGACGACGCAGGACGGCCGTACCCGCCCCGGCGCGCAGTTCGACAAGAAGTACCTCTACAAGGTGCTGCGCAACCGGCTGTACCTGGGTGAGTTGTCGCACAAGGGCACCTGGCACCCCGGCGTGCATCCTCCCCTCATCGATGCAGCGCTGTGGACCGGGGTCCATGCGCTCCTGGCCAAGGATGCGCACACGCGCTCGGCGGAGACGCAGACCCGGGCGCGCACCGATGCCATGCTGCGCGGACTGCTCTACGCGCCGAACGGCGAGCGACTCTATCCCACCTACGCCCGCAAGAACGGTCGGGTCTACCGCTACTACGTCTCGAAATCCGAGTCGCGCTTTGGCGCGGCGGCGAAGGCCTGCGTGCGCCTCCCGGCCGAGGCAATCGAGAGCGCCACCGTCGCGCAGATCATGACGGTGCTGGCGAGTCCCGAAGCGATCGCAGCGGTCTGCCGGTGGTTTGAAGCCGAAGGCGCAGCCCGGGACGAGGCGCCGAGCGTGCTGTCTCTACGCCAGTTGGGCGCCGTGTGGGAGCAACTCTACCCCGCCGAGCGCCATCGGCTCGTCCATCTCATGATCGAGCGCATCGATCTGGTGGACGGCGGCCTCAAGATCACCTGGAGACCGCTGGGATGGCGCGAGTTGCTGCGGGAGTTCAGGCCACAGACCATTGGGGCGGAACTGGTGGAGTTGGAGGCGGTGGCATGAAGCGTGAGACGTTCGTACCGCTGCGGCTGCGCCGCGGTGACCGCCAGCAAGTGGCGGTCACGGCTGCACCCGCGCACGACCCGACGTTCCTCGAGGCGCTGGGCCGCGCGTGCTATTGGCAGCATCTGTTGGACACCGGCGCGGTGGCCAGTGGCTCGGCGATCGCGCGGGCCGAGGGACTGCATCAATCGGTCGTCAATGAACTACTACGGTTGACGCTGTTGGCGCCGGATCTCATCGCGCAGTGGCTCGACGGGCGACAGTCGCCGCGGCTGACGCTGCTGTGGTTTCAGCGGCATCGCTTGCCAGTGGCGTGGGCTGCGCAGCGCGTCGTGTTCGCGCCGTTTGAGTGAAGACTGACCGATGCCGCGTAAGGGCCAAGGCCGGATCACCGCGCGACCGGTGACGAAACAGATCCCGCAACCGGCTGGCGGCGTTCGGCTGGAAACGTTCATCCCGTGGGCGCTGGTGAAGCGCGGGACCAAGAAACAAGTCAGCATACCGCTGGATGCGCCAGCGCAGGTTCTGGGGGAGGCCGAAATGGCAAACCCGGTCAGGTTGGCTGAGCAGGCTCGACCGTTGGTGAAAGCGCTTGGACTTGCGCACTATTGGCAGTGCTTGCTGGATGAAGGCAAGGCCGTAACGATCGCGGAGATCGCGGCCGCCGAAGGTCTGGACAAGGCGTACGTCAGCCATATTTGTCATCTGTTGAATCTCGCTCCGGACCTCATCGAGTCGTGTTTGCTTGGTGGGAAGGCCGTACCGACGCTCGATCGACTGGTCCGTCACGGTGTCCCCAGGGCGTGGGACCAGCAGAGCAAGAGACGCCCGCCCTAAACAATGCACATCAGCGTCGTTGACATTACCCCTTGGCGTTGCTAGCGTTCGGCCATGGACTTTCCGCTGCCGACGTTGTTGAGCTGGCGATACCCGCGCAACCAGGGCTGGGTGCGTGCCGTGGCGTTCATCGCCGTGGCTGCTTGGCTGGTTTCCGTGCTTAACACCAACTGCATCAAGCCGCCGCCGTCAGCGCAGGTGGTGACCATGTCCGGTTGCGCGCAGGGTGGGTCCATGGCCGAAGGGGACATGGTGAAAGCCACGCATACGACGGAAGAATGCGCCAACAAGACCTGTTACACGGCCTTGGCAAGCGCCAAGGATGGATTTTCCATTGAGAAGCTCAAGCTGCCATTCAATCTTCTCTGGCTGCCCCTGACAGTTTTCTGGGCTGTCCTGCTGGCCGGTCTCAGGCAAGCTGCCCCGGTCCCGCCCTGTGCCGACTTTGGCCTGCGAAGACGGCGAATACCCCTCATTTATCAATTCTGTAGTCTTCTGAACTAGCCCTCCCACATCAGAAAGCCGTTGTTCTTCGGGCTTTTCCTGATCGGAGGATAGTCATGTCTGCTGTTTGCCGGTTGTCACCGGTCTATCGCCGCAGTGCGGCGGCCGTGCTGTTTCTGGGCGTGCTCGCTTCACCGCTATTCGTCTTCTCAGCCCCCCATCCTCCGGATGAGGCTGAACTGATCACGCCCGGCCGGGCGGTCGCCATCGCGCTCGAGGGCAATCCCAGTCTCGCCCAGATCAAGGCGCGCGCCCAGGCGATGGCGGCGGTCCCTTCACAGGAGGGAACCTTACCGGACCCTACCCTCAGCTTCGGCGCCCTCTGGCTGCCGACGGCCTCCGGCCTGAGCCTCAACCAAGATGATTTCACGATGATGGAAGTCGGCGTCAGCCAGGCGGTCCCGTTTCCCGGCAAGCTGGCCCTGCGGGAACAGGCCGCCACCTTCGAGGCAGAGGCTGCCGCACACACGGTCGAGGAGGCGCGTCTTCGGCTCGCCCGGGATGTCACCATCCGCTGGTGGCAATTGCTGTCGGTTCATCGCTCTCTCATCGTCATCGCGGATACCGAGCGGCTGCTGCAGCAGCTGGTGGAGATCGCGGATACGAGCTACCGCGTGGGCGAAGGCCTCCAGCAAGATGTTATCTCGGCCCGGTTGGAACTCGCTCGGCTCGCCCAGCAAAAGGCCCAGCATCTCGGTCTGCATCGCGCGGAAATCGTGCGCCTGAACGCCTTGCTCAACCGCCCCGCGGACAGCGCCATCCGCTTGCCCGATGACGTGGACACCCGTTTACCGGACGTTCGATCCGACCAGGAACTGCGGGAACAGGGACGGCAGTCCCGCCCACTGCTGGCTGAGCGGCAAAACGCCATCGATGCCGCACAAAGCCGACTCGAACTGGCGCACAAGGACTATTACCCCGATTTCACGCTCGGCACCGCCTATTCCTTTCGCCAGAATTCGCCGACGGGCCAGAGCCGCAGCGACTTCGTCAGCTTTCAGCTGAGCGTGAATCTACCGATCTATGCCGACAGCAAGCAGGCGAAAGCGGTCGATCAGCGCAACAGCGAACTGCTCAAGGAGCGCTATGCCCTGGATGAGGCGGAGCGGGAAATCCAGGCCGATATCAGCGCCGCGCTGGCGCTTTACCACGGTAACCGCGAGCAATTCCGCCAGTTTGACAGCGGCGTACTGCCCCTCGCCCAACAGAATGTCACTGCGGCCCTGACCGCCTACCAAGTCGGGAAAACTGATTTCCTCAACGTGATCCGGGCCGAAAACGTCTGGTTCGCCTATCGGATGCAGTACTGGCAAACGCTGGCCGAGGCGTATCAGGCGCTGGCCCAATTGGCGGCGGCCGTCGGGCGGGCAGGCTTGTGAATAAGGCCATCCTCTGGACGGCGCTACTAGCCGGCAGCATCGGCGCCGCGGGCGGTTACTGGCTGGCATCGCAGCGCGTCAGCGGCATGGCGCCCGCTGGACTGGATACGCCTCTTGCAACTGCGTCCGCAACCCCGGAACGCAAGATCCTGTACTACCGCAACCCGATGGGGCTTAACGACACCTCGCCGGGCCCGAAGAAGGATGCCATGGGCATGGATTACATCCCGGTCTACGCGGACGAGTCCGGTTCGGTTCCTCCTGAGGCACCACACACGCCTCCTCCGCCACATGAGCGAAAAATCCTCTACTACCGCAACCCGATGGGGCTTCCGGACACCTCGCCGGTGCCGAAAAAGGATTCGATGGGCATGGACTACCTCCCCGTTTACGCGGATGAGGAAACGCGAGACGGCGATCATGTCCTCCGCGTCAGTACCGAGAAAATCCAGCGGCTCGGCGTCAAGACCGCGCCGGTGGAAAACACCGGAATAGCGCACACGGTTCGCAGCGTCGGCTTCGTCGAAGCCGACGAACGACGCCTGCATACCGTAACCCTGCGCTTTGACGGCTTCATCGAGAAACTCTACGTGAACGCCACCGGGCAAGCCGTCACGCAGGGCCAGCCCCTGTTCGAGCTGTACAGCCCGGACCTGGTGTCCGCCCAGCGCGAATACCTCACGACCCGGAGCGCCCAAGCTGCACTGGCCCAAAGCGAGCCCTGGCTGCAATCCGGCATGAAGGATCTGGCGGCTAGCAGCCTGGATCGACTGCGCAACTGGGGGATTTCCGAAACCGAGCTGACCCGTCTTGAAACAACCGGGAAGGCACTGCAGGCACTCGTCGTCCGCGCGCCGGCTTCAGGCATCGTCCTGGAGAAAGCGGCGGTGGCCGGGGCGCGGGCCATGGCGGGCGATGCGCTCTTCAGAATCGCCGATCTCGCGAACGTGTGGCTCATCGCCGAGGTGTACGAGCAGGACATCGGCCTGCTCCAACCCGGTCAGACGGTGCGGGCCACCTTCGATGCCTATCCAGGCCGCGCGTTCAACGGCAAGGTGGGATTCATCTATCCGACGCTCAACCCGACCACGCGTACGGCCCGCGTCCGCATCGAACTGCCCAATCCCAAAGGGCTCCTCAAGCCCATGATGTACGCGCAGCTGGAAATCGCCGCCCAAGCGCACAAGGCACTGACGGTGCCGCGCTCGGCGGTGCTGGACAGCGGCCGGCGGACGCTGGTCCTGGTCGAGCGCGGGGCCGGGCGGTTCGAACCCCGGCCGGTCAGACTGGGTCTTCGGGGCGAGGAAACGATCGAGATCCTGGCAGGCTTGCGCGAGCGGGAGCGCGTCGTCGTTAGCGCGAACTTCCTGATCGATGCCGAAAGCAATCTGAAGGCGGCTGTGGGGAGTTTTGGTGCGGCCGGTTCCGGGATGGACAGCACCGCTGCCGAATCGTTGCGGCCCAGCGCGGGCGACCACACCGACCACAGAGGTCCGTGACATGCTGGGACGCCTCATCGAATGGTCGGCGCGCAACGCATTGCTGGTGCTGCTGGCGACGGTTTTCCTGGTCGTCGCCGGTGTCTACGCCGTCCTGAAAACCCCGCTCGACGCCTTGCCCGACCTGTCGGACGTGCAGGTCATCGTCTACACCGACTACCCGGGCCAGGCCCCCCAAGTGGTGGAAGATCAGGTCACTTACCCATTGACCACGGCCATGCTGAGCGTGCCGCGCTCCAAGGTCGTGCGCGGGTTCTCGTTCTTCGGCGTCTCGTTCGTCTACGTGATTTTCGAGGACGGCACGGATGTCTACTGGGCACGCTCGCGGGTGCTGGAATATCTCACAACGCTCTACAGCCGCCTGCCCAAGGGCATCACCCCGACACTCGGCCCGGATGCGACCGGAGTCGGCTGGGTGTTCCAGTACGCGGTGTTGGGCGTCCAGCAGTCGCTCGCGGAACTGCGGACCCTGCAGGACTGGTTCATCCGCTACCAGCTCACCAAGGCCCACGGCGTGGCGGAAGTGGCCAGCGTCGGCGGCTTTGTCCAGCAGTATCAGGTGATCGTCGATCCCAACAAGCTCCGGGCCTTTGGTATCCCGTTGTCGGCCGTCGGCCGGGTGATCGCCGACAGCAACCGGGATGTCGGCGGGCGCGTCGTCGAGATGACCGAAACCGAATACATGGTGCGCGGGATGGGTTATCTGCGCGGCAATCAGGACATCGAAGATCTGGTGGTGAAGGCCGAGGGTGGGACACCCATCCTCGTTCGCGATGTTGCCCGTGTGGAACTGGGACCGGACGAGCGCCGCGGCGTCACCGAACTGAACGGCGAGGGTGAGGTGGTCTCGGGCGTGACCATCGCCCGCTACGGCCAGAATGCGCTGGCGGTGATCGAAAACGTCAAGACCAAGCTTCGCGACATCACTCCAGGCCTGCCGGCGGGCGTTTCCATCGTACCCGTCTACGACCGCTCGGTGCTGATCCTCAGGGCGATCCGCAACCTGCGCGACAAGCTGATCGAGGAGAGTCTGGTGGTCGCGCTGGTGTGCGTGGTGTTTCTCCACCACGTGCGCAGTGCCTTGGTGGCCATCGTCATGCTGCCGGTAGGGGTGCTGATCGCCTTCATCGTCATGCACGGGCTCGGCATCAATTCCAACATCATGAGCCTGGGCGGCATCGCCATCGCCATCGGCGCGATGGTGGACGCCGCCATCGTGATGATCGAGAACGCCCACAAGCATTTGGAGCGGGCCGAACCCGGGGACGATCGACGGGTGCTGATGATCCGCGCCGCTCGGGAGGTCGGTCCCGCCTTGTTCCTGAGCTTGCTGGTGATCACCGTCTCCTTCCTGCCGGTGTTCGTGCTAGAAGAACAGGAAGGCCGGCTGTTCAAGCCCCTGGCCTACACCAAGACCTTCGCGATGGCGGGGGCCGCGCTGCTGTCGGTGACGCTGGTGCCGGTGCTGATGCGGCTGTTCATTCGCGGACGTATCGTGCCGGAGCGCCGCAATCCGCTGAATCGCGCATTGATCTGGTTGTATCGCCCGATCATCGAAGGGGTGCTCCGCTGGCGGAAACTGACCATTGCCGTCGCCCTGGTCGTTCTGGCGGCAACCGTGTATCCGGCCTCAAAGCTGGGCAGCGAATTCATGCCCACGCTCAACGAAGGCACGCTGCTGTTCATGCCGATGAGCCTGCCTGGGCTGTCCGTCACCAAGGCGGCGGAGATCATGCAGACCCACAACCGCATCCTCAAGACCTTCCCCGAAGTGGAGTCGGTATTCGGCAAGGCCGGCCGCGCCCAGACCGCTACCGACCCGGCGCCACTGGAGATGTTCGAGACGGTGGTCAATCTGAAACCGGAAGAAGAGTGGCGGCCCGGCATGACGACCGAGAAACTGATCGCCGAAATGGACCGTACGACCCAGATGCCGGGCGTCACCATCGCCTGGACCATGCCGATCAAGAACCGCATCGACATGCTGGCGACCGGTATCCGCACGCCCATCGGCATCAAGGTGTTCGGCAAGGACCTTGCCGAAATGGAAAGGCTCGCGACGCAGATCGAAACGGTGGTCAAGACCGTGCCGGGCACCACCAGTGCCTATGCGGAGCGCATCACTGGCGGCTACTACCTCACCATCCAGCCGGATCGAAAGCGCCTGGCCCGCTACGGGCTCAGTGTCGGCGATGTCCAGACGGTGATCGCCGCCGCCCTGGGCGGCGAGACCGTGACCACGACCGTGGAAGGGCGGGAGCGCTTCAACGTTATCGTGCGCTACCCCCGGGAATTGCGCGACTCGCCCGAAATGATCGCCGCCCAGGTCCTGGTGCCGACGCCGGCCGGTGCCATGATTCCGCTGGGACAACTGGCAACGGTGAGCCTCGGCACCGGCGTGCCGGCCATCCGCACCGAGAACGCGTTGCTGTCCGCCTACATCTTCGTGGACATCCGCGGACGGGACCTCGGCGGCTACGTCGCCGAGGCACAACGGGCGGTTCTGGATCAGGTGAAATTCCCGCCCGGTTATTACGTCACCTGGAGCGGTCAATTCGAATTTCTGGAGCGCGCCAAGGCCAGGCTGGCCCTCGCCATCCCGATGACGCTGTTCCTCATCTTCCTGCTGCTCTATCTGAATTTCAGAAGGCTCACCGAAACGCTCATCGTCATGCTGTCCTTACCCTTCTCTCTGGTCGGCGGCGTGTGGCTCATGTATGCGCTGGGCTACAACCTCAGCGTGGCAGTGGCGGTTGGGTTCATCGCCTTGGCCGGCGTGGCGGCCGAAACCGGCGTGGTCATGCTGATTTATCTGGATCAGGCGCTGGAGCGGATCAAGTCACGGAGAGCGGCGGAAGACCGGCAACTCGACATCGCCGACCTCTACGCGGCCATCCGGGAGGGCGCGGTGGAACGGGTCCGGCCCAAACTGATGACGGTGGTCGCCATCACCGCGGGCTTGCTGCCCATCCTCTGGGGCACGGGCACCGGTTCCGAGGTCATGCGCCGTATCGCCGCGCCGATGGTCGGCGGCATGGCGTCTTCGACACTGCTGACCCTGATCGTCATTCCGGCGATTTATGCGCTGGTGAAGGCTTTTCCCATTCAGAAAGCCGCCGAACGAGCGGCAAGGAGGTGAAATTTCGACAGTCCTTACTGGTTATACCGTGTTGATGTTCCATGGCTTAAGGAGAAATCACATGAAAAGAAAATCCCTGGTGGCAACCTTCGTTATCCTCGGCCTGTTAGCTGCATGTGTTCAAGAAATCTCGCATCCGACACACCCGATTGACATTTCCCTTCAGAACGCCAAAACCAAGGAAGATCATGAGGCGTTGGCTGAGCACTACGAGCAAACAGCCACTGAAATGAGACAGAAAGCGGATGAGCACAAGAAGATCCTCAAAGACTTCCTGGAGCATAAATACTTGTATGCGAAGCTGGCTGTGACTGGATTCCAAGGGCATTGTGTCAAATTGATCAGGCTTTATGATGAAGCGGAGGACAGCAACCTGGAAATGGCGAAACTACACCGTAAGATGGCCGAGGAAACCAACTAATCTAAATTCCCTAGAGGGAATCGCGGCGGATGCAAGGTAGCAGCAGCGCGCGATTCCCTTTCTTGACATCCAAAGTCGCTGTTTGATCGGCGCGGTCATAAGAACTCATTGGCGTCCCACGACCGCGACGTGAAGGCACAGCCCCGCCAGCCTTGATGTTACTGCGCGGCGAGTTCGGGATTCTGAATGCCGACGCGGCAACGTCCCCCAACCCGCAACTGTCTGCGGTTTTCGAAACGCCCAAGATCCGCAGCAAACACGCCAGCCGGGTCTGGCAGTGCACACATCATGTCGCATAGATGCCGCAGATAGCCGGCGCCGGCACCGGTGACCAAACGGTGATAAACCCAACGGCCCTCCTTCGCGGCCGACAACAAACCCGACTGGCGCAGAATTTTTAGATGACGCGACAACTTGTACGGCGGTTCCAGTAGGCTGTCCACCAACTCGCACAGACACGCTTCATCGCCTGTCGCCGCCAGTAGGCGGACGGCCCGGATGCGCGTGGGATCGGCCAAAGCTTGAAACAGATGTTCGGCGTGCAGATTGACTAGGTGCACGGTTGCATTATCATGCAAATGAGATGGTCGAAATCATACGCAAGAAGTTGGGTCTCTGACAACGCGGCAAGGCGCGTTGACTGCAAACCGGGAAATTGATTGGGGCCATCCACTGGCACGCCGGGAAGCAAAGCTCAGACAGATTTGTTGAACGATCGTTAAATCGGGCGATGCCCGTGGTTGAATGGCAGCCACCACCGGTGAGCACGGAGGCTGGGCAGCGCTGATCTTTGGCGCCCTGTCTTAAATTATCTAAATCAATCAATTATCAGATTCGTCTTGTGAACCGCCTCCGCCGCTCCGCAAAATGGGTCAGCCTATCGCTGCTGCTCGCGATGATCGGACATTTCACCTTCGATCACAGCGAAGCATCAGCGTTTGTACTTTGCTTCGGTGCGGATGGGCATGTGGCGGTAGAGCGTGCCGACCATGACCATCGTCCCTTCACCCCACGTAGTCTGGAGAAGCGTGTCGCCAGCGAGACAGCGCTGCCAAACGCTGATCGTCCTTGCGTCGATGTACCTGTAGCCAGCGACGATCATGGGCCGCATACGCCGTTCCCCGAGTTCGGCGAGCGCTGGAGTGACATGGATTGGGTTGCACTCATCGCCCTTTGTTTCATCCTGCTTCCTCCTACCCGAACGGCCTCGTCCGCTTTCCGCGTTTATGCGCCCCCTCTCTTCGACTCCCGGACGCTGCTCCGCCGCAGCATCGTGCTGCTGATCTAGATCTTCAACGCCTTCACACCCGCGATCGGTGCGGGTCGTGCCGCTCCGTTCCGCGCCGCTTCCTGGGCTGCGGCGCAGCGTTTTCCGGCTATGGAGATTGTCCTCATGTGTTCGCATCAATTTCTAAACAGGCACACCACCTGCCGGCTGCTATCACGCGCGACTCAAGGCGGGATCGTCTCTCGTCTTGGACGATGGCCCGCACACTTGCTCTGGTCCGCCTGCCTGGGGCTTATCCTGGCACTCTTCCTCTTCCCGGATGCGCTGTACGCTTCGCCGGAGTCATCCGAGGCGACCCACAAACACGAACCGGGGCACCAGGAGGAACACGTCGTTCGACTGAGCGCCGAGCAGTTGGCCCAAAGCGGCATCCGGGTTGCAACGGCAGGTCCAGGTCAGCTCGTAGCAAATCTCGATCTGCCCGGACAAGTGATGATCAACACCAACCGCCTCGTTCGGGTGGTGCCCCGCGTGGCCGGGGTGGTGCGTGAGGTCCGAAAAAGCCTGGGGGACCGCGTCAAGGCCGGCGAGATCATGGCGGTCATCGACAGCCGCGAATTGGCCGAAGCGCGCGCGGCTTATCTGGCGGCGCACGAGCGGGCGAAGCTGGCCGCAGCCACTTTCGAACGAAAGGAAACCTTGTGGAAGGAGGAGATCACCTCCAAGCAACTTTATCAGGAAGCCAAACAAGCCTTGGCGGTCTCCCAAGTCGAAGAACATACGGCAGAACAGAAACTCCTGGCGATGGGAATCTCGCTGCAAGCGCTGCAGGAGCTGACCCGTCATTCCCTTGAATTTCTGCATCCAAACGAATCGCTGGGACGCTACGAAATCGCCGCACCGTTCGCCGGCGCTATCCTGGAACGACAAATTACCTTGGGCGAGGCCGTTGAGCCCAATGCTGCCATTTTCCTGCTTGGGGATCTGAAAACAGTGTGGGTCGATTTGAACGTCTACCCCAAGGATCTTCCGCGGGTGCGAGTCGGACAAACGGTCACCATCCGCGGCAGCGAGGGCCTCTCGGCCCAAGGGAAAATCATTCATGTTCAGCCGTTGGTCAGCGAAGAGACGCGCCGGACCTTCGCGCGGGTGGAACTGGACAACCGGGATGGCCGCTGGCAACCCGGCCTGTTCGTCACCAGCCAGGTGCACTCCGGCGCCATCGCAGTCCCCATCAGGATCGCCCGTTCCGCGCTGCAGAGCATCAAGGGTGAAACCGTGGTGTTCGTGCAGGACGACGAAGGCTTCGAACCGCGACCAGTAACCGTTGGCCGCGGCGACGAAAGCCAGGTGGAGATCACCGCCGGACTCAAGCCTGGCGAGCGCTACGTCGAGACCGGAAGCTTCATCCTCAAGGCCGAATTGGAGAAGGGCGTGGCCGAACATGAGCACTGAATCGGGGTTCTTCGATCCGCACGCGGCCAAGGATTCACGCCATGCTTGAAGGCATTCTGGAGTTTTCCATTCGGCACCGTGTGATGGTGGTGCTGTTGACTTCGGCTGTGGCGGTATGGGGTGGCGCGTCGCTGCTGCAGTTGCCCATCGACGCCGTGCCCGACATCACCAACCAACAGGTGCAGATCAATACTCTGGCGCCTGGCCTCGCGCCGACGGACATCGAAAAACAGGTCACCTTTCCCATCGAGACCGCCCTGGCGGGCATTAAGGGACTCGATTACACCCGTTCGCTGTCGCGCAACGGCTTTTCCCAGGTGACGTCGGTCTTTCACGACGATGTGGACATCTATTTCGCCCGCCAGCAGGTGAACGAACGCCTGCTCGAAGCGCGCGATAGTCTGCCGCCCGGCGCCGAACCGAAGATGGGGCCTATCGCCACCGGCCTCGGCGAAATTTACATGTGGACGGTGGCATACGCTCACCCCAGCGGTTCGGGCGCATCACCCACCGACGGCACACCGGGGTGGCAAAGCGACGGTTATCTGACCCCCGAAGGCCAGTTGCTGCGGCAAGCCTTCGAGCAAGCGGCTTACTTGCGCACCGTCCAGGACTGGATCGTCCGCCCGCAGATCAAGAACGTGCCGGGCGTAGCTGGGGTGGACGCCATCGGCGGGTACGTGAAGCAATATCACGTGCAGCCGGATCCCTCCAAGCTGCTGGCCTATGGGTTGACTTTCCAAGACCTTATTGCCGCTTTGGAACGCAACAACGCCAATGTCGGGGCCGGCTACATCGAAACCCAGGGCGAAGCACTCCAGGTCCGCTCGGATGGCCGCATCGCGAATGTCGGCCAGATCGCCGATATCGTCGTTGGCGCGCGCGGCGGAACTCCGATCTATGTCCGCGATGTGGCCGAGGTTGGGATCGGCAAGGAACTGCGAACGGGCGCCGCTTCCGAAAACGGCGAGGAAGTCGTCGTCGGCACGGCGCTCATGCGCATCGGCGAAAACAGCCGCGCGGTGGCGGCGGCGGTGGATGCCAAACTGAAGGCGATCGGTAAGGCGCTACCGCCGGATGTTCGCATCCAGCCGGTCTTGAACCGCACTCTGCTGGTGGATGCCACCATCCGGACGGTGCGTGACAACCTGGTCGAAGGGGCCGCCCTGGTGATCGCCGTGCTGTTCTGGATCCTCGGCAATCTGCGCGCCGCCCTGATCACCGCCCTGGTCATTCCTCTCGCCATGTTGATGACGGCGACCGGCATGGTGCGCGGCGGTATCAGCGGCAACTTGATGAGCCTCGGCGCCTTGGACTTCGGCTTGATCGTGGATGCCGCGGTGATCATTGTCGAGAACTGCCTGCGGCATCTGAGCGAAGTGCAGCAGGCCAAGGGCCGGCCGCTGACGCTGGATGAGCGGCTGCTCGAAGTCAGGGTGGCCACCAAACAGGTGCGGCAGGCGTCCCTATTCGGCGAAGCGATCATCATCGTCGTCTACCTGCCGATCCTCAGCCTGACGGGAATCGAGGGCAAGATGTTCCACCCCATGGCGGCGACGGTGATCCTGGCGCTGCTCTCGGCTTTCGTGCTGTCCCTGACCTTCGTACCAGCCATGGTGGCCCTGGTATTCCGGGGCGACGTGAAGGAAAAGGACAACCGCTTCATGCACGCGGCCAAAGCCGCCTATACCCCCGTGTTGTCAGCGTGCCTGCAGCATCCTGGACGGGTCATGGCGCTGGCGGTGCTTGCCTTCGTCGGAGCGCTCTGGCTGTTCACGCGCCTGGGCCAGGAATTTGTGCCGACCCTGGACGAAAAGAATCTCGCGATACAAGCCATACGCATCCCCAGCACCGGCCTCACCCAGTCCTTGGCCATGCAAATGCAGGTGGAAAAGGCGGTCGCCCACTTCCCGGAAGTCGCCTATGTGTTCGGCAAGACCGGCACCGCGGAAATGGCTACCGACCCCATGCCGCCCAATGCCTCCGATACGATCGTGATGCTCAAGGCGCAGGAGGAGTGGCCGGAGCCTGGCAAGCCCAAGGTGGAACTGATCGAGCGGTTGGAAAAGGAACTGGAACAATTGCCGGGCAATCAGTACGAGTTTACCCAGCCCATCCAGATGCGTTTCAATGAATTGATCGCCGGCGTACGCAGCGATGTGGCGGTCAAGCTCTACGGCGACGACTTCGGCGTCATGCAGCCGCTGGCCCAGCGCATCGCGCGCGTGCTGCAGGGTGTGCCCGGCGCGGCGGACGTCAAGATCGAGCAGACCAGCGGCTTGCCGATTTTGAGCGTGATCATCGACCGCGCGGCCATCGCCCGCTACGGCCTGAGCATCACCGACGTGCAGGATGTTATCGCCGTCGCCGTGGGCGGGCGCAATGCCGGCTTGGTATTCGAGGGCGACCGCCGCTATGCCCTGGTGGTCCGTCTGCCGGAAAACCTACGTAGCGACGTGGCGGCACTCCGGCAACTTCCCATCCTGCTGCCGCAAGCTACGGCAGGCGCTCGGGGGCAACCACGCTTCCTGCCGTTGGGCGAAGTGGCGCGAATCGAGATTGCCGAAGGACCCAATCAGGTAAGCCGCGAAAACGGCAAACGCCGTATCGTGGTGCAGACGAACGTCCGAGGACGCGATCTCGGCTCGTTCGTGACCGAAGCGCGGCACCGCCTCGACGCAGACCTTCGCTTGCCTGCGGGTTACTGGCTGGATTGGGGCGGTCAGTTCGAGAATCTGGTGAAGGCCAAGGCGCGGCTGCAACTCGTGGTGCCGGTGTGCTTCTTCCTGATTTTTCTGCTGCTGTTCAGCGCCTTCAATTCGGTCAAGCACGCGCTGCTGATCTTCAGCGGCGTGCCGTTCGCGTTGATCGGCGGCGTGCTCTCCCTGTGGCTACGCGGGATGCCCTTCTCGATCACGGCAGCGGTGGGCTTCATCGCCCTCTCCGGGGTCGCGGTACTCAACGGCCTGGTGCTGGTGAGTTTCATCGACCAGCTGCGCAAAGAGGGGCTGCCGCTGGAACAGGCGATCACACAAGGCGCCGTCACCCGGCTGCGCCCGGTCCTCATGACCGCGCTGGTCGCCTCCCTGGGCTTCGTGCCGATGGCCCTCGCCACCGGTACCGGAGCGGAGGTGCAGAAACCGCTGGCGACGGTGGTCATCGGCGGGCTGATTTCCAGCACGCTGTTGACGCTGTTGGTGTTGCCGCTGCTTTACCGGTTGTTCGAGTCCCGCCGGCCGTCAGACAGTCCGCAACAACCCCAAACCAGTTGCTGCGGAGGCACGTGTCATGCGGATCGGCCGCCCGCCGAGGCCGATAGGCCTCCGGCGCCGATGGCGTCATCGACCGTCCTGCGTTTCAAAATTCAAGGCATGGACTGCGCCGAGGAAATCGCCGTGCTCAAGCGCCAGCTGGGACCCCTGGTGGGTGGCGAAGACGGCCTTGCATTCAATCTGCTCGAAGGGACCATGATCCTGACCCGCCAGGCGAATCCGGTCTCGGCCGATGCCATTCGGCGCGCCGTTGCGCAAACCGGCATGCGGGCGGAACTCTGGAGTGAACAGCAGGCGCCTGGTCGGGATTCCATCTGGGAGCGTCACGGGCGCAGTCTCCTGACCACCGCCAGCGGCTTATTCACGCTGGCCGGGTTCCTGACCCATGCCGCGCTGGCCGGAGGGTTGACCGCCGCGCTCGGTTCGGAAGGGGCAGGCCTGGTACATGACGTGCCGCTGGCGGCCAAATCGCTTTATGCATTGGGTGTCCTCGCCGGCGCCTGGTACATTCTGCCGAAAGCCTGGGTCGCCCTGAAACGCCTCTCGCCCGACATGAACCTGCTGATGACGGTGGCCGTCATCGGAGCGATGGGCATCCAGGAATGGTTCGAGGCGTCCACGGTGGCGTTCCTGTTCGCGCTGTCCCATCTGCTGGAATCCTGGAGCGTCGGACGCGCCCGCCGCGCCATCGCCGCCTTGATGAGCCTGGCACCTCCCATCGCCCGGCTGAAGCGGGAGGATGGCCGCGAGGTCGAGGTAGCGCCGGAGGAAGTGCGGGTGGGTGCGCTATTCGTGGTGAAACCCGGGGAAAGGGTTCCCCTGGACGGCCGCGTGGTGCGCGGCATCAGCGAGGTCAACCAGGCGCCCATCACCGGCGAAAGTTTGCCGGTATCGAAGAATCCTGGCGATCCGGTCTTCGCGGGGACCATCAATGGTGACGGCGCCCTGGACATCGAATGCACCAAGCCAGCCGGCGATACCACCTTGGCGCACATCATCCGCCTGGTGGGGGAAGCCCAAAGCAAGCGGGCGCCGTCGGAACAGTGGGTGGAACGGTTCGCCCGCATCTACACTCCTTCCGTCATGGGCCTGGCCGTTTCGGTGTTGCTAATTCCGCCGCTCCTGCTCGGCGAGCCCTGGGTGGAATGGCTCTACCGCGCCCTCGTCCTGCTGGTCATCGCCTGCCCCTGCGCCCTGGTGATTTCCACGCCGGTGAGCACCGTGGCGGCGCTAGCCGCTTCGGCCCGAAACGGCGTACTGATCAAGGGCGGACTGTATATCGAGGCTCCAGCGCACCTGACGGCGATGGCCTTCGACAAGACCGGAACCCTGACCGAAGGGCGAATGGCGGTCGTCGAGGTGGTTCCCTTGAGTGGCCATAATGAAGCGGAGTTACTGGAAAGGGTCGCAGCGCTGGAGGCGCGCACCGATCATCCCCTGGCACGTGCCATCGTAGCCTATGCACAGGAACGCGGGGTGACGATCCGACCGGCCGAGGAGGTGCAAATCCTCCAGGGCAAGGGAGCCATCGGGCAATTCAATGGCAAGACCTATTGGGTCGGTTCCCACCGTTACCTGGAGGAACGCGGCCAGGAGAGCGGGGACATCCATCGGCAATTGGAGAGTCTGTCCCAAGCAGGCAGGACGGTCATTGTAGTAGGCGACGAAACTCACGTGTGCGGTTTCATCGCGCTGGCCGATGCAGTCCGCCCCGAAGCCGTCGAAACGATCCGGGCGTTGCGCGAAGCCGGCATCGAGCATCTCATCATGCTCACCGGCGACAACGCAGCGACAGCGCAGCGGATCGCCCGCGAGACGGGTGTGGACGAAGTTCGCGCCGAACTGCTGCCGGCGGACAAGGTGGCGGCCGTGGAATCCCTGGTTTCCAGGTATGATCAGGTCGCCATGGTGGGGGACGGAGTGAACGACGCCCCGGCGATGGCACGGGCCAGTCTGGGCATTGCCATGGGCGCGGTGGGCAGCGATGCCGCCATCGAGACCGCCGACATCGCCTTGATGTCCGACGACCTCGCCAAACTGCCCTGGCTGATCCGCCACTCCCGTCGCACCCTCACCGTCATCCGCCAGAACATTGCGTTTTCGCTTGGAGCGAAGGCGGTGTTCGTGGCACTGACTTTCCTCGGCTTGGCCTCCCTCTGGGCTGCCATCGCTGCGGATATGGGCGTTTCCCTACTGGTGATCTTTAACGGGTTGCGGCTGTTAAGACCAAAACCGTAGCCGTGGCGATGTATCGAGGCAGGTGTCGAAACCTGATGTAGGCCTTCTGGCTGACGTTTCGACCGGTGTCGGCCGAATCCAGTCCCAGTCGGTCCGGATCAGCGTAGCAGTTCATTCTCGGTCGCCGAATCCAGGTACCCATCAATTACAACCCGATGTCCGCAAAGCCGCATGATTGCTGGGTCGTGTCTGTTGATCGCTCAACAGAAAAACAGAGAACAGAGAAGAAAATGGGCCGCACAATGGCTAAAGTGCTCGCGAAACGTCAGTTGACGCTCAACAGAAGAATTGGAGAAAACCGCGCCATTCCTGGCGTTGCGGGCATGAAAAAGCCCAACCGAAAATGGTTGGGCTGATGTTAACTGGTGGAGGCGGCGGGAATTGAACCCGCGTCCGAAAGCCCTCCGCCCTCGGCTCTACATGCTTATCCAGCTCTATTAATTTAACCGTACGCCACCCGAGTGGCAGGGAGAGCGGACGGCGAGTCCTAAGTGTTTCGCGATCAGGCCTCGGACAGACCCTCTCGCTATCTCATATTTGTGTTACCCCCGGAACCCGCCGCCTATGAGCTGGCTGCGGACCGAAGGCTGGCCTTAAGCGGCCAGGGCGTAAACGTCGTCGTTTGCGTCTATTTTGTCGCAGTTGGATTTACGAGGTCCTCTGCCCCTCGGCATGCACCTCAGGTTTTGCGACTCCCGTCGAAGCCAAGTCGCCCCCATTGGTTCACTGAGAAGTGTGTCACATTTTGTGCTGGAATTGAAGCTCGCTTCGACCCGATCTCGAACCTTCACCGCGCGGGCCGACCGCTCACGGCAGATCCACCCCTACGGCCGCCAACTCCAGTAACGGTGGTAAGTCGATCGATAACCCACTGGCGCTTGCACACCGGAACCGGTGCCCAGTTCGACCCTGAGCGCACCGAGTTCGGCCGTGTTCGACACCTGAGCCGAAACCTCTTCGTAACGCTTCAGCACCTTCGACGCCGGAAAGCCGAAACGGTTCCGGTAACCCGCCGACACCAGCACGTAGGCCGGCGACACCCGCTGCAGGAAGGGCCGGGTCGACGAGGAATCGCTGCCGTGGTGCGGTGCAATCAGCACGTCGGCGTCGAGGCGCTCGCCGTAGCGCTCCACGAGTTGGGCCTCGGCCAGTGCCTCGATGTCACCGGTCAGCAACGCCCGGTGCGGGCCCGCGGTGACTCTCAGCACGCAGGAACGGTCGTTCTCACTGCCCCGGTAGCTGCCCGCCGGCCACAGGAATTCGAAATGCACGCCGTCCCAGGTCCAGTCCTGACCCTCGGCACACGTCAGCGGTCGGGACGACGGCAGCCGCTCCGGCGCACTGCCGTAGGCAAGGCCGACCGGCATCAGTCGTGCGAGCGACTCCGCCCCGCCCATGTGGTCGAGATCCGCATGGCTGATCACCAGGGTGTCGACCCGGGTGACGCCCTGATCGGTCAGAAATGGCCAGAGCACGGCGGAGCCGATATCGAAACGGTCGCTGAAGCGCGCACCGGTATCGAAGACGAGCGTGTGCCGGTGCGTGCGAACCACGGTGGCGAGACCCTGCCCGACGTCAAGCAAGGTCAGCACGGCCTGCCCTTGCGCTGGCGCAGTCGGCTGCCAGGTCAGCGCCGGGGCGAATAGCACGCCGCCCAGCCAGCGCGCCGGCAACCCGCGGGGAGCGAGGAGAATCAGCGCACCTCCCAGGGCCAGCGCAGTCGCCCAAAGCGGCGGTTGGGCCTGTATCCACTGTGCGAACGGCAGGCCGGCCATCGCGTCCAACAGCTTCCAGAAGTACGCGAGCAACTCGTCGGCCAGTCCGAACAGGCTTCCGCCAAGCGGCGGGTGGATGGGAAGCATCGCCGCGCCCAGCAGGCACAACGGAATCAGCGCGATGCCGAACAAGGGTACCGCGATCAGATTGGCCAGCGGCGACAACAATGGAATCTGGCGGAAAAACAGCAACAGCAGCGGCGCCAATGCCAGCGCCGTGGCCCAGTTGATCTGCCACAGGCCCCACAACGGGCGGGGTGGGCGGAGTCGATGGGCGGCCACCCATAGAATCGCTGCAACCGCGACGAACGACAGCCAGAAACCGGCCGCCAACAGGGCCAGCGGATCGACCGCGACCACCGCGAAACCCGCCAGCAGCAGCAGGCGAAACGGACGGACGGGACGTTTCAATACGACTGCGGCCATGATGACCGCGATCATCACTAGGGCCCGACGCGTCGGGATCGCGAAGTCGGCGAGGCCGGAATACGCCAGCGCACCGGCGAAGCCCGCCCACGCGGCGACCGTCATCGGCGCCCAGCGCGAGACCTGCGCCACGGCGGCCAGCTTGAGCGCCAGCGCGAAGCACCAGCCGGCGATCAGCGCGATATGCGACCCGGAGATGGCCACGAGATGGGCCGTCCCGGTCTTGCGCAGCACGTCCCACTGCACCGGCGTGATGTCGGACTCATCACCGAACACCAGGGCTTTCAGAATGCCCCCGAAGCGTGCTTCTCGCAGCACCGGCTCCAGCGCATCGCTGAGCGCCTGCCGCCAGCGCTGGAACCCGAACAGGTCCGGCCGCGGAGCCAGCCGCTGGTTCTCATCGTTCTCGCGCACGTAGCCGGTGGCGCCTATGCGATGCGCGAACAGCCACAACTCATAATCCATACCGCCCGGGTTCAGCATGCCATGCGGTCGCTTCAGCTTGACCGCGAGGCGCCAGCGCTCGCCCGCTTTGAGCGTGATCGCGGACCGGTACCAGGTGAGGCGGACCTGGCCGGAAACCCGGGCACCCTCCGGAGCCCGCACCGCATCGATCTCGAACAGGAAGCGGGTTTCGCCCTCGCGCACTTCGGGCACCGAGGCCACCGTCCCCTCGAGTCGCAGTTCGGATTGCTCCAGCGCACGGGGCAATTCCTCGGCGACGCGCAGGTAAGCCAGCGCCAGGGCCCAAATCAGACCGGCCAGCACAGCGGCAAGCACGTGCCGTCGGTAGCGGACGAGCCCGACGAGGCCGGCGACAGCAGGGACGAGCACCCAGGTAGTCGGCAGCGACGGCAGCCACTGGATCGCGGCGACACCCGCCACGAAGGCCAGCATTACACGGGCCGTTGGCGCCGACTCCCTGGGAAGAATTTCATTCAACTTTCGGTTTCGGAATCGTAGAATGGCGCCCGCTGAAGAATAAATAACGCTCGCCCGAATTTCACCGACTGCCCGCCATGCCGAAGTCGTTTCTCAAGCGGTACCTGCCGGATCCGCACAAGGTCACCGAGATCAAGGCCCTGCGGTTCCTCGGGGAAAAACTGCACCGGCCCAATCTGTGGCATCTGAATCGACGCTCGGTGTCACGCGCTTTCGGCGTAGGCCTGTGGGCGATGTGGACCCCGCCGCTGCCGTGGCAGCAAATCATCGCCGCCGCCCTGGCAATCTACTTCGACGCCAACTTGCCGATCGCAGTAGCCCTGGTCTGGATCACGAATCCTCTGACCTGGGGGCCGCTGTACTACGTCGCGTATTGGGTCGGCACGCTGGTCATGGGACAGCCCTCGTTCGGCTTCAGCGACTTTACCCAATCCTTCACGATCGACAAGGTCTGGGATCTGGGCGCACCGTTCCTGGTTGGCTGCTTCACGCTGATGAATGTCTTCGGCGTGCTGGGGTATTTCGGCATCCGCTATCTGTGGCGGAAGTCGGTGCTCCACCAGTGGGAACTTCGCAAAGTCCGGCGCACCGGTCTGAGCACGCTGTTGCTGACGCGGGAAACTCCGGCCTCGTATGCCAAGCTGCTCCGCCATCTCGAACATCATGCGGAACTCGAGGCCCGACATGCCGCCGCGGCGGCAAGCGAGCAGTCCGCAGCGGCCCGCAGCCGGAAAACGGGTTCCGCTTAGACGATGCGGCCGTCTTCCAACTGAAAGGTGTGATCCATCCGCTTGGCTAAAGCGGGATCGTGCGTTACGACCAGGAAACTGACCTGGTATTCGGCGTTCAATTCCAGCATCAATTCATAGACGCGCTCGGCCGTCTTGCGGTCGAGATTGCCGGTCGGCTCATCCGCCAGTACGCATTTCGGACGCGTGACCAAGGCCCGCGCCACGGCCGCGCGCTGCCGCTCCCCGCCTGACAGTTCACCCGGCTTGTGCTCGACGCGCTGCGCAAGTCCCACGCGTTCGAGTATCCGGGCTGAACGCTCGCGCGCCTCGCCCAGACCGACACCGCCGATCAGCAACGGCATCGCGACGTTTTCCAGCAGCGTGAACTCGCCCAGCAAGTGATGGAACTGGTAGACGAAGCCCAGCGCGCGATTGCGCAGCGCAGCGATGCGGGGCTCACTGAGGGTCGACAAATCCTCGCCATCGAGCACGATCTGGCCGCTGCTCGGCGCATCCAGCCCGCCCAACAGGTGCAGCAGTGTGCTCTTGCCCGAACCGGACGCGCCCATGATCGCGGCCCGCTGGCCGCGCTCGATGCGCAGACTCACGCCCTGCAGCACATCGACGTTGAGATTGCCCTGTTCGAAACGCTTGTGCACATCGCGGCACTCCAGCACGGCCTCACTCATAACGCAGCTCCTCGGCCGGCCGGATGCGCGACGCCTGCCAGGCCGGATAAATCGTCGCCAGCAGCGACAGCGCGAAGGCCATCGCGGTGATCTGCGCGACATCGCTCCACAGCAGCTTCGATGGCAGGTCGCTGATGTAATACACGTCGGCCGACAGGAAATGCACGCCGAACAGGCGCTCGATGGCCGGCACGATCGTCTCGACGTTCAGCGCGAGCAACACGCCACCGATGGCGCCGAGCAAGGCGCCCGCCGCACCGATGACGGTACCCAGCACGATGAAGATGCCCATCACCGACAGCGGCGTCATTCCCTGCGTCCGCAGAATCGCGATATCGGCCTTCTTGTCGGTAACCACCATCACCAGCGTCGAGACGATATTGAACGCGGCCACCGCGACGATCAGCAGAAGGATGATGAACATCACGCGTTTTTCGGTCTGGATCGCCCGGAAGAAGTTGCTGTGCGCCTGCGTCCAGTCCGAGATGTAGTAGTTGCCGTTCAGCTTCGGACCCAGGTCGCGCACCAGTCGCTGCGCCAGAAAGACGTCATCCAGCCGCAGCCGCAGACCCGATACGTTACCTTCCATCTGAAACAGCCGGCCGGCGTCCTGCAGATCGATCAGCGCCAGATTGCGGTCGTATTCGTACATGCCGACCTGGAACGTCCCGACCACGGTGAAGCGCTTCAGCCGCGGCAGGATGCCGGCCGGGGTCGCAGTGACTTGCGGCGTGATGACGGTGATCTTGTCGCCGGTGCCGACACCGAGATAGTGAGCCAGTTCCAATCCCAGGATGATGCCGAACTCGCCGGGCTTGAGGTCGCTCAGCCGGCCATCGACCATATGGCTGGTCACCTCGGACACCCGCGGCTCGTAATCGGCCAGTATGCCGCGCAACATGACCCCGCTGACGCGCCGGTCGAAGTTGATCATCGCCTGACCCTCGGTGTAGGGCGCCCAACCCTCGATGTGCGGCTCGGTCTTCAGCACCGGCTCCAGAACAGGCCAGTCGGCCAGCTGCCCCTGATCGCCGCTGATCGATGCGTGCGAGGTCATGCCGAGGATGCGCTCCCGCAGTTCGGCCTCGAAGCCGTTCATGACCGACAGCACGGTGATCAGGGCCGTGACGCCCAGCGCGATGCCGAGGACCGACGTCAGCGTAATGAAGGAAATGAAGCGCGTGCGCCGTTTGGCGCGCGTGTAGCGCAGCCCGATAAACAGGATCAGGGGTCTGAACATGGACGAGAGGGGGCCGTTCCTTGCGGGCGCCGAGCCGGAAGACTAGTCTTCCGGCGGCGCCTCCTGACACCGGGCACAGATGCCGTAAAGGCACAGCGAGTGTTCGGTGAGATGAAAATTGAGTTGCGTCGCGATTTCCCGCTGGCGCTCCTCGATGACCGGATCCGCGAATTCCTGCACCTGACCACACCGTACGCAGACCAGGTGGTCGTGGTGATCGCCGCGGTTCAGCTCGAAGACGGAGTTACCGCCCTCGAAATGGTGGCGCTTGACCAGTCCCGCGGCCTCGAACTGGGTCAGTACGCGGTAAACTGTCGCGAGCCCGATTTCTTCGCCCTGCGACAGCATAAACTTGTATACTTCTTCGGCCGTCAGGTGCCGCTCTGCGTCACTTCTCTTCTCGAGCAGTTCCAGGATCTTGATCCGCGGCAGCGTGACCTTCAGCCCGGCATTTCGAATGTCTTGGGTTTCCACTTCGAACCTTCTCGGAATGCTGACTACCGTGCGAACTGGTGCGTCACCGTCCGCGCGCCTGTGATTTGAGTCCAATCATCATACCATGCCGACGGCTCGCCCATTTAAGTTGCTGTGTGTGTTCACTGTGTTGCTTGCTAGCTGCTCCCTGGACCGCATCCCGCTGGTCAACCGCCCCGACATCAACCAGGGCAACATCGTCTCGCAGGAGATGGTCAACCAGTTGCGGCCAGGCATGAACCGACGTCAGGTCACCTACCTGCTTGGCAGCCCGCTGCTGACCGATCCGCTCCACGACAATCGGTGGGATTACATCTATTCGACCGAGCCGAATGGCGGCAAGCGCGAGGAGCGGCGGATAACGCTGGTGTTCGAGCGCGACCAGTTGATTCAGCTGGAAGGCGATTTTCGGCCCGGCGCGATGGTGGAGGCGAATGCCACCAAAGACTCGACGATCTACATCCCCAAGATCGAACGGGACCAGACCATCTGGCAGAAAATCACCGGATTGTTCGACGCCGGCGACCTGGACGACTAGCGCTGCGTCTGCGCCCGGGCGCGCTTGCGGCGCAAATCCTGCGGCGCGGCGCGCAGCGGCCGGTAGATCTCGATCCGGTCTCCCGGCTGGACGGCATGCGCCAACTCGGCCAGCTTGCCGAAGATCCCGACCTTGTTATCGCTTAGCGAGATCTCCGGGCAACGCTCCAGCAGGCCCGATTGCCGGATCGCCTGTTCGATCGTGCTTCCCGCAGCGACCTCCACCGGGATAAGGAACTGCCTTTCCGGCGTGGCGTAACAGACCTCGACCCGCGTCGCCCCGGCCATCAGATGATGCCAACCGCGCGCAGGAACACCAGACCGACGCCAGCCGGTGCAATGTAGCGGATCAGGAACTGCCAGACGCGATAGCCCGAGCCCGCGCCCATCTCCAACTCGGCCTCGCTGTCGGCCTGCCGCATGATCCAGCCCGCAAACACCGCGACCAGCACGCCGCCGACCGGCAGCATCAGGTCGGAGGTCAGGAAGTCGATCAACTCGAAGAAATTCTTGCCGAACCAGGTGTAACCAGCCCAGTCGTTGAATGAGAAGATCGTACCCAGACCGATCAGCCAGCACGCGGCACCACTCCAGAAAGCGGCGGCGGACCGGCTCATGCCGCGGTTCTCGGACAGCCACGCGACGGCCGGCTCGATCAACGCGATCGACGAGGTGATCGCCGCGAAGAACATCAGCAGGAAGAACAAAGCGCCGACCGTCGCGCCGGCCGGCATCTGTCCGAAGGCGACGGGCAAGGTCTGAAAGATCAGGCCCTCGCCCATCGTCGGTGCCAGGTGGTTCGCAAACACGATGGGGAAAATGGCGACACCGGCCAGCAGCGCGACGATGGTGTCGGCCGCGGCAACGAACAGCGAAGCCCGCGCGATGGACACGTGGGAGGGCAGATAGGAACCGTAAACCATGATCGCGCCCATGCCCAGCCCCAATGAGAAGAAGGCTTGCCCCATCGCCGCCAGGATGCCTTCCCCGCCGAGGCGCGAGAAGTCCGGCTTGAACAGGAAGGCCATACCCTGACCGAAACCGCCGGTGGTCATCGCGTAAGCGTCGAGCCCGAGCAGCATTACGAACAGCAAGGGCATCAGATAGCGCGTCCACTTCTCCAGCCCGGCGCTGACGCCCATGCTGACGATCGCCATCGTTGCGGTCATGAACAGCGTGTGCCAGATGAACTGCAGCTGCGACGAACCCTGGAGTTCGCGGAACACCTCGCCAGCCTTCGCGGCGTCGCTGTGGCCGAACATGCCGCTGCTCATCTTCGGGATGTAAGCCATCGCCCAGCCCGCGATGACGCTGTAGTACGACAGAATCAAAAAGCCGGCCAGCACGCCCACCCAACCCACGTAATGCCACAATGGACTGGCCTTCGCTTCATCTGCGAGCGCCAGCATCGTATTGATCGGACTCTGTCGGCCACGCCGGCCGAGCATGGTCTCCGCCATCATGATCGGCACGCCGAGGGCCGCGACGCACAGCAGGTAGACCAGCACGAAGGCTCCGCCGCCGTTGTCCCCGGTCAGGTACGGAAACTTCCAGATGTTCCCGAGACCGATCGCCGAGCCGCTGGCCGCCAGTATGAAGGCCATCCGCGAGGACCATTGGGTGTGCACCCGCCGAGCATCTGTCATGAGAGTTTCCGTCGTGCGAAGAACGCCCGCGCCGGGGCCGGGTCGAGAGGACCCGCACCGATGACGCGCCAGGCAGTAAAATGACCGCCAAGAATACCAAAACGCATTCCGACTGTTCCACGATGGGCAAACCCTCCAACGACAAAGCCAAAGCCAATCCTTCGATTGCCGTCAATCGCCAGGCCACGCACGAATTTTTCATCGAAGAACGCTTCGAGGCCGGCCTGGCCCTGGAGGGTTGGGAGGTGAAGAGCCTTCGCGCCGGTCGCGCGCAGCTCAAGGAAGCCTACGTGACGCTGAAGAACGGTGAAGCGTGGCTGCTCGGCGCGCATATCTCGCCGCTGGCCTCGGCGTCCACGCATATCGATCCGGACCCGACGCGGACCCGAAAACTGCTGCTGCACAAGCACGAACTCAACCGACTGATCGGCAACGTGGAGCGCAAGGGATACACTTTGATCCCATTGGCTTTATACTGGTCCAAGGGTCGTGCCAAGCTCGAAATAGGGCTCGCCAAAGGCAAGAAACTGCACGACAAGCGGGCCTCTGAGAAAGATCGGGATTGGGCGCGCGAAAAGCAGCGTGTTATGAAGCAGCGATGAGCCGCAGGGCCACCTCGCCCTACCGGCGCTCGCCAGTGAACCGGTCCCGCGGAAACCAGTTCAATTTCGACCCCTACGAGCCCAATCAGCAGTGCACACCCGGCGAACCATCGGTTTCGGCTTTCTCGCCAGCGACTTGCCTGCCGTGCGTTGTGCCCACAAAACTCCATGCCCGGGGCTTTCGCCCGGGAAACCCTCATTCCATCATCGACTGCATGACGGACTCGCCAAGAGGCCTGGTCTGGTCGACTGCCCCATTCATTAACCCGTGGAAACTTCTGACTTTTCTTTGACCCCGGCCATGCGCAAGCTGACTGGCCTGTTCTTGGCGACCCTCCTGTGCCTGTTCGCGGCGAACGACGCCCGGGCCAGAGCCTATTCGGCCCTGGTCGCGGAGGTGGAATCGGAGCGGGTCCTCTATCAGGAGGAACCGCACGAACTGCGCCACCCGGCGTCGTTGACGAAGATGATGACGCTCTACATGGTGTTCGATGCACTGTCGCGCGGAAAAATCTCGCTGAACGACCAGTTGTGGGCTTCGCGCCACTGCACCTCGCGTCCGCCGTCAAAACTTGGGCTAAAGGTCGGCGAATCGATCACCGTAGAACAGGGCATCCTGGCGCTGGTGACCCAATCGGCCAATGACGCCGCGAGTGCCATCGCCGAAGGCCTGGCCGGCTCGGAAGAGGCCTTTGCCGGCATCATGACGCGCAAGGCTCACCAGCTGGGCATGCGCAATACCGTTTTCCGAAATGCATCGGGATTACCCGACCCACAGCAAGTGACGACCGCCTGGGACATGTGGCGGCTCGGGAAGGCCTTGATCAAGGAATTTCCTCAGCATTACCGCTATTTCTCGACGCGCTATTTTGACTTCCGCGGCCGTTCGTTCGACAACCACAATCACCTGATGGAGCGGTATTACGGCCTGGACGGAATCAAGACCGGCTTCATCAACTCCTCCGGCTTCAATCTCGTCGCGTCGGCGCGGCGTGATGGACACCGCCTGATCGGGGTGGTGTTCGGTGGCCCCAGCGCCCGCAAGCGCGACGACCACATGGCGGAGCTGCTGGACGATGGCTTCGCGCAGCTCGACGGCCTGCCGGCCCGGCAGTACCTGGCAACGCTCGAGGCTTTTTCCCCGGCAGCCTCGGTGCTGCGGCGGCCGGACGAAGCGCGGTCGGCGTTGCTCGAGCGATATCCCGCGGCCGAGGAGCTACTCGAACGCCGTCCCCGCACGACGGCCGACACGCGCAAGGCGCAGGACTGGCAGATCCGCCTGGGTGAGTTCCCGCAGGAGGAGGCCGCCGAGTTGCAGTTGAACAAGGTACGGAAATACGCCCCGGGGACTTACCGACAGGCCCGCATCAACATTCGAAGCCGTCGCAGCGGCGGGCGCACGCTCTACACCGCCTATCTCAGCGGGATGAGCCGCAACGCGGCCGAGCAGACCTGCCAGGTTCTCAAGCGCAACGGCATCGTCTGCGCGCTGACACCTGCCAGCGGCTGACCCGGATGGACGTTACCGGCATTAGTCCGGGCGAACCGGTACCCACGGCACCGCGTACAGCGTTTCCGTGGTTGATCCTCACCGCCGTGGCCGGCCTGGGCTGGCTGATCTACCTGTTGGTGCCGATTCTGACGCCCTTCGTGACGGGCGCTGCGCTTGCCTATCTGAGCGACCCCATCGCCGATCGACTGGAGCGACTCCGGCTGCCGCGCACGGCGGCCGTGATCATCGTATTCCTGCTGCTATCGGTGGCCATAGGCCTGTTTCTGTTCCTGCTGGTGCCGGCACTCGAAGCCCAGCTCGATCGTTTCTTCGACAACCTTCCGCAACTCCTGCGCTGGATCAAGACGCGCGTCATTCCATGGCTGCATATGGAATTCGGGATCGACATCCCGCTGCGCAACCTGGAAGACATCACCGCTTTGTTGAGCCGGCATTGGGACTCGGCGGGCGGCACCGCCAGCTATGTCCTGCGCTCGCTGAGCCGATCGGGCCTGGCAGTCGTCGGGTGGCTCGCGAATCTGGTCCTGATCCCCGTGGTGACCTTCTACCTGCTACGGGATTGGGACACGCTGGTCGCCCACCTGCACCGGCTCATGCCGCAACGGTATGCCGGAACGGCGGCCAAGCTCGTCACGGAAGCCGATGCCGTCCTGAGCGCTTTCATGCGCGGACAGCTCACCGTGATGCTGGCACTGGGCATCATCTACGCGACGGGGCTGTGGCTGGTCGGACTCGATCTGGCGTTCCTGATCGGGCTGCTGGCCGGTATGGTCAGTTTCATTCCCTACGCCGGAACCCTGGTCGGAATCGTAGCCGCGTGCATTGCCGCCCTGGTGCAGTTCGGGGATGCGTCATCGCTACTGCCCGTGCTGGCGGTGTTCGGAGTCGGGCAGGCAGCCGAAGGAATGCTGCTGACGCCCTTGCTGGTGGGCGAGCGCGTGGGCCTGCATCCCGTTGCCGTGATCTTCTCGGTCCTTGCCGGGGGTCAACTGTTCGGCTTTCTCGGCGTCCTGCTGGCGCTACCGATCGCCTCTGTCGTGATGGTCCTGCTGCGGCACGTGCACGAGCTCTACAAGGACAGCGACTTCTACGGCAGACCTCCGGCCAAGGCGGCGCAGGATCCGGCGGAGGCCAGCGACTGATGGCTGGGAAAGCTCCCACCTCCGGCAACGAATCCGTATGAATGCTCAGCCGCCCGTCGTGCTCATCGTCGACGACGTACCCGAGAACCTCAGCGTTCTCGGTGCGCTGCTGCAACCGCGCTACCTCGTCCGCGCCGCCACCAACGGGGCGAACGCGTTGCGGATCGCCGCGTCGGCCCCGGCTCCCGATCTGATCCTGCTCGACGTGATGATGCCCGAAATGGACGGCTATGCCGTGCTCGAGCGCCTGCGCAGCGATGCGGCGACACGCGACATACCGGTCATGTTCGTCACGGCGCTCGACAGTATGGAGGACGAAGAATCCGGTCTCGACCTGGGGGCGGTCGACTACCTGACGAAGCCGCTGAAGCCGGCGATCGTGCTGGCCAGGGTCCGGACGCATATCGAGCTGAAGCAGGCCCGCGACCGACTGGAGGCACAAAAGCAGTCGCTCGAACTGGAAGTCGAGCGTCGGATGGGCGAAAACCACCTGATCCAGGATGTCAGCATCCATGCCCTCGCGCGACTGGCCGAAACCCGCGACAAGGAAACCGGCAACCATCTGCGGCGCACGCAGGCCTACGTGCGGGCCCTGGCCCGGCAACTCCGGTTTCATCCGAAGTTCCAGCAGTTCCTCAGCGACCGCACCATCGACCTGATGGTCAAGTCGGCGCCCTTGCACGATATCGGGAAGGTCGGCATTCCCGACCACATTCTGCTGAAGGAAGGCCCGCTGACACCGGCCGAATGGGAAATCATGAAGACGCATACCTACCTTGGCTGCGATGCACTCGCGCACGCCGAGCAGGATGCCGAAAACCCGGTGGAGTTCCTGGCGCTGGCCAAGGAGATTACCCGGAGTCACCACGAACGCTGGGATGGTTCGGGGTATCCGGACGCACTCGCGGGAGAAAGCATCCCCATTTCGGCCCGCCTGATGGCCGTGGCCGACGTGTTCGACGCCCTGATGTGCCGTCGTCCCTACAAGCAGCCGATTCCGCCGGACGAAGTGCGGCGAATGATCGTCAGCGAGAGCGGCCGCCAATTCGATCCCGACATCACGGAGGCCTTCGACCTCCTGTTCGATGAACTGAACGGCATCGCGCAGCGCTTCGCCGACCCCGCACCAACGGACGACCGCGGGATCCGCGATCTCGGACTCAACGGCAGCGGCGCGTGACGGGCCCATGCGAGCCGCCTCGCGCGCCGATCCTGGCGATCGGCCGCCACGGCCCTTAACCTTTCCACACCGCCGCCGGCGCGCCACGCAATGGCGGTAGACGGGAGTTCAAGCGATGCTGACCGCATTCAGGATATTGATGTTGCTCGCGGCTGCCTTGACGGCGGAAGCCGCGGGCGCGGAGACCATCGTGGTCAAGGCGCAGGGGATCAAGTTCGTGCCCGACGTCTTCCGGGCAAATGTCGGCGACGTGATCGCGTTTCGCAGCATGTCCGCGCACTCCGTCGAGAGCGTGCCGGGCATGTGGCCGGAAGGCACGCCCGAATTGCGCTCGACCGTGAATGCAGACCATGACTATCTGGTGGAGCGCGAGGGGCTGTACGTCTTCCGCTGCCCGACCCATTGGGGCGGGCGCATGGGCGCCGTGATGGCTGTCGGCGATCCGGCCGCACTGACCGGAAAGATTGCGGAATACGAGAAGCTCTCCGCGGATGACAAGTCCGTCAAGGCCGCGAGCCCGCTGTTGAAAAAATTTCGCGAGCGCATGGGACTCAAGTGACGCCGCGAACCCGCCGGGCCCGGGATCTACAGCCCTGACCCGGCCGGGGCCGACGTCAAGCTATCCAAGCTCCGGGACTGCGGTTAACATTCCTCCGGGCCGACTGGCTGCGCCGTGTCCGGCCCAGAGGATAACGCCAACATCGAGGTTTTCGACGACATGACAGACAAAGAGATTGTCCAGGCACTGGCCGATTTGCGGGCCGAAATCGAGCACCTGGATCAGGCGGACAGCCCCACCGGCGAGCGTCTGGAGGAACTGGTCGGTCGACTGGAGCAGCAACTAACTTCGGCCGAACTGGGGCAACACCAGTTGCATCTGGTGGATGACATCAAGGATGCGATCACCGAGTTTGAAGTGGAACACCCGCGCCTGACCGGCATTCTGAATGACATCATGGTCGCCTTGAGCAATCTCGGCATCTGAACGTCACTGCACCCGGTGGAGATAGCCGGATCCTCCGAGTTGGCGCATCTGCCGCAGGATCCAGGCGGCCCGCGCCCGCACGAAGCGGCTGGGTCGGCGCACCGTCAGGACCTGTGGATTGGGCAGGACGGCGGCCAGCAAGGCGGCTTCGTTCGCCGTCAGATCGCGGGATGCCTTGTTGAAATACGCCTCGCTGGCGGCCTCGGCCCCGAACACACCGTCGCCGAATTCGGCGATGTTCAGATAGGTTTCGAGAATCCGCCGCTTGGGCCACAGCACTTCGAGCAGCAGCGTAAAGTAAGCCTCCGCACCTTTGCGAAGATAGCTGCGGCTCGGGCTCAAAAAGAGGTTCTTGGCAAGCTGCTGGGAAAGCGTACTACCGCCGCGGATCCGCGCATGCGCGCGATTGTGCCGCCAGGCACTGCGCAGCGCCGCCAGATCGAAACCCCAATGCTCCGGAAAATGCTGATCCTCGGCTGCGATCACGGCCAGTGCCAACTGGGGCGAAATCGAGTTGAGATCGGTCCAGCGATAACGCACCCGGGCGTCAACATGGCCCGTGGCAACGGCCCGCGCCTCAGCCCGCAACATGAAGGCGCTGGTCGAAGGAGGCAGCCAGCGCAATTCGACGACAGGGCCCAGACTCGACAGCAACGCGATCAGCAGCAGCCGAGACAAGCGCCGCTTCCAGCTTGACCGAGCTTGCATGCGACGGGCGCCCTCCGTGATTCTGCGTCTGGAGTTCCAACGGTTCGGACAGTTCTCGGCGCCAGCGTGCAGGTGCGGCCCACGGCATGTCGTGACGCGGTAGGATAACACTGCCATGAATCAGGCGCCCGGATCCGCAGCCCGTCTCCCCGTCGGTATCGCCGCCGCTGTCGTCGGCCTGCTTCTGGCTGCGTGCTCGACTCTCAAGGTCAGCGTCGACTACGACCCCAACGCGCCGTTCGCAACGCTGCGAACCTACCGCTGGAAACCCGAGGCCCAGCAGAAGGCCGGCGATACCCTGATCGACACCGACACGCTGTTGCAGCACCGGATCATGGGCGCGGTCGAGGCGGAGCTGGCTCGGAAAGGCTACGCGAAAGTCGCGGAGCGACCGGATTTCCTGGTCGGATTCTATTTTTCGCGGCAACGCCAGCTGCGGGAAGACAGCTACTTCTATCCGAGCTACGGCGGTTACTTCGGCAGCCCGTTCTACGGGTATTGGGGCGGTTGGTACTATCCCGGTTACCCGGGTTACGGGGGGGCCTATGTCCGGGAGATCGAAGAAGGACTGCTGGCCGTGGACATCGTCTCCCCCACGAACGGGCGGCTGCTCTGGCGAGGCAAAACCAAAGATATCCTCCGCTTCGAGGACACACCGGAAAACCGCCTGCGCCGCATTCAGAAGGCCGTGGCAGCTTTGCTGGAAGACTTTCCGCCCGACGTGACGGGGCGCTGAAGCTAAAGGCGAGTGCTAGGCAGGCCCTTGGTGACGCCAGTAACTCCGCCCCCACAGCAGTACATACTGCGCCCCGCTGGCTACCGTCGTGAACAGCGTCCCGTAGATCATCGCGTCCAACCCCCAGGACGGCAGCGGGTGTAGGCCCTGGTCGAACAACAGCGCGACGACCAGACTCAGCTGGAGGAGTGTGTTGAGTTTGCTGATCAACAGCGGTCGTCCCTCATACGGGCCCGAAAGCCGATAATAGGCGATCGCACCGGCAACGATGACCAGATCACGCAGCACGATCGCTCCGACCAGCCAGAGCGGGGCCAGTCCCTTCAGCCCCAGCGTCACATAGCAACTGACCAGCAGCAGCTTGTCGGCGATCGGGTCGAGAAAGGACCCAAGCCGGCTTTGCCAGTGGAAGTATTTCGCCAGAAAGCCGTCGATCGCATCGGAAACGCCGGCCAGAATGAACAGTCCCAGGGCCCAGTCGAAACGTCCGGCCGTCATCGTCAGGATCACGGGACCGACCAGCACGATCCGGAAGAACGTGATCAGATTCGGGATGTCCCGTACGCTCAAGGGACCCATCGGTAGACCTTGGCGCCCGCCGAACCGGGCTCTGCCGCAGGCCGGAGGCGGCGGCTCTCGGCCAACAATTGGTGAAAGGCCTGCGCGCTGCCGCCGACCTGCACGCGCCAGGACACGGCACTGGCATCGGCGCTCGCCCACTCGGCGCTGCGCACCGCCGGCAACCCGCGCAGATAGCGGCCGCAGGCTTCCCCCTCGGTCATGGAGCCGATGCCCTCGACCCGGATCTCCAGCGTGGCCCCGGTGCGACCGGCCGGGGCATAGAGCCGGACCAGCCGTCCGAAAGCGCCGTCCACGGCACCGGCAAGCGCTTCCTCGGAGCCCATCGCCCCCTGCGTCCACTCCGCCGCCTGGCCGGGCCCCACGAAACGCCAACGCGATTCCCATTCGAAATCGCCCGACGGTACCAGCGTGCCGATCAACGCTACCTCCGTCTCATAGCGCCAGATGGCATCGCGGATCCGAGGGAGATTGACGGTATCGATGTCGGCGGAAGTCAGGTTGGTCTGATCGGTCAGGTCGAGTAGCGGCAGTATCACCGGGACGCGGTGCTTCGCAGCGGCCTTCTGTAGTGCGGACATCAATGCACCGCCGTCCTCCGCGCCGATGAAGCGCGCCGTCGCCCCGTCCATGATCCGGAGCCAGACCAACAGTTCGGGACGCTCGTCACCCAAGATCCCGAAACCGGCATGCGCCAGGGCTTCGTCCACCTGTTCGCGGTCGAAGCGGACTTCCAGCGTTCCCGCGGCGCCCGGTTCGCCCGAGTGGTATTCATATTGATCGACATAGGCCGCGGATTGCCCCAGCACGGACTCGCCAGCCTTGCCATGCAAATCCTCGGGAGCGATGACTCGCTCCAGTATTTGCGACAAGGCGCGGCGAATATCCCCAGCGCGTGCCTTGTCGTCACGCGCGCCCACCGTCACGGTCTCGACATACAGAGCGGGCGACTCCTCGGCCTCGCAAACGCGCACGACCGACAACAGAATCAGCGCGACCGAGGTCAGGCGAGGCATCAGCAAAGCTCCGTGAGGCGTCAAGAAGCGGTAAAATAGCACAATCGTAGGCAGTGGCCGCGGGGTCGCGCGCAGCGGAATCGGGGTGCCCATCACGCCTCCCGGCCTCGAATACCCTAGCCGGCATGGCGCTGGATGGCACCGGACAAGCGCATCGCAACTGCCCCCCCCACCGAGATTGACGACAGGAACACGCCCTTGACGAGTGATGAAAACGACCGCCTCGACTACAAGGCTGCCGGCGTCGACATCGACGCCGGCAGCACGCTGGTCGAACGTATCAAGCCGTTTGCCGAACGTACTCGCATCCCCGGCGTCATGGCCGGGTTGGGGGGCTTCGGATCGCTGTTCGAACTCCCCGTCGAACGGTATCGAAGACCGGTTCTGGTGTCCGGGACAGACGGCGTCGGCACCAAGCTCAAGCTGGCCATCGATACGGGCCGGCACAGCGAGATCGGCATCGATCTGGTCGCGATGTGCGTCAACGATATCGTGGTCCAGGGTGCGGAACCTCTGTTCTTTCTGGACTACTACGCAACCGGGAAGCTCGATGTGGGCGTGGCCGCGGATGTCATCTCCGGCATTGCGCGCGGTTGCGAACTGGCCGGCTGTGCATTGGTTGGCGGCGAGACCGCGGAAATGCCCGGTATGTACGGGCCCGGCGATTACGATCTGGCCGGCTTCGCCGTCGGCATTGCCGAAAAAGACCGCCTGATCACGGGGCAGGACGTGCGCGTCGGCGACCGTTTGATCGGGCTGGCCTCGTCCGGACCGCATTCCAACGGCTACTCGCTGATCCGCAAGGTCATCGAGCGCTCGCGCTGCTCGCTGGGCGCCGAACTCGACGGAAAGCCGCTCGCCGATTGGCTGCTGGCGCCGACGCGGATTTACGTGCGCTCGCTGCTGGCCCTGCTGACGAAGATCCCGGTGCGGGCCATCGCCCACATCACGGGCGGCGGCATCACCGAAAACCTGCCGCGGGTCTTGCCGGTGACGATGAACGCCGAAATCGATCTGGGCGCCTGGCAGCAGCCGGAAATCTTCCGATGGCTGCAGGAACAAGGCAACATCGACCAATCCGAAATGCTGCGGACGTTCAACTGCGGCATCGGCATGATCCTGTGCGTAGCGCCGGACGACGAGAGCACCGCACTGGCCGAGTTGCGCGCATCCGGTGAAACCGCACTTGCGCTCGGCACCATCATCGACGGCGCCGGCCCGGTCCGCTACCGCCGCGGCGCCTGACACCGCCACATCTCTTTCATCATTCCTAATCGCTTTCGGTCATCACTCCATGGAACTATCGGTCGTCGTACCCGTGCACAACGAGGAAGACAACGTCGAACCGCTGATCGGCGAGATCCGCGCAGCACTGGAAGGGCATTACGACTACGAAGTCGTCTACGTCGACGATGGCAGCACCGACCGGACCCTGGAGCGCCTGATCGCCCTGTCGCGTGAATTTCGCCGGCTGCGCGTATTGCACCACCGCCGCTGCTGTGGTCAGAGTACGGCGCTTGCTACGGGCGTACGCGCGGGCCGCGGGAAGATCGTCGCCACGCTGGACGGCGATGGTCAGAATGACCCGGCCGACATACCTAAGCTGTATGCGAGCCTGACGGCTCGCGACGCGGTGCCCGGACTCGCGATGGTCGCCGGTTATCGCGCCAAGCGCCAGGATACGCCGTGGCGCCGGTTCTCGTCCAAGCTAGCCAACGCCGTGCGCGGCGCACTGCTCGGCGACCGAACGCCGGACACCGGCTGCGGTCTGAAGGTCTTCCCAAGGGAGGTGTTTCTGAGGCTCCCGTATTTCGATCACATGCACCGCTTCCTGCCGGCACTGGTGCAGCGCGCCGGAGGCCAGGTGATCTCGGTTGAGGTGAATCACCGCCCTCGCCTGCGCGGGGTCTCCAAATACGGCACGTGGCATCGCCTATGGGTCGGGATCATCGATCTTTGCGGCGTCATGTGGCTGCAGCGACGTGCACATGTCCCGGAAATCGAGGAGACCGCGTCGCACTGAGCCGAACGACCGGGGAACTTATCCGCCGCGCGGCTATCGTAATCGAGCGGGGTCAGCCCGCCGTTCCCACCCTGTGTAACGATGGAGACCCACATGTTCTCAACACCGACCCAAGCCGTCTTTTCCGTCATTGCGGCCACTGCACTAAGCTCGGGCCTCAGCATCGCCGACGAGATGCCAATGCCGCCGCGACAAATTCTGCTGGAAAAATCGGCGGAACTGCCGGCCAATCCGATCAATGCCCGGGTCATTCGGGTCAGTTTCCCGCGCGGATTCAAGACGCCGCTGCATACCCACGAAGGTCCCGGGCCGCGCTATGTCGTGAAGGGCAAGGTCCGAATCGACGAGGGCGGGCAAATCAATACCTACGGCCCCGGGGAGGTTTTCTGGGAGTCTGGCCAATGGATGACGGCCGAGAATGTCGGGGACGAAGAAGCCGTCATGGTGATCTTCGAACTCGCCAAACCCAAATGACCGCTGGGGCGCGAGCAATGGCGAAGCGGTGCGGGAACAGGCGAAAAAAGTGACGCGCACCGCGCGTCAAGTGGAAGGCGTTGGGCCTAGCTATGTCATCGCAGAACTGCGATACGGAAGGGGAGGCATCCCTGCCCCCTCGGACCCGTCCGTGATTCCCCTGAACTCGATGTGGGTGCAACAGTACCGCAGCTTCTCCGGTAGCGCTATGGGTGGAACCACGTATTGACAAAGACGTAACTATCTGTTCACGCAACTAAGCCTTTCGCATTCGTAGCACCCCCAGGGTTACAATGCCGTCGGCCCCCGCAATGAGGCGGCGCATTTCAACCAGGGACCGCAGGAATCCGATACATGCTTCGTCTGCTGGCCGGCTTGGCCTTTTTCCCCCGTTTTCTGTTCGCGTTGGTTCTGGTCTTCGCGACCTACAACCCCGAGCCCCCTTACTCCTACTTCTATTGGGCACTGACCGACTTCAGCTCCTTCAACTCGGTCAAGGCCTTTGTTGGCGTGGTGCTGCTGACCGGCTGGACCATCTACATCAGCGCCACAGTCCACTCGCTGGGCTGGCTGGGCCTGATCCTGGCCTGCGCGCTGCTGGGCACCGGTGCCTGGGCCGTGATCGACCAGGGCTGGTTGAGCGTCGAAAACCCGAAAGTCCTGACCTACCTGATCCTCGTGCTGATTGCGGCATTGCTGGCCATCGGCCTCGGCTGGTCGGTGACGCGCCGCAAGATCACCGGAACGGTCGACGTGGACGACGGACCCAACCGATGATTTCGATCGGGTCCGCATCGCCGCGGCGGCGGACCGCGACCAACGGCCGCGGTCAATGCAGTTTGATCTTGGGCCGCAACCGACTGCTGAAGAAGTTCGCGATCATCAGCATCATGACCCGGAACGGACCGAAAAGCGCCAACTGGTGCATCTTGTAAAGCGACAGGTAGACGAGACGCGCCATCAGCCCCTCGACCATCACACTACCCAGCAGATTCCCCATCAGGTTGCCAACGGTGCTGAATTTGCCCAGTGCAACCAACGAGCCGTAGTCGGTGTAGTGATAGTCGAGCAGTGGCTCGCCCTTAAACTTGCGGGTCACATTCTTCACCAGCAAACTCGCCTGTTGGTGGGCTGATTGAGCCCGCGGCGGCACATTCCGATCCTTCCCCGGCCAGGCACAGGCGCAACAATCGCCGAGCGCGAAAATCGTGTCGTCAACGGTCGACTGCAGCGTCGGCTTCACCACGATCTGGTTGATCCGGTTGGTTTCCAGGCCGATCGTCTTCAGGAAATCCGGCGCCTTGATACCCGCAGCCCAGACCTTGATCGCGGCCGGGATCAGGTGACCGGAGGCCGTTTTGACGCCTTCGGCCGTGACTTCGACCACCTGTTCTCCAAGGCGCAGATCGACACCCAGTTTGCGCAGTTGCTGCTCGGTGGCGGCCGCCAGCCGATCCGGCAGACCGGGCAACAAGCGAGGCGAAGCCTCGATCAGGTGGATGCGGATGTCGGATGGCTCGACCTTGTCCAGGCCGTAGGCGCTTAGCAGCCGCGTTGCCTGGTGCAACTGCGCCGACAATTCGATACCGGTCGCTCCGCCGCCGACGATGGCCACGTCGAGTTGGCCAGGCTGCTTGACGCCCCCTTGCACATGCGCCCGGGTGTAGGCTTCGAGCAGACGAGTCTGAAACTGCTCAGCCTGGTCGGTCGAGTCGAGAAAGAGGCAATGCTCGGCCACTCCCGGTATGCCGAAATCGTTGCAAACGCTGCCCACGGCGATGACCAGCAATTCGTAGTGATGTGAGCGCGCCGGAATGATTTCCCGACCCTGGGAATCGATCATGGCCGCGAGTTGCACCCGTTTGGTTTCACGATTCAGACCGACCATGCGCCCCAGGTTGAAGCGAAAATGGTTCGCGTGCGCCTGCGCCAGGTAATCGAGTTCGTCGTCGTTGACGTCCAGCGTTCCGGCAGCGACTTCGTGCAGCAGTGGCTTCCAGATATGGGTGCGGGCGCAATCGATCAGCATGATCTCCGCCTGCTTTTTCTTGCCCAGCGTGCGCCCCAGCGAAGTCGCCAGTTCCAGGCCCCCAGCGCCGCCGCCGACGATGACGATGCGCGGAAGCGCGGCGTTCGATGCTTTCATTCGGTTTCTCCTTCTTTTTCGGTCCGGGCCGGCGCCCGATGGGTGCGTCCGGTCGTCCCCACCGCGGCGGTGGGCTGCTCTTTGAACAAGGTCTTGAATCGGGCCCGTTCCTCTTTGCGGGCAAAATGCCTCAGCGCTTCGGGAATCTCCGCACGCCGCGCGGCCTGCAGCTGTTCGAAGTACCCGAACAGCATACCGACCGCCAACAGGGTTGGCGATGAAATCTCGCCGTCCTGCCGCAGTTGGGCAAACCAGCCGCGCAGATACTCGCGTTGCACCTCGGCATCCTGGAACGCTCCCAGACGGTCCTGAAGCAATTTCAGGGCCTTGATCGGCCGCCGCATACGGTCCTTGGCGTGGAAGGGTTGCACCACCTCCAGCAGGTAGCGCAACTTCTTGCAGCTTTTGCGGAGCTCGTGAATGCGCTCCGAGGGTGTTGTCTCGTTCACGGTTCCGGCCGCTTTGGCAACGCGACGGTACAAGGTCCAGATGCGGCGTCCGGCGACTGAAGCGATAGGCGCCAGCGCATTCGGCGCTGTCGGTCGCCGCGGGGCACTGCGCGCCAGCCACTGTGGCCATTCCGCCTTGAAGCGCCGATACCGTGCACTGCCGAGTGACCTGACCAGAGCGGCTTGGGCCGCCGCCGCCTCGTGCGCCAACAAGGTGCGCAGGGGCACCAGGTCTTCGCGCAATTCGGTCGGAAGCTGCTGCTGGAGATCCTCGAAGTGCAACAGATAAACGTCCAGATCGCGGGCCGGGCCGGTGATCTCCCCCAGCCAAGCCAGGTCGCGGACATGCCGCGCGACGGAACGCTCGGGAAAAACGCCCCTCAGTTGCCCCAGCACGACGCGGCTGCGCCGGACAGCGACACGAAAATCGTGCAAAAACTCCGAGTCGACCGCACCGATAATGCCCGATTCGTTGGTCGAGAGTATGTCGAACAACCCGGCCAGGACCCGACGCGCCGCGACGTCGGTCCGCAGTTCCGGCGCGAGGCCCGGGAAACTGCCGGACGCTTCCGCCGGGGGCAATCTACCCGCCGCCGCGAGCGCCGCATGCCAGATGTCCTCGGTGGTCGGTGCAATGAGACCGCGCTCCAAGAGTTCATTCACGAAATGCCGGCCGAGCTTGTCATCCGACGCGTCCCAACACACGGCAAGACGCTCCGCCAGCAGGTGCGGACGACCGGCCTCCGGAATCCATGTCGAGCGAACGCGGAACAGCCTGACGGCATCGGGAACGGCTTCCGGAAAATCCGGGACTGTCAGAAACGCCCGCTGCAGGCGGCATTGCGGCAACAGTGCCCGCACGTCGATCACTGCAGTCAGTTCCGAGCGCAGATCCGTGTCGTCGAGGTCCCATGCGAAACGCGGCATCGCGGTCGACGCCCAGATTGCACTGCGACGCGCGCGCGATGCGCCGGCCGCCCACAACTGCAGTTCCCCGCGACCCTCCCCGGTCCATTGCAGCACGCACACCTGACCTCGACGGAAGAGGCGGCGGTCGAAGGTATCGAGCACGGTCGCCTCGACGATCGTTCGTTGACCCTGCGACGCTGATGTCGGGGCCGCCGTCAGCGTTCCATTCGGCCACGTTGGCAGCCATTCTGTGATTCGTTCGCTGGTCATCGCGCCTGCCCGTCTGTTTCGCCGTGACTGGGAATCCGCACCCAATCCCCTTTTTGGAGGGACTTCGGCAAAAGCCACAAATAAGGTTCTCGGCTCGATTATTGCGTGACTCAAGCAGCGCTCGCAATCGTAGTCGGCGCTGCGACCGAGTCGGGCCGCACTTGCTAAAATGCGGAGAGCGCCCACCACGCGGCTGCGCTCAGCCGAGGAATGCAGCGCGCTCTCCGCCGAGAACCGAAACGCCCGTCAAGCGATGAAGCACACGCTTTACCAATCCGATATCGCCGAGAAGCCGCTGGCCGAACTGCGCGAACTGTTCCATTCGGGCATGAACCGAGGCGATTTCCGGCATCTGGACGAAGCGCTCGCCCTCGCAGTGCAGGCTCGGGACGAGGACCGGCAGGTGCGGCCGCGAGGGCTGGAAGTCGCCCACATCCTGCGCATGCTCCGGGCCGATGCCACGACGGTCGCCGCCGCGATGCTGAGCGATCCTTACCTGCGCGATACCTACCCGGCCGGAAAGATCCGCTCTGACTTCGGCGCAGCGGTCGCCGATCTGGTCGACAAGGTCAACTGGCTGAACACCTTCGGCGACTACACGATCGACCAGACTCAGGAGCCGGAACAGGCGGAGCTGATCCGGCGCATGCTGCTGGCCGTCGTCAACGATGTGCGGGCCGTATTGATCAAACTGGCCTATCGTGTCCACCGGCTCCGGATCCTGAAATATCAGGAATGGGCCAACCGCGAAGTGATTGCCCGCGAGACGCTGGACATCTACGCCCCGCTGGCCAGTCGCCTCGGCATAGGACAATTGAAGTGGGAACTCGAGGACCTCGCGTTCCGCTATCTGCATCCCGACGACTACAGGACGCTCGCGAAATCGCTGGCGAACAACCGGGCCGAACGGGAAACCTACGTCAAACACTTCATCGAGCTTCTGTCGGCGGAACTGAAAGCCAACGACATCAAGGCCAAGGTGGTCGGGCGACCGAAACACATCTTCAGCATCTGGCGCAAAATGCAACGCAAGCAGGTGCCGTTGAACGAGCTATACGATCTGCTCGCGGTGCGGGTGATCGTCGACGACGTGCCCAGCTGCTATCTGGTGGTCGGCCTGGCGCACAATCGCTGGCGGCACATCCCCAAGGAGTTCGACGACTACATCGCCAACCCCAAGGAGAACGGCTACCAGTCACTGCATACGGTGGTCATCGGTCCGGACGACCGGCCGGTGGAAATCCAGATCCGGACGCCCCAAATGCAGGATTTCGCGGAGTACGGAGTCGCCTCGCACTGGCGCTACAAGGAGGGCGGCAAGGCCGATCTCGCCTTCGAGCGCAGCATCACCTCCTTGCGCCGCCTGCTGGAGAGCGAAGAGGACGACCAGTCTCTGCTCGAAGACTTCCGGGCCGACGCCTTCAAGGACGAGGTCTTCGTACTGACCCCCAAGGGTCAGGTCATCCGCTTGCGGCGTGGCGCGACGCCGCTCGATTTTGCGTATGCCATCCACACCGAAGTCGGGCATCGTTGTCGCGGCGCCAAGGTCGACGGCCGCATCGTGCCGCTGACCTACGCCCTGAAGTCGGGCGAAAAGGTCGAAATCATCACGGCCAAACACGGCGGCCCCACGCTGGGCTGGCTGGACCCGCATCTCGGCTACGTCAAGACGACTCATGCCCGCTCCAAAATCCGAACCTGGTTCAAGCAACAGGACCATGACAAGCATTTGCGTGCGGGCCGCGCCATCCTGGATCGTGAGCGGCACAAGCTCGGCCTGAAGCACGTTGACATGACCGATCTGGCGCGCCATTTCCACCTGTCACGCCCGGACGACGTCCTGCTCGCGATCGGGCGCGGCGACATCAACCCGGCGCAGGTCGCGGCGGCGCTCCGCATCCCGGAAATCCAGCCGCTTCCAGTTCCGGCGGCGCCGCGCCGCGCGCCGGCGACGGTGACCAGCGAAGAGGTGACGGTACAAGGCATCCGGAACCTGGTAACCCATTTCGCGCTGTGCTGCAATCCGGCGCCTGGGGACCCGATCACCGGCTACATCACCGTCACCCGGGGCATCGCGATCCACCGCCAGGACTGTCCGAACATTGTGCGACTGCCGCAATGGAAGCGCCAGCGCCTGATCGACGTCGCCTGGGGGGCCGAACCCGAGGTATTCCCGGTGGAAGTCGAAATCCAGGCCCTCGACCGCAAGGGCTTGCTGAAGGATGTGTACCAGGTGCTGGCGCAGGAGCACATCAACGTGATGCGCTCGGAGACCCAGACGAACCCGAACGACCGATCGGTTTCCATGCATCTGACGCTCGAGGTCGCCGATCTCGGTCAACTCAGCGTCGCGCTCGACAAGCTCAATGAGATCAACAACGTGCTGGCGGCCCAGCGACGGGAACAGGACGAGGACCCGACTCCGGACTGACCGATGGGGTGCCCCTGACGTCTCCGCCCGCTACTGCGCCGTCAGGGCTGCCAGCGGGTCGATCAGAGATTGCACGCGCCCGGCAAGGTGCGCACGCTGCGCAGGCGTCAACGAGCGGTCCACATCGAGCACCGTGGCGATGGCTTCCTGTTTCAGCCGGTCCAGATAACGCTGGTAATCCGGCGACCGGCCCCGATCCCACTGCACCAGCCAGTCCCGGAGCCTCTCCGCGAACGCGCCTTCGCGCCGCGCAGCGAGCAGGGTCAGAAAGCCCTGTTGACGGCGCAATCGATCCTCCCAACGCAGACGGACGCCATCGGCCGGAATCAACTCGACTGCCCGCTCGATACGCTCGCGCTGATGCCCGGCGAGCGTGCCGACCCAATCCTCGGCCACGTCCAGCACCCGTGTCTTCCGCCACGCCGCGCGCTCGGCCGGGGCATCGAGCAGATGCCATTCCGCGGCCCACTCCTCGTTTCGCGCGGCGAACTCCGCACGGCAGTGTTCCAGTTGACGTTCGTCGAGACTCGCCATGAGCACCGCCGCGTCGGCGCCAACTCGCTCGGCCAGACGCCGGTAGCGCAGCATCAGCCCATCGGCGAACCAGTCGAGGTCGTCGCTCCGCAACCCCCGCTCCAACCGGACCCTGGCATCCATCAGAAAGCGCACGTAGTCGGGCAATTCCTCGCTGCGGTGCCAGGCCATCAGCACCGCGACCCGATCATCGAGGACGACTTGCTGCGACTCGGTCAGGTCAAAGTAGCGGTTGACCGTATAGCTCAGCAAGCGGTCGGCCTGGCTATACAGGAACTCGACCGTACTGCAGGCGGACAGGAACAAGACCAACGTGATCGTCAGCCACCGGCCGGGCGTCGCACCCGGCGCCCTGCCCTTGCTCTGGATCAGCAGCACGCGCCTCATTCCTTCAACGCGCCGGTGGCCAGCCCGGCAAGGTAATGGCGCTGCAGCAACAGGAACACCAGCACCGCCGGCAGCGTCGTCACGACGGCGCCGGCCATCATCAGTTCGGTGTCCTGAGCATGCTCCCCGAGCAGGTTCGCGAGCGCGACCGGCAGCGTGTAGCGATCGCCATCACTGAGCAAGATCAGCGGCCACAGGAAGTCGTTCCACGACCCGAGAAACGAAAACAGCGCCAGCGTCACCAGTATGGGCCGACACAGCGGCAGCACCACCGAGCGGAAAATGCGCCACTCGCCGGCCCCGTCGATGCGCGCGGCATCGAGCAGGCTGTCCGGAATCGAGCGTGCATACTGCCGGATCATGAAGATCCCGAACACACTGGCCATGCCCGGCAGGATCACACCGGCATAGGTGTTGACCAGACCGAATTGCTTCAGCATCAGGAACAGCGGCAGCATCCCGACCTGCGCCGGGATGACCATCGTCGCAAGCAGCAGCCGGAACAGGCGCTCGCGGCCCGCGAAGCGGAGCTTCGCGAAAGCATAGCCGCCCAGTGTGTTGAACAGCAGCGACAGAACCGTCGTCGCCGCGGCGAGCAGCAGGCTGTTCGCCAGATAACGCGGGAGGTCCAGGCGCTGCCACAAGGTTTGGTAATGCATCAGGGTCGGCGTGCGCGGGAGCAGATGGGGCGGCAGATCGGCGGCCTCGAGCGGCGACATCAGCGACACGGACAGCATCCAGGCCAGCGGAAACAGCGTCAGCCCGGCCAGCATCGCAACCCCGAAGGTCATGGCCCAGCGGGCGAGCGTACCGCTCATGCACGCGCCCCGCGCCGCCGGAGCCAGGCTTGTAGCCCCGTACCGATCAGGATCAGCGCAAACAGCATCAGGGCGAGTGCCGATGCGTAGCCCAGGTTCCACCAGCGAAAGCCTTCGCGATACATCAGCAAGGCGACGGTGAGCGTCGCGTCGGCTGGTCCGCCCTGCGTCATTACGTACGGCTCGGCAAAAACCTGCAGATGCCCGATCAAGGTCACGATGGCCACGAACGCGATTGTGGGTGCCAGCATGGGCAGGGTGACATGGCGGAACTGGGCCCAGCGTCCGGCACCGTCCAGCGCTGCGGCCTCATACAGCCGGGCGGGAATGCCCTGCAGGCCAGCGATGAAGATCACCATGTTGAAGCCGAAATTCTTCCAGACGGCCAATATCAGGATGGCGGGCATCGCCGTTCGCGCATCGCCGAGCCAGTCGATGGGCTCGAACCCGGCCCAGGCCATGAGGTGATTCAACGCTCCGTACAGTGGGTGATATAGATAGCGCCAGACCATCGCAACGGCCACCAGGCTCGTGACGACCGGCAGGAACAGCGCCGTGCGCCACACGGCTACGCCCGGCAATCCCGGCCGGGTCAACAGCAGCGCCGCCCCGAGTGAACACAGCACCGACAGCGGCCCGCCGACCAGCGTGAAATAGAGCGTGTTGCCGAGTGCGCGGTCGACCAGGGGATCGTTCCACAACCGGCGGTAGTTGTCGAAACCAATCCAGCGCAGGCGGTCCAGGTCGCCGAGTGCGTAGATGTCGAAGTCGGTGAAGCTCAGCACGAGACCCGCGGCCACCGGCAACACGAAGAACAGCGCGATCAGCAACAGCGCCGGTGCCACGAAGCCGAGCGCCGAATTGACCGGTGGCCAGAGCGGGGTCCTCACCGGCGCTCCAGCAGCCAGCGCCGCTTCTCCAGAATCGCGTCGACATCCCGATCCAGGCGCTGCAGCGCGGCGTCCTCGGTGAGCTGTCCGCGCACGGCCAGCTCACCGTAATAGCCAATCTTTGCGGCGATCCGTTCCCATTCCGGCACCTGCGGCACGGTCATGGTGCGCTCCAGCTGTCGCCGAAAGGGCTGGGCGTGGCGATCGTCGGCCAGCGACGGATCGCTCCAGGCAGAGCGGCGCGACGGCAGATCCCCGGTCAGCCGATACAGCGCCAGTTGTTGCTCGGTCTGCGTCAGATACTGCATCAGGTCCAGGGCGGCTTCGCGATGCGGTGAGTGCGCGGCGAGCGCAAGACTGGAACCGCCGGCCAGCGAGGCGCCGGGGTAGTTGTCGTCCCATGACGGCAGCGGCGCGGTCTCCCAGCGGCCGCCCCAACCGACTGTCAGGCGACGACCGATCTCGCCGATCATCCAGGGCCCACCGACGAAGAATACGAAGCGCCCCTGCACGAACTCCAGGGCCGGATTCCCACGCTGCGCCTCGCCGATCGGCGGCGCCCAGCCGCGCCTGAACGCATCGAGGAACAGCGCAAAGGCCGCCCGGAATTGCGGATGCCTGAAGTTCCCGAAGCGCCCCTCCTCCCGCAATAGTGCCGCACCGCGCTGCTGTGCGACGATGACCGGGAATCGCCATTCATCGTAGGCCATCGCAAGGGCATAGCGACCCGGTTCTGCGGCCGCAGCCAGGCGCGACATAACCGAGGACCATTCGACCCAGGTCCTCGGTGCCTGCCGGATGCCGGCGGCATCGAGGAGATCGGCGCGATAGAACAACAGGCGCGTGTCGACATACCACGGAAGCCCGTACAGGCCCTCGCGGTAGCGGTTCGCGGCCAGAGCGCCGGGGAAAAAATCGCCCGCATCGCTATGACCGGCGAAGCGGTCGGAGAGATCGTCAAGCGCGCCGATCTCGGCCAGTTCGGCAATCCAGGTGTTGCCCAACTGGAACAGGTCCGGCAAGGCGTCGCCGACATGGGCCGTCAGGAGCTTCTCGTGCGCCACGCTCCAGGGTATCCCATGAATCTCGACACGGATACCCGGATGACTGTGCTCGAATCCGGGCACCAGCGAAACCAGTGCCTCCGCCTCTGCACCCATCGCCCACACCTTGAGACGCGTGAGGGTTTGGCGATCATCGCCCCCGCAGGCAGCCAGCATGAATGCGATCACGATCGCGAGCCGCCTACGGTAGTGCATCCCTACTTTCGGCCGGAGCTGGGGGCGGGCCGAGCGCCGAATCCGCTCAGCTGTCACGCTTGCGAAGACTGATATCATTGCGTTATGCATCGACTCGGCGCGGAGCAACGGCCGTTTCTCCGCAAGCCTCCATCCCTCGAAACGATCACACCACTCGCTCCAACGACAACATGGTCCGTCCGCTCATCCTGATACTCCTCAGTCTGGCTGCTGCACAGTGGCCCGCCGATCCCGTCTCCGCCGCCGAGCAGGCGCCGGTCAAGCAGTTGGTGCTGGCCGATTTCGAGCAACCCGGCGGGCGGCCAATCGCCGTCGACTGGCAGCGGGACCCGCCCGAATCGGAATTCGGGTTTCGCTACGAACTGACTGCATCGGACCGCGGAGGACAGGCGCTGCGCCTGAGCTACCGCCTGCCGGAGGAACCCTCGAAGGGCGGTACACCCGAGCAGGAGTACAGCCTGGGCCAAAATCTGATGGGGCTCGATCTCTCAGCCTACGATCAACTGAGCTTCTGGATCAAGGGCGACGACGGCGAGGGCTTCAGCCCCAGGTTGACGGTCAAGTTCCGACGGGCCGCACCGAAGACCGCGGGTGCGTGGGAAGAGGCCAGCTATGCCATCCCGAACGTCGGTGCGGACTGGCAGCAAATCGTAATACCGTTGAAAAAGCTGAAAGGTTTGAAGGAATGGCGCCCGATGGCTTACCTGTTGTTCGGCCTGGATGAACGCAAGACACCGGTCCGCCACGGCGCGTATCTGATCGACGACCTCCAGCTGGTGCAGCTTGGAACCCCGGGCGAAAATCTGGCAGGGGGCGGCGACGCGACGCCACCTGCCGCCCCGGCCGAACCACCGCTACAGTGGCGCCTCAATGGCTGGCCCGAACACAGCGTCATCGATGCCTCTGACCTGCCTGCGGACGACATCGAGTTTCTGCGCCGTGTCGCTAGCGACACCTGGCGGGGACTCGATGCGCTGGCCGACCGGGAACACGGTTTGCCCCTCGACAGGATTCAGTATGCGAAGACCCAGGCCGATCAGCCCGGCATCGGCGACTATACCAGTACGACCAACATCGGCTTCCGCCTGCTCGCGGTCATCGCCGCCTACGAACTGAAGCTGATCGACGAGGCGCAAGCGGTGCAGCGGCTGGAAACGACCCTGAACACGCTGGCGAAGCTCGACACCGCGCATGGCTTTTTCTACAACTACTACAATACGACCCGCCTGCAACCCACCAGCAGTTTTCTGTCCTTCGTCGACTCTTCGTGGCTGACCGCGGGACTCATGGTGACGCGGCAGACGTTCCCCGCCCTCGCCGAGCGCTGCAACCGGATCATCGACCAGGGCGATTACCGTTTCTTCTACGACGAAGCGGCCAAACTGATGACGCTGGGTTATTCGGTGGACACCAGCCAGCGCTCATCCGATCACTACGGCACGTTGTTCGCCGAATCGCGCATCGGCAGCCTGATCGCAATCGGCCGGGGCACCGTACCGCGGGAGCACTGGTTCGCGATGATGCGCACCTTTCCTCCCGATGCCGGCTGGCAGACCCAAGTACCGCTGGACCGCAAGGAAAAGGTCGACCACGGTTTCACCTGGACCGGCGGCGTGTATGAATGGAAAGGGCTGCGCTACGTGCCCTCCTGGGGCGGCAGTCTGTTCGAGGCCTTGATGCCGACCCTGGTCCTCGACGAGAAGCAGCACGCGGCCGAGAGTCTGGGACGGAATGGCGCAATCCATACCGAGATCCAGCGCCGTTACGCACTCGAAGAACTCGGCTACCCGGTTTGGGGGATGTCCCCGAGTTCGACGCCGGGCTCCAACGGATACGGCGAATACGGCGTGCGCGTCCTGGGCTCGCACGGCTATCCCGAGGGGGCTGTGAGTCCGCACGCGGCCGCACTGGCGCTGCTGACCGAACCCGAAGCCGCGACTCGCAATCTGCGCCGTCTGGCCGAGCGCTACGCGATCTATGGCGACTTCGGGTTCTACGACGCCGTGATCCCCGGCACCGGCGAAGTGGCCTACGTCCATCTGTGCCTGAACCAGGCGATGATCCTGATCGCGATCGCCGACCATCTCGCTGATCACGCGATCCAGAAGCGCTTCGCGGCGGACCCGATCATTCAGCCCGTCCTCGACCTAATCGGCTTCGAGAACTTCTTCAACTGATCCGGCTCGATGGCCAGTGTTGCATTCGAGCAAGTCGGCAAAACCTATCCGAATGGTTACCAGGCGCTGGTCGAGTTCGATCTGGCGATCAGGGACGGCGAGCTCGTCGTCTTCGTCGGGCCGTCCGGCTGCGGCAAGTCCACGTTGCTGCGGCTGGTCGCCGGACTGGAACAACCCTCATCAGGGCATCTTCGCATCGGCCGGGACATCATCGATGACTGGACCCCGCAGGCCCGCAATGTAGCAATGGTGTTCCAGGATTACGCGCTGTATCCGACGATGACGGTGCGCGCCAACCTGAGCTTCCCGCTGCAGATGCGCAAGCTTGACCAGGCGGAAATCCGGCGCCGTATCGCATGGGCGACCGAACTGCTGGCACTCGGCGATGTACTCGATCGCCTGCCGAAGCAACTTTCGGGGGGTCAGCGCCAGCGCGTGGCCATGGGCCGGGCGCTGGTCCGGGAACCTACCGTGTTTCTGCTCGACGAACCTCTATCGAACCTGGATGCGCAACTGCGCACCCAGGTTCGGAGCGAAATCGTCGACCTGCAGCGTCGTACCGGCACGACGATGATCTACGTGACGCACGACCAGGTGGAAGCGATGACGATGGGCCAGCGCATCTGCGTGCTGTCGCGCGGACATCTGCAACAGTCAGGCTCGCCGCAAGCTCTCTACGACACGCCGGCCAATACCTTCGTCGCCGGCTTCATCGGTACCCCGCCGATGAACCTGATCCCGAGGGTTTTGCTGCTGCGGGCGGCCGAGCGTGCCACTGCGGCCGGCGGCCACTCAGGCATGGAGTGGCTAGCCGCGCTGACCGCCGACCCGGATTGCCACACCGCGGGCATTCGCCCTGAACACGTGGCCATCAACCGGGATCCGCAGGCACCGGGTCTTCCTGCGACGATCGTCCAGACCGAATACCTCGGTCACGAAACGCTGGTGCATTTCTCCTTCAGCGGTCTGGCGCATGGCGACACGCGGGCGATCTTCATCGCCCGCGTCGACGGTTCGCCGTGCTTCGAGAACGGACAGCCGGCGTCCGTCTGGATCGACGGCAAACAGCTGAGCCGATTTGACGGCAACGGGAACCGAACGCTGGGCGGAGACCCCGACTCGGCGCCCCTGCCGACTCGGTAATCGAAGCTACCCGTTCTTCCGCGGGTAGCTCTTCCTCTTCATCGGGCGTTCGTCCAGGGAGCGCGGTGCAGCGCCATCCTGCCACAGACGGATGCGGATTTGCTTGCCGAGAATCCAGGTCTTTTCGAGGCGTCGCAGCGACTCCTTGGGCATGTCGGCCGGCAGGCTGACGGTGCTGAAGTCGTCGTAGAGCTTGATGTGGCCGATGGCCTTGCCGGGGATTCCGGCTTCGTTGGCGATGGCACCGACGATATCCTTGGGTGCGACCCCGTCATTGCGACCCACCTCGATACGGTACAGTGTGCCGCCATCGTCGAAACCGCGTTCGCGCGCACCGCGTTTCTTGGGACCCGTGTCGGAGCGACCGCGGTCTTCACGCCATTCACGGCGCTCCTGGCGCATCTCGGAAAGGTCCGGCCCCTCCGCCGGCACCAGCGGTCGGTCCTTCTGCGCGAGGTAGGTCAGCGCGGCGGCGATGTCGGTCGGCGAGAGCTTCTGCTCCCGACCGATCTCCTGGACCAGTTGCCGGTAGAAACTCAGTTCCTCTTCTTCCAGCGTGCTCATGACCAGTTCCTTGAACTGTTCCACGCGGCGTTCGGCAATATCCTGATGCGTCGGCAAGCGCATCTCCTTGATGCGTTGGCGGGTCGCGCGCTCGATCGCACCCAGCATGCGCTTCTCGCGCGGGGCGACGAACAGGATGGCCTCGCCCTTGCGCCCGGCACGACCAGTCCGGCCGATCCGATGCACGTAGGCCTCGGTATCGTAGGGGATGTCGTAATTCACGACGTGGCTGATGCGGTCGACGTCGAGCCCTCGCGCAGCGACATCGGTGGCCACCAGGATGTCCAGCGTCTTCTTCTTGAGCCGATCGACCGCTTTCTCGCGGAGCGCCTGGCTCATGTCCCCGTTGAGGGCGGCAGCGGAATAACCGCGGGCTTCGAGCTTCTCGGCCAGTTCTTCCGTTGCCAGCTTGGTCCGCACGAAGATCAGCATGCCGTCGAAGTCCTCGACTTCGAGGATGCGTGTCAGTGCGTCGAGTTTGTGGGCGCTGGAGCCGAGCCAGTAGCGCTGCGAGATGGCTTCGACCGTCGCCGTCTTGGCCTCGATCTTCGCTTCCTTAGGCTCGCGCAGATGGCGTTTTGCGACTTTGCGGATCGCTTCCGGCATCGTCGCCGAGAATAGCGCGATCTGTCGCTCGGGCGGGGTGTGATCGAGGATCCATTCAACGTCATCGATGAACCCCATCTTCAGCATCTCGTCCGCCTCGTCGAGTACGAGCGTCCGCAACCCCGACAGATCCAGGGTCTCCCGTCGCAGATGGTCCATCACGCGCCCGGGCGTGCCGACGATGACATGTACGCCGCGCCGGAGCTGGCGCAACTGCGTGTCCATGCCCTGGCCGCCGTAGATCGGCAGGATATGGAAGTCGGGAAGATGGCGGGCATAACTCTGGAACGCTTCGGCGACCTGCAAGGCCAACTCGCGTGTCGGTGCCAACACCAGCGCCTGCGGCTCGCGGCGCGACAAGTCGATTGCGTTCAGGATGGGCAGCGCAAACGCGGCCGTCTTGCCCGTGCCAGTCTGCGCCTGACCGAGCAGGTCGTGGCCGGCCAGCAGATAAGGAATGCTCGCTGCCTGGATAGGCGACGGCGTTTCGTAACCTACTTCGTGGACTGCCTGCAGGATCGGCGCGGCAATATCGAGATCAGAAAAGGAGAATGGGGTATCGGTCGATTGCATGAAATGAGGAAAGTTAGAACAAAGTAAGAGGAATCAGAGAGGTGACAGACCGTCAGGCCGCATGGCAGCCACTAAAACACCGTCGGAAGCACGTGTTTTCGCCCTCGTTCGGCACCTCTGGCCTCCCTAAACCCATGGGGAGAATGAAGCAGGGAACGGCGTTCGCCTAGTGGGTGGGTAGGTCGCTAGCTTGGCGGCTGTCGCGCCGGCATCGGGCGACTTCGTCTGCCGCAACGGAGGGAATTGCGATCGTATACCGCAAGCGCGCGCGTAGTGCAAGTCTCAGATTTCGAAAGCAGGGGGAAGGACACTGCCTAAGTTGGTGGAAACGGGCCGCCTTCCCGCATCAGGCGCTCCACCCTTGCCAGGTTTTCAGGCGCGTTGACGTTCGCGAAAACGGCTGGAACGTCGCTGCAATCGGCAATCGCTAGGCGCTGTCCCGCCAGCCAGGCGTCGACCTTGCGACCTCCGTCGGCCAGGTAAGCCTCCAAGCTGGACTTCAGATTGCGGCGCGCCAGCATGAACACCGGCTGGAGCCGCACTCCATCGTCAGGCACGCAGACGTCGGCGTCCTGAGCCGCCAGCGCATCGGGCAACCGCCGTAGCACGGCCTCCGTCATGAGCGGGGCATCGACCGGCAGCGTCAGGACATAATCCGATCGAGCGTACGCCAAACCGGCCAGCAGACCCGCCAGAGGCCCGTCGAAGGTATCCGTTGCATCGGGGATGACCGGATACCCAAAGGTCGCATAACGCTCGGCATTGCGATTTGCGTTGATTACCACAGATCCCGCCACGGCCTGCAGCAACGCCACCGCGTAGGTGACCAGCGGCCGCCCGCGACAGTCGATCAGCCCCTTGTCGATGCCGCCCAGGCGCCGCGCGCGCCCTCCGGCCAGCACGATGCCCGTGATCTGGGAACGATCGGGAAACAAAGTGCTCGGATTGGCCACGCGGCTTTATAATTCGACGATTAAATGGAGAGGATGCTCCGATGGTCAAGCCTGACCTCTGGCTTCTCGCCGGCTTGTCTGCCCTGCTCGGCGGCTGCAGCACGGCACTCTCGCCCAAGTCGGCGCCCGGATACTACGAAGCATCGACCACGAAGCCGTATGGCGACGTGATGGCCGAGTTGGAACTGGCAATCACCGAGCGGAATTTCCGCATTACGGGCCACAACAAGATCGGCAGCGTGATCCGGGAACGCGATCATATCCCGTTTCCCGATTATGATACGGTGCAATTCTGTAACTTGACTCATGCCCGAGTGATGCTCGAGATCGAACCCGCAGCCGTGCGCTACATGCCCTGTAACGTCGCGGTACGTCAGCAAGGAGGCAAGGTCATCGTGACGACCCACCTGTTGCCCACCGACTCGGCCAGCCCGGAGTTGAATGAGTTCGCGGTCAGGATGAACGACCAACTCAAGGCCATCGTCGATTTCGCTGTCGAGAACTGAACCGCTTCACCTTCCCGTCCGAGCGAACCGGCACGACGTTTTGCTCCGACAGTCTTGACACCACCGCTCGCCACTAACCCGGAACATTTCCTAGACCCATGAAAAACTGGCACGCCGGATGCGCTTATCCCCTACTGTTGTTGACCCTGGCAGCCACCGGCTGCCAACAGGAAGCGCCCCCGCCCGGCGAAGCCGCACCCGGGACGACGAGCCAGGCACCCGCGGCAGCCGGCGCCGATCGAACGGTGAACGATTTCCCGACCCTCGCACGCGTCGAGTATGTCCTGCAATGCATGCTCGAACACGGTGGACAGAACTACGACAACCTGTACCACTGCACCTGTGCCGCCGACACGATCGCGTCGAAGATGTCCTACGAAGAGTACAGCCAGTCGCTGACCTTTACCTACATGTTCTCGACGCCCGGGGAGAAAGGCGGTGAGTTTCGGGATCCCCCGGAATCGAAGCGCCTGCGGGACCTGTTGAAGGAATCCAAAGCACTGGCGCAGACTCGCTGCTTCCCCGAGATTGCCGGGGAGAGCCAAAAGGGCGGCGGCAAGAAGGAGCCAAGCCCATCCCGGCGGCAGGACGACGGCGTCACGCCATAACCGAATGAATGTGGCTGATCTTCCCCGCCTGACTCAGGCGATAGAACTTTCGCAGTTCAGTCACCATCTCGGCCTCGCGGCGCTGTTTCAGGTAGCTGTTCTCCAGGTTGAAACAGAAGCGGCCCGCGTAGTGGCTGGCATCCGCGTAGCGGGTACGGGACTCGCCGTCGAGGGTCTGATCGAACACCGGTGAGTCAAACAGGCAGCGCCAGACGCGCTCGGACGAACGGGTCTTGCGCTGGCGCGAGAACAGTGACGACGCCAGCACGTATTTGTCGACCTCGGCCTGCAGTTCGAGTTCGAGCAAGGTCACGCCGCGATCGCGGCTCGCATTCCAGCTCATGTAGAGGAAATGGCTGACGCCCTCCAGTGCCAGCAGGAAGTCCTCGAAGTTGTCGCGGTGCAGTTCGTCGAGCGGACAATCTTCCTCCAGACAGTCGAGAACTCCGCTGTCGAGATACAACGCGAGTTGCACCTCGTCACCATCCTGCGAGACCAGAAGCTTCTCCCGGTTCTCGCGCGGAGTCAGGCTCTCATCGAGCCGGCGCGCGATGTCGGGGTCGGTGATCACGAAGTCCTCGACCGCGTGCTCGACCTCGACGTGGTACAGACCTTCCAGCATTTTCTGCAGGACATTCAAGCGCATGGCACCGACCCCGTTCAGTTGGTACGGCGCGGGCTCGAGCCGGCGACCGGCTCGATGCCCAGTTTGCGCAAACGCTCGGCCGCGCGCCGGCTTCCGGTGCGTATCCAGATCTCGTACAGCCGCATGATGTCGGTGTCGGAGCTCAGCCGCGAGTTCTCGCCGACTTCGGCGAGAACGTCGACGAAGCTCGGGAATTTGTCCGACAACTCCCCGAAAATCCCCGAGAGAGCCCGCCCACGCACCGTTCCACGACTGAGATCGCACAGAAAACCGTAGGCACTCCCGCCCATCGCGATGTAGTAATCGACATCGACGACCTTCCGGTTGAGGCTGGAAGAGAACAGACCGGAAATCAGCAGCGCGACATCACCGAGGCGCTTCAAAGCGAACTGACGCTGCTCCGCCGACGTCGCCGCGACGGCCTCGGCGTAGATCAGGGCCAGCGGTTTGAGATCGACGCCGTCGGGGGTTCGGGCGAACAGATTTTCGGCGTGGGTGTAGTGAGCCAGCAGGTTGACGACATAGAAGACGGTGTCTTCTGTCGCGTCCACCTTCTGGTTCGACAAGGCCGAGTGTATCGAATCCCTGAAATGCTCACGGACGTTGACGTCCGTAACCAAAGCTCCAACAGGACAATCGGATGCCATATGCACAGCCTCCTGTGGGTTTCGTTAGGGAGGGATTCCCGGTCGCACAGCCACGGAAGGCAGGCTCCTTTGAATTCCTACGGCCTGAGCATAGCATTCACAAAAATGTCAAGAAAGGGGACGCCGCCGTTGCCACACGGAAACGGACTCTTGCCGCTTCCAGAGGCTCGACAATCGCTTTAGCCTTGTTATTATTCGGGTAATAGCCAGTCGACGAGCCACTGTCCGTGCTTGCGGGGGCTCAGTACCGACCACAGCCACGGCAGGATCGTTGTCAGTTCCCCGTCCAACTGCCACGGCGGATTGATGATCAGCAAGCCGCTGCCCAGCAGTTTCCGGTCCGTGCCGGCGTCCGCCGTGCACAGCTCCAAACGCAACACTTTGCGGATGCCCGAGATCTGGAGAGTGCGGTAGAACCGTTCCGTGGCTTTCCGGTCCTGGATCGGATGCCAGATCGCGTATTGCCCGGTCGGCCAGCGGAGCCAGGCTGCGTGGATCGCGTCGACGACCCGCTCCCGCTCTCCCTTCAACTCGAAGGCGGGATCGCACAGTACCAGGCCCCGCCGCTCGCGCGGCGGGAGGAAAGCCTTCAGCCCCTGATAGGCGTCCAGATGATGGACTCCAGCCTGCCGGTCGCCGGTGAACTGAGCGCGCAGGACGTCGATCTCGGTGGAATGCAGCTCACACAACACCAGTCGATCCGCCGGCCGCGCCCACTGCCGGACGAGTAGCGGCGAGCCGGGATAGTGCCGCAACTCATCGCCGTCATTGATCGCCCGCACGGCCTCGAGATAGCGCCGGACGGCCGGTGGGGCGTCGGCCGCTCCCCAGACTCGAGCAATGCCCTGGCGGAACTCCGCGTTTTTTCGCGCCATGGCCGAGGTCAGGTCATAGCGACCCGCGCCGGCGTGCGTGTCCAGATAGCAGAAGGCGCCGTCCTTGCGCTGCAGCGCAGCGATCAATTCGGCCAGCACGACGTGCTTGAACACGTCGGCCGCATTCCCGGCGTGAAAGCCGTGTCGATAGCTCAGCATGCGCACAGCACCATGAGTCGATGGGATGCCCGAAAAAAGAAAGGCTCCGCCGTCGCCGGCGGAGCCTTTCCTGCTTCCGATCCGATGGACGGATGGATTACATCATGTCATCCATGCCGGGACCGCCAGGCATCGGCTTCTCCTTCTTCGGGAGTTCCGCGACCATGGCTTCAGTCGTCAACATCAAACCGGCGATCGACGAGGCGTTCTGCAGTGCCGAACGCGTCACCTTGGTCGGATCGAGAATACCCATCTCGATCATGTCGCCATACTCACCCGATGCGGCGTTGTAGCCGAACGTGCCCTGACCGTCCTGGACCTTGGCCAGAATGACCGAGGGCTCGTCGCCGGCATTCGACACGATCTGGCGCAGCGGCTCTTCGACCGCACGACGCAGGATTGCGACGCCGACCGTCTGGTCGTGGTTCTTGCCCTCCAGATCCTTCAGCACTGACTGCGCGCGGATCAATGCGACGCCACCGCCGGCGACGATGCCTTCCTCGACGGCAGCACGGGTCGCGTGCAGCGCGTCTTCGACGCGGGCCTTCTTTTCCTTCATCTCGACTTCGGTGGCTGCACCGACCTTGATTACCGCAACACCGCCCGCCAGCTTGGCGACGCGCTCCTGCAGCTTCTCGCGATCGTAATCGCTGCTGGTCTCTTCGATCTGACGGCGGATCTGCTCGACGCGCGCCTTGATGCCGTCAACACTGCCGGCGCCATCGACGATTGTCGTATTTTCCTTGTTGATCTGGACCTTCTTCGCGCTGCCCAGATCGCTCAGTTCCAGCTTCTCGAGGCTCAGACCCAACTCTTCGGAGATCACACGGCCGCCGGTCAACACGGCGATGTCTTCCAGCATGGCCTTGCGGCGGTCGCCGAAGCCCGGCGCCTTGACGGCACAGACCTTGATGATGCCACGCATGTTGTTGACGACGAGCGTCGCCAGGGCCTCACCCTCGACGTCTTCCGCCACGATCAGCAGCGAGCGGCCGGACTTCGCAACTTTCTCCAGCACCGGCAGCAGGTCACGGATATTCGAAACCTTCTTGTCGTGCAGCAGGATGAACGGGTCCTCAAGATCCGCGCTCATCGTCTCCTGCTGGTTGATGAAGTACGGCGACAGGTAACCGCGGTCGAACTGCATACCCTCAACGACATCCAGTTCGTTGTCGAGACCGGAGCCTTCTTCAACCGTGATGACGCCCTCCTTGCCGACCTTGTCCATCGCGTCGGCGATGATCTTGCCGATCGAGTCGTCGGAGTTGGCCGAAATCGTTCCGACCTGGGCAATCGCCTTGCTGTCGGTGCACGGCTTGGACATCTTCTTCAATTCTTCGACGACCACGGAGACCGCTTGGTCGATACCGCGCTTGATGTCCATCGGGTTTGCGCCGGCGGCAACCGACTTCAAGCCCTCGCGAACGATGGCCTGGGCCAGCACGGTTGCGGTCGTGGTGCCGTCACCGGCCACATCGGACGTCTTGGACGCGACTTCCTTAACCATCTGGGCGCCCATGTTCTCGAACTTGTCCTTCAGTTCGATTTCCTTCGCGACCGAGACGCCGTCCTTCGTGACGACCGGGGCGCCGAAGCTCTTCTCGAGCACGACATTACGACCCTTCGGGCCGAGTGTCTGCTTCACGGCGTCGGCCAGGACATTCACACCGGCCAGCATCCGCTGGCGCGCGTCATCTGAAAAGCGGACTTCTTTTGCTGCCATCAGTCATTTCCTCCGTTGGTTCGGGGTTCAAGCAAATTTCGAGATCAAGCTTCGAGGACGCCCATGACGTCGTCTTCGCGCAGCATCAGGTAGTCGATGCCGTCGATCTTGACTTCGGTGCCGGAGTACTTGCCGAACAGAACCTTGTCGCCGACCTTGACGTCCAGGGCGCGCTTTTCGCCGCTGTCGAGCAGCTTACCGTTGCCGACCGCAATGACTTCACCCTGAATCGGCTTTTCCTTCGCGGTGTCCGGGATCACGATTCCGCCCGGCGTAGTCTTTTCTTCCTCGAGGCGCTTGACGACGATGCGATCATGCAAAGGACGAATCTTCATAATGACTCCCTGAGTTAAGGGTTGAGTTGATTGACGGTGTCGTAGTGAAAGCTGTGATTAGCACTCACCACCGAGTGCTGCTAACAATATATGCACGCGGGTCGGCTTTTCAAGTCCCCGCACCGAAAAAATTCCCCGCGCCGCCGACGCGTCGCCGAGTCACCAGCCACTACAGCGTGCGAGCATCGGGAAGGAAACGCCGCCCGCACGCTACAATACGGGGACGTCACAACCATCAAGTCAGTGGAGATTCAGTAAGCGATGATCCGACCGACGATCGTTCTGTTCGACCTCGGCAAGGTTCTGGTCGACTTCGACTGGCAGGACGCCTTGCAGCGCATCGCGGCGGATGCCCGCGCGACACCCGATGAAATCGCACGCTTCATCGCCTCGACGGATGTCATGCGACGGTACGAACACGGGCACATTACGAGTGACCGGTTCTTCGAAGAGGTTCAACAGGGCATAGGCTATCGAAGCGACAGCGAGACCTTTCGCCTAGCGTTCAGCGATATCTTTTCCGAAATCACGGACATGGTCGCCCTGCACTCCCGCCTTCGAGCGGCAGGGATTCGCAGCTGGATCTTTTCCAATACCAACGACTGGGCCGTCACGCAGATTCGAGCCCGCTTTCCGTTCTTCGCCCATTTCGACGGATACTTCCTGTCCTACGAACTCGGAGCGATGAAGCCGCACCCGGCCATCTACGAAGCGGCGGAGAGCGTCACCGGATGCCGCGGAGACGAGATTCTGTACATCGACGATCTTCCCGAAAACGTGGCGGCCGGCGCGCAACGCGGCTGGCAGGTGATTCACCACGTATCCACGGACGCGACGATCGCGGCGGTCGAAGCGCGATTGCTGGACCCGTTCGCGGCGTGACTCCCGCGCGCGAGACCTGATGCGACGACGGTCCGAAGCCCGGTGCGGCCGCATCAGTGGGAACACAAAGACGCCTGGCCCGCAGGGCCGGCCCACACGTCCACCCGAACCCGGAGCAGCCGATGCCCGAAATTGATCTACCCCTGCGACGCCGCGCGCTGGGCGCCTACCTCGGCCTGGCCGTCGGCGACGCCCTCGGGGCAACCGTCGAGTATCTGACACCGGAGGAAATCCGCGAGCGGCATGGCATTCACGACCGCATGATCGGTGGCGGCTGGCTGGAGCTGAAGCCGGGTCAGGTGACCGATGCGACCGAAATGTCGCTGGCGCTGGCCCAGGCCCTGATCGGGCACGGCGGATGGGACCTGAAGTCCGTGGCCGACGGCTTCGTGGACTGGTTTCGCGCGCGCCCGGTCGATGTCGGCCGCGCCTGCCGCCGCGGCATCACCCGCTACCTTCTGCATGGCACCGTGACCGGCCCGGTGAACGCGCGCGATGCCGGCAGCGCGGCCTGCGTCCGCAATCTGCCATTGGTCCTGCTGAACCTGGACGACGAGTCAAGGCTGATGGCGCAGACGCTCCAGCAAAGCCACATCACGCACAACAACCCCTATTCCGACGCCGCGACCCAGGCGGTCGCCCTGATGGTCCTCGCACTGCTTCACGGTCAAGGCCTGGCTACTTGCCAAGGGATCGCGAACCGGCTCGTTGCAACCTATCCCGCGTTCCGCTTCGACCCGTATCCGGGTCGCGCCGGCGGCTACGTCGTCGAAACATTTCAAACGGTTTGTCACTTCGTCTTCACGACGGACTCTTTCGAATCGTGCGTCATGGGCGCCGTGAACCGCGGCCAGGCAGCCGGCACCGTGGGCGCCTTGGCGGGCATGCTGGCCGGGGCCCACTACGGTGCCGCAGCCATACCCCATCGCTGGCTGGAGCGACTCGATACCGAAGTGAAGTCGCGCATCCTGGAACAGACACGCGCCCTGTTGCAATTGGGCCTGCCCGACCGATCGCCGGCCCCACCATGAACGAGGTCCGACAGGATCGAGGCAGCCAGGCTACCGGTTCGCGTACGGCACCGTAGGGAAGACGACGGTGGAAGGCGGTACCCGGAGGCTTACCGCCCTGGTTCCTCGCCGTCCGGCGGTGCGTCGTTCGCTGCCTCCCCTGTGTGATCCGGGACCGGCACTGCCTCCGCTGACGCGCCGCGGCCGGGGTCGGCCACGCCGCCGAGCTGGCTGACCACACGGCGCAACACAACACTCCGCGCACGATCGCCTTTGTCCGCCTTTTCGCCCCGTGCCTCCAGGAACTCAGCCACAAGCTGAAGCTGTGTTACGACCGAATCGAGCTGACGTCCCGAGGCCGACAGATCTTTAAGTGCACCCCGATAAACGGCGAGCAATCGATCCGCATCCTCATCGTGCGCACGTTCCGAGCGCGGCGGCTTCCGGTGAAACAACCACTCAGTGACTGCCGTGTCCGCCGCCATGACGCCATCGAATAAATCGTACGTCGCGGCGAAGCGGCTCCGCGCCGCACGCTTGCACCGGGCCAGCGCGACGCGACACGCATCGTCCGCAGGGGCACCGAGCACCGCATCGAGTTGCAGGCGGTTGAGGCAGGCGTAGGGGTTCCAACCCGGCATGGACGGGTCGCCTTCACCACGGGCATAGGCATCCCGAGCCTTTTTGAGGCTGGCTTCAACCGCTTCCCAGCCTTGCCCCGCCCGCAAGGCGACAGCGGCAGCCTGCTTGTACGCACTGCCGAAGATAGACTGCCGCTCGACGTTTAGGGGCACCGCGGCACCGGAGGTCAGATCCTCCAGGGCCGTAATGCGCTTGACGGCACTGCGGGCGAGCCGCTGGGCTTCATCGAGATCCTGATTCGAACCGGGCAGGCTCCGCCATTCCCCTTCACGCGCCTCTAGGTTGATCAACTGTTCGATGGCCGAGATCGACGCCGGCGCCTGCCACGAGTCTTCGGCAAGCGCTGCCTGGAAAGCCAGCCGTGCGGCCTCCGATCCCTCCGGCAGATATTCCGCATAGAGCCGGGCGCAGGCTTCCAGCACATCCGCGCGTGCTTTCCAGGGCTCGGGCACCTTGCGCAAGCGATTCGTCACGCGCCGCTTGATGCTGCGGAAGTCCGTGCCCTTGCCTTCGCCTGCTCCCGCCTCGATGCGGCGCTGCGCCAGCCAGTCCAGCAACTGCTCGGGCGAAACCAACCGGTCCATGTCCGTGGCCTCGGTCGAGACCGTGGCGAGCCGGAACTCCGGATCGCCATACGCCTGATAGGCGCCCCAGGTATTGCAATCGGCGTGCAGTTGGAATGTGGTACGACGAGCCTCAGACAAGGCTCGACCAAAGGACACTCCGCGCCCCACCATCTGTTGAAAAAAGGTCTCGGCAAAGGTACGCGCGGCATCGTCCCGCACTTCCCAGCCTGCCGCCACGACGCCGCGAACGCCCATCTCGATCAGTTCGCGGGCCAGACCCGCCGCGAGCCGGTTGCCACCCTCGCCGACCCCGGCTCGTGCCAGATGGCAGCAGTTCAGGAACACCAAATCCGGCACCGTTGCCATCAAACCGATCTCGGCGGCGGACAGCAGCAGTCCGTCCGACAACACGACGCCGCTGCGGTAAGTGCCATCCGCGGCCCGCTTTCCGAACACACCATGGGCATCCACGACGAGGACCCGATAGGGTTGGGCCAACAGCTTTGCGAAAACCTCGGCAGCTCGGGAATCGGGCGGTGCGGCTTCGACCGCATAGCCGGCTGCCTCCAGCGCTCCGGCGATGATCTCGCCTTCGCGGACCGCGCCGTTCAGTTCAGGCAGTCGGTCGGGTAGGGGCTGACCGTCCACGCCGATTTCCGGCTTCCAGCCGGGGCCGCCGAACTGCGCGTGGTAGCCCTCGGTACTGGGGTTGGAGATCACCAACGCGGTCAGTTTCTCGGCACGAATCACTTCGCGCCGGAAGCGGGCCGTCAGAAACTGCCTGACGACCTGTGTCTCGGTCACCCACGGCGTGCCGTCCACCTCCAGCATTTCCCACGGCAGATTCGCAGTCGCCTCGTCGACCATCAGGATCAGATTGGGCGCGCGCCGCAGAGAGGCCTTGAGTTCGAGCGGCACCAGCATCGGAAACAGCGTCGCACCGAACCCGCTGCGGGCGACGTAGACGGTGCTGGCCGGGCCGGTCAATGCATCGCGGACCAGCTTTTCGATCAGCCCGGGCTGGCGTTGCTGCACGATAACCTCGGCGCGGGCTCGCTCACCCAGATAGGCATAGCGCAGACGTTCGGCGAACGACACGGTCGGTGCCTGGTCGAGACCGAACGGTAGACCGGACAGTTCGGGCTGCCCTCCCCTATCGCCAATCCCGTACAACCCGAGCAGGCGGCGCATCGCATCCGGCGGAATCGGATTCCGCCAGCGCGGCATGTAACACTCCGGTCCGCACCCCAGCTCGTCGCGATCGGCGTCGGTCACCGTCAGACGCGGCCAGTAGTCGGTGAACGGCATCACATCGAGACGGTGGCGCGATCCTTCGCCGCGGGACAGTTCCGCGGCCACCTCAAGCCGAGCGCCGAGCCGTTCCAGTTCGCGACCCAAAGTCGCTTCGAGTTCGCTGACGGCTCGGGCCGCTGCAATCGCCGTGTCGAGGTACAGTTCCACCAGTTCCAGACCCGCGACATAGGCCCGGGCATTCCGTCCCCCGGGCGCGTTCAGCGCAAAGTCGCGGTTGGCATGCAGCACCCCGAGCACGATGGCCCGAACGGCCTCGCCGACCTCCAGTTGCGAAGCGGAATTCGTGCCGATCAGCACGCTCGCCAGACGCAGCGGCAGGGGCCCGCCGTCGGCGACGACGCCATCCTGCTGGACGCACTCCTCGCTGTAACGGTTCGACGCGTGCAACAGGTAACTCAGCACGCCGCTGCGCACGGCCTCGGTGACATTGTCCGCCGACAGTCGCCCCATCTCACCCAACCCGACGACGATGGCGCCACGCCCGGTGCGCCGCAGACGCTGGGCGGCAGTCCGCGGCATCAGCACGACGGTTGTGGTCCCGAGTTCCCCCGTACGGATGCCGAGCCGATGACGCTCGCTGAGCGCTCCGGCCACCAGGTGACGGTCGATCACGCCTTCTGCGCCGGCGATCGGATCGCCGCGATAGTGGCCGCACATGACCGGAATCTGCACGAATCGCAGATCGATGCCGCGCACCATCACTTCCAGCACTCGCTCCGCGCGGCGGGGCTTCAGCGTCGCTGGCCGGCTACCCAGCAGGCGCATCTGCACCTCGGTGGCCGTGGGCCACCCCGGCGGCGGACCGGGACGGCGCGTGGTCACCGCGCCATCCACGCTCTCTCCGGCTCCGCGGCTTACCGGCAAACGCTTCAATCGAGGCATCCGACCTTCCAGCAAGGCCTCGATCTCACCGAAAAACCTGGGCGTACTGGTCAGGCCCATATGGTCGGCTTCCATTAGCCAGTAGTTCTCGTCGGGCAGACCGCGCAACCGACCCGAGGCCCATGTCACGGAGCCGTCGCCGAAGGGCGTTTCGGCGATCAACAGCTCTCGCATGCGGCCGTCGGGGGTCCACAGCGCCGATAGTCCGCAGGGCGTCGCATCCGCCTGGCCGAAGACGTAGGCGATCCGTTCGCCATAGTGGCGAACCCAGTCCGTATCCGCGAGCGAATCCCAGAACCTTGCCGTTTCGGCGAGTGCCTCCGCGGATGGAACACCGCAAAGATTGCGGCCGAACCAGAAATCGTCGTTGACCTCCTTGAGGCGTTCCCATTCCGCCCGGTCATAGAAGCGCTTGCCGGCATAGCTGCCGGCGTCGACGAAACCCGGAGCCGGCAGCAGGTTGATCGCGCCGCCATAGCCGCTGACGATGGCCAGGACTTCGTCCATGTCATGTTTGAGATCGAAGCGCGCCAGCGTACGTATCGTGCCGGACAGGCCGAACAGGGTCTGCACCATAAGGTGCGAACCGTGATTCGGCGTGCCCATCATGATCAACCGGTTGCCTGCGCGACCGAAAAAGTCCGCGCGTGGCTGCCGGCTGGCCAACGCGGCCCGGACGACCAGTCCGCCCATGCTGTGGGCCAGAATGCGGATCGGCTGAGCTTTATGGTCGCTCAGCACCGTGGCCAACCGCACCGCGAATTCGCGGCCGAGTTCGGTAACCGGCTTGCGCCAGTCGTAGGCGCAGGTCTCGACGTAGTAGCCGCGTGCGGCCAGGTGTTCCTCGAGTTTGCCATACGCCATCTCGACCACGCCTTCGGGGATCGCTGGCTTACCAGCGGCAATTTTTTCCAGCCCGCCGAACACGAGGTCGTCCGGGTCGACCCAGACATGATCCTTCTTGCCGCCCCGCGCCACATAGAGACTGCTGCCCATGATCCCGGGCAGATAGACGACCACCGGGCGGGAATTCTTCGGCGGCAGCGGGACGGGGCCGCCGCGGGATACCGGCTTTGCCGTTCCCGGCAATACCGAGGACAGGGGTTGCCACTCGGTCAACTCCTCGGGCCGTTCCTCGACCAGCCAGCGGACCATCGCTTCCGGCAGCGGGCGGCGCCCGGTAGCGGTCGCGTCGCGAAAGTAACGGAAATGATTGACCTCAGCGCCCTGCACGAAAATCGCCTGGGCTTCCGCTCGCGGCGCAATGCCGGCGTACATCGACGCGCTGTCCACGACCAGATCGTTTTCCAGCCGATCGAAAAACATCCAGTCGGTGAAGGCCAGCCCGATCCGCTTTATCCATCCGCCGCCGTCGATGTCACCCGCGACGATCGCCATCGGCAGAGTGCGGCACGGAGCCAGCCCCAGAAACATGCCCATCGGGGCCTCGGGCAGCATCGCCTCGATCCCGGGGACCACCTGGGGCTGAAGCCGCTTCTCGGCGATTTCGAGTACGACACGAGCCAGGCACTGCAGCCAGCGATCGGCCGCGGCTCGGGCCGCGACGCCGGCCGCCGGGGTTGCGACGAGACCAGCCACCGCACCGCTGGACCATGCGCCAAACTTGCGCACCAGGGTCAGCAGGCCCGACAGAAAGAGATCGAGATTGTCGGACAGCAGCGCGGTACCGCGCGCTGGGCAAGCCACCCGAACGTAGCGATCGATGACCAGCCGACGCTGCCGCAGCGCGGTCAGCAGTTGACGCAATTTGTCGCGCTCCTGCTCCGCAGCGGCTTCGCGCCATGATTTCAGACGCGGATCGGCATCTTCCGCCGCAATCTCATCCTGCCGAGGCCGGCGGCGATACTGCTCGATCAAGGCGTCGAACGGCGTCTTCGTATCGTCAGGGTTCACGCACAGGAGGTCTCCGACGAGCCCGCCACGCGAATGGGTCACGACGCTGATTCTCGCCCCGTCGGGCAACTCGCTCAGCAGTTGCAGGGCGTTCTCGATCGGACTTTCGGAGAAGGTTCGGTGCTCGAATCCGTAGATGTGCTCGCCGAAGTGCTCCAGCAACCCCATCCAGGCAGCACTGGCCGGAAGCTCGCCGAAACTCCCGAGCGTATGGGAACCCGTGCCATGAATGAACACCAGGGCGGGCGTGCCCCCGCCCGCGAGGACTCGCAGCTTGTCGCGGTCCATGCGATCGGCCGCGGACAAGGCTTCGCCGTTGCGCCAGCGGTACAAGCCCGGCTCTGCGGCCAACCGGCTCTCGACGGCCCACATCAGGGCCTTTGCACCAGCCCATGACGCGCCGGCGATTGCCCAGTCAGTGGGTTTGGTGCCGATTTTCTCGCCCAGCCACTCCTCGGCCTTATCACGAGCAGCATCGAGTATCGCATCGGGTTCGATCGCCAGCTCGGTCACTTGCCGCCAGAGCCAGTCACCTGTCCCGCGGGTGGCGGTCGAGCGCTCGCGCAACCGTGCCAGGTCGACCGCGCCGTCGACACCGACGGCCTCCGGGTGCAGGCGCGCGAGACGCTCGGCCAGCGCGTCGGCCCGCATGAAAACGGTCGTGCCGTCGGACGCTTCCAGCGCGAGGAGGCGGCTGTCGGCCGCCGCCTCCGCCTGCTCGGGCGCGTCGGCACTGCGGCTCGCCGGCGCCAGCGGCCAGCTCCGCACAGCCGTGACGTTAGGCAACAACTGCAAGAGGTCGCCGCCTTCCCCGCGATTGGCGGGCCGCGTGAGCACGGTGGGCAGGTTGGCGCCATCGTCGACGGGCGGCGCGGACAGGGGGAAACGCAGCTTGAGCGGTGCGGAGGATCGGGTCATGGGAACTCCTTCTCAAAGCGGGCTCGCACCTTGCCAGGGCGGGCATTGGCCCCGGTCCGCGGGCGGCGGGGGGTGTCAGGGCATGCCGTCACTGGCAGCGCAAACGGCCTACACCGGCTGTGCGACCCCGGCGTGGTTCGATCAGCGAGTCATGCAAAAACCGGCCATTTGCGCGCTGCGGCGGAACCGAAAAGCTGGGGGTTCTGGGGCAACTGGTTCGTCGGCAGATAAGCGGGGGTGATCTTCTTGAACCAGTCACGGTAAGTCGCCTCAGGTTCGAGGCGCGCCAGCGTCTTCAGCGCATAGAAGGTGAAGGCACCGTTCGGGCGATTGTGGAAACGCGTATCCCAGCTGTATTGGGTATCGAGACAGCCCGCCATCAGCAGATCGCCCGTGGTGCGCGACATGCCGCCGAGCAGCTTCCTGGGTGTTTCAGCGGGCAAGGCGATGCCCTTAAGCCACGCTTCCGGTGGCAGGAAACGCGCCCTGGGCAGACCGGGATCGAGGTCGGCGGCATCGCCCTTGGTGACGCTGCCGGAATGACAGCTGTCGGAGATCATCAGCAGCCGAACACCCCGCGCGCGCTTGCTGAACAGCTCCCGCAACTCATCGTCCAGCAGCGCCTTGCCCTGGCCGATGTCCCACGGGCACAGCGCTTCGTCGCGACCGTCGGGCTCATCGCCGTCCGCATCGGGCACCCAGGTACCGTGACCGGAATAGGTCAGCACGATGCGGTCGCCCGCGACGGCTTTGTCGACCAGATCGCCGATTGCGGCCACCATATTGGCCTTGGTTGCCTGGCGGTCGATCAACTGGGCCACCGCAAACCCACGGGTCGCCAGCACGGCAGCCCAGTCATTGCAGTCGTTGACGCAGCCGGACAGGTCGCTGTCGGTCCCGGGGTAGTCGTTGATACCGATGCACAGGGCGCGCTTGGTCATGGCGGTCTCCTCGCAGTTGGGGTCAAGCGAAGCCGCGCGGTGGGCCGGATAACCCCGGACTAGCTATCGTCATTACCGCCGTTAAGGCTGCTCGACGACGTCCCTCAGGAGCGGCGCTCGATTCCCTGTCGCCGGACCATGACCCGATGGGCCCCACCACCCATGGCAGGCTGGAGCATGCGCCGCGGGCATCGTGTTGTCAACGGGGCACCGCACGCACCTGTTACAAGGGATTTCTCAAATAGGATCAGCGACCTGATGGGGAGGAAAGAGCCGAGATGCGACAGTCGGCGGGAAAAGTACCTGGGCACCAGCAGACCAGGCATGCGAGTTGGCGGTCAGCCCGCACGGGCCTGGTGAATGCAGGACGTGATCGGAGCGAACCACGATGGCTGCTCTGGCATGGGATGCCGCGACCGAATCGGCGGGAATTCAATTCAACTGGGGGCTGCGACGAACCAGTGCGGGAGCTTCGAGGCCGTCTCTGTCGCGAGGCATAGGACCGGTCGTTGCCATCCCGGGCGGCTTCTACGCTACGCGCCCTAAAGGAGCCTCCGACTCTACCAATCACGGATGCCTGTGATGCCCCGAAGAAACCGGCGGAGCCACCAGGTTACGAGCCACGCTGGAGACGATGCGCTGCGGCGACAGACGGTCTGTAGCCTGCTGTTCGCGCCGAAGCTTGCGCAGGGCTGAGTGGCCAAGCCGATTCAAGATGTAGGGAAGATCGCGCGAATTCGTCAGCGCATAACGCAGTGCCGCCCCATACTTGCGCCCACGCAGGGCAAGAGCGAGTTCCACGTACGCCTTGACGTGATGCAGGGTCGTGATCTCTTGGCGCAGCAGACCCGCTGCTCCCTTAAAGCGCGGCATTTGCTCGTGTTCCAGCAACAAACGGCACCGCCGCAATCGATTCGTTACCGAGCGTACCCCCTTCGACATGACGCCGATCGAGCCCGGACGAGCGACGGTATAGCGGTAATGCGCGCGGGGACTGAGGACATAACGCGCACCCCAGAGCAGGCACTCGGCATGGAACATGCCGTCGTAGTTGCTCGTCAAATCAGTGCGGTAGCGAATGCCATACTGGTTCAGGAAATCGCGACGAATCAGCGGTTTCAAATATCCCACCCCCATACGGGGCCGGCCACCGGGATCGACCGCATCGAGTTTCAGGAACTCCTCGAACGAGATCGGACCCTCCCGGCAGACGCGATCCGGGCCCAGGCACAGCCCCACGGGGCGACCTGTCCCATCTTCGACGAGTTGCAGGTTGTCGGCAAACAGATCCGCACCCCACCTCTCCGCTGACCGCAGCAGAGTCTCCAAGCGCCCCGGCTCATAAGCGTCGTCCGCGTCCAGCACGGTAATCCAGTCACCGCGCACGACATCGAGGGCACTGTTGATGCAGACCGCACCACCTCGATTCCGCGGCTGTCGCAGTACCGTGAAACGCTGATCGCTCGCGGCGATGCGCTCCGCAATCGCAGCCGTACCATCGCTGGAACCGTCATCGACGACGATCGCTTCGAAGTCATGGAAGCTCTGGCGCTGCAGCGAGTGCAGCGCCTCCGCAAGACTGGCCTCCGCATTGAATGCGGGAATGATCACGGATATTGCCGGCATGAGCAGCTCCAAATTATCGATGATGGGACAGGGCGCAGAGACAGCCGAGCATTACGTCGCTCCGTGCGCCCTGGCATCAAGCAGAAATTAGGCCAGATGTTTCAGAGCGCTTGAATCCTGCGTGGGGTCTGGCTCATGCTCCCGATCGAAAGTACCAGCGGCACAAATTGTAAATTCGGCTGACACTCGAAAGGCTGGCTTGCAGCGCTATCGCGAGACGAGCAATCAACCCGCGGTGGGAACCTGATCCTCTCTGCCCGCAATCAACCGCACTGGGGCGAATTCGGTGTTGCGCGACCGGAACCGCCCGCGCGTCACCATCGCCCGTTAGGGGCACCGTGATCCGCAAGGCGGAGGATGAGGTGTGAGCACGGGCGGCTCGCGCCCCGTCGTCGAATGCCGTAACCCCCCCGCACCCGAGCAACGAGGGCGGTGGTCGCTGCCAAGGCCGCAGCGCGCAGCCGGTGACTGCGCCCCAAAGCCGAACCGAGCCGGCGCTGCTGACCAGCGTCCAAAAATGTTAACCTTGCGCCAACTACCAGCGCCCTTCCGCAGTGTCAGGGCGCCGGCCTTCGACCACTTGCTAGAGGATCTCGAATGCAACAACCGCAAGCTCACGGCTTGGCCTCCACGCTGCACGCACTGGTGGATTGGACTCAGGCCCGACTCAGTGAACGCGAGTCGTGGGATGGAATCACGCTGATCGTCCTCAGTTTTCTGGTGCTGATGTTCTCGTCACTGATCGTCTACATCGCCTGGGCAGGCATCGCCTACGGCGGATGGCTGACTTGGCAAAAAGGCAGTTGGAAACGGTTGACCGGCCGTCCCGACATGGGCAACTTGCCTTGACCCGAGGCCGGCGATCACCCGCGGGCCTTTTGGTCGCCATTGCCCATCTAACGCGGCAAAGCGCCGCCCGACGTGTCCCGGGCACGCGAGATCGACACCCCGGTTAAGCCTGACGCCCCGCGAGGGCTGGTCGGCGCGCGTTAAGGACGGACAGGCGTAGGAGGCACCGGGCAATTGGGGAATGCGCCCGACGACACGGAATCGGGCCCCGAATTGGCAAGACCTGCCGTGACTACCCTCGTCACAGAAAGACGGCGGCGTGCTCGTGGCCGTAGGCCATCATCTCCTCGATGAAGGATGGCGAATTGACGAATGCCGACCCCGAAGGCAGATCCTTCCGCATCGGCATCTTCTTTACGGTAACCGGCCGATACCGGCCGGCATCGTTTCTGAGTTGCCCGGATGCCAGCCACTCGTTGACCTTCCCGATGAAATGCAATTCGTGCTCCACCAGCGCGTTCTGCCATAGCTCATCCTTGCGGTCTTTGCGTTCCGCCGGAGATTGCGGAATGGCCTCTCGTCGCTTGGGAAAGTGCTGGACGAGCCAGATCTCGTCCACGCCATAGTCGAGCAGCGGAACCAGCGGCGGATTCGTTCCCCAGGCACCGTCGCAGTAGACCCCCTGATTCGGGCCGTCCTCGATCCGGGTCAGGCCATTCACCTCGTCGAGCGAACCTGAAGCGAGCAAGGCCTCGAGCGAAAAATCCCTTTCGGTGAAAACCTTGATGTCCCCGGTCAGCACATCCGCCGCGCCCAGCGCCAGGCCCGGAACGCGCTCGGCGCGATCACGCAGCGACCGCAGTTCCTCCACCGGGATGTAGGCGAGGACCCACTCCTTCATCAGATAGCGGAGGAAGGGTTGGACGATGTTGGCCGAGTATGCGTCGTAAAGCGGGTTCAGACGCCCGAGGCTGTCAAGCAGTTGCTCGGTGCGAGCGACACCGGCATTCGGGACCATCCCCCAGGCAAAATGCAGCCACTGCCGTTTGAGGATGTCGGGCAGCTCGGCGACGCTCCCCTTCAGCGTGTGCCCCCAGCAAGCCGCGGCGACCAAGGCACCGGCCGATGTTCCCGAGAATGCATGGATATCGTGGTCGACGAAGGCCCCTTCTTCGACGAGACGCCGGACCGCCCCGGCAGCAACGGCACCGGCGGGGAAACCTCCGCCCTGAAAGGCCAGCGCAATGCGCGCTTTTCGCTTCATGCTGCTGTCTCCTACCTGAAGTCCTGAGTGAGCCAGGGGATAAGGGGGCGGTGACGGTCATCCAGAGAGGGTCCGGCCACCGCTACCGCGGATGTCTCCTGCCTGCCCCTGGAATGCAATCGGGGCCGGACCGATAGCAACGCGGGTATGGACGGGGTCGAACCGCGCGCCCGGCGGCAAAAAGACATTCCAGCGGAACCGTCCGGGTCAACGACAGCACGGAACGAAATGCGCCAACGCCCCGCGTGTGGGATCACCGTCGATCCGGTGCCGAACGCCAACCCGGGGGTTCAAGGATAAAGCAACTCGGCGACACTGGTCATCATCCGCCGCAGGACGACCTGCCTGTCGGGTCGCGGCCGGCCGACACGATCTCATGTGCAAATGAAGCAGGATCGTCGAGCGGTTCAAGATGGGTGACGATCAGGAGATTCGGTAGTGCCGCGCGGAGGTCATTTTCAATGATCGGCACCAGATCATGGCCCTGCTGGACGGTCATGGTGCCCGGAACCAGCACATGGACCGTGATCAGGCGCTGAGAACCCGCACTATGCGCCCTCAGATCATGGAAGCGAACGCCCTGCCGGCGATAGGTATCCAAAATTCTCTCGACCGCAGCGCGTTCTGCCGACGGAATCGCCGGACCGACCAGGCCCGAAAGCGACCGCACGATCAACTGCACTCCAGACCGGACGATATTCAAGGCGGCCAGCATGGCGATCGTCGCGTCCAGCCACAGCCAATCGGTCAGGACGACGCCACCCAGGCCCAGCAGCACGGCACACGTCGTCCAGACATCCGTCATCAGGTGTTTGCCGTCGGCTTCGAGCGTGATCGAGTCGTGCCGGCCGCCGGCACCGAGCAGAACGCGAGCAACGAAGAAATTGATGAGGGTTGCGACGATCGCTATCGCCAGACCGATGTCGAGAGCCGCCAGCGCCCGGGGCTGGAGCAGACGTTCGATGGCGGTCCAAAAGATCCCGAATGCCGCCACTAGAATCAGGGCACCGGTAAAGCCGCTCGAAAAATACTCGGCCCGCCCGTGTCCGAACGGGTGCGTCTCGTCGGCAGGCCGCGCCGCGACGGTGAGGACGACGACCGCGAAACCCGCGCCGGCGAGGTTCACTACGGACTCGGCGGCATCGGATAACAGTGCGACGGACCCGGTCAGCAGATACGCGCCCGTCTTGAGAGCCATCGTAGCGACCGCGGCGAGAACCGACAGCCACGCGTAGCGCGTCAGGGAACTGGCCGCCATGTTGCCGTTGGCCTCCGTCCCCGGCTCCAGAGCACCCCTGAGGGGCCGGACATCAGCCGACGGCCCTTGCCGGAAGGCCCCGAGCGAGCGGAATCCCCGTGCGAGCCCTATCGGTCCCGCCACGGCCAGCGACCCGCCGCACAGTGCAAGCAAGCCTTCGTCTCACGGTGAAGGAGCAAAGCCGAAGGCTCGCGCGAGCCACGGAACCTGAACCCGAATACCTGACGCGAGCAGCATTGCGACTCCGACCAGCCTTCCAGAGCGTGTGGCCGCGCGGGTCAGCAGCACGGTTGTCAACGCGCTGGCGCACGTCAGAACGACCATCGCACGCGCCTGACCGATACGACCGCCCGTCAGCAGGCTGCGCTCGCAGCCCCGCAGCGGAAACATTGTCAGCAGGGTCCCGATCGCCACCTGCAGCCCCGCCAGACACTGCACGCATCGCGCGGTAACGGGCCAGGGCTGCGACATAGCCTACCGCTGTTGTGGCGCCGGCAAGTCGGGTCCTGCAGGGAGCGGGGCTGACATCATGTCCGGTGTGCCAAGCTGACGGGAGTCCGCCGTGCGCCCCAATCGCCCGGGGAAGCCTCGAACACACCGGCACACGGCTCCCCGCAGGCACTGCAGGTTCCCTTGGGGGTCAGATTCCACTCCGACAGTTCATACCAGTCACGGCCAATCAGCAACTGGCCGCATTTGTGGCAATACGTGCTGTCGGCGGCCTTGTCGTGAACGTTGCCGACGTAGACATAGCGCAGGCCGTTCTTCAGTGCGATGCGCCGCGCTTCGGACAGCGTCGAGCGGGATGTCGGGGGCGTGTTGAGCATTTTCCAGTCCGGGTGGAACGCCGAGAAATGCAGGGGGACGTCCGGGCCCAGGCTTTCGACGACCCACTGAGTCAGGGCTTCCAGCTCCTGCTCCGAATCGTTCTCCCCCGGGATCAGCAGCGTCGTGATTTCCAGCCAGACCTTGGTTTCATGGCGGACGTACTGCAGCGTTTCGAGCACGGGTTCGAGATGACCACCGCAGACCCGGCGGTAAAAGTCTTCGGAGAACGACTTCAGGTCGATATTGACCGCATCCATGTGAGCGTAGAATTCGGCGCGGGGCTCGGGGCACTGATAGCCGGCGGAGACAGCCACGGACCGAATGCCCAGCGCATGGCAGGCCTGCGCCGTGTCGATGCAGTACTCGTGAAAAATGACCGGATCATTGTACGTGTAGGCAACGCTGCGACAGCCGAAGGATTTGGCCGCTGCGGCAATCGCCTCGGGGCTGGCCTGATCCATCAGGGAATCCATCTCGCGCGACTTGCTGATGTCCCAGTTCTGGCAAAACTTGCAGGCCAGATTGCAGCCCGCCGTGCCGAAAGAGAACACCGGCGTGCCGGGCAGAAAGTGATTCAGGGGCTTCTTCTCGATCGGATCGATACAAAAGCCGCTGGAGCGTCCGTAGGAGAGCAGCATCACGCTGTCGTGCACATTTCCGCGCACGAAACACAGGCCGCGCTGGCCCTCGTGCAGCTTGCACAGGCGCGGGCAGATGTCGCACTGCACGCGCCCGTCGCTCAATTTGTGCCAGAAGCGGGTCGGGAAGCCTTCGTTAGGATCGATGTGCGTGTCCATGGCGGCACCTCGCAGTGAATGGCCGGTTGACGGTGACCCCGTATTGCCCACAGTATGACGTCAAGACCGCGGTCACAAGTGCCTTCCCAAGGGCGCGACTGAATCAGGGAGGTCGTTATGACTACCACGCGTCCCCCGGCCGTCGCCGGGATGTTCTATCCGTCCGATCAGCACGCGCTTCACGCGGTCGTGACGCGTCTGCTCGACGCCGGGGATGACGCCGGCCGCATTCCCAAGGCGATCATCGCGCCCCATGCCGGCTATATCTACTCCGGGCCGATCGCGGCAAGCGCCTACCGGCGCCTGGCTGGCGCGCGCGCGCGCATCCGACGGGTCGTGCTGGTGGGACCATCGCACCGCGTCGCCTTCCGCGGGATCGCGATTCCCAGTTCGGACCGCTTTGCCACGCCGCTGGGTGAGGTCAGACTCGACCGCGCAAGCCTGGACACACTGACGGATCTGCCCTTCGTGCACGTACAGGACGAAGCCCACGCCTTGGAACACAGCCTCGAGGTGCAACTGCCGTTTCTGCAAGAGACGCTGGAGACGTTCATGCTGATACCGCTCGTCGTCGGCGACGCCGCCCCGGAAGAGATCGCAATGGTGCTCGACCGTCTCTGGGGCGGCGACGAGACACTCATCGTGATCAGCTCCGACCTGAGTCACTACCACGACTATGCAACGGCGCAACGCATGGATCGGGCAACCTCGCGGGCCATCGAGTCGCTGCGTCCGCAGGACATCGCCTTCGAGGATGCCTGTGGCCGCCTGCCGGTCGGCGGGCTGCTGCTTGCCGCGAGCCGGCACGGGCTCAGAGCCGAGACGATCGACCTGCGGAATTCGGGCGACACTGCGGGATCGAAGGACCGGGTCGTCGGTTACGGGGCCTACGCTCTTGGCTGAGTTCGACGCGCCGTTGGCGCCGGCAGTCCGGCAGAGTTTGCTTGACCTGGCGCGGGCATCGATCGGCTTTGGGCTTCAGCACGGCAGACCCCTGGCAGCGCCCCTGGATGAGTGCCCTACGGAGTTACGGGAGCACCGCGCCAGCTTCGTGACACTGCAGCGACAAGGCACGCTTCGGGGCTGCATCGGCTCACTGGAAGCGCGTCGTCCACTCATCGCCGACGTGACTGAAAATGCGTATGCGGCCGCGTTCCGCGACCCCCGCTTTCCGCCGGTCGCGCTGCATGAGTTCGCCGATCTGGAAATTCATCTGTCGCTGTTGACGCACCCCGAACCGGTGGAAGCGGCTTCCGAGTCCGATCTGCTGCGACAGCTCCGCCCTGGGGAAGACGGGCTGATCCTGCAAGAGGGCTCGCGCCGCGCAACCTTCCTGCCGGCTGTCTGGGAATCACTGCCCGAGCCTCACCGCTTCGTAAGGCATCTGAAGCAGAAGGCCGGTCTGCCAGCGGAATACTGGTCGGACAGCCTGACCGTCTTCCGCTATCGCGCGGAACACATACCCTGATCTTCCCCGGCAATACCGGCGCGGTTCGGGCCTCCGACATGACGGGCGCAGGGAGGAAGGCCCGGCCGTCGTCCGGCCGGGCGCGGGGGTCAGACGACGCTGACTGCGATCTTGCGAGGCTGAGCATGCTCGGCTTTCGGGATCCGCAGCGTCAGCACACCGTCGCGGAAGGCGGCATCGATCTTCGTCGGATCGAGGTCACGGCTCAGGTTGAACGTGCGCCGGTAGACCGGCGACCGCGTCTCGACGTAGACCGGTTCCATGCCCTCCGGCGTGTCGATTGCGACCTGCCCCTCGATCAGCAGACTCTGACCTTCGGTGCGCACCGACAGTTGGTCCTTGGGCACGCCCGGCAAATCCGCCGTCAACCGGATACCGGCTTCATCCTCGACAATGTCGACCGGCGGCAGCACCGCCTGCGTCTGCTGTGCAACATCACTTTTTGCCACGTCTTGTTTCTCGCTCATGGGTGTGATCCTCCGCCTTTCACTTCACTTCGATACGCTTCGGCTGGGCCGCTTCGCGACGCGGAATGGATACGCGTAGCACGCCGTCGCGGTAGTTGGCCTCAATCGCGGCCGGATCGACGTCGTCCGGCAAGCTGACCGTGCGCTTGAACTTGCCTGCGAAGCGCTCGTCGGCATAGACGCTGACTTTGTCGCTGGCGGCCGGTAAATCGCTCGGCCGCTCTCCGGCAATGGTCAGTAGCCCCCGATCGACGCTCACGTCCAGCTTGGCCGGATCGACGCCCGGCAGTAACGCGTAGACTTCCACCGATTTGGCACTGGTGCCGATGTTGACTCTGGGAAACGCACCCCGCCCCAGGGCGCGAATGCTCGTCGGCGCACCGGCACCGCCGAATGCCTGGTTCAGCTCCCGTTGAATCCGGTCGAAGTCGGAGAAGAAATCCACCGGCAGGCGCAGTAATGACTCATACATTTTGGTACCTCCACAGGGCCCATGGATGAAAAGGCCGGGTGGCGGCGGCACCGCTCGTACCATCCGCATCACCCCTCACGTGACGCTACGATGGTGACAAGGCCACACGAATTCAAGGGCAACTCCGCCTAGCACTTTTGCCGCACACAAGGGGGACCCGACAGCGCAACGGGTCAATTCGAAGCGGCAAAGGTCGTCCGACGCCGCAGTCCGGGCACCACCGCAGCGGTGCCGGAGCGTCAGTGTAGAGCGGACTCCAAGGGGCGATCGCGCCGGGTTCCGGCGCGACACTCAGCCGCGCAGCATGCGGTCGAGTTCGTCGACCGCTTCGCACCAGTCGGAGTCCTGCTCGATGGCTTCCCGGAGGAACGCGGCCTGCGCCGGACTCCAGAACGGTGCGGCAACAAGCGGCTGGGCTGGTGTCGGGAGCCTGTGCTCGGCGACGAAGCGGTCGATGTCCTGCGAACGATCAGATAAACCCAGTTGCCGAAAAAGCGTCTGGAGATTATGGGGCGAGGTATCCATGGCACACCTCCGGCATGACGACGGGCATCTGATTCTACTCCTTGTGTCACCGCAGGCGCGTGGCGCTCGCTACCTTGGCGGGACGACACGACAATAGTCGCGGGCGAACCGGCGTCGCCCACGCAACGCGGTCAGACCGTGTCCTTGCGTTTCTGAAATACGAGGATCAGGCCGAAGACGACGACCATGATGGCAGTCATCGCGAGCCAGCGGCCTTCGGGCCTGCCGCGGAAGGCCTGCCCGTACTTGTCGTAGACGGATTCCATCATGCCCTCCACCGCGGCAACCTTGGTGCGGGCCTTCTGCCAGTCCTCCATGCGCGCAGCGTAGTCCTTCATCGCGGCCTTGTAGCTGTCGGTCTTGTCATCGATACCGTTGCGGTAGTCCGTCATCCGCTTCTCATAGCGGTCCATGCGGTCCTGGTAGTTCTGCATGTCGCGCTGATAGCGCTGCTGGTCGGCCGGGGTCGGGCGCGCGGGAAGCCCGCGCGGCTTTGCCGGACGCGGCGGTTCGGCCGGTACGACCGGCGCTGCGGGCTCCCTGGGCTTGCCGCGCACGAGCACCTGGTACATGGTCTGGTCGTAGTAATCGGGGTCACGCACCCCAGGGAACCGGCATTCGTCGAAGATGCGCGCCCCCATGCACGCGCATTGCGCCCGCTGTTCCTCGGTGAGGTCCGACGGATGTTGCCGGTTGCGCTGCACCGCTTTCCAGCACGGATCCTTAACCAGATCGCGGCCCACACCGGTGATGTTGACCATTGCTTCGAAGGCCCAGCGCGATGTCGCCCCGGCACTGATCTTCTCGCCGCCTGGAATCAGGTCCAACGGCAACAGCGCGCCGGCGAACAGAAACTGCGGCACCAGCACGACCACGACCAGCAGGATCGCGACGTTCTGATTCGGCGCCGCGGCACTGATACACAGGCCGATCAGGTAGCCACTCAGCGTACCGAGAAACAGCGTCAGGAACAGACCTGCGTAATCTGGCGGCGACAGGCCACTGGAGGACAACACGAAGAACCACTTGCAGGCCAGCAGCACGGCCGCCTGGTACAGCGACAGGCAGACACCGACCCATACCTTCGAGAGCACATAGGACGTCACCTTCAGGTTGATCGCCCGCTCGCGCTTGTAGATGTCGACTTCCTTGACGATCTCGCGCACGCTGGCCATGGCACCGACCATCACCGCGATCAGCCCCGCCATGAACAGCACGGTGATGATCTTGGTCGGATCTCCGCGCTCGGGATCGAACAGCGTGCTGCCCCAGATGAAGTCCATCAGGCCGATGACCGGCGCCAGCAACAGCATCAGCCCGAGGCCGAAACGGTCCTGCCGCATGATGTCGAGATTGCGGGCCGACAGCACCAGAAACTGACGGAAGGTCCCGGCATAGCGGTGCAGTTTGGGTCGTTCGCCCGCTGCTGCAACCGGCGAGGCCTGACCGTTCAGGCGCTCGACGATGTTCTCGCGATACTGCCGGGAATCGCGATAGCGCTGACTCCAGGCTTCAGGGGTCCCACGCGCCTCGTCCGACAGGATGCCGTAGATGTGGTCGAACTCGATATCTTCCCGACGCCGCTCGCGAGCCGAACGGAACTGGTCGAAGTACGGCAAGGCCTCTTCCGGCGGACCGAAATACGCCAGATGACCACCTCGCGCGAGGAAAATGACCTTGTCGCACATCATGACGTTCTTCGTCGCGTGCGTGCTGAGCAGTATCGTCCGCCCCTGATCGGCGAGCTTCCGCAGCAGCTTCATCATCTCGTGCTCGGTGCCGGGATCGAGGCCGGAGGTCGGTTCGTCAAGGAAGAACAGCCGGGGCTTGGTCAGCAACTCCACCCCGATGCTGACCCGTTTGATCTGGCCTCCCGACAACTGGTGGATCGGCATGTCCTGGCGTTCGGTCAGATCGAGATCGTCCAGCACCTCGCGGATACGGGCATGTCGCTCGGCCGGCGCCGTGTCGGGCGCCATGCGCAGCTGCGCGGCGTAGTCGAGCGCCCTGTAGACCGTCAATTCCTGATGGACGATGTCCCGTTGCGGGACATAGCCCATGTCGTTCCGGAACAGATCGAAGTTGGCGTAAAGATCGATCCCGTTGACGGAGACCTGCCCGTGTGTGGCAGGTCGGAAGCCGTTCACGGCATCCATCAACGTGGACTTGCCGGCACCGCTCATACCCACCAGCGCGACGAATTCCTGCGGGCAGATACACAGCGAAATGTCCTGTAGCAGGTTGTCTTCGACGGACACCCATTTGTTGAGGTGCCGCGCATCGAGGCGCAGTCCCTCCTGCCAGTACTCCTCCAACCCGTCCTCATGCAGGATCAGGCGGATGCCGCCGATCCGGATCTCGTCGCCCTCCCGCAACCAGGCCTCGTCCTCGATGCGCTTACCGCCGACGAAAACGCCGCCGGTGCTCTTGAGATCCCGGATCCGGTAACGCGAGCCGCGCCGCTCCAGCAGCGCGTGATGCAGCGACACCTGGGGATGGTCCAGAACGATCTGATTGTCGGGCGCGCGCCCAACCGCAATCAGGTCCTGGCCCTTCAGATCGATTTCGATCGCCTCGCCGGGTGTTGCTCCCCCGGACACCGCGATGAAGCCTAGGCTGGCGCGGAACTGCAGCGCCACCGAGGGATCACCCAGACCGACGGTGTCGCCGTGCTCGAACACGTGCTCGCGCACTTCCCCTCCGCTGACGAGCAGCGACGGGGCCCCCTCCCGGGCCGCAATCACATAGCGGTCCCCGCTCAAGTGCACCTCCGCGTGATGAGGCGCGACCCGCGGACAAGGGATCACGATATCGTTGTCCGGCGTACTGCCGATCGAGACCGTGTGGCTGTCGAGCGAGAACTTCAGCAGACGTCCGTCGACCTTGGCCACGAGCCCCGGCACGGGCATCGAACCCAGGCTGACCCGTTCCGAGACCGGTGGCAGATCTTCCTGGACGGGGCTGCGGAGCCTGAACGTGAACTCGTCGATCTGAAACTCGGCATCGGGATCCAGCATCACCGACGTACGGGGCAGCGTCAGATGGCCGTTGACCGTCACGCCGTGCAGGCTACCCAGATCCATCAGCCAGGCCTGACCGCCCAGAAAGCTGAGCTTGGCGTGGTGCAAGGAAACCTGGGGATCGTTGAGTATCACGTCGTTATCGGCGGCTCGTCCGATATGCGTCACGGGCTGCGTCAGGGCGTGCTCGTCCGAGCCCCCCCAGGCAAATTGCACCTCAAGTATCGCCAGCACATTCATGGCCCACACTCGCGCGACCGGGGTTGCTGAGGGATTCGCAGGGAAGCATTGCCCCGACGACGGCAAGGTTCCGGGGCTGCCAGCGGCCGGGACTGGTTCCGGAAGTCCGAAGGCGACCGCGGCGTAGCGGCGAAACGGCTCGCGTCCCCTCGCTGGCTATGCAGTGATCGGTTGATGCACATGGGTCGGTCGGCAACGACTGCGCGGGCGCGATGCCGGGCGGAACGTTCGGTCGTGGGCATTCGCCGTGATTCCTTATTGTTGCCGCGATTTTACGCCATCCGCCGCGACTGCAGCCATCGGTGCCGCGGCTTACGATCGCTGTCCACCGTTGGGGTCTAAGGGATGCCGCGCCGATCCGGCCTCGATGCTCTTTGCCTGCCCGCCGGGAACCACGACCTCAAGCCCTGTTCCGACGGGGATGGCAGCACCGCCGCAGCCGGGTCTGATGCACCTGATCGCTGCCACCGTGCACCCGGCCGGAATCACGTCGACGCGGTGTCGTGTAAGCTCCGCTCAAGCGCCTCGGTCCCCGAGGTGTCCACCCTGCCGGACCCAGCGTTGGTCGCCTACCCGCTCTCTCGAGAGACATGGTATGGGGAGGGCCGAGCCCGTTCAGAATCGAGCGCCGCAACCGGAGCCGACGGGGTGCTCACCGCTCGCTCCACGATGACACAAATCTTTACACCTTTTGGGGCAGAACCGAACGGCGTTCTCTTTTTCAGCCACTTGGAGCATGGCACGGCACCTGCTTAGTTCCCACCCGAACCCCGTGTTCAGCCCATTCCGATACGCTGCACGAATCGCAGCCAACCGTGAGGCAGGCCTCAAGCGGAGTTACGCCGCCCCCGCCCGACGGATTCCACGACCCGCCGACGCAGGCGACGCGAGACACCTGAACACCCGCACACGGGCTCCGGCTCTACCGCTCGGTGCGCACAACCTGGATACACGGAGACCGCTGAAGGACATGGTGCCGTCATGACTGCCAATACGCCGCTCACCAAACGCGAAGAGTTCGACATCCAAGCCTGCTATCGGATGATCGAATCCCTGCAAGAACGTGAATCGCGATACCGCCGTCTGCTCGAGATCAGCATCGATGGCTTCTGGGAGCGTGACATCGCTTCCGGATCCACCTATCTGTCCCCGCGTTGGAAATGGCTGGCCGGTTACGGCGACACGGAGTTACCCAACACCTTTGAGGCATTCGTCAGCCTGATCGATGACGAGGATCGCGAGCGCGTTCTGAGCGCCATCGACACGCAACAAACCGATCCCGACCCCTATGTCATCGAGTTCCGGATGCGGCATCGCGACCGACGGTGTGTCTGGGTGAAAATGCGCGGCAAGACGATTTTCGGGGCCGATGGCACCCCACAACTGGCCTACGGCAGTGCCGTCGATATCTCCCGGGAACGGCAGATGGAAAGCGCGCTGACGGAGAGCGAATGCCGCCTGAAGCTCGCGCTTGAGGGGAGCGGACAGGGAGTCTGGGACTGGAACCTGCAGACCGGCGAGATTTACTTCTCGCCGGAGTGGAAGGCCCTGCTGGGCTATCGCCCAGACCAGATCGAGAATAGTGCCACGGCCTGGGACCAACTGATCCACCCGGAAGACCGGCCGCGCGCCCAGGCCCGCCTGGACCGCTACCTCAGGCGCAAAGCGGCAGGCTATGCAGCCGACTTCCGTGTTCGGTGTCAAGATGGGCGTTACCGCTGGGTGCATGCACGGGGCATGATCGTGCAGAGCGATAGCGCCGGCGCCCCGCTGCGTATGATCGGTACCCATGCCGATGTGCACGAACGCAAGCAGACCGAAGAACGCCTGCGCCTGTCAGCCGCCGTCCTGGAACACGCCAAGGAAGCGATCGTCACGACCAACGCCGAAAACCGCATTATCGCTGTCAACCCGGCATTTACGGCGATCACCGGCTATTCGGCCGAAGAAGTCATCGGGAAGAATCCCCGCTGCCTGTCATCCGGCCGACACAGCCGGTGCTTCTACCGCAGAATGTGGCACTCGCTGCAGCGAGTCGGCGCGTGGGAAGGCGAAGTTTGGAACCGTCGCAAGAACGGCGATGTGTATCCGCAATGGCTGTCCATCAGCCTGATCCGGGACAATGACGGAAACATCACGCACTACATTGGCGTCGCCTCGGACAATACCGAGCGCAAGGCGGTGCAGGAACGCCTGGAACATCTCGCCCATTTCGACACGCTGACACAGTTGCCGAACCGTCTGCTGGTCCGGGACCGACTCCAGCAGGCACTGCACTCTGCCCGTCGGCAGAACAGCACGTTGGCATTGCTTTTCATTGATCTCGACCGCTTCAAGATCATCAACGATTCGCTGGGCCACCATGTCGGCGACACGCTGCTGCAATCGGTCGCCGAGCGCATTCTCGCCTGCGTGCGGGATATGGACACCGTCGGACGACACGGCGGCGACGAATTCACCGTCGTCCTGCCCGAAGCGGACCGGGCGGCTGCGGCGCTGATCGCCCAACGCATCGTCGAAAGCGTCTCTACGCCGTATTTTCTGTGCAATCACGAACTGGCAATTTCATCGAGTATCGGCGTGGCCGCCTACCCGGCCGATGGCGAAGACGTCGACACGCTGCTGCAAAACGCCGATACCGCCATGTATCACGCGAAGCAGGCCGGACGCGCGAACGTCCGCTTCTTCGAGAGCGAAATGAATGCCAGTGCGAACCGCCAACTGGAGATGGCAGCGGGCCTGCGCAAGGCACTGCAAGCGAACCACTTCGAACTGCATTATCAGCCGCAGGTGGAGATCGCCACCGGACGGGTCGTGGCAGTCGAGGCGCTGATCCGCTGGCGCACGCCGCAAGGTCTGGTCAAGCCGGCCAGTTTCCTGCCCGTCGCGATGCAGAACGGCTTGCTGCCGGCAATCGATGACTGGGTCCTGAACGCCGCGTGCCTGCAGATGAAGGCATGGCAGACGGCCGGTGCCTTGCTGCGGTCGAAGGTGGCCGTCAACGTGTCCGCGGCGCGCCTGTCGGACAAGAGCTTCGTCCGCCGCGTCGCCGAGATCCTCGAGACTACCGGGCTGGATCCCCGCTGGCTCGAACTGGAAATCACGGAGCGCACGACCGTGGAATCGACCGAGGCTGCCGCCGGCACCATCGTCTTGCTGCGCGATATGGGCGTCAGTGTCTCGATCGACGATTTCGGCACCGGTTATTCGTGGATGTCGTATCTGAAGTCGTTTCGAGTGGACAAATTGAAGATCGACCCTTCGTTCGTCGCCGGACTGCCGGATGATGCCGACTCGGCGGCGATCGCCGAAGCGATCATCAACCTCGGCGGAAACATGGGGCAGATCGTGATCGCAAAGGGGGTCGAGTCGCTGTCGCAGCTCGAATATCTGAGCAGCCGAGGACTCAAAGTTGCGCAAGGTCACCTGTTCGGGCCACCGGCTCCGGCGGATCTGTGCCTGCTCAAGTTGGAACAGGGCTGGGCCGATGCCTGGCAACCGGCTGACGGGCGCGGCAGCGACGGCTTTCCAGCCCGGGAACATCCGCTGTCGTAAATGCGTTGTGCCCAACCCGCGGTGGCTGGGCACGGCTGAGGGGGGGGACGGCAGTCTACCCGACGCGCCATGGCTCGCGCTGCACCGTGCCTATAAAATGCAGGGTAGTGAACGACTCACCGCACTCCAACAGGAAACGGCAGCCCCATGCAACACCGCATCCGCGTCATCCAGAGATTCGGCGATGGCCTGGTCGACATCTTTCATTATCTGGCGCTGTTCGGCATCGGCGCGACCATCGTCTGGTCGGCCGTACACGACTATCTCAAGATGATGGAGGCGGGACACGCCACCCTGGAGGAGATCCTGCTGCTGTTCATCTATCTCGAACTGGGGTCGATGGTCGGCATTTATTTCAAGACGCATCGGTTGCCCGTCCAGTTTCTCATTTACGTTGCGATCACGGCGCTGTCACGGCATCTCGTGATCGACGTACAGAAGGTGGCCGATGATTTCCACCTGCTGCTGCTCCTCAGCATCACCGGCGCGATCGCGATGTTGAGTGGAGCCATTTTCCTGCTGTCCTTCACGCAGCGCCGCTACGGCTGCCCCGAGGACCGGGCCGACGCACAAACACCCGATGGCGGTTTCGGCTGAGCCGAAGCGTTCACCACGCACGGGCGTACCGATGACCCGCTTCGAAACCGGTTCGTGACGCAGCGCTATCCACTCGATGAGCTTGCCGGCCCGAATTGTGGGCTTACTGCGCCGGCGGGCAGCGGGCGGTTCAGTCCACCTATTGACCGCAGACCGATGCCTGGAAAAGCGGCCATACCCAGGGCTTCAGCAAGGTTAGCGCCAGCCCCCCCAATCCCGCGGTAACGATCACCGGGATCACGGCGATCTTGTAGCGGAACAGCGCCAGCAACGCAGCCAGGCCGATGAACGCGGAAGCGATCTCGAAGCGCCCGCCGAATCCCGTCGGCCAGAGCGTGTGGTAGGCGAAGAACACCGCCAGATTCAGAATCACACCCACCACGGCGGCCGTAATCGCTGTCAGCGGCGCGGTGTACTTGAGGTTGCCATGCGTGGACTCGACCAGCGGTCCGCCAGCCAGGATGAACAGGAAGCTGGGCAGGAAGGTGAAATACGTCACGACGACCGCCGCAACGGCCCCGGCCCAAAACACCTGTTCCGGACCGAACAACGGCTGTGACCACCCAGCCACGAAACCAACGAAGGTCACGACCATGATCAGCGGTCCCGGCGTCGTTTCGCCCAAAGCCAGCCCATCGATCATCTGGGTCGGCGTCAGCCAGTGATAATGGTCCACGGCGCCCTGATAGACGTAGGGCAGCACCGCATAAGCGCCGCCGAAGGTCAGCAAAGCCGCCTTGGTGAAGAACCAGCCCATCTGCGTCAAAGCGCCGTGCCAACCGTAGTGGGCACACAGAAAGCCGATCACGCTGCCCCACAGGATGAGCCCGACGGCAACCACACGGAACAAGCGTGCCCAGGTAAAGCGGGCGTGGGGCGGAGGCGGCGTATCATCGTCGATCAGCGCCAGGCCAAAGGTCTTCTTGGCCGCACCGTGTCCGCCACCGACAGCAAACTTTTTCGGCACATACCTGCCACCAAGCGCCCCGAGCAGCGCCGCCGCCAGCACGATCAACGGGAACGGTGCGTCGAGCAGAAATATCGCCAGGAAAGCCAGCGCCGCTATGCTCGACAGCACGCCGTTCTTCAGGGCGCGCGAACCGATGCGGTAGGCCGCGAATAACACGATGGCGGTCACCGCGGGCTTGATCCCATATAGAATCCCCGCGACCGCCGGCAGATGGCCCAGCGCCATATAGACCCAGCCCAGGCCGATCAGGATCAACAGCGACGGTAGCACGAACAAGCTGCCGGCCATCAGGCCACCCCAACCGCGATGCATCAGCCACCCGATGTAGGTGGCAAGCTGTTGCGCCTCGGGCCCCGGCAACAGCATGCAGTAGTTCAGCGCATGCAGATACCGGCTCTCGGAAATCCAGCGGCGCTTCTCCACCAGATCCTGGTGCATGATCGCGATTTGCCCGGCGGGCCCGCCGAAGCTGATGAACCCAAGTTTGAGCCAGTACCAAAACGCCTGGGTGCGTGACACGGGCTGCGGACGATCCTGTGACGGGCCGGTTTCTTTCATGTATCGGGTCCTGCGAAGTCCAGATAGAACGAATCGAACATGTTCTGCGCTTCGGCCAGCAAATCCTCATCATCCGGCCAGCGTTGCTGCATGCCGCGAATCAGTGCCGCCATCCCCGGCGCCTCAGGAACCGGAAGGCCGCCGGTGTCCAGGTAACGCACCAGGGCACCCAAGCGCATCAGAGCCGGGTCGCGGTCGAGGCTGAAACTGGCCAGCAAGACTTCGAAGGTCACCCTTGCGCCGACATGGGTGAAACGCGCCCCATCGAAATCGAAACCCAACGCATCAGGCGGACACTCCCCAGGGGCAGTCAACCAAAGGAATCGGGCGTTCGGATCGATGAAACGCCGGATCAGCCAGGCGCTCGCCAGCCGGTCGATCCACGGCCGGCACCGCGTCGCCCAGACGCGAGACTGAAAGTCCGCCCGGTCGAGGCTTTCGATACTCCCCGGCACGCAGCGCGGCTCATCGGGCGACAGTCGCTCGGACAGGGCCCGCTCCAATGCGGACACCGCGCATTCCGCTTGCTGACGCCCCTCGCCCGGGAAGAAGTCCACCGCAACGATCTCTGCCAGTGTTCGGCGCAGGCGCTCCACGCGCCGCTGCAACCCGAGAGGCCGTTCGGATGCGAGCGTCCGAGCGAGTTCCTCGACAACTGTAAGCAGCTGCCGGTAGTCGTCCGAACGATCGAACAGGACCGTGAACGCCTCTCGGTGGGCTTGATGACCCGTATTGAAAGCGATGACATGGGCAGTCCCACCTTCGCTTCGGATGTCGTCAGCCTGCGCTTCCAGAAAGTCCCGGAACGACTCCGCTTCAGGAAGTAGGTAAACACCATCGCGCAATACCCCGCACCCCGCGGCCTTCAGCGCCCGCCAGATCCGCATCCGGGCACTGGCCTGTGGCGTAGGGAGGCTCATAACAAGCAACAACCAACCGCGACCCACGTTAGTAATAACCTCTACATTTCAGTAGAGCTTATCACAAACACTGTCGAGCGACGGAAGTGAGTGCACCACCGCGCCGAAAGGCGACAGTCACCGTGAATAAAAGGCGTGGGGAAACCAGGCAGCGGTGCGGATTTCGCGGTGACGGATGTCCTCCGCTGCCGCCGGAGCGACAGCAGGAGGCATCATGTACTATCATGCGCGTTCGCCTCGCGCCAAGCCATTGACCCCCATGCGCCGTTCCGCCCTGATTTTGCTAGCCTTGATGCCATTTGCTTCGGTTCAGGCCATTGAGCCGCCACCGGAGGACACTGCGCCGTTACCGCTGCCGGGACCGGAGCAACCCGAGATCCCCCCTCCTGTCGAAAGCGGCCGGAACATGGATCCGGACATCACGATCACGCGGCGCGGCACGGACACGGTCGAGGAGTACCGGATCAATGGCAAGCTCTACATGGTCAAGATCAAGCCGAGCATCGGCCCGCCGTACTACATGATCGACAGCGATGGCGACGGCAACCTCGACGTGCGCAAGAGCGATGTCACGCGAGAAATGAGCGTTCCAAGCTGGGTTCTTTTCAGCTGGTAAGCGTCACGCGCGCCGGTCAGTCCCTCGCCCGGCCCCCAATCCGCACCGCTTTTCCTTCGCAAACCATTGTCTTCGTGATCAAATCCATCCAAAAGCAACTCGCCCGCCTCGCGCGGACGGGGGCCCTGCCATTGCTCCGCACGGGACTCAAGGGCCTGGAGAAGGAAAGTCTCCGCATCAGCCCCTCGGGCCTGATTGCGCAGACACCACACCCCGCGGCCCTCGGGTCTGCGCTGACCCATCCGCACATCACGACCGATTACTCCGAGGCACTGATCGAACTGGTCACACCTCCGTTCAGCAGCGTGACAGAAACCCTGGCCTTCCTGGACGACCTGCACCGCTTTACGTATCAGCACCTCGACGAGGAGTTGCTCTGGGCCGCCTCCATGCCCTGCCGCATAGACGGGGACGACAGCATCCCGATCGCCCGTTACGGCTCGTCGAATATCGGGCAGATGAAGCATGTCTATCGACGCGGTCTGGCCTACCGCTATGGGCGCGCAATGCAGACGATTGCCGGCGTACACTTCAACTACTCGGTCGACGAGGCCTTCTGGCCGCTGTACCGGGAGATTGAGGACTATAGCGGCGCCCTATGCGATTTCATCGCGGACCGTTACTTCGGCGCCATCCGGAACGTCCATCGACACGGCTGGATCCTCCTGTATCTCTTCGGCTCGTCCCCAACGCTGTGCAAATCGTTTTTCTCCGGCCGCGGCACGAAAAGCGATCACTTCGCCGAACTCGACGCGAAGACAGCCTACCGACGCTACGCGACCTCGCTGCGGATGAGCGATATCGGCTACAAGAATGACAGTCAGTCGTCGGTCTCACCCTGCCTCGACAACCTGGAAAACTATGTCGCCAGCCTGTCGAGGGCCATCGAGACACCCTATCCGCCCTACGAAGCCATCGGCGTGAAGGTGGACGGCGAATATCGCCAGCTCAATGCCAACCTGCTGCAGATCGAGAACGAGTACTACAGCCCGGTCCGCCCGAAACAGATCACCCGCTCCGGCGAAAAGCCGACTCTGGCATTGAAAAAGCGCGGGGTGAACTACCTGGAATTGCGGTCGGTCGACCTGAATTGCTTTGAGCCGAATGGCGTCAGCTTGCAACAGCTCTACTTCCTGGAGAATTTCCTGCTGTTCTGCCTGATTGCCGAGAGCCCCCCGCTGTGTGCGGACGAAAAGCTGGAGACCGGCCAAAATGCGCTATCCACGGCGTGCTGTGGCCGTACCCCGGGCTTCGCGCTGTCCCAGCGCGGTACTCAGCGCTCGCTGCACGAGTGGGCCAGTGAAATCCTCGACGGCATGTCACTCGTGGCCGAGATTCTCGACCAGGGGCACCGGGAGTCACGGTACGCGCCGGTCATCGAGCAGCAGCGCGAAAAGGTGGCGGATCCTGACGCCACACCTTCGGCTCGCCTTCTGGATCAACTGGAGCAGTCAGGGCTGTCCTTTGCCGACTACGCGCTGCAGTTGTCCAGAGAACATGCCGCGTACTTTCGTAAGCGTCCGCTGGAAGGCGGTAAGCGCAAGCGGCTCGAGGACCTGGCCGCGAGTTCCATCGAGGAACAAGCCCGGATCGAGGCAGATGACGACGTGAGCTTCGACGAATTCCTGCGACGTTATTTTGCGCAGTCCTGAGCCGGTCGATGACCGCGCAACGGGAGACTGCGCCCGTTGCGTGCCGCTCAGTGGAAAGGCAGCGGGATCTCCGCAAAGAGGGCTTCGACCTCGCGTCGGTCGCGCAGATGCATGGCCTCGTCGACCAGTTCCCGTGTCAGATGGGGAGCAAACAACCGGATGAAATCGTACATGAAGCCGCGCAGGAACATATCGCGGCGAAGTCCGATCTTGGTGACGCTCCGCCCGAACAAATGGCTGGCATCCAGTGCGACCAGATCCGCATCGAGCTCGGGATCATAGGCCATCCGCGCGACGATCCCGACCCCGAGGCCAAGACGCACATAGGTCTTGATGACATCGGCATCAACGGCCGTCAGGGCCACTTGCGGTTTAAGCCCTTCGCGCTCGAAGGCCTGATCAAGCTGCGACCGACCCGTAAAGCCGAACACATAGGTTACGATCGGAAACCGGGCCAGATCGCTCAGCGTCAGATCGGACTCCTCGGCCAGTTCGTGTCCCCGAGGCACCAGCACCGCCCGATTCCACTGGTAACACGGCAGCATCACCAGGTTATCGAATAATTCCATCGCCTCGGTTGCTATGGCCATGTCCACGACGCCTCGCGATGCCATGTCGGCAATCTGCACGGGAGTGCCCTGCTGGATATGCAGCTTGATTGCCGGGTAGCGGTCCATGAATTCGCGGACGACCGGCGGCAAGGCGTAGCGCGCCTGGGTGTGGGTCGTCGCCAGGGAAAGCGCACCGACCATGTTATCGAGATACTCCTGGGCGATCGACCGGATATCCTGGGCCTTGCCGAGTATCTCGCCGGCTACCTGGATAATTCGCTGACCGGCTTCGGTTACCTCGGTCAGGTGTTTGCCGCTGCGCGCAAAGATAATAACGCCAAGTTCCTGCTCAAGCAGCTTGATTTGTTTGCTGATGCCGGGCTGAGAGGTATAGAGGCTTTCGGCTGTCGCCGAGACGTTCAGTTTATGCCGGGCGACTTCCCAGATGTAACGCAGTTGCTGGAGCTTCACTGGCGGCCGCCGCGCCAGACTCCCGGTGTCCCGGGGGCGCCCCGCAACGGGCGACCGGACCGCGTGGAATCCGATCGAATGGGATGCACCTCGGGCGACGGCTGCGATGGAACCGGTGCGACGCCGACGCCCCTGGCATTCGCCGAAGCTCGGCAGTCAGGCGACATCGGCCGATCGGCAGGGGCTGCAACGCGTCGCCGTCCGACCGCAGTCACCGTTCGAGATACTGGAGTTTCTCCGGCTTGCCGTTCCATTCCTCGGCATCGGGCGCCGATTCCTTGACTTCGGTGATCGTGGGCCAAATCTTCGCGAGCTCCGCGTTCAGCTGGATGAACTGCTCCTGACCCGGCGGCACCTCATCCTCGGAGTGAATCGCATTGGCGGGACATTCCGGTTCGCAGAGCGTGCAGTCGATGCATTCATCCGGATCGATCACGAGAAAATTGGGACCCTCGTGGAAGCAATCGACCGGGCAAACGTCCACGCAATCGGTGAACTTGCACTTGATGCAATTTTCAGTCACTACGAAAGTCATCGTAATTCAGCTCTTTTCTTGTTAACGAGGTTATCGAGGTCTGATGCAACGGATCGGGCCTCTCGCCGGCTACGTCGTTCACCTCATTCCGAAGCGCCCCGAGCCGGACTCTCGTCGCGAACTCTCCGTCACAGACCCGCATTATACCGCCTCCACCGGCAAGCTCGAAATCTGCATCTGCATTCTCACGTCCCGTCGCAGCGGGATTCCCGGGCTATCCGCGGATATCAACTGGCCGCCGTCGCGCCCAGCAGAGCGACCCGCCGGCTTGGCAAGACGATACAACGGGTGCCTCCCCCTGGAATCTCCCCTTGTCGGCCATGAATGGGCCAAATTCCGTGCCAGGTGGCTTGAGGCTCGCGGCGCACTGGGCACGCGCAGCACCCGCACCATCTTGGTTCAATCGACGAAACCCAGGCTGCGTGACCGCCTCCGACGCAAAGCGGTCTCCTATATTCAGATCACCGATATAGCAGTGAGTTACATCAGCCAGCCACGACGTCAAAGCCTGGCACGTTTCCCGCTTAAAGAAAACTGTAAAGATCTTTAGGGACGCGACAGACGTAATCAGAAACAATCCATCAATGCGTGATAGCGCGTGACATTGCTGTAACCGGCACCCGATACGCGCCCGGAACCATGAGGACCCGACGATGAGACAAGTACCGCGCGACTGGCTCGATAGCCTGACCCACTTCGCATTGCTTCGCGGCTATGGCTGGGTGCCACGCCGTAAGTCCGGCGAACAGGCGAGGGAGTGGCAAGATCCCCAGAGCGGCCTTTGGTACAGTCAAAAAAAGGCGCTCGAAATACTCAAGGACCAGGCGCTCGCGCTCTATGACCGCGAAGGGCAACCGCGACGTCCCTACAGCCTGCGCTGCTGACTTAACCGCGCATTCCGCTCACCTCCTCTTTCGAGCTGAATCCGTTTCAGCTCTTTTTTTGCCCGCCGCTGCCAAAATTCGGGCTCCGACGACACACGTCAGGCTAACGCCGATGCCGCGACTGACCAATCGCATCGAGCGCAGCCGCAAAAGTCGCGAACGCCTGACCCCACCGACGATAAGGACGAGGCGCCGTATCGCGGGCGGCCCTGCCCTGGCGTGCCGCTTCCAGCCGGTCCGCGACGCACTGCGCAAAAAGCTCCGGTCGACCCACCGGCACACAGACGCCGGCACGTGAACGGTCGATAATCCGCGCGGCATCGCCGACTTCGGTCGCGATCACCTGCAGACCGGCCGCCACCGCTTCGGCGACGGCCATGCCATAGGACTCGAAATGACTGGCCGAGAGATACAAATCTGCCTGACCCATCAGCGCCGCCAGGGGTGCGGGCTCGAGCGCCCCGTGCCAGATAATCCGCCCGCATTCAACCAAGTCCCGAATCTCCGCCAGAAAGCGTGCTGCGAAATCGCGATCGGCACCGCCGCTTCCCACAATGTGCCAGCGCCAGGAGAAATGCATCAGACGTCGAAGCATCGTGACAAGTTCCTGGTAGCCCTTCGCTGGCAGGAGGTTCGCGACGGTCAGCAACCCGACACCGCTTCGCGGAGCAGCCCGACGGCTTCGGACTCGCCCCACCCACGCATAGTTCGCGTCGATACCGGGCTCGCAGACCCAGACCCGACTGTTCGGATAACGCCGCAGCAACTCTGCTGCGAGGGACTTTCCGGTGGCCAGAAACAGGCCGCTCGAAGCGGCTATCGTGTCTTCGAGCCTCCGCGCTACGGCGGCGGCATCGGCCGACAACCCCGGGTTCAATGAGGGGAGCGAGTGCATCAGCCACGCATCGACGCAACGGCTTGGCTGCAGCATGAAGGGATAATCCGCCATCAACAGACTGTCCCATAGACGGATCCTGTCGGCGTGTGCCACTGCCAGCGCCTCCCGGGCCCAGATGAGAGGCCCCGGCGCCGATATGCCGGATGACCGCAACGGGAAACCCAGACGCTGGGCGCGCGCAATCATGCGCTGGTTGTAACGGTTGCCGCCCGACACAAAGCCATTGAGCGGGGGGTGGAGGAACAGCACCGAATCCATGTCCCGCATTTTACACAAGCGCCCTTTGCCCGAGCCGGGCCGGGTTACAATAAGGCGAATGATCGAGCCACCGGAAAGCCGCTTGTACGCCTGGACCGAACTGCACGCCATGGCGATGCTCGCCGGCGGGATCGCGGTTGCCGGAGGTCTCCCGGGCGCCAGTTGTTACGTTCCGGCCGCTGTCTCCTTCATCCTGCTTGCGTATGTGTTCCGAAATGCCTGGTCACCCGGCGGACGTTTCGGCGCAGCCAATGCGATCACTGCGTTTCGGTTCCTGCTCGTCGGTGGCCTGCTGCTGGACGGCGCCATCACGGCGGATTGGCAGGCACTGGCGGCAACGCTCATCCTGCTGCTGGATGGACTCGACGGATGGCTCGCGCGGCGACTGGGGCTGGCCTCCCGGTTCGGCGCAACCTTCGACATGGAGGTCGACGCCTTCTTCACGCTGGCGCTGTGCGTCGCCCTGTATGGCAGCGGACGCTTCGGCATGTGGATACTGTTGCCGGGCGCTCTCCGCTATCTGTTCGTGCTCTTCACCCGCCTGGCACGGCCCCCCTTGCGGCGCGCACGGTCCAACCGCTGGAGTCGCGCCATCGGTGCCATCGTGTTGTCCGGGCTCACCGCAAGTCTGCTACCCATCGGCACGTGGGCTGCAGCCATCGCCGCCGTGGTGACATGCGCGGTCATCGGCTCTTTCGCGGCCTCCATCTGGCAGCTGTACCATCCTTGAGTCGGAAGCGGCTGACCAGTCATACGGTCCGCCGGGCCGACGACGTTCGGGCCTTTTTCGACGACGTCGCCCAGGACTATCGCGAAAGTCACGGCAAGGCCCCGACTCTGCTGCGCGATCGCCTGCGTCTGCTACGGGCCCTGCTCCCTCAGGCGCGCGGCGGTCTGCTGGTCGAAATCGGGTGCGGACCCGGTCAGCATCTGCTGGCGCTGGCCGATCACTTCGAACGCGCCATCGGTCTAGACCTTTCGCCGGCCATGATCGAACTGGCCGAACACCTCCGGCACCAACATCCGCTGCGGGACCGCATCGCGTTTGCCGTTGACCCCGCCGAGCAACTCGCAACCCTGGCTCCCACCAGCGTCGACACCCTGTTCTGCGTCGGCGCCTTCGAGCACATGCTTGACCGCGGGCAGGTGCTGCGGCAGATCCGGAGGGTTTTGAAGCCGGACGGATGCTTCATCTGCTTGACGCCTAATGGACGCTACCTCTGGTATACCGGCATCGCAGCGCACCTGGGATACGAAGTGCGCCACCTCACTTCCGACCATTTCATCACTGAAGGCGAGTTTCGGACACTGCTTGCGACATCCGGCTTCACGCTCGTAACGGTCGGCTATTGGAGCTTCGTACCCCGCGGCGACATGCCGGCCCTCGCTGGCACCGTAATGACCGCCCTGGACGCGATCGGAAGAGTCTTTGGCATTCCGGACTTCCGCGGTGGCCTGTACATCGCGGCCGCACCGACCCCCGACCGCTAGACCATCCCACCAGGCGCTGCTGCTGTCGGGACTGGTACCAGTGAATCGCCGGCAGCCCCGACGCCGTGAATGAGCGTCGAAACCCTTATCCTAGACTTTGGCCAGATCCCGAATTTCCGGGTTTGAGCTGGAGCCAAACCATGGCACGTCATCGAAACAATGTGCACTCACCGACGATCCCAGAAGTCCCCTGGTCACTCGGTATTGCGATTGCGGGCCTGGTCTATGTCGCCTTGCGCCTGGTGTTGTTCGGATATTCGGGCGGAGAACCTTTCCTGCCGATGCTAAAAAGCCTGTTACGGGCCAATTCCGGTCTGGTACTGCTCGTGGTGGGGACCGGTGCCGTCTCCGAGGTGCTACGGATTGCCTGGCGCAGCGAGCATCCCCGCCGAGTGGACCTGGCAACGATCAGGGCATTGCCATGGCAAGAATTCAAGACGCTGTGCGCGGACGCCTTGCAGTTGCTGGGGTACCGCACGGATCAGCATGATGTCCGGTCGGCGCCCAATAATGCGGACCTGATCCTGCATCTCGGGGACGCGCCCGTCCTCGTACACTGCAGCCGCTGGCGCAGCCTCCATGTCGGCATCCGCGAGGTTCGGGAATTCTATGACGACGTGTTGGCGCACGGAGCACTGCGTGGGGTATTCGTGACGTCGGGAACCTTCACCGGCGCGGCAACCCTGTTCTCGCAGGGCAAACCGCTGGACTTGATCGATGGCGACCGACTCGGCGCGCTTTTGTGGGACCTGCGATGGGACTTGCTCCAAGGTCCGCGCGTTGCTGCCCCAGGACTCGACGCTCGCCTGACATCTGCCGCCTTGGCACCGCAACGCGCACCCCAGGCAATGTCGGAATGGAATGCAGCGCTGGGGCGGCAAGAGCCAAGACCGCCGCGGCTTCGCTGTCACAGCCCCCGGACCCGGAGACATGAGACCGCCACCGCGGTTGTGGAGAATTCCAATGAACGATGACGCCCTTTTCCTCGTGGTCTTCTTTTGCACCGCGGCACTATCCGGACTCTGGTCCTCGCTGGAGGACCGTCACCCAGCAGTAAGCGGCACGGCATTGCCGACGGTAACCCAGGCGACGACCGCACCAGTAGCCGACTCCATCGAGCAACACCCAAACGCGCGGCGCACCGCCCCGCGACAGGCGCGGAACGTGCAAAGCGCCTTCTGATCCGACGCCGGCAAGCCGGCGCCCGCCCTTGCAAGCTCCAGGCCCGTCCACCCAAACCGCCGATCACGCGCCCCTCCATGACCCCGGGCCTTCTGCGGCCTGCGAATTCGCGGTTTGACACCCGGACCGCTAGGCAGTAAACACGATGCTTGAAGGCAGTGCCCCGAAGCGTGCGGGCACCCTTCTTTGCGACCATTTACGACGCGTGACCCACACTGAATGAGACAGGCGATGGAATCTTCCAGCAGCATTCAAGCAGCCAACGAAAGCCGGGCGTTCCGACTTTTTCGGGAAGTCGTTGAATCGGGCAGGCCGCTGACCTACATCAAGACAATCGAAGAGCAGCGAGTCGGTGAATTGCTGCGCGATGCCGCGCAGCGCTTGTTTCCGGCGCCAATTCCAGTATGGACGTGGAGCCTCACCACCGGCATGCAAGGCAGCGGTGGTGAACCTTCGGAAGCGGCCGTGAACGACCCCAGGGCGGCCATCGAGTTTGTGGCCGAGCATTCAGGACCGGCGCTGTTCCACTTGAAGGATTTTCACGACCCGCTGCGAGACCTGCCGGAAGTCCGACGCCGGCTGCGCGACATCTACCAGCACTGTTTCGAACAGGGCAAATTTATCGTCATCTCATCGCCGCTGCAGTCCATCCCGGATGAACTGAACCGTCAGGTCCATTATTTCGAGCTCTTTCTCCCGGACCTGTCCGAAATCCTCGCGTTCCTGAAGGCACAATGCGCTGCCATCACGGCCTCGGGCGGCGCCGTCGACGACAACCCCGATACCTTGCAGCAGATCGGTCAGGCCCTCCAGGGGCTGACACTCGATGAAGCCCGCCATGCGCTGCGTCGGGCACTCGCTTCCAGCCGGCATCTGGGCCTCGATTCGCTCCCCGCGCTGTATGAGGAAAAACGGCTGCTGGTCAATCGGACCGGCATGATCCAGTTCGTCGCCGACGGCACCAAGATCGACCGGGTCGGTGGGCTCGAGGTCATGAAAAAATGGCTGCTGGATCGACGGGAGTTGTTTGCGTCGCGTGACCAGCTCAGTGCCGAGATCGTGCCGAAGGGCATCCTTGTTATGGGCGTCTCCGGTTGCGGCAAAAGCCTGTCGGTCAAAGCGATCGCATCCTGCTTCGGCCTGCCGTTGTATCGCATCGATATGACGGAAGTGTTCTCCGGCCACTACGGCAAACCGGAAGGAGCGTTCGCCGACGCCTGCCGGATGCTGGAGCAAGTCGCTCCCGCCGTGGTCTGGTTCGACGAAATCGAGATGGGCATAACATCGACCGAGTCGGCCGGCGAACAGGGTCGGCTGTTCGCCTTCTTCCTGACCTGGATGCAGGAAAAAACCAAGGGATTGTTCGTCGCTGCGACGGCCAACCGGATCGATCTGCTGCCCGCTGAAATGATCCGCAAAGGCCGCTTCGACGAGGTCTTCTTCGTCGACCTGCCGATCGACGAGGAGCGCATCGAGATCTTCCGGATCCACCTTCAGCGCCGGGGCGTGGATCCCCAGCAGTTCCAGCTGGATCGGCTGACTCGCCTGACCAAAGGCTGGACCGGCGCGGAAGTCGAGCAATGCGTGGTCTCTGCGCTGACCGCGGCGCATCTGCAGCACCGACCGCCCAACGACGAGGACCTGCTGAGTGCGGCCGGCCGAGTCGTGCCCTTGTCCAAAACCATGAAGGAACAGGTCGACCATATCCGCCAGTGGGCCTACGAACGGGCGGTCCGGGCCTCCCCCAGTGAATTCGCTCGGTAACGCCGATGCGGCAGACCCGAGGGCACGTGTACCGACACGGGAAACGTAGCGCCCCTGCCCTTCGCCAACACCGGCGGGCCCCGTGCGGCCGGGCGCCCGACGGATTCCTGATCGGACCGGCACTGACTGATACGACTGCGATGCGCGGATGACTGAGAACGCACGCGAAATCCAGCGACAGGCTCACGCAATGGACAGCTCCATGGAGGGTATGGCCATCCTGGACGGCGAGACCTACATCTATATGAACCCCGCTCATGCGCGGATCTACGGCTTCGAGGCCGAGGAGCTGATCGGGCAGAGCTGGCGGCGACTCTACGACTCGGTTGAAACCACACGCATCGAACGCGACGTTTTTCCCCTGCTCGTCGAGCACCAGCACTGGACCGGCGAGGTCAAGGGACGACTCAAGGACGGACGCTACCGGGACGTCGAACTCAACCTGACGATCATTCCCACGGGCGAACTGGTCTGCGCCTGCCGCGACATCACCGAGCGAAAACGCGCCGAGGCCGATCTTTCCCGCAAGAACGCCTTGTTGATGGCGATCCGTGACATCCAGTCGAGGTTCATGGTCGGAGATCAGCGTCATGAGGTGTTTCCCCAGTTACTCTCCGCTGCACTGCGCTTTTCGGAAAGCGAATTGGGCTTTGTCGGCGAAGTGCTGCGGGATGAACACGATCAGCCCTACCTGCACACGCAGGCCCTGTCCAACGTTGCCTGGAACGACGAGAGCCGAGATCTGTATCGCCAACATGCCGCACAAGGCCTGGCGCTGCGTAAGCTGGACTCGTTGTTCGGGCATGTCCTGGTCACCGGGCAACCCATCATCGCCAACAATCCTGCCAGCGACCCGAGACGCGGCGGGCTTCCGCCAGGCCACCCCGGTTTGCGGTGCTTCATGGGACTGCCGATCTACAGCGGCGGCCAGTTCGTCGGCATGGTCGGCGTGGCGAACCGGCCCGGCGGCTACGATGAACGGCTGATCGAATTCCTCGAACCGCTGCTGTCCAGCTATGGAAGCATCATGGTGGCCCGACAGGTCGACCAGCGGCGGCGGCAGGCCGAAAAGGACCTGAAGCTCAGCCGGGACGAACTGCGCGTGACCAATATCGAGCTGCAGAAGGCCTCTCGGTTGAAGGACGAGTTCCTGGCCTCGATGAGCCACGAACTGCGCACGCCCCTTACGGCGATACTTGGTCTCACCGAAGTGCTCTCGGCCGAAGCCGCGCCGGCTCTGAACGAGACCCAACTCCGCTATCTCGCCACTATCGAGGAAAGCGGCCACCATCTTCACGGTCTGATCAACGACATCCTCGACCTTGCCAAGGTCGCGGCTGGCCAGGTGGAACTGCAGGCGGACTGGTGCTGTTTGCAGGATCTATGCTCCAGCAGCATCGCCATGGTCCTGACTGAGGCCAACCGCAAAGAGATCCAGATCCGTCAGGCGATCGACACACCTGATCTGGTGTTCCTGGCCGATGCCCGACGCGTCAAGCAGGTGCTCGTCAACCTGTTGTCGAATGCCGTGAAGTTCACTCCCAAGCAGGGCTCGGTTGGCCTTGAAGTCCGCTGCTGTGCGGCAGATGAGGCGCTGCGCATGGTCGTGTGGGATACCGGCATCGGCATCGCGCCCGAACATTTCGACCGACTCTTCGCGCCCTTTACTCAAGTCGACGCCCGTCTCTCGCGTCAATACGGCGGAACCGGTCTGGGTCTTTCCCTGGTCGCCAAGCTCGTCGAGTTGCATGGCGGCAGTGTGTCGGTACAGAGCGTTCTCGGAGAGGGCAGCCGCTTTGAAGTCATGCTACCGCTGACCAGTCCGGCAGAGGCGTCAGACCGGTACGCCAAGCCGACACCCTCACCGCCTGTGGTCAGCCATCGGCACAGCCTCCTGATCGCCGAGGACAACGACATCCTGCGCGGCCTCCTAGAGGACTACCTGGGCGCACGCGGCTTCCGCGTCGTGAGTGCCGTGAATGGCCAGGAAGCCGTGGAGTTGAACCGAACCGTCCACCCTCAGCTGATCCTGATGGACATCCAGATGCCGACGATGGACGGGCTGGAGGCCATTCGCCGGATTCGTCGCGAAGAAGCCCAGATCTCATCGAGGCGGCCGATCATCGCCTTGACGGCGCTGGCCATGCCCGGCGACGAAGAGCGTTGCCGACTGGCTGGAGCGGACGACTACATCATTAAGCCCTGCAGCCTCGCTCGCCTGTTCGAGATCGTGTCGCGGAGGCTGGATATCTGACCGGCAGGTGTGCTCGAAGGCCCTCACGCCCACCCACGCCGGAAAGGCTAAATAGACGAAGGTCTGGGACAACCGGACCTCAATCACCTGGGCAGGAGCAGGCCGTCCGACTTGGGCTGTTAGTACAATACCAGTTCCCCAGCGGACATCGCCCGTCGGAGCCCGGTCTCGACTTGCAGGCGCGCCTTGAGTGCTTGCTGCATCGCAGGCGGGAAGAACCGATAGCGGTTGCGCCCCGCCCGTTTGGCCTCATATAGCACCGTGTCGGCTTCCTTCAGAACGACCTCTTGGTCAGCCTGCTCCGCATGAAACAGCGAGATACCGATACTCGCTGACAGATGGTGCTGCTCACAGTCCAGGGGCAGGGGTTCGGCGATTGGCGCCAGGAGTTTCTGTGCGGCCGCTTCGGCGCGGTCCGCCGCGGCGCCAGGAACACCCTCAAGGTCTTCCAAGCTCACGATGAACTCGTCGCCGCCGATCCGGGCAATCGTGTCGCTCTCGCGCAGACATTCCCTGAAACGCTGGGCAACCAGAGCCAGAACGCGATCACCGGTCGAATGCCGTTTCGTGTCATTCAGCCCGTTGAAGTTGTCGATATCGATGAGCAACATCGCCCCCACCGTACCCAGACGTACACTCCGAGTAACGGCTTCCTTCAAGCGGTCGGTCATGTGTCGCCGATTGGGCAGACCGGTCAATTCGTCGAAGAAGGCGAGCAGCCCCGGCAGCCGACACGCTCGAGAACCGTCCATGGGGATCATGGCAGGAAAGCATCAGGCGTTGGGACCCGCATTCGCAAGGGGTTGGCGGGAACGGGCCGTGCGTGAGGGTGCCGCGCAGGCCTTCGTGGAAGCTCAAGCGCCAGCCTCCCCAGCATCGAACCGCTAAAGCAGGACCGTGGCATCGTCGCGGGGATCACGCCAGTAATGCAGGATGTGATCGCAGAACTTTTCCGGGTCGCGCCCCCATTCCGTGAGGATCGTTTCGATCTGCACCCTTTCGCTGACACCATCGCTGGCCGGAATGATCCAGTCGCGATCCTCCAGGCCGATGGCGTGTACCGAAAGCTCCGCCGGCAATCCCGCGCAAACGACCCCGTAGTCCGCGGGCAGATGGATCGTGCGCCCATCCCGCAACAACCAGGCGCCCGGATTGCCGACGCCGATGTAGGTCAGCACGCCATTGGCGATTCGCGCCAACCCCAGCACCGCTCCCCGCAACGGCTGCAGGTTGCGATCAAGCTCCTGGAACAGGCCGCGCAAGGCGAAATCCAAATGGCCGGCAATCGTGCGTTCGGCCACGGCCGCCGCCCGGGCGGCTTCCGGGCCATGTCCGAGGCCGTCGATGATCGCCAGCAGGATTCCACTGGGTCTCAGCCAGATGGCGCAGCGATCGCCGCCGGGCTCACCAGCCTTGAGCGCCAAGGTTCGGAATGCGTGCGGCATCTCTGTCCCTCCGTGAGCCATTTCCGCGCGACGATGAATGTACTGCCCCCCTTTCGGGAAACTATCTCGAACGTATCCATGAGTCGGCGCACGCCCGGCAATTCGCAGCCCAGGGTTGTGGCGGCGCTCCGGTGGCTCCATCGCAACGGCAAGCACCGCCTGACGAAACCGACGCGAACACGGTTTTGTCTTGACCCGGCCGCGATTCAAGATTAAACTCGTTATCGAGACACCTGCTGCCGAGCAATCCCTGACCTAGCCGGCCATTCCTGGAATACTCATCCCGCATGGCTTGTTCAATGTAGGCGATGCCGGGTCCCTGATCCACCACCCTTATCTCGATACGAACGGCTCGCCCATCCAATTGATCGCAAAGAATGCATACGCCCCCTCCACCATGCTGCGGCGCGTTGCGCCCGGGCTCTGACAGTGCAGTGGCGATGCGGCTCTGATCCATGGGTCCGAACCCGAACTGGATGGCCACATCGGGGGCCGCCAGCCGGGACCGAATGACATCTGCCTAGGTCTGGCCACCAATGCGCCGCGTCACGTTCGCGAACCTGCTCAGCTAGCGATTCGTCCTGAGCCATCAACCAACCCATATGGACCATGCCGCCCTAGCGGGAGAACCTCCCGCCCGATCAGATTGAAGGCCAGAGCCACCCGGAGCCGCAGCCAACCGACTGTCGGTACCCCGCTGAGATCGATGCCTAGCTTGACGCTGGTCTGCACCATGCGCGGTCAGGACCCGGGTCAAAATGACGCTCGTGCCGAGCGGTCGAGCTACCGCGACAGTCTTGACCCTGTGTCTTGCCACACCGCGGCCGATGGCGAGAAGCAAACTCTCAGAAATCCGCGGTGACCGCACCGAATCGGTCACGCCGACGAGGCAACCTCAGACAGTGCCGCGTATACCCGGATTCCTTAGACGGAACAGCCTGTACCAGAAACGAATTGGCGACTCGCTTTCATACTAGGTTTCGCACTTCGCATTTTCAATCGGAGGATACCCAATAGGGGCATCAGGAGCGACTGCATTGGCTAACGGAAATCACCACATACAGTGACTAGAGGAATACCCTAATTTTATTTCAGGGGAAATACTACGCCTCACAGATAATGACTTAAGATCACCGCGGATAAATCTTGGACTAGCGGCTTTGGTCTAGTCAGATCTGCCGTAGGCACAGGCGAATAACACCCGTAGAAAACGCCAGCATGGCTCTTTCTTGCGTGTTTTTCGTGGCTTCTCAGAACCCATTTCTGGGCTGGATACGGGAAGGATCGCGCCTTGGAACAAAGGGCGGACAGCGGGGTGGAGATCTCCGCGCCAGACAAACGATAGCGGGTTTCAGCCCGGTGTGATCAACCCAATGCGAATCGCGTAGCGGGTTAGTGATGCGGTATCGAAGATCTCCAGGCGCCGCATCAGATGCGCTCGATGCGTCTCGACCGTCTTGTGGCTGATGGCCAAGCGCACGGCGATCTCGCGAGTGGAATGACCCTCGGCGATCAGTTGGAGAATCTCGCGCTGGCGGAGGGTGAGTCTCGGCGCAACCGCATCGCCCTCCTCCGCGGACTGCTGACCGCGGGCCATTCGGGTCAGGCCGCCGACGACATGTTGCGAGATCATCGGGCTGAGGTAGGAGCCACCGCGAGCGAGTTGCCTAAGCGCCTCGCCGAGTTCGTCGACAGCGCAATCCTTCAGCACATACCCGGTGGCACCTGCTCCGAGCGCTTCCAGCACGTAGTGCTCGGTCGCGTGCATGGACAAGATGATCACGCGCGTCTTGGGACACTCGCGCACGATATGCGCCGTCGCGTCCAGACCGTTCATGCCCGGCATCGTCAGATCGAGCACCGCAACCTCTGGCGCGTGCTGTATTGCAAGCTGCAGGGCAGTGCGGCCATCGTCTGCCTCGGCCACGACTTCATAATCACCGAACTCCTCGATGAGGGCCTTGAGGCCAGCGCGAACCAGACGATGATCATCAGCGAGTAGAATGCGGATCTTGCTCATTTCTATAGTGTATCTCGTGCGTGATTATAAAAGACCCTTCGTTCGGCGGCGCGGATGCGCAACGTCGCCGCATTATACCGGGCCGTGAATAATACGGCGCAGTGAAAACGACTTCGGCTCTCTCGTTCAGGACAACGGTATCATCGCCTCAACCAGAGTGCCAACCCCGGGCGTGCTGGTAATCGAAAAGTTGCCGCCGAGCAGTTCTGCGCGCTCGCGCATACTGGAGATTCCAAAGCCTGCACCGCGCGCTGTCGTGGCCAGCATGCTCGGCGCAATGAAACCGCGGCCATCATCCTGTATGCGCAGAGTAATCTGCTGCCCCAGGCCGTTCAAACCGATCGCGATATGCTGGCTCTCACCGTGGCGCAAGGCATTATTGACGGCTTCCTGAACGATACGAAAACAAGCAGTTTCGACATCCGGCGCTGGACGCTCTTCGAGACCGTCCAGCGCCACCTCGATCGATGCGCCGCTGCGTTCGGCCTGACGACTGCAATACCAGTCCAGCGCGGCCTGCAGCCCGAAATCGTCGAGCATCGAGGGACGCAGCTCGAGCGCACGATTCCGTATGGCACCAATCGTGGCATCGACGATTTCCAGGCATTCAGCCAAGCGGGACGCCTGCTGCGCATCGTCGGTACCGCGCCCCAAGACCCTCAAATGCAATTTGAGCGCGCCGAGTTGCTGCCCGATCTCGTCATGCAACTCGCGCGCGAGCATGCGCCGCTCGAATTCCTGGGTTTCGAGCAACTGCCGCGACCGACCTTCCATGCGCTGCACCGTTGCCAGATAGGCGGCTCCCGCCGAGCGCTGCTGGTAGGCCTCACGTTCAAGGGCGGCAAGATACTCCCGCTGTTCGGTCGTGTCGCGCACCACGAGTTGGATCATCGGCTCGGACATCGCAGGATAGCGGACGCCATCGATGGCGACCGGAAAGCTGCTATCGTCGCTGCGCTTCAACATCGCCTCGACGTCCCGAAACCCCGTCGCGTCCTCGCGCAGGTCGTCGATACAGGCTTTCACCAGTCCGTCATGTCCGGGCGCCAGCAATACCATGAAATCCTGCCCCAGCAGGTCCTCGACACGAGACAGTCGCAGCAAGCCCGCGAGCGCAGGGTTGGCAAACCGGATCCGCCCGTCGGTGTCCAGCAGCACGATCCCATGCGGCAGCATCTCGGCCAAGCGCAGGAACCGCTCTTTTTCTTCGATCAGTTTGCGATAACGATTCAGCCGGACGATCGTGCGCACTCGCGCGCGCAATTCGGCGCGATCGAAAGGCTTCGACAGAAAGTCATCGGCACCGGCGTTGATGCCTTCCAGGCGCGAGGCGGCATCATCCAGAGCCGTCAGCATCAGAATCGGGATCGGGGCGAGATCCGGCGCCAGACGAATGCGGCGACACACCTCGTAACCATTCATCCCCGGCATCATGATGTCCAGCAGGATCAGATCCGGTCGCAACTCCGTGGCGAGTGTCAGCGCCTCCTCACCGCAAGTCGCAAATTCGAGCCGATAGGCGTCATCGGCAAGCACGGCTGCCAGCACCGCGCGCACCAGCGGTTCATCTTCGACTATCAGGATGCAGGCTTGTGTCATCGCAGCAGCGGCCTATAGGGAACGGAAGCGAAGCGGAGTCAAGCGATGCGACTCGAACCGACAGTTTAGGTATAGCTTGGTGATTCGTCGCAGCCGGCGAGCTTTCAGCAGTGCTTCGATGCGTCGCCGATTGGGTCTGAGCACGCGGGCGTGAGTCACCTTACGTCACGAAGACCTTGCGTGCGAGCGGCCACCGGTTTCGCTGAACCCAGGAAGCCGGCACTCGCTACTCCGCGTGCTTCGCGTTCTCCGGCGCCGCCCGCCCCATTCCCGAGACTTCTCCCGGCGCATCTCGACACCGCGCCGAAGCGGCGCACGACCGGGTTGACTCAATGAAGCTCAATCGTCCTGGTCGGGCGCCGCCACCGGATGGTCAAGGCGGGAATCATCCCCTTTCAGGATACCCCGCGTTGCATGGGAACCCGTGAGCACGGCCGCGTCCGCGCTCTGGCTCGCGGCCGATACCCTCTTGCGTTGCCGTTGGCGTGACGCCCGCCCAGGGGTCACAGCCACTTCACGATCAGCCAGAAAGCCATCAGCCCGGCGAGCGTGATCAGCAACGGTACAGGATTCTTCAAGATCCCATTCAAGTCGTTTTGGTAGATGGCTACGGTTTCCTTGAACACCTTTTTGGTGTTCGAGGGTGCTTTCGATTCGGTTGACATGACGACTCTCCGAAGAAGTGAATCGCATCGAAAAGCCGGGGAGCCACTAGCGTCGACTCCCCCGGCTCTCCTTCTGCTGCCTCGTTGGACCGGCCCGGTGCCAGCACGTTCCTTGGCGCCGGCCGAGACCGTAGTTGGTTTAGGGACGACGACTCGCATCGTCCGCTGAAGCGACTATTTCTTGCGACCCGAATCGAACGCCTAGGCAACGGACCCGGGCCACAGCAGGCGCCGCGTCGGACTGGAGCACGAGACGCTCCGGCGACATCTGGAACCGCGCAGCCCAAAGTGTCGCGCGATCGGGTTTCCGGATGTTCTGGGGTGGAGACGTTCGGCAACGCCACGACAGCGAGAACTTGCCTGAGGGGCACCGGCCCCGCAGAATTCAAACTACGCCCCTCGGCGTTGCCGCCGTATTCCACCACAACTCGCGCCCATGGGATCGAGCAGCCCGATCACGACCACCTTCGTCCTATACCTCGTCGCAATGATCGGCATCGGTGGCGCGGCCTGGCGCCACACCCACGATCTGTCGGACTATATCCTGGGCGGCCGGCGGCTGGGCCCATTCGTGACCGCCCTGAGCGCCGGCGCCTCGGACATGAGCGGCTGGCTCCTGATGGGCTTGCCGGGCGCCATTTTCGCCACAGGACTGACCGAAGCATGGATAGGCGTCGGTCTGGCAGTAGGCGCGTGGGTCAACTGGTACCTGGTCGCGGCACGCCTGCGCGTCTACACGGAACTCACGCGCGATGCGCTAACCTTGCCGGACTATTTCACCTACCGGTTCGAGGACCCGACACGGCTACTTCGCGTCCTCGCTGCGGCCGTGATTCTGTTTTTCTTCACGATCTATTGTGCCTCCGGCATGGTCGCCGGAGCACGTCTGTTTCAGCAGGCTTTCACGCTCGACTACGGCACCGCGCTTTGGGCCAGTGCCGCTGCGACGATCGCCTATGTGTTTGTCGGCGGGTTCCTGGCGGTCAGCTGGACCGACACGGTTCAAGCTGCCCTGATGATCTTTGCGCTATTGCTCGCACCGGCGTTGGTCCTGGTCGAACTCGGCGGCATTCCCGCAGCATTCGCTGAGGTCGCGAAACTGGACGATCGGTACATCGACGTCTTCGGCGGGTCGACCGCGATCGGGATCGTCTCGCTAATGGCCTGGGGCCTCGGCTACATGGGCCAGCCGCACATTCTGGCCCGCTTCATGGCCGCGACAGGTCCTGAAGGCATGGCGAGTGCGCGTCGCATCGGCATGACCTGGATGGTGCTGTGTCTGAGTGGCGCCATCGCCGCGGGCTTCTTCGGCATCGCCTACTTCGCTCGGCACCCGGATCTCGCAGCACCCGTAACCCAGAACCGGGAAGCCGTGTTCATGACGCTTGCGATGACCCTGTTCCAGCCATGGCTGGCCGGGCTCGCCCTGGCAGCAATCCTCGCCGCGATCATGAGCACCCTGTCCTGCCAGCTGCTGGTTTGCTCGTCCGCGCTGACCGAAGATCTTTATCGAGCCTTCGTTCGGCCCGGCGCCTCGCAGCGCGAACTGGTCTGGTTCGGACGCGCCATGGTGCTGGCAGTCGCCGCTCTGGCGATGGGCATTGCGTCCGATCCGGAAAGCCGCGTGCTCGGCCTGGTCGGCTATGCCTGGGCGGGCTTCGGCGCCGCCTTCGGCCCGGTCGTGTTGCTCTCGGTCATGTGGCCGCGTATGACGCGTCATGGCGCGCTGGCCGGCATGCTGGTGGGCGCCATCACCGTGGTGTTGTGGCACCACGGCCCGTGGTTCGGACTGCCTTCGGGCCCGGTCGCGGGCCTGTACGAACTGGTGCCAGGCTTTCTGGCCGCGTCGCTCGTCATCTGCTTCGTCAGCCGGATGGATCGGCAACCCTCGGCCACCATCGAAACGAGCTTCCAGACGATGCGGGCGAGGCTGAACTAACCGGCGCGAACGTCGCAACTCGATGGAAACCGCTGCAACAACAGTCGAGCTGAACGCATCGGCCAGATCGAAACCTGTGTGTGCCGGCAAGCTCTGAATCATCGACAGGGTCCTTGAACCCAAGCCGCACCCGGAACCCGCCGACGCTCGCGAGAGACTACCCGATTGCGATAGGCGGAACGTCAAAGAGCCTCCCGTTACGTGGCTCGATGCCCCATCCGTGGTCGCGGCGCGTGTAAGCCTCTGACCGCTCCGCTACACTCCCGGCAACCAGCCCCCTCACACGGAGAGCACCATGGTTCCGAGTCGGAGAGGAAATCCATTCGAGTCCTTGATCCGCCTTCCCTGGTGGGTCAGCGTCCTCATCGCCGGGATCATCTACACCATCCTGAAGTACGGGTTGCCATCCGCCGCCGGGAACAATCCGATCCTCGCGGGTCTGGCCAGAGCGCTCGCACCGAACGCGCACTGGATCGCCCTCCTCTTCCTGTTGATGGCCCCGGCTTCATTCCTCCGTAGCTTCGAGCGGCGGAAGCTGCTCGATCGCCAATCCGGAATCGAGTCGATGCGGGCCATGTCCTGGAAGGAGTTCGAGGTGCTCTGCGGCGAGGCCTTCCGGCGGAAGGGTTACCAAGTCGAGGAGACCGGTCTCGGCGGCGCCGACGGGGGTATCGATCTGATCCTCCACGGCCGGGAGGAACGCGTGTTGGTCCAGTGCAAGCGCTGGAAGACCTTCAAGGTGGGCGTGCGGGAGGTGCGCGAGCTCTTCGGGCTCCTGGCGGCCGATCCGGCGGACCGCGCAATCCTCATCACGTCCGGTGTGTACACGGCCGAGGCCCGGGCTTTCGCCAAGGGCAAGCCGCTGCAGTTGATCGATGGTCATGCGTTGCTGGAGCTGGTGCGCGCGGTTCAGACACATCAGGTAGCAGGGAAGCCGCCGGGGATCCAGAATGCGACCGAGGTTCGCCCCGTTGCCGTCGAGCCCCGGTCTGCCCGCGATGTGGCTCGCCGATGATTCTCCGCACCGCCCGGCGTGGCGATCCGGCCGGCACCTCGGTGTGGGCTTGCTCGACCTATCCGCAGTGCCAGGGTGTGATCCGGCGCACTTAGCGGCTGCGCTGTCCATTGTTCCATCAAGACTTTTTGAACGCTTGACGACAGCGGCATTCGGAGGCTCGCGCGCCTTGCTCCCTGTTGGCAACCGCGCTGCGGTATTCCGCCAGCCAGGCATCGACCGCGCGGCTCCAGTAAGGCCCGGTGTCATCGATGAGCCCGGGTGAAAGCAGACGAAGGGCATACGCCACCGGATCGCAGCAAGATCGATGGCCAGACTATTTAACCCGCGGTGATGGCGGACGATGCGTCGACCTTAGCCGTGACCGGAGTTACGCAGCCAAACGGCTCAGAACACCAAAACCTTGTCCGACCCGGAGCCCTGCTCCTTGAGTCCGGGAAGCGCCTTCAGGAACTGCGTTCTCTTTGCCTTGGTATCGAACCCCAGCTTGAAGAGTGCCTGTCCCACCTCGTTCGCTTTGTAGCCACCCCCGGGCTGCTTCGTACACAGCTTCCTCAGTTCGGCGATCACCGTCCGCACGACATCAGCGGTCTGGGTGGGAGCTAACGGCGCCGTTACGCCTTGATCCGCCGTCGGGAGCAGACAGGACGGCTTCGAAACAGCCGGCAACACCAGCGTGGTGAGCCGGCTCGAGCGGGCCGCGGGGATTTCACCGTGCGCGTAAGCGACCAGGACCAGGCAACCCTTGGTCTTGGCGTGTTCCGCAGCGCCGACGAGGAAGTCGTCGCGGGAAACAACGATGATCCGCTCCCGGTATTGCAGGTGGCGCTCTAAGTTGGCGCCGAGTTCCATGATTAGCGCGGCGTCCGCGGCTTGTTTGCGGGACGAGACATGGAGAATCAACGGCTCGATATCCGGGAGTTCGGCCGCTAGCGCGCCCCGCCAATTCTCGATCTCTTTGCCATGGTTGTTTCCGGCCAGGACGATGCGGGTTACCTGCATACCCAATTCATTGCGGAGCAGGTTCGCGAGCGACTTCGCGCATTGGCACGACTGGTTGTCGGCGTCGATGTAGAGGGTCGCATTGGCGGGCTGATGGCCGATATTGGCTTCCGGCGCGACCGCTGGCTGTTCCACAACTTCGGTCCGGGTGAGAAGAGGGACATTCATGATGCGAACCCATCCGCTGCCGCTGCGCTGATTCGGCTGAAGTTGGGTAGACGCCCGGACAATCAGGCTCTAACCACGCAACTCCAAGTCACCTTGAAGGATAGGCAACGTGATTCGTCGCAATCAGCCTGCTTGGACTGTCCCGCCCATTGAGCGATAGCACCACTTCCTATCGCTCATTCTCTGGGCTTTGGTGAGCCTTCGGAGGGCATGCTATTACTCCAGACCGCATGGCCATGGAAATGGACGCCTTCATCGCGTGGTTCCGCCGCACGGCACCCAATGAACCGCCCCGGGTTTGGTGGAGGCTCCAACTCTTGAGAAGATGGAGCCATGAAGAAGTCAACGAAGTTTTCCCCT
>SEYW01000038.1 GCA_004168015.1 Methylolobus aquaticus
CGCGGGCGCAGCGACGCACTGCTGCGGGGGCTCATCTACGACGCCACCGGCGCCAAGCTCCACACAACGTTCACGCGCAAGAACGGCCGCGAGTACCGCTACTACGTCAGCAAGGCCGAAAAGCAGTTCGGGGCCGCGGCCAAGACCTGCGAGCGGATTCCGGCGGACGCGATTGAGAGTGCGACTGTGGCTCAGATCAAGACGGTGCTGAGCAGTCCCGAGGCCATCGCGGCGGTGTGCCGCTTGATCGAGGCCGAAGGCGCGCCCCTGGACGAGGCGCCGATCGTGCTGGCGCTAGGACAGCTGGGCGAGGTCTGGGAGCAGCTCTACGCCGCCGAGCAGCATCGGTTGGTGAACCTGATGATCGAGCGCATCGACCTGGTGGACGGGGGCCTCAAGATCACCTGGCACCCGCTGGGCTGGCGCGAGTTGTTGCGGGAATTCGGGCCGCAGACCATCGGCGCGGAGTTAGTGGAGTTGGAGGCGGTGGCGTGAAGCGACAGACGTTCGTACCGCTGCGGCTGAGCAGGCGTCA
>SEYW01000014.1 GCA_004168015.1 Methylolobus aquaticus
GTCGTCGAATGGGTGCTGCCGGCCAATTCTGGCCGCTCGGCCGAAGATTAGGCCGGGGTCGTTCCGCCGACAGCAGCGCTCCGTTAGCGGTCAGATACGCTCCGGTCATGGACGAGAAGTTCTCGGCCTATGCGGACAATGACGCCACTGCAAGCCCGGTATTCCCGAAAGACTGCTGCCGATCCTCTGAGCGTGGAGGCCGGGATTAGAGAGCAGACATTTGCGGCGCGAAAGGCAGTAATCAGTCGTCCGCCCGATGTCAAGGTTAGGGTCTGCTACTCCTTTTCTCGTTAACTGACAAAGGTCGCACAGCGGACTGCGCCATCGAAGCGGGTGACCTTGCCGAACGGGATCGGCATCCCCTAGATGCCTCGGTTCTACAGTTCGCTGACAAGCCGCGGCGCCTCGGCGCGGTCACGATGGCGGTCTTCGAGGCGAGCATAACCAGGCAGGACCCAGAAGCGTGTCTGGCAGGTTCCAGGAAGTCGTCGCCGCCACGCCAGCATTCGCCTTGGCCAGTTGACGGACGGTCGGCGGGTACATCTCGTGGTCGTCCAGGATCACGCCCTTTTGGTGATCTTCCGGCTGAGTGACCTCAAGAGTTTGACGTTGCGGGAGGCTTCGGGCCTTCTCTCACGGCGAGTTTTGTGGGGGAGGGGTGCTATAGCGGTCATGAAACAGCCGGTTTAGGGAGTTGGGTTGGTACTTGTATCCTAACCCAAGTTCCATTGTCCTCTTCAGAATATTTTTTGAAAATGAAAGAGGTCCCGTTTGATAGGGTTACGGAAACCCAATAGTCAACAGCGGAAATCTCGGCGGGAAATACGTCGATCTGAAGAGGCTCTGGTAGTGCCAGCGCATATTTCCAGGTGTTTGAAGAGTAATGCCAAAAGCGGATTTTATGGTCATTGCAGAGGGCGTAGAGTCCATTAAGTGTTCCTGCAATTTTGAGGACTTTCTTCGAGCCGTCATTGGAGATGGCGGGGAGCTTGCTCCACGATCCAGTTTCCAATAGGCGCATAAGGATAGTATTGTCGGCAAGGAGCACCCAGAAGGCAGCATCGACAAGGGAGAGCTGAGATATTGAAGTATTCGGGATGGGGATAGTGGGAGCTTTCGATGAATCAGACATTGTAACTCGCCCGTTAAAGCTTTATGGATATTTGCCTAGGCCAGTTTCTGGTCTGGGATCTCTGTTGTATTAGTTGAACTTAACCATTCACTGCTTTAGAAGTGGTAATGCCCTTGGGGTTTTTCTGGTGTGGCGGAAGGCGTCGGCGATATGATCAGCGGCGAAATCGCGAACCGAGTTTATGTAGTCGGTGAGTTCTGCTCCGAAATTGTCGATGGATACGGTAGACGTGAAGGCCTTTATGAACGATTAGGAAAAGGCGGATTTTTATTCCACATTTTTGGCAAAGTCAATGAGCAGTGCGTTCGGGAAACCGCTTCCTGTTTAGAGTCGGCCCGACGCCCACATTTACAGGTTTCGAAGGGCAAATGGCGTAGAAAGTTTGTTTCAGTCGCTCACAGTGCTCCTTATCCAGTACCACCTGCAGAACCTCGCTGGGAGCTCAAGTCCTCAGGTCGTTTCGCGGGTCGGGTCCGGGCAGTAATTCACAATCATGCATCGCGAAAAATTGGCTCTTCCCTGCGGTGAACCGCAGGAAGAGCCGAGCCACAGGGCTATTCGGGCGCACAGCTCAGGGTACTGGTGTGTCGCGACCCGTCAGGACGACGGAAATGGCTCCATTATCCATCGTTGATAGTCGCTCTCTGAACTGCGGCATTGAACCTATCGGCTAAAGCCGACGCTCTTTCCCGTTTGCTGCCATTCACGGAATCTAGTCTCCGGGCGTGAAATGCGGGGCTATGGCCTAGGACTTGCCGCCCCGCTTGCAACTTCAAGTGACTGCTTCAGTGTGAAACGGCCCGTCCGATGTCATCCCTGTCGACCCACCACTCTGGGTCGACCAGCGCCTGCCAGCTACTTCCCCTTACGACCAGATCCGGCCATTGGACCGGATAGAGCCAGTCTTTCCGACGACAGCAGCACTCCGTTAGCGGTCAAATGCGCGCTAATGCTGGACAAGGTGCCCGGTGGCCCGGACGTGCCGCTCATTTCGGCTTCTTCCTCGATGCGGCTGTCTTCGCTGCCAGCATCCCGCAGCAGCGTCGCCGACGAGGCTGGCTGACTGATCCGATCTCGCGGATTGAAGGGCTTGAAGAACTTGGGAGCCTCCCAGCGGATGGACTCCCAGAACACCAAATTGGCGGGTTCGAATAAGTTCGGCTCTCAGGTCGTCAGGGCGAGCTTGCCGTCCAGCGTCACCGTACGCCAAAATTCAGTGACCACACCCGGCCTGTCCGGGACGAAGAAGATCCCAAATACGCACACCACCGCGTCGAACGTCGCGTCCGGAAATCCCTGCGACATCATGTCCCCCGTCCGGAATTGGGCCTCTGCGCCAGACTCCAACGCAGGACCCTGGCCGGGGGCCAGTTCGGGCAGGCTTTCAGCCAGATCGACCCCGATCACCCGTCCCTCCGCATCGACAGCTTCCGCCGCCGGGAGTGCCGAGGCGCCGCTCCTGCAGCAAACATCGAGCACGCACTGCCCCGATCGCAGATGCAGCCGATCAATGGTGGCCCGCCGGAACCGGTCCCAGAAGGTTTTCGCGGGATGGTCGAACCGATCGGCGGCGGCGTTGTAGGTGGCGATGGCGCGGCCCTTGGCGCTGTCCAGGCCATTCATGATGGCTACTTTGTCGCCCTCGGGAAGCGCGGGAAGCCGCATGGCAAATGTAGACGCCGCACCGCATCTGCCCGCGGACGCCGAAGATGGCGCGCTTGCCGCGCAGCTGTCCGGAGTACCGATTGAACGGCGCAACACCGATCAAGGCGCTGACTTCGCGGCGGAACAGACGCCCCAGTTCCGGAACATCGGCGATCAGCGTGGCGACCGTGGCCGGACCGATGCCGCGCACGGCGGCAAGCCGCTGGGCGAGATCGGCGTGATGCGTTTCGATGTGCTTGGCGAGTTCAATCTCGACCTCGTTGAGCTGCGCGCTGCGCGCGAATCGCCTTGATCAACGCCTCGATGCTCTTGCGGGCGGCGGCATGGCTGACCGAGAGCCGCTGATGTTCGGCAACGTGCAAAACGACAAGCTGGCGCCGGTGGGCTACCAGAGCCTGCAACGCCTGCTGTTCGGGCGTGGGCAGGGCGCTGATGAACCGATCCCGCTCCGCGTGGCGGGCCAGCACCTGCGACAGTCCGGCGAGCGCCGTGGCGTCGATCCGGTCGGTCGTAGCGAGGTACATGGCCTTGCCGAAATCCCGCGCCTGCCGAGGATTGACGACGGCTACCGCGAAACCGGCCGCTTGCAGCAGGCAGGCCAGATCACGCTCCAGTCCCCCCTTAGCCTCCATGACGATCAGATCGACCGCTACGCCCGCCAGCCGCCTGGCGACGAAGGCGTCGTGGCCATCCTCGTCATTGGCGAAGGCCTCGATGCTGCCGCCAATGCCAATGGCGGCTTCGAAGGTCTGTTTGGCGATGTCGATGCCAACCACTCGGCCTGATCGGTTGCCGTAAGCTGCTACGTGCCTTTACGCCGTCTCACGACGCTGTTCTGTTCAGCGCCTTCCATCACAGCCTGGGGACGGCGGCCCATTGCTCCCGTAAAATCCGAATCTGCCGGTGACGGCTCGCGCCTGTCCAGAGCCATCGACCCCGGAGAAGAGCGCTACCGGCGCCGCGCCACTTCCATACCCTAGATCTTGCAGAACGGTCGCTTCCATGATCCCGCACCGACCCTTGCTCACCCGCGACAAGCCCCAACGCGATCCCCGAACGCAAATCGACGCCGCGCTCGCGGCGATGGGGCGGGCATATGGGCCGCCGGGTGTACTGGTGAACGCCCGATTCGAGCCACTACGATTTTTCGGTGAGTCCGAGCGCTATTTCGCGTTGCCCGCAGGTGTCGCGAATTTTTCTGTATTGGCGCTGTGCCGCGAGGAATTGCGCAGCGAAGTGAAGATCCTTGCCTATCGCATGACGGAAGAACGCGTGGAGTCGCTGACGGGGATCGGCACGGTGCTTCCATTGGAGGGCGGGGCCTTGCGGGTCAGGCCGATACTGCGGCGGATCGAGTCGACGTCGGATGGGTCCGAACCGGCCATTCTGATCAGTTTTGAGGAAAGCCCTGCCGAGTGCGTGCCGGTCGCCGATACCGAATCCGCCCAAGCTGATGAAATCAGGCGTCTCAGAGACGAACTCACTGGCACGCGGGAGCAAATGGAGGCCTTGATCAGAGCGTTGGAGGCCTCCAACGAGGAATTGCAATCCCTGAACGAGGAAGCGCAGGCATCCAGCGAGGAAATTCAGTCGTCGAATGAAGAACTGCAGGCGTCGAACGAGGAGTTGACCACGCTTAACGAGGAACTGCGCCACAAGTCGCTCAAATTGACCCAGGCCAACACCACGCTGGGCAACATCCAGAACTCGATCAATGCCGGCTTGGTGGTGGTGGACCAGGAAGGCAGGATCACCCGCTTCAACGCGATGGCGGTGCGAATCTTCGGCATGGTGGAAGGCGATATCGGCCAGCACATTTGTGGCGTGCCTTGCCATCTCGATCTGCCCCACCTGCGAGACCGAATCGAAGAGGTCATCGGCGATGGCGGAAAGACACTAGCCCAGCGCGTCGGTATCGGCGAGCGGCATTTCCTCATGCAAATCGTGCCCTACATCGGCGAGTACGGTCAGTGCGAGGGCGCCGTGCTGACCTTCACCGACATTTCGGAAATGCGGCGCGCAGAAAGGGAGCGGGAACTGGCCGAGGAGAAACTCAAGAAAAACCAGGCTCAACTGCTGACCTTTATCCAACACGCGCCCATCAGCGTCGCCATGTTCGACCGGGGAATGAATTATCTGGCCGCTAGCGGCCGCTGGCTGGCCGACTACGGCAAGGGTAACACCGACTTGGCCGGGCGCAATCATTACGAACTGCACCCGGATCTGCCCGACCGTTGGAAGGATATTCATAGGCAGTGTCTGGCCGGCGCCACGCTAAAAAGCGACGAGGACCTGTGGGTTCAGGGCGATGGCAGCTGTCGCTGGCTGCGCTGGGGGGTGGTGCCCTGGCTCGACAGCGAGGGCGGGACCGGCGGCATCATCATGTCCGCCGAGGACATCACCGACCGCAGGCTCGTCCAGGAAGCGCTGCGCGAGAGCGAGCGCATTTACCGGGCCATCGGTGAATCCATCGATTATGGGATATGGATTTGTGCGCCCGATGGCCGCAACACCTACGCCAGCGAATCTTTCCTCAAGCTGGTGGGGATCACCCAGGAACAATGCTCGGATTTCGGCTGGAGCGAAGTCCTGCATCCCGACGATGTCGAACCCACCATGACCGCCTGGAAGGAGTGTGTCCGCACCGGGGGCGTTTGGGACATGGAACATCGTTTCCTGGGAGTGGACGGCAACTACCACCCGGTTCTGGCGCGTGGCGTACCGGTTAGGGACGAGCGGGGCCAGGTGCTCTGCTGGGCAGGCATCAACCTCGATATTGGCCGCCTGAAACAGGCTGAGGCCGCCCTCATCGAAGCCGACCAGCGAAAAGACGAATTCCTTGCGATGCTGGCCCACGAACTCCGCAACCCCCTGGCCCCCATCGGCAACGCCGTCGAGATCCTCCGGCGGCCCAACCTGGACGCAGCCCAGATGGCCTGGTGCCGGGACATCATCGACCGCCAAACCGCGCAAATGACCCGGCTGGTCGATGACCTCCTGGATATTTTCCGCATTACCCGGGGCAAGATCGAACTCCTGAAAGCGCCGCTCGCCGTGGCAGATATCGTGCACCGGGCCATCGAGACCGTCCTCCCGTTGATCAACGAACGACGTCATGAACTCACTGTCAACCTGCCGCCCGAACCGGTCTGGGTCGAGGGCGATCTGGTCCGGCTGGCCCAGGCGGTGTCAAATCTGCTCAACAATGCCGCCAAATACACCAACCAGGGCGGACGGATTGAATTGTCCGTCGAGTCTGGCGGCAACGAGGCCGTCATCCGGGTTCGCGACACCGGACAAGGTGTCGATGCCGCTGCATTGCCTCATCTGTTCATTCCGTTCTACCAGGTGAGTCGGACCCTGGACCGTTCCGAGGGCGGCTTGGGAATCGGGCTTTCATTAGTCAAAAAGCTGGTGGACCTGCATGGCGGCAGCGTAGCGGCTTTCAGCGCGGGGCGGGGCCATGGCAGCGAGTTCACGATCCGGCTGCCGCGTCTTTTGGACCCGCCGTCCGCCGACCCCCAAACCGCGACTGCGGCCTTTTCGCCCACAGGCGGACTCCGCATCCTGGTGGCGGAAGACAACCACGATGTCGCCGAAAGCCTCGCCCTGTTGTTGCGGCACGACGGGCATGAGGTCTGGAAAGCCTACGATGGCCCGAGTGCGCTGGAAATGGCGCAGGCCGAACGGCCGGATGTCGTGCTTCTTGATATCGGGCTACCGGAAATGGACGGCTGGGCGGTCGCCCGCGCGCTGCGGCGGTCCGAGGAAATAGGGAGGGTGCGGCTTATCGCCCTGACAGGTTACGGGCGGCGCGAAGACCATGAGAAGTCACGCGCCGCCGGGTTGGACGAACATCTGGTCAAACCGGTCAGGCTCGAAGCTTTGCGGCGCTTGCTGGCCGATTGCCCGAGGCTGGACGTCCCGCGATCGGGATAAACTGAGATTCTCCGTCGGAATGGGGACAGAGCGCCCCTCGTCAGCGTGCCACGGGCGGAATTCCTCATTTAGCGATCTGGTATCGGCCGTAAACAAACCCACACACATCTGAAGAAGGCGCGGTCGCCATGACCAACGAATCCCCCTCCTTTCTGGTCGTCATCGGTGCCTCGGCGGGGGGGGTGCGGGCGCTACGCCCGCTGGTCGCTTCGCTGGAGCGGCATGGCCGGACGGCCTATGTCCTGGCTCAGCATCTGTCTCCCGCCCATATCAGCAATTTGGCCGAGATCCTGGGCTTCCATAGCGCGCTCACCATTCTCGGCGCCGACCAAGGCGCCCCCCTCCGGCCGGATCATCTCTATGTTGGTCCGCCGGGACACGATGTCCTGGTGCGCGATGGACATCTGGAACTGCTCCCGCCAGAACCCTCCGCGTTCATCTCGCCGTCCATCGACAAGTTGTTCATCTCGGCAGCCGAAAGCTTCCGGGACCAAGCGGTTGGGGTGATCCTGTCCGGTTCCGGGCACGACGGCACGGTCGGCGTGGACGCCATCCGGAAAGCGGGCGGTATCGTTATCGTCCAGGCTCCGGCAGACGCGGAACAGGCCGCCATGCCAAGTTCCGCCCTGGGGCAACCAGGCAGCTGCTTCTGCGGAAACACCGAGGATATCGGCCGCTGGTTGAACAGCGTCGAAACCCTGCGCGAACGTCTGGGAGAAGGGTGGACGGAAGCCACCTCCTCGCCCTTCGACGAATTACTTGGGCTGGTCACCGAGGCCACACACCTCGATCTCAGCCAATACAAGGAAGCCACGCTGCGCCGTCAAACCACCCGGCGCTATCAGACTCTGGGCTTCGCTTCTCTGGAGGACTATTTGGCCCACGCCAAAGGTAATCCCGAGGAACTCTCTCGGTTGCAAGCGTCCTTCCTGATTTCCGTCTCGTGCTTCTTTCGGGACCGGCCTGCTTTCCTCGCCTTGGAAAAGGCTCTCCGAGAATTGATCCTCGGCAAAAGGGAGGGCGACTCGATCCGGGTTTGGGTCGCAGGCTGCGCGACCGGCGAGGAGGCTTATTCCGTGGCGATCCTGCTCGGCGAGATTCTGGGCAATCGACTGGGCCGTTTCGATGCTCGGGTGTTCGCCACCGATGTCGACCAGGAGGCCCTGGAATTCGCCCGCGCCGGGGTGTATTCGTCCGAGGAGTTGGCTGATCTGGACCGCGAACGCTGGTTCAGGAAACAAGCGGGGGGTTGGCGCATCGCGAAAAAGCTGCGCGAACTGTGTGTCTTCTCGGTCCATGATCTGCTCAGCCACCCGCCCTTCATCAACATGGACCTGCTAACTTGCCGGAACCTGCTGATCTATCTAAAACAGGAACAGCAAGAGACACTGCTCAAGGCCTTTCACTACGCATTGAAACCCGGCGGCCTGCTGCTGCTGGGAAGATCGGAGTCCACCGGATTCAACTCGCAACTGTTCGAGGCCATCGACACCAACCAGAGGCTCTATCGGCGCCGTCCGGCCTCGGCCATCTTCGCCCAGCCCCGCGCGTGGTTCGCCCCACCCGCATGGCCGCAGCCTCGCTCCCAGGCGAGGGCTAAACCCGGTCTTCCTGAGCAATCCCTGGAAGAGGCCGCATGCTCGGCCTTGGTGCGCCACGGCCCGCCCGGCGTGTTGGTCAACGCCAAGTTCGAACCCTTGTATTTTTTCGGCCGGTCGGAACGGTATTTCAGCCTGCCCGGGAACGACTCCGATTTCTCGCTGTTTTCACTGTGTCCCCGTGAATTGCGGGGCGAACTCAAGACCCTCGCCTACCGGATGGCGTGGGAAGACCTGGAAACCCTACGCGGGACTGGCGCGGCGCTGGTGTTGGATGACCAGGTCGTATGGGCCTGGCCGGTCTTGCGCCGGGTCAAGTTGGTGCCGGACAGCACCGAATCGGCCTTTCTGATTCACTTCGAGGAAAGCCCCGCCAGCGCTGCGGGGGGCGTTCCGACCGAATCCGACCAGGCCGATGAAACCGCGCGCCTGAGGGAGGAATTGACGGATACGCGGGCACACCTGGAGGCGATGATCGAGGCGGTGGAGGCTTCCCACGAGGAATCGCAGTCCCTGAACGAGGAACTCCAGTCTTCCAGCGAAGAATTGCAGGCTTCCAATGAAGAGTTGCAGGCCTCCAACGAAGAACTGAAAACGCTCAACGAAGCCTTACGGCTCAAGTCCGAGGAATCGGACCAGATCAACACCACGCTGAACAATATCCAGAACTCGATTTGCACCGGCCTGGTGGTGACGGATCGTGAAGGCAAGATAACCCGCTTCAACGCCCTCGCGGTACGGGTGTTCGGATTGGTGGCGAAAGACATTGGCCAGATGCTCTGCGGCGTTCCCTGCCATCTCGACCTCCCCGAGTTGCGTGATCAAATCAACGGAGTGATCACCGGGGGGGACACGGTGGTGCAACGCGTCCACCAGGGCGATTTCCACTACCTGATGCAAATCGCGCCCTATATCAACGAATCGGGCGGGCGCGTCGGCGCCGTATTGACCTTCACCGATATTTCGGAGATGCACCGGGCGGAAGTCCGGCAGGAAGAAGCGGAGGAGCGCTTCCGCTTATTCATGGACAACAACCCGGCCATCGCCTGGATCAAGGATGAAGCAGGGCGCCACGTTTACCTCAACAAGACCTACGAGGACTTCTTCCATGTGCGGCTGGAGGACTGGCGCGGCAAGACCGACCAGGACCTGTGGCCGCCGGAAATCGCCAGTTCCTTCATGGCCAATGACCGGGCGGTGCTGGCGGCTGGGCGCCCAATGGAGGTCGACGAGGAAACCCTGGACGAAGACGGCAAGCGCCGCATATGGCGCAATTGCAAGTTTTCTTTCGAGGATAGCGCCGGAATGCACTACGTGGGGGGTATCGGCACGGATGTCACGGAACGCCGGCAACTCGAGGAAACCCTGGCCCTGCGTGGACTGGCCCTCGATGCGGCCGCCAACGCCATCGTGATCACCGAATCCGACGGACACATCGAATGGGCCAACCAGGCATTTCTTGCCTTGAGTGGCTATAGCCGGGCGGAAGTATTGGGCCGTACCCTGCACGAACTGGTGCATTCCGGCCAACAGAGCCGCGAATTCTTCGAGCAACTGTGGCAAACCATCCGTTCCGGCCAGGTCTGGCAAGGGGAATTGGTCAACCGGCGCAAGGACGGCAGCCTTTTTCATGAATACCAGACCATCACTCCGGTTAGGGGAGAAGACGGCCGTGTGTGCCGCTATGTGTCCATCAAGCAGGACATCACCGACCGCAAGAAGGCCGAAGCGGCCCTGCAAGAAAGCGAGCGCCGCTACCGCGAGTTGGTGCAGGACGCCAACAGCGCCATCCTCCGCTGGTCCCGCGACGGTCGCGTCACCTTCCTGAACGAATACGCCCAGTCGTTCTTCGGTTGGCGGACCGAGGAAATCGTTGGCAAGGAGGTCGGCATCCTGTTGCCGGCGCAGGGATCAGCCGGCATCGACTACTCGGGCCTGGTCAAGGATATCGTCAGCCACCCGGATCGCTATCTCAACCACATCAATGAAAATGTTTGCCGGGATGGCCGCCGCGTCTGGATGGCCTGGACCAACCGCGCGATCTACGACGAGCAAGGCCGGGTGACCGGGATACTGGCCGTCGGCAGCGACATCACCGAGCGGAGGCGGGCCGAGGATGCACTACGCGAGAGCGAGGCGCGACTGCGGCTGGCGACCGAGGCTGCCAAGATCGGCGCGTTTGACTTGAATGTCCGAACCGGCGTGAACATCTGGACGTCGGAATTGGAGGCGATGTACGGACTCGCACCGGGTGAATTTGGGCGGACGCAACCCGCTTGGGAGGAATTGGTCCACCCCGATGACCGCGCCGGTGCGGTCGCCAAAGTCGAGGAAACACTCGCCACGGGCAAGCCGGTGCAAACCGAATTTCGCATTGTCCGGCCCGACGGCAGCGTGCGTTGGATTGCCGGGCGGTTTCAGGGGTTCAAGGACACCGAGGGCAAGCCTTTGCGCCTGACAGGCGTCAACCTCGATGTCACCGAGCGCCAGCAGGCGCAGAAGCGGTTGGAGGAAAGTCGGCAGCAGCTTGCGCTGGCACTGGAGGCAGGACAACTGGGCTTCTGGGACTGGGATGTGCCTAGCGGCGAGGTCCAATTTGGAGGTTACTGGGCCACCATGCTCGGCTACGCCCCCTCAGACATCGAGCCTCATGTCCGCTCTTGGGAACGACTGGTTCACCCCGACGATCGCGAGTTCGTCATGGCGGCGCTAACCGACCATCTGGAGGGCCGCACCGAGTTCTACGAATGCGAACACCGTCTGCGGCACAAGGACGGCTCCTGGCGCTGGATTCTGGACCGTGGGCAAGTGGTGGAACGGGACGCCGAGGGCAAACCGCGGCGGGCGATCGGTACCCACGCCGATGTCACGGCGCTACGGACTGCCGCAGAGGCCTTGCGCGATAGCGAAGCGCGCATGCGGTTGGCCCAGGATGCGTCCCACGCCGGCACCTGGGAATGGATTCTGGACGGCAGCCGCAATTACTGGTCCGATACTCTGTGGGAACTTTATGGCCTGACGCGCGGCCAATGCGAGCCCAGCTACGCGGCATGGTTGGCCGCTATCCACCCGGACGACCGCGGCCGGGTCGCCGGTCTGGTCAACGACGCGGCCAGCCAAGGCCGGGAATTCGAATTGCAATGGCGGGTCAATCGCCCGGAAGGACAGCCGACATGCTGGCTGATGGCACGGAGTCGTCCCATCATGGGGGCGGACGGCAAACCCGAACGCTACATCGGCATCGTCATCGATATCACCGAGCGCTTGCGCGCCGAGGAGGCGGTTCGGGCCAGTGAATCCCGCTATCGCTCGCTGTTCGAAAATATGCTGGAGGGATTCGCCTATTGCCGGATGATTTACGAGAACGGCCAACCGTGCGACTTCACCTATCTCGATGTCAACCCCGCCTTCGAGCAACTGACGGGACTGCATGACGTGATCGGGAAAAACGTCACCGACGTCATCCCGGGCGTGCGTGAAAAGGACCCGGCGCTTTTCGCCGTCTACGGCCGGGTCGCGGCGGGCGGCAAGCCGGAAAGGCTCGAGATCTACCTATCCGCTCTGGAAATGTGGTTTTACGTCTCCGTCTATGGGGTGGGCAGCGAGTGTTTTGTCGCCGTATTCGACGTCATCACCGAACGCAAGCGAACCGAGGAAGAACTGGAGCAGTATCGCCACGATCTCGAACGCCGGGTCGATCAACGCACCCTGCAACTGCAGGAGGCCAATCGTGCCCTGGAGGAACGCGCGGCGGAGATCGCCGATCTCTACAACAATGCGCCGTGTGGCTACCACTCCCTTGACGTCGACGGCACGATCGTCGCGATCAACGACACCGAACTGGCCTGGCTTGGCTACCGGCGCGAGGAAGTTGTGTCGCGCCTGAACATGGTCCAGATCCTTACCCCCGAAAGCGTGCGGGTGTTCGAGCAGAACTTCCCGCAATTCAAAGAAACCGGTCAGGTCAACAACCTGGAATTCGAACTGGTTTGCAAGGACGGCTCCGTGCTGCCAGTCTCATTGAGCGCCACGGCGGTCCGTGACCGAGACGGCCGTTACCTGCTCAGCCGCTCCACGTTGTTCGACAACAGCGAACGGAAGGCGAACGATCGGCGCATTGCGCGACTCAACGCCGAATTGGCGCGCCGCGTGGAGGAAGCCGAAGCCGCCAACCGCGCCAAGAGCGCTTTCCTGGCCAATATGAGCCACGAAATCCGCACCCCGATGAACGCCATCCTCGGCCTGACCCAATTGCTTGAACACGACCTCGCGGAACCGGGCCAGCGGGAACGGCTCGCCAAGATCCAGGAGGCGAATCACCATTTGCTGGCCATCATCAACGACATCCTCGACCTCTCCAAGATCGAGGCCGGCAAACTGACCCTGGAGACAGTGGATTTTTCCCCCGCCGCCCTGTTCGACCAAATCCGTTCCCTGATCGTGGAGAAAGCCCGAGACAAAGGCTTGAGCCTGCACTTCGTCACCGATGAATTACCGCCTGTATTGAGCGGCGACCCCACCCGTCTGCGCCAGGCACTGCTCAATTACCTGGGCAACGCCATCAAGTTTACCGAGCAAGGCAGCATCCGCGTCGAGACCCGCATCATCGAGGACAGCGAAAGCGACCTGTTGGTCCGCTTTGAGGTAAAGGACACCGGCATCGGCATCGAGGCTGAGCAAATCGAGCGGTTGTTCAGTGCGTTTGAGCAGGCCGACAACAGCACCACCCGCAGATTCGGTGGCACGGGCCTGGGACTGGTCATCACCCGCCAATTGGCCCAACTCATGGGCGGCAGAGCCGGAGCGGAAAGTGAACCAGGCCGGGGCAGTACCTTCTGGTTCACCGCGCGCCTGGCCAAGCGCCCCGGCCTGACCCTGCCCGCTGCGCCGGGCGAGAAACCTGCCGCCGGCTCGGTCTGGCCCGGCAAGTTTCAGGCTGTCAGGATCCTGCTGGCCGAAGACAATCCAGTCAATCAGGAAGTCGCCCTGGAGCAACTTCGGAATACAGGGCTGGAGGTCGATCTGGCGGAGAATGGCCGGCAGGCCGTGGAGATGGCGGCACGGGTTCCCTATGCGCTGATCCTCATGGACATGCAAATGCCGGAAATGGACGGCCTGGAAGCCACCCGGGCAATACGCCGCCTGCCGGAGCACCGCGCTACGCCGATCCTCGCCATGACCGCCAATGCCTTCGGCGAGGATCGCCAAGCTTGTCTTGAAGCCGGCATGAACGACCATATCGCCAAGCCGGTGGAGCCAAAGGTGCTCCAGTCTAGCTTGGAGCGGTGGCTTCCGCCGCAGGATGAAGTTGCGCCATACACACCCCCGCAAGGTGACCGGGCAACCGACGAAGCCACCTTGCTCGCAGGGTTAAGCACGATCCCTGGCCTGGATATCGAGTGCGGACTCACCTCGGTTCAAGGGAAGCTCGACTTTTATCACCGCATGTTACGGCGCTTCGCCGAAACGCATTCGGAAGAACCCGCCCGCCTGCGCGAGCGGTTGGCTGCCGAAGATTTCATCGTGGCTCGGCGGCTCGCCCATTCCCTCAAGGGTGCTTCCGCGACCTTGGGCGCGAGCAGTGTGCAAGCGGCGGCGGCAATGCTTGAGTCAGAGATCAAAAATGGGCGAGGTCTGCCCGCTCTGCTGGAACTGGTCGAAGACCTGGAAAGGGAATTGCGGCCATTGGTCGAAGCGATCCTGGCGTTGCCGACTTGAATGCGCAGGCAGAAGCGCCTCGCCTTTGGCGTTTTGGGCTCCTCACACCTTTTGCGGCTCGAAACGCCGAGATTGCCCTTCAGTTCAGTTGCCGACTCGCTGACCAACGACTGTTTTCGGGCGGCTGCTCTAACAAGCAGATTGCCGAAAGCTGACCACGGGCAAAATCGGAACTTGGACCCCAGCATCCGTTTTGTTCGAAGACTTGCCGGCCAGTGTGTGATTCCGGATGTCCGCTTCAGTCTGAAGCGAGCCATCCAATGTCAGTCCTGTCGACCGCCTGCTTTGGGTCGAGAGCACGCCTCCTCCTGACCAGAGGGTAGCCGTTTCGATCATTGGACTTGTCGACGGGGGCGAAGCATGACTCGGCTGACTCGGGTAGTCATCGATTGCGCAGCCCGCCAGCTCGTACCGCTGCTCGCGTCAACGCGCCCGCGATCTGCACCGAGGTCGCGAATGGCTATATGATCGAGCCCATTTCAAGGCAAATGGGAAGAGAGCATGCGCTACTGGCTGATGAAGTCCGAGCCGACCGAATTCAGTATCGACGATCTGGAGCAGCGGCCGAACCAGACCGAGCCCTGGGATGGGGTCAGGAACTACCAGGCCCGCAACATGATGCGGGACGATATGAAAGCGGGCGACGGGGTGCTGTTCTACCACTCCAACTGTGCCGTGCCCGGTGTGGTCGGGATCGCTGAAATCGCGCGCGAGGCTTATCCGGATGCCACCGCGTTCGATCCGGAGCATGTCCATTACGATCCGAAGAGTGCGCCCGAGAAGCCGGTCTGGTTGATGGTCGACGTGCGTTTCGTGCGAAAGCTGCAGCGCACGATCAGCCTGGCCGAGCTTCGCGAACAGCCGGCGCTGGAGGGACTGCCACTGATCCGGCGTGCCAACCGGCTGTCGGTGATGCCGGTGACCGAGCCACAGTGGGCGTTCATCCTGTCGCTGGAATAGCCGGCATGGCGGAGGCCTGTCGGAGGGCGCGGGCTCAGCGGCGCGCGTTGCCGCCCGCAAAAAGGCGGTAGGCGGGATTGACCGTCTCGTCCGCATAGGCGTAGCCGGTCGCGTCGAGGAACTCGCGGAATGCCCGGTGTTCCGCCTTGGGAACTTGCAGGCCCATCAGCACGCGGCCGTAAGCCGCGCCGTGGTTGCGGTAATGGAACAGGCTGATGTTCCAGCGCCCGCTCAGCAATGACAGGAAGTTCAACAGCGCGCCGGGCCGCTCGGGGAATTCGAAGCGGTAGATCACTTCATTCAGCAGGCGCGGCGCGTGTCCGCCGACCATGTACCGGATATGCTCGACGGCCAGTTCGTTGTCGGTCATGTCGGTCACCGCGAAGCCCCGGGCGCGCAGTTCGTCGATGAGTCGTTCGCGGTCGCCGCCGCTGGGCGCGATCGCGATGCCGGCGAAGACGTGGGCCTCGTGCTCGTCGAAATAGCGGTAGTTGAATTCTGTGACGCTACGGCGGCCCAGGGTGCTGCAGAAATCGAGGAAGCTGCCGGGCCGCTCGGGGATCGTGACGGCAAGCAGCATCTCGCGGCGCTCGCCGACCTGGGCGCGTTCGGCCACGTGGCGCAGCCGGTCGAAGTTGATATTCGCGCCGCTCTCGATCGCGATCAGTGTCTGATCGCGGAGTCCCGTCTGTTCCGCGTACTTCTTCAGCCCGGCGATGCCCAGCGCGCCGGCCGGTTCGGCAATCGAGCGCGTATCGTCGAAGATGTCCTTGATCGCGGCGCAGATCTCATCGGTCGTGACCGTGATGACGTCATCGACGCAGTACTGGGCGACGTGGAAGGTTTCCTTGCCGATCTGCCGCACGGCGACGCCGTCGGCGAACAGACCGACCTGCTTCAACATGACGCGACGGCGCGCCTTCATCGCGCGGTGCAGGCAGTCAGCATCCTCGGGTTCGACGCCGATGATGCGCGTGTCGGGCCGGACGAATTTCACATAGGCCGCGATGCCGGCGATCAGACCCCCGCCGCCGACCGGTACGAAGATCGCGTGGATGTCGCCGGGATGCTGGCGCAGGATCTCCATGCCGACCGTGCCTTGCCCTGCGATCACGTCGGGATCGTCGTAGGGATGGACGAAGGTCAGACGGTCGCGCTCGGCGAGTTGCAAGGCGTGTTCGCAGGCTTCGTCGTAGGCGTCGCCGAAGAGCAGGGTCTCGGCGCCATGGCTCCGCACCGCGGCGATCTTGATCCCCGGCGTGGTGCAGGGCATCACGATCCGCGCGCGAATGCCGAGCTTGCGCGCGGCCAGTGCAACACCCTGCGCGTGGTTGCCGGCCGAGGCGGCGATCACGCCGGCTGCCCGGGCGTCCGGATCGAGCTGCGCCATCTTGTTGTAGGCGCCGCGCAGCTTGAACGAGAAGACCGCCTGTAGGTCCTCGCGTTTGATCAGCACCCGGTTGCCGTAGCGTTCGGACAGCGCCGGCGCGGGATCCAGCGGCGACTCGACGGCAACCTCGTAGACGCGCGCGCGCAGGATGCGCTCGATGTAGGGTTGCAGATTCATCGCGGCCGGCGGCCGCCGTCGATCATGAAGTGTGGCGTTCGGGTCGCCACATGACAGTTAGGGGCTCTACCAAGTATGATCTTGCGCGATTCATACCAGTCCAACCAAAGGATGCACACATGACGCCCGATGAACTCAAGAGAAAGGTCGCTGAAGCCGTAGTCGATTACGTCAAGGACATTCCCGTCATTGGCGTCGGCACCGGTTCCACGGTCAACCATTTTATTGAACTGATGGCCGGCTTCAAAGGCAAGATCGACGGCGCCGTGTCCAGCTCCGAGGGGACCAGCGCGCGGCTCAAGCAGGCCGGCATTCCGGTGCTCGACCTGAACGACGTCGGCACGCTGGAGATCTACATCGACGGCGCGGACGAAATCAATCCGGCGATGCAGATGATCAAGGGCGGCGGTGCCGCGCTGACGCGCGAGAAGATCGTCGCGGCCGCCAGCAAGAAATTCATCTGCATCGCCGACGAGAGCAAGCAGGTGGACGTGCTCGGCAAGTTCCCGCTGCCGATCGAAGTCATCCCGATGGCGCGCAGCTACGTCGCGCGGCAGATGGTTGCGATGGGCGGCCGTCCGGTCTGGCGCGAGAACTGCGTGACCGACAACGGCAACCAGATCATCGACGTGCACGGCCTCAACCTCGTCGATCCGCTGTCGATGGAGAAGGCGATCAACGACATCCCCGGAGTGGTCTGCGTCGGCATCTTTGCGCTGCAGCCCGCCCACATGGCGCTGCTCGGCACGCCGAGCGGAGTCAAGGTCATCGGCTGACCCTGCCTCTGCGAGGTCGTCCTCACCGGTCGTGCCGCACCCGCGGCGCGGCGCGGCCGGACCACTCCCCTCAGCGTGACCGTCGCGGGTCGTGCAGGTGGAGCCGCTCCGCGTACTCCAGCACCCGCAACTGCGCGAGCGCCTTGACCAGTTGCAACTGTGCTTCGTCGCGATCCTTGAACAGTGGATTACGCTTCAGGATCGACTCCGCACGCCTCTTCGCCGCCAACGCCGCGGTTTCGTCTATCTCCTCCGAGCGCAGCATCTGATCCGCCAGCACGGTCACGGCCGTGCGCTGCACTTCCATGAATCCGCCCGACACGAAGTAGACCTCTTCGTGGCCTTGTTCCGTTTGCAGCCGAACTGCCCCCGGTTTCAATCGGGTCAGCAGCGGCGCATGCCCATACAGAATGCATACCTCGCCCAGGGCAGCAGGCGCCACGAGCTTGGTACAGGGGCCGGAATAGATCAGGCGGGCTACATCGGCGATTTCGACGTCGACACAACGGCCGGGCGACTGGCTCATTTAGTGGCCGCTGCCTCGAACAGATGATAGCCGGCGGCGCGCAGCGCCATCAGGATGACCGGGGCCGCCTGTTCCGGCGGAATCTGGTCGGTGTTCAAGACCAGATCGAAGTTTTCGGCATTGTTGAGCGACACCTGGCGGTCGTGGTCCCCGAACAGCTTCTTGATCGACTGGTGCCGCTGCGAGTTGACTTCGAGTACCTGCTTTTCGGCCGCGCGGCGGCTGGCTCCGGTTTCGGCCATCACCCGCTGGACACAGGTTTCGAGTGGAGCGATCACGCGAATACGGAACGCTTTTTCGCCATTCAGGATCAGATGCGCTCCGCGACCGATAAGAATGGCGTCCTTTTTGGCCAGATCCTTCACGACGTCGTAGAGGTACTTTCGGTAGAGTGCGATATGGTTTGCGGCGCCGGTCAGCGTGCTGAAGATCGCGGCCGTGATGCCGGACGTCACCTGCTCGTCATGCAGTTCAACATGAAACTCGGAGGTTTTCGACCGCTCCGCGATCAAACGGAGAATTTCACGGTCGTAGAGCGGGATGCCGAGGCATTCCGACAAGGCATTGCCGATGAGTTCGCCGCCGGCCCCGAAATCGCGCGAGATCGTGATGACGACGTGTGCGTGGTGCGGGTGCGCGGCATCGCCGCGGTAGTGATTGGCTTCGTATTCCTTTGCGAGGATCGCCTTCAGGAAGGCGTAGCAGTCGGTATTCGGCATACGATTTCTCCCGCGAGAATCGGGATGGCGTAGGTACTTGAGCCCCAGCCCGATAGGCTGCGCTTCCGACCGTCGCTCCGAGGGCGACACATCCGTGCCATTTCGAGGATGTCTTGCACGCGGCCCGAAGGCTACATGCGGGTCTCATTATGGACGAAGGACCCAGGCTCCGCTATCCCCCGGGCCCATCGCCATCGATTCGGGGGAGGTTCCGCGCCGCGTGTTCGGGAACCCCCGGAAGGCGCCCGTTGCGGGATCAGTCCGCGGGTTTCCGGTCGGCGGCCCGACTCTTGTCGGCCAGGCTGCGGTCGAGGGACCAATTGATGATGAAGCCCAGCGTGAAGGCGAGGAGGGCGCCGAACATCAACGGACCGGCGAACGGAATCTCATGTGGGTCGTTCAGCTTGAAGCCGATCAATGTCGACAACCAGTCCAGGATCAAGCCCATCGTCATGTCTCCGAGATGAAAAGTGCACCGGGTGGCTACCGCGCGGGTGTTCCGCGCGGAGCCGTCGACACGGCTTTCGGGCCGTGTTGAGCGGGATAGTGCACCGGTCCACTCGGGATTTCAGTGATCGAGTCACAATGGGGCCGTCAGGGCAACTGGAGGGACGCGCGGAGAGCCGTGGCATCGCGTACTTCGATGGAGCCGCGGCCCAGTCGGATCCAGCCCTGGTGCTCCAGACGTTTGAGGTGGCGGGATATCACTTCGCGTGCGGTTCCCAACTCGTCGGCGAGTTCCTGATGGGTTCGCGTCACGCGCATCTGGCCGTCGGCCAACAGGGTCTGCACCAGCCGCTCGCCGATGTCGCCGAACACGACGTCCGATAGGCGACCCATGACCGCCGCAAGGCTGGCGGCGAAACTGCGGAATACATGGCAGCGCAGTGCGGGCGACTGGTCGATGGCCTCGCGGAACGTGTCGCGCGGCATCAGGAGTGCGGTGGTCGCGGCCTGCGCGACGCCTTCGGCCGGATACAAGGTGTCGCTGAGCAGACAGGAAGTCGTCAGGACGCAGGAGCCGCCCGGTCCGACGTGATACAGCACGATCTGACGGCCGAGTTCCGACAGCACTTGGCAGCGAATCGCCCCTTCGGTCACGAAGGCGTACCCGCGGCATGGCGAACCGGGATAGAACACCTGCTGGCCCGCCCTGAGCTGTATGAGGGTCGTTCGCTGTAGTGCCCTTTCGAGCGGTGGATCCGGCCGTTCGAACAGGGCCGGAAAGCGCGCGATGAGGAGTTCTCGGTGATCTGGCATAAGGCCTCCGGGGGCGTCCACCTACGCCGGTTGTCGGGTCTGGGGCTTTGCGCCATGCGTCCGGCCTGCAGTGGCCGGCTGCTTCCGAGCTAGCCTCCTGGCTTGAGTTGCGCGACCAGCGCGCGCAACGCCTGTCCACGATGGCTCAGAGCGTTTTTTTCGGTCGCATCCAGTTCCGCCGCGGTCCGTCCGGATCCGTCGACGAGGAACACCGGATCATAGCCGAAGCCCGAGTCGCCGCGTGCCGCGGTCGCGATGTGCCCTTCCCAACGACCGTGGGCGATCAGCGGGCTGGGATCGCGGGCATGCCGCAGCAGTACGATCACGCAGTGGAAGCGGGCGGAGCGCTGGTCTTCGGGTACCGGGGCCATCGCCGCCAGCAACTTCTCGACGTTGTCGTGATCGGACGCTTGCCGCCCGGCATAGTAGGCGGAGTCCACGCCCGGAGCGCCGCCCAGGGCATCGACGGCCAGGCCGGAATCGTCGGCGATCGCGGGCAGGCCGCTCTGTTCAGCGGCGTGCCGGGCCTTTAGAATCGCGTTTTCGATGAAGGTCAGGCCGGTTTCCTCCGCCTCGGCGACGCGGAATTCGGACTGGGGAACGATTTCGTAGCCCGTGCCGGACAGCAGTGCGCACAGTTCGCGGATCTTGCCGGCGTTGTTGCTGGCGAGCACCAGGCGCGACCCGCTGACGCTCATGACCGGCCTCCCGGCGCTTCGCCGGCCACCGTGCCCAGCACCCGGATTGCCGCACGCTGACGGCCTGTTGACGGAGGGGAGGCCGGCATCAGCTCTTCGTCGGCGATACTTTGCTGGCGGCTATCGCTTCCAACTGGTGTTGCATCAGTTCCCGAATGCCGCTGTTCGCAAGATCGAGCATCGCGTCGAGTTCGTCACGGCGGAAGGCGTGGCCTTCGGCCGTGCCCTGCACCTCGACGAAGGCGCCGGCATCGTTCATGACGACGTTCATGTCCGTTTCGGCATCGCAGTCTTCGGCATAATCGAGATCGAGAACCGGGATGCCCCGATGGATACCGACCGACACCGAGGCGATCTGCCCATGCACCGGATTGATCCGCAGCTTGCGTACTTCCATCAGGCGCTGAACCGCGACCACCAGCGCGACATAGCCGCCGGTAATCGAGGCCGTCCGGGTGCCGCCGTCCGCCTGGATCACGTCGCAGTCGATGGTCACGGTGCGTTCCCCCAGCGCTTCGAGATTCATCGCGGCCCGCAGCGAACGTCCGATCAGGCGCTGAATCTCCATGGTCCGGCCGCCCTGTTTGCCGCGTGAGGCCTCGCGGCCCGAGCGCTCGTGGGTGGCGCGCGGCAACATGCCGTACTCGGCCGTGATCCAGCCGCTGCCTTTCCCCTTCATGAAAGACGGGACGCGTTCTTCGATACTCGCGGTGCAGATGACGCGGGTGTCCCCGAATTCGACCAGCACCGAGCCTTCGGCGTGCTTCGTGAAATGGGGAGTGATCCGGATGGCCCGGAGCTGGCCCGGTTCTCGTCCACTGGGTCGCATGAAGTGCCCTCTCAAGCAAAGCGCTCCAGTCTACCCTAATCGATGCGTCCGTCCCAAACACGCGGGGTTCTCACTTTCCGGCGAGAGGGGCTGCGGATGAGTCGTTCGATGCGTCGAGTGGTGGGATGGCTGCTGTGGACGCCAGCGGTGCTGCTGCTTCTAGGCGCCACGCTCGCGCTCGTGTGGCTGTACCGCTCGCTGCCCGGAGCCGACGGCCGTGTCGTACTGGCGGGTCTGGAGCGAGAGGTTGCGGTCACGCAGGACGGCTTGGCGGTGCCGGTGATTCGTGCCGGCAGCCGGGTCGATGCCTACCGCGCGCTTGGCTACCTGCACGCGCGCGACCGGCTGTTCCAGATGGATCTAGCCCGCCGCAAGAGCGCCGGCGAACTAGCGGAGATCCTCGGGGACAAACTGCTGGCGACCGACCGCCGGCAGCGGGTCTATCAGGCGCGGCAGGCCGCCCGCACGGCGGCAGCGGCGCTGCCGCCGGAGCAGCGCACCGTGCTGGAAGCCTACGCGGAAGGCGTCAACGCGTTGATGGCATCGCTGCGGGCCTGGCCGCCCGAGATCGAACTGCTCGGTTACCGGCCGGGGCCGTGGCGTGCGGAGGACAGCCTGCTCGTCGCCTTCGGGATGTTCCAGACCCTGACCACGCAGGAACAGGACGAGCGCATGCTGACAGTGATGCAGCGGGAACTGCCACCCGAGGTGTTTGCCTTCCTGACACCGGATGCCGACGAGTACGGCCGGCCCCTGGTTGGGGGCAGCGAGCCGCGCCGGCCGGCGCAGCCCATTCCGCTGGCAGCCCTGGCGACACTGATCGGCGAGCGATCCGCACAGCCGCTGCATGTCGCCGTGGATGCCGATGGCCTTGTCGCCGGTTCCAACCAGTGGGCCGTCGGCGGGCGCAAGACCCGCGATGGGCGCGCCATGGTCGCCAATGACATGCATCTGGCGCTGGGCTTGCCAAATACCTGGTATCGGGCCGAACTGCACTACGGCGCAGCCCGCCTGGCAGGCGTCACGCTGCCGGGTTTGCCGCTGCTCATCGCCGGCAGCAACGGTGCGGTCGCCTGGGGTTTCACGAACGTCGATGCCGATGTCATGGACCTGGTGCGGATCGAGACGGACCCGGCCGATCCGGACACGTACCGAACGCCCGCGGGTCCGGTTCGATTCGACACGCACACCGAGACCATTCAGGTTCGGGGCGCGGAGGCGCTGACGGTCGATCTGCGTCGGACCATCTGGGGACCGATATTGCCCGACCCTCTGCTCGGTGCAGCCGTGGCCTTGCGTTGGACCGCGCTGCAGCCCCAGGCGATGAACCTCGGTCTCCTTGAAATGGACGGGGCGATGACACTGGAGCGAGCGATGGCCGTCATGAATCGCTGCGGCATCCCGCCCCAGAACGTCGTGCTGGCCGACAGCGAAGGGCGCATCGCGTGGACCTATGCCGGCGTGTTTCCCAAGCGCCGGGGTTTTGACGGACTCGTGGCCCGCAGCTGGGCGGACGGGGCTGTCGGATGGGAAGGGTTTCTTCCGCCCGAAGCCCTGCCGCGGCTGATCGACCCGGTCGACGGGTATATCGCGACGGCCAACAACCGGACGCTGGGCCGCGAGTATCCGCATCTGATCGGTCACAATTTTTCCCATGGCTTCCGGGCGTTCCGTATCGCGCAGCGGCTTGCCGCGATGGAGGCGATGGAGGAAGCCGATCTGTTGCAACTGCAGTTGGACACCGGCAGCGAGTTTTTCGAGTTCTACCGCCGGCTCGTCCTTGAACTGACCGCGACGCCGTCGCCTGGAGGTGGCAGTGAACTGGCCGACGCGCGCCGCAGCGTCGAAGCCTGGGACGGTCGGATGGAGGCGGACAGTCGCGGTATCGCGCTATTGGTGCGCTTTCGGCAGCGTCTGGCGGCGACGGTCTTTGAGCCTTTTCTGCGCCGCTGCGCGCAGGCAGAGTCCGGTTTCGCCTATGCCTGGCGCGAAATGGAAACGCCGCTGCGGGCGTTGCTCCAGCAACGCCCGGAGGCCGCTCTGCCGGACCGGCGCCACGCCAGTTGGCGCGGGTTTCTGTCCGCCGAACTCGAGTCCATCGTCCGGCAGTTGCGGGCCGACTACGCGATCGACAGGGTGGACGAACTGACGTGGGGCCGGGTCAACGAGATCCACGTCCGCCATCCGTTCGGCCGGCTCATTGCACTGCTGTCGCCGTTCGTCGATATGCCGGTGTTCGGCAGTGCCGGCTGCTCCGGCTATTGTGTGCGCATCCTGAGCGGCGAGCACGGGGCCAGCGAACGCTTCGTCATCTCGCCGAACCATGCCGCGGACGGACTGTTCCACATGCCCGGAGGTCAATCCGGCCATCCCCTGTCCGCCCACTACCGGGATCAGCACCAGGCCTGGGTCGACGGCGCGCCCCTGCCGTTCGAGGCGGGTGTTGCCGAACATGGGCTGACGCTCCTGCCCGCCGGCGCCGACTGACTCGGGGTGGTATCGATGGGGTTTCCTCGGCAGCCCGGTAGCCCTTAACATGGCGGATTGTCCAGCCAACAGGAATACCCGCGGAGTATGTTGAGAAGCATGACGGCCTACGCCAGCCACGACAGTGTGCTGGAAGACTGGTCTCTGACCTGGGAACTGCGGTCAGTGAATCACCGGTTCCTAGATGTCTCGCTGCGCCTGCCGGATGCATTCCGCTTCCTCGAGTCGGATGTGCGGGCGCGGATCGGGGCCAGCCTGCGGCGCGGGCGCGTCGAATGCACGCTGATCTGGAAGAAGGCCGAGGGCACGGCGGGCGTCATCAGCCTGAACGCGGCGCGGCTCCGTGCCGTGCTGGATTCGGCCAAGGCAGTAGAGGAACAGGCCGGGCGGTCGCTGGCTCCGTTCAGCGCGCTGGATGTCCTGGGCTGGCCGGGCGTTCTGGAAGACCGGGCAGCCGATCGGGAGCGCCTGGGCGCTCTGGCCCTGGCCTCGCTGGACGAGGTTCTGGCGCAGGCCGTCACGGCGCGTGAACGGGAAGGCGAAAGTCTCGCCGCATTGCTGCGCGAGCGACTGCTGCAGATCGGCGAGTGTGTCGCTCGCGTGCGGGTGCGGATGCCGGAGGTGTTGCGGATGCAGCGCGAAAAGCTTCAGGCCAAGCTTGCCGAGGTGAGCGCGCGTCCCGACGCGGACCGCATGGAGCAGGAACTGGTGTACTGGGCCCAGAAGCTCGATGTCGCGGAGGAGATGGACCGGCTGTCGGCCCACGTCGAGGAGTTCCTGCGGTCGCTGGACACGGCGGAGTCGGTGGGGCGCCGTCTCGATTTCCTGTCCCAGGAAATGAACCGCGAGGCCAACACCCTCGGCTCCAAGTCGTCGGACATCGAAACGACGCGCGCCGCGATGGAGATCAAGGTGCTCATCGAACAGATACGCGAGCAGGTGCAGAATGTCGAGTGAGGTCGCGGGAAGGGTGCGGGGCCGTGGCGGTTTGCCGCACGTGGCGGAGCGCGGGCCATGAGTCGCGGTAACCTGATCGTGTTATCCGCGCCCTCGGGCGCCGGCAAGACCAGTCTCGTGCGCGCGCTGCGCGCAGAGGTCACCGGGCTCGCGGTGTCGGTGTCGCATACGACGCGCGCTCAGCGACCGGGCGAGCGTCACGGGGAGGCCTATTTCTTCGTCGATCATGCCGAGTTCGAGCGGATGATCGCGGCCGAGGGGTTCCTCGAATACGCCCGGGTTTTCGACAACTACTACGGCACGGCGCGGCAGACCGTGGAAGACACGCTGGCGTCCGGTCAGGACGTGCTGCTGGAGATCGACTGGCAGGGCGCGCGTGTCGTGAAGTCGCTGATGCCGGACTGCCTTTCGGTATTCGTGTTGCCGCCATCGCGCGAAGCACTGGAATCGCGCTTGCGCGACCGCGGCCAGGATCCCGACGAGGTCATCGCGCGGCGTATGCGCGATGCGATCTCGGAGATGTCGCACTATTCGGAATATGACTTCCTGATCGTCAACGACATCTTCGAGGAGGCGCTTGGCGCCCTGAAGGACATCGTGCTGACGCAGCGGTTCAGAACCTCACAGCAATCCCATCGTCTGGCGGAGCTCCTCGCCTCGCTGCTGGGTTAGCTGCCTCATGTCCCAAAGCCACGACGATCTCCGCGACATCTACCTCGCGATGATCAGCGAGGTGAATGAACGGCTGCGCGCTTCAGAGACTTTTTTTGCAGCCTACAACGCTGGGCAGGGCCTCGCATTCATTGACGCTGCAATCCTTCAGTTTCGAAAGGCGATGGAAGCAATAGCACTTGCGGCGATCGCGCCATGCAAAGAGAAGTACGAAGTGTTTCGCGCTCGGGCAGATCAGCCGGACTACACGCGGGACTACCACGCCGGAAAGATCTTTCAGATTCTTGGCAAGATCAACAAGAACTTCTATCCCCTGCCGCTACAGCCGGCAGTTCGTCAGGCAAATGGCATTTTCCACTTTGACCGCAAAGCTTCCGGATACCTGACGACGAAGCGCTTTGAGTCTCTGTATGACAGACTCGGTAAACATCTTCACGCACACAATCCGTGGAGCAACAACAAGAATCTTCAGAACTTGGTCGGCGAGATTACTTCCGCTATCGCAGAAACCCGCTCCCTTCTTGAGCTACACGCCGCATTCGTACAAACCGAGGCATTCTCTGGTGTCTGGATCACTGAAGTTAAAGTTGGCGCCGCTCCAGTCATTATTGTCGGGCAAACAGATGGCGAATTCATCGTTACCGATAACTAACCCATCCTTTACAGCCGACCGCCCTCGCGCACCGCTGACATCCGACTTTAGCCTCCAGAACTGACAGGTTCAGTCTTTCGACTATTCCTTCACGGGCCGTTTTTCGAGCTTGCGCTGAAGCGTGCGGCGATGCATGCCGAGCGCGCGCGCGGCGGCGGAGATGTTGCCGTCGTGCGCGACGAGCACCTTTTGCAGATGCTCCCACTCCAACCGTTTGACCGAAAGCGGCTTTTCCTTGATTTCGACATTGGTGTCGCCCTCGTCCTTGTGCAGGGCGTTGACGATTTCGTCAGTGTCGGCCGGCTTGGTCAGGTAGTGTACGGCGCCCAGCTTGATGGCCTCGACCGCGGTGATGATGCTCGCGAACCCGGTCAGCATGACGATGCGCGTGTTGACGTCGAGTTCGGAAAGCCGTTTGACGAGCAGCAGACCCGATTCATGGCCTATGCGCAGGTCGATCACCGCGTATTCCGGCGTGATGCGTTCCGCCAACGCCAACCCGGCCTCAACGTCATTCGCGACATGTACTTCGAAGCCCCGCTTCTCCAGCGCCTGCGCCAGCACCGCGCAGAAGGTCGGGTCGTCGTCGACCAGCAGTAGTCGAGGATGTTCGAGTTGATCGGTTTCGAGTTCGGGTGTCATGCGGAGGGCAACAACGGAAGGGTGATGGCCGTGCGGGTACCACCGCCCGCGCGTGGCAGCAATTCGATCGAGCCGCCGAGGCGTTCGATCGTGCTGAAGGCGAGAAACAGCCCCACGCCGAGGCCGTGCTCCTTGGTGGTGATCGGGGCTTTGCCCAGATGGGCGGACAGGTCAGGAGCGATGCCGGGCCCGCGGTCGGTGACGTCGATGAACGCGCGATCCTGATTCCAGCCGGCTTCGAGCATGACGCCTTTCGGCGAAACCTCGGCGGCGTTGTTCAGGATGTTGATCAGGGCTTGGGTCAGTGTCACTTCGGCGATGATCAGCGGCGAGGGGCCGGGCGTCCGGAGTCGATAGTCGAGAGCGACGCCCGGCTTTTCCCGGCGCCAGGTTTCGGCGACTTCGTTCAGATACCGCGTGATCGGCATCGGGTGCCCGCCTTCGGCGCGGGCTTCTCCCGCCGACGCCGACATGACGGCGAGCGCATTCTTGCAGCGGGTGATCTGGCCGCGAAGGATCTGCATCTTTTCGCGCAGGGCCGCGAATTCCTCGGCTTCGAATTCCTGCTCCAGTTCGTGGATGACGATCGCCATCGTCCCGAGCGGCGTGCCCATCTCGTGCGCGGCGCCTGCCGCGAGCGTTCCGAGCGCGACGACCCGTTCGTTGCGCAGCGCTTGTTCCCGTGCTTCGGCCAGACGGCGTTCCCGCTCGCGCAAGGTGTTCGCCATCTCGACGACGAAATAGGCCACCAGCACGGCGCTGAAGACGAAACCAAACCACATCCCGAAGACATGCAACTGGATGTCGTGGTGCTCCATGTAGCTGTGGGTCATCAGCGACACGTCGGAAGGCAGCGTTACGGCCTGAATCTCTGGCAGCGGCTGGTAATAGCCGATCAGCACCGTGTAGCAGGACGAGGCAAAGATGACCAGGTACCACGTGTACGAATGCGGCAGAACCGTCGCGGCGATGATCAGCGGCAGCAGGAAGAACCACGCCATGGGATTCGTGGCGCCGCCGGTGAAGTAAAGGATCGCGGTGATGGCCAGCACATCCACCGCAATCTGGGCGAACAGTTCAAATTCGCTGACTGCCGGAGCCGAGGTCAGGCGAATCCAAGTGATCCAGTTGAAGGTGCCCAGGACGGTCAATATGCCCCACAGGGGAATCTGCCGGAGAGGAATGTCGAGCCCGTATACGCTGATCAGGATCAGCATGGCTTCCACGCCCAGCAACAGGTTCCTCAGGACGAAGAGCCAATGAAGATTCTTGCGGGCGGTTTGGTCGGAATCCGCGGGGACCGGAATCGACATCTTGGCGGGTGCGTTCATCGCGGAATTCTATCGTTTTCCAGGCGGCGTGTAAGCGGGGTGACCGGTGAGGTGGAATGCGGCGCCGGTGTTCCTCCCACTGCGCCCGGCGCCGATGGAGATGGCCGGGCTAGTCGCGTGGCCCCGGAGAATGCGGTGTAGCCGTGTCCCGCCGTTTGGCCGCGACAATTTGTCACATTTTTTCGTCGGGTTTTGATCAGTATCCTTCAGCCTAACTACTTGGGTATTGATCCCTTGTTTGTTACCGAAGCACAACCGGTGCTCGAATTCCTCCTTCTATAGTGCATTACAGGGCCTTTCGAGGCCCTGTTTTTTATGCAGCAAAACCCCACAGGGCGCGCGCATGTGGCTTCTCACCCAGGCGCTGGCAGCCATCAGCGGATACGATCGCAGTCGGGTTTTTTGTGCGAGCCCAGATATTGCGCCTCCAGTGCAACAGCCGTCGCCATGCCGGACTCGAGGCCGGCGCCGCGCTCGCTGCCGTGAGCCGCGTGCAAGGCCATGAACGTTCCCGATCGCGAGTTCGATTCCAGGTTCCGCCATGCCATCGCCGCCTCCCTGGGGTTGAAACCGGCTCGCCCCATCAACTCGAGTCCCAGCCGATCGGCTTCAGCCTCTTGGGCCGCGTCGTAGGGTACTGACACTCCACCCTCGACGGGTACGCCGAGCAAGCCATAGGCCAGGGCGGAATCCGGATTGCGCGAAGAGTTGAAGGCTCCGTTCAAATCGAGTTGCGGCCGGTTATGCAGCGCGGTGCCGACGCGTCGCTCCGGGTGTCGCGCCAGCATGTGCGCGACATTGTGAGCAATCACCGCCGCCAGTTGGTGCTGGTTGCGCAGCACCTTGAGCAGGCTGCTGTTCACGCCGATCTTGCCACCCGGCAGGACGAAGGTCGAAGGCGTGTCTTTGCGGAAAACGGCGATTTCCCAGTCGCCGCCCCGCGACCGCACGACCGCACCGGCTACGCAAATGATGTGGGCATTGGTGTGCGCATCTTCATCCAGAGGCGTTGCGGCCTTGATCTGTTCGAAGGCCTTGGCGGCCAGTTTGGTGACGTTCACGGTGGCGGGCAGCGCATGCTGCGGTGCAGTCTGGCGAGGCGCCTTGGAACTGCAGCCGGCGGCTAGCAGGCTCGCTGAGCCCAGGATGATCAGAGCGCGGAATAGTCGGGTGACAAGCATTAGGCCGTGGGTCCGGTGAACGAAGCGGGTGATGATACGAGATATTGCCGATCGGGTCCAAAGACGGAACGGAGCCCGCCGGTGGACTAGTTACGCTAACTCGCGTGGAATGGGGCACAGGTGACGCCGGTTCCTCCGAGCCCGCAATAACCCGCAGGGTTCTTTGCCAGGTACTGTTGATGGTAAGCCTCGGCAAAGTAGAAGGGTCCCGCCGGGGCTATCTCGGTGGTAATCTTGCCGAAGCCGGCTCGGGTCAGCGCCTCCTGGAAACTCGCGCTGGATATCGTTGCGATAGCCTGCTGTCCTTCGGAGTGGGTATAGACCGCAGAGCGATATTGGGTGCCGCGGTCGTTGCCTTGGCGCATCCCCTGTGTCGGGTCATGCGACTCCCAGAAGGTTGCTAGCAGCGTCTCGTAGGCTACCTTGGCCGGATCGAACACGACGCGCACAACTTCCGCATGGCCGGTGCCGCCCGTGCAGACTTCCTCATAGGTCGGATTGGGGGTGTAGCCACCGGCATAACCGACGGCGGTCGAATAAACCCCGGGTATCGACCAGAACTTGCGTTCCGCGCCCCAGAAGCAACCCAGGCCGAACGTGGCGATTTCCAGCCCATCCGGGTACGGGCGCTGCAGCCGGTGGCCGTTGACGAAATGGTGCTCCGGAACGGTGACGGGTGTGGCCCGACCCTGCAGTGCCGATTGGGCATCCGGCAGGGTCTGCTTGCCTTTCAGGAAACTCCACATGATGCCTCCGCAGTGCATTGATCCGAGGTTACCAGGCCGGCCTCGGGAAATGATCGGTCGTGGCTGGGACCGAAGGCCGTATAATCGGCCTCGACCCGCTGACCTGTTGTGGCCACGATGTTACAGGAAGACAGTTTTCGTCGTTTTTTGTTCGAGGATCTCGGGGTGCGGGGCGAGTTCGTTCGCCTCGAGAACAGCTGGAAATCCGTGCTCGAACGCCATCCCTATCCCGAAACCGTCAGTCGTCAACTGGGACAGGCCCTGGCGGCGGTGGTACTGCTTTCGGCCACCATCAAGTTCAAGGGCGCGTTGATCCTGCAGGTTCAGGGGGACGGCCCGCTGCACACGCTGGTCGTGCAGGCCACGGACCAGCGCACGGTGCGCGGCATCGCGCACTGGCGGGGCGAGGTTCCCGAAGGTCCGCTCGACGCAGTTTTCGGAACGGGTCGGCTCGTACTCACCGTACAGTGTGAAGGCACGGAACCTTATCAGGGCGTTACCGAACTGGTTGGCGATACGCTGGCGGCAGCGATCGAACACTATTTCAAACGCTCGGAGCAGCTGGCAACGCGCCTTTGGCTGGCTGCCGATCCAGAGCGTGCTGCCGGGCTGTTCCTGCAGGAGATTCCCGGAAGCCATCAAGATTCCGAGGACTGGTCTCGGGTCTGCCTGTTGGCCGATACCGTCACCGGCAACGAACTGCTGACGCTGCCGAGCGAGAACCTGCTCTATCGTCTGTTCAACGAAGAACGGGTCCGGCTGTTCGAGCCGGACGTCGTGACCTTCAGCTGCAACTGCTCGCGCGACCGGATCGAACGGGTGCTGGTCGCCCTCGGCCGGGCGGAGATCGAGGAAACCTTGCGGGTAGATCCTTCCATCTCCGTTCATTGCGACTTTTGCAATCGCCTTTATCAGTTCGATGCCGTGGATATCGGAAGTCTTTTCGCCGACGAGTCGCGCGTCATGGGCTCGATCCGCAAGCATTGATGCCCGCGATTACAAGCACCTGACGGCCACCGCGCTCAGCAGCGGTGCGACCTGTTCCGGACCGATCATGGCAACGTCGTGCTGCAGCGCATTGGCGGCGCCCGCCGCCGACGCATAGCGCAGCCGCTCGGCGACGGAAAACCCGCTGAGCCACCCGTGCGCCAAGCCGCCCAGATAACAGTCCCCGGAGCCGATGGGATTGACCTGGCGAATGGCCGGAGGATGCACCTGCCAGCGTCCTTCGCCGCGGATCGTGACCTCGACCGGGGCGGCGCCATCGGTGATGTGCAGTTCCGGAACCCGGTCCCAACTGCGGCTGTGGTCCAGTTCGTCGCGATTCGGCTTGGCGAGCGTGGGTGGACTCTCTCCCGCCAGGGCCCGGTCCACCGCGGGACCGTGAGCGTCGAGCCAGCAGGGCACCGAGCAGGGTCGGCACTGTCGCAGCAGGTCCGCGTAAACATCGTCCGCCACCCGGTCGGGCACCGAACCGCTCATGATGACCAGCCGGACCGAGGAGGCCAAGTCGGCCGCTCGCTCCCACAGCGCGCGACATTCGTCCTGCGTGACGGGAAACCCTGTCGGCAGCACGGTGGTCGGATGCTCATCCGCGTGGCTGGAGGCCATGAAGCCGACTCTCAGCGGGGCCTTGGTTTCGAGACAGGCGTCGCGTATGCCCTCGGCCTTGACCAGCTCGCGGAGCCAGGCGCCGCTGTGGCCGCCGGCGAACCCGGTCAGGACCACCGAATACCCGTGTCGTGCCAGAAAACGTGCGACGTTGACGCCCTTGCCCTCGGCCAGCATCGCCAGGGCCGGCACGCGGTTGATGGCACCCGGAGTGAAGGCTCCGGCATGGACCAGATTCAGCAAGGGATTCGGATTGACGATCAGAACGTCGCTGCGTTTCATCGATACGAGTAAGTCGTCCGGTCTCTGCGCGCGCGTATCGTCGCATGCTTCGATCATCGTGTCTCGTTGCGGGCCTCCCGCGAACGCTCCCGGCGAGGCCCGCGTCTTGTGTCCTGCGCGTGACGATCCGGTGCCGCCCCTCAGCCCCGTTCGGTACTGACCGCCGAGGGCCGGCCCTCGGCGCTCGGCGTCGGCAGCAGCGACAACGTGCCCCAGACCAGCGAAATCAGCATCAGCGCACACACGGCTTTTTCCCTCCGATGCGTCCTTCGAGTGCGGTTAGGGAACAGCGACCGACCGGCAGCTGCTGGCGTGTCGTGACAGTGATCGAGATTCACGGGTACTGCCCCTGGGGCAGATGAGCCCCGTCGGACGATGGGTTGCGAAGCGGGCACCAGGGCGGAGGCGCTGCCCGCGGGACGCTGCGCAAGGCGCCGGATGGGCTTGCCAGACCGAGATCCTCGGTATGCAGCAGATGGTCGTCGCTCATCAACATTGCCCGCCGGATGCGAGCTTGCAGTTCACGCACGTTGCCCGGCCAGCGATAGCGCAGCATCGCCTCGATCGCGGGACGGGAGAGCCGGGTCACGTGCCGGTTCAACGCCCAGTTGGCCTTGATGAAGTGTTCCGCGAGCAGCAGCAGGTCATCACCGCGCTGGCGCAACGGCGGCATCTGAAGGTGCAGTTCGTTCAGCCGGTGCAGCAGGTCGCCCCGGAACCGGCCCTCCTCGGCGGCACGTGGCAGATCCATGTGCGTGATCGCGATCAACTGTGTCTGATGCTGGTGAGCATCGAGCCAGCGCAGCAGGACGCGTTGCGCGGACTTCGACAAATCGCCGATCTCGTCCAGCACGAGCGTGCCACGGGCGGGGGTTGCCAGCCGAAAAGCAGCTTCAGTCCGGAACTCGAGATCGCCGCGACGATCGTCCGGCAAGTCGGGGTCGCACGGGAGCAGGCATCCGGGCAGCGTCACGCAATTGATCACCCGTAAGTCTTCATGGCAGCGCCGTGAGCGCTGATGGATGACGGAAGCGGCCAGTCCTTTGCCCGTGCCGACCTCGCCCGAAATCAGGATCGGCACACCGGCGTTCGCGCTCTGCGTCAGTTGTGCATCCAGTCGCCGCATCGCCGGGCTCTCGCCCGGAACCCAGCCGGCATTCGCGCGGTTTTTGTGCGCCAGCCTCAGCGCCGCCATGTCGCTGGCCGCTTCCAGTAGCGTCGCGAACTGGGTCGGTTCCAGGGGGTCGGCCTGATAGGCGAAGAACCGGTTGGACACCAGATCGGCAAACCTCGGGTCGCGCAATTGGTGCTTCGGCAGGACGGCCAGCCATTGAATCTGCGTTTTGGCCCGGAGAATCTCTTCATGCCATCCGGCGAACGCCGCGGAGCCTCCCGCGGAGCGGAAGTCGAAAATGCCGACCCTGAACGAACCCGTGCCAATGAGTCGTTGGGCCTCCTGGGGTGTGTGCGCGTGCTGCCACCGCCATGGGGCGAGATCCGGGAGGTTCGGGAGGGCTCTGTGGTCTGGGGGTTCGGAGATAACCAGCACGCCTGAGGGATTCGCGGTTTTCATGGGTGGTCGATGACTTGGTTTTCTTATGTTGACAGGGGTGAGGGCGCGGCGTGGTTTGTCAGGTCTATCCCACGGGAAGCCCGAGGTCCGCGGCCTGGACCCACGGTGTTCGTGTGACGAGCATCGCTCGTTCGATGCGGTTCCGCAGTTCCCTGACGTTGCCAGGCCACGGATGTCGGTGCATTGCCCGGAAAGCGGCGTCCGAGAAGTCGGCAGCCGGGCCGTGCACGGGGGCCAACCGGTCCCTGAACCACGCGGCGAGTGGCTTCAGGTCATCCAGCCGCTCGCTCAGGCTGGGCATTTCGAGTCGCCCACGGCTAAGGGCGCAGAGTAGATCGGAGCGGAACCGACCTTCGAAGACCGCGCGCTGCAAATCCATGTGAGACAGGGCGATCACGTTGGCCGGCCCCGACTGACTCATCAGCAACCGGGCCAGCGCCGTCTGTGCCCCGAAGGGCAAGTCACCGACCTCATCGAGGATCAGTGTCCCGGTGGTGACGAGGTGCCCGAAACGCGCGGTGATCGCCGGGTGTCGGGCCCGCGTCAGGAGATCAGCTTCCTCCCCGGTGGCCAGGAAATCCGGAAACGCGACGGATCGCATCACGCGCAGACTTCCGGTGCTCCGCGAAGAAATCCGGTGGAGCGCTCTCGCGAGCGCGCTCTTGCCGCTGCCGACCTTGCCGGTGATCAGGATCGGATGACCGGCGTCTGCGAGCGAGAGCGCTTTGGAGTAAAGGCCTTGCATCGGCGCCGAGTCGCCGATCAGGTCCGGGAACTGCAGCAAGGGCATGGCGCGGGTGGAAGCCGAGCCGGTGCCCCCGCGCAGCCAGTGGACGGACGAATGGCGTTCGCTCGTCGATCCTGCGGAGGTACGGGTTCGCGCGCCGAGGGAGTCGACAGAAGGCTCGTGGCGGGGAGCAATACTGTGGTCACGCATGTTAGTCAAGTAAAAAGGAAGGGTGTGGTCTGGACTAGCCAAAAGGACATAAGCAAGCGCTGGACCACATAAGAAATCAATGTTGTTTCAGTGCGATGGGATTCAGTCGCGCCGACCTCGGCAGGCTGTGGCAAAAAAATTGACAGCCTCACCGGAGGCTGGAGCGCGACGGCGCAGGAGCGGCCGGATCGCGCGCGGGTTCGGATAGACGCGTCAAACGCAAAATGGACGATGCGTCTTGGCCTCACTACCATGGCGGGACAAAGCCCACGCTGTTTCCTGGAGAGTCATGAGGAATCAAGTCCGGTCACTGCGCTGTGTCGTAACGGGAGGAACCGCGGGGATCGGGCTGATGACGGCAAAAGGACTCGTGAGCCAGGGTGCGTCCGTATTGCTGGTCGGCCGCGATGTCGAACGCGGACAGGCCGCCTGCGCCGCGATCAACGAACACTGCGGTGAGCCGCGGGCGACGTTCGAGCCCGGTGATCTATCGGACCTGAGGCAGGTCAGGGCGGTCGCGCGCGCCATCGCCGCGCGCTGGCCGTACGTCGATGTGCTGATGAACAACGCCGGCGCGATGTTCGGAACGCGGCAGCAGACCGAGCAGGGTCTGGAGATGACCTTCGCGCTGAATCATCTGAGCTATTTCACGCTGAGTCTGTTGTTGCTGCCGATGCTACGGTCGGCGCCGGTGGGGGCGCGTATCGTGAACGTCGCGTCGGAGGCGCACAAGGCCGGGCGGCTCGACTTCGAGGATCTGCAGTCGGTGCGGCGCTATAGCGGCTGGCGTGCGTACTGCGCGAGCAAGCTGGCCAATCTGCTGTTCACCCAGGAACTGGCCCGGCGGCTGGACCCTGCGGCGGTCACGGTGAATGCAGTACATCCCGGTTTCGTGGCGACCGACATCGGGATTCGGCACCGGCTCCTGCCTCCATTCCTGTGGCGAGTCGCCACCCGGTTCGCCCTTTCGCCGGAACAAGGCGCCCGCACGTCCATCCATGTTGCCTGCGCGCCGGAGTTGAGCCAGCGTCATGGCGAGTACTTCATTCGGGAGCGTCCGGCGGCTATGGCGCCCGCAGCCCAGGACAGCCAGGCGGCCCGTAAGTTGTGGGATGAAAGCCTGCGCTTGGCCGAACTTGCATGGCCAATATAGATCGAGCGGGGAGCAAAGACCAATGACCGGGAGCGAACTGGAACGCTGGCTACTGTGGAGTCTGGGCCTCAACTACACCGTGCTGCTGGTGTGGTTCGTCATATTCGCCTACGCCCACGAGGCGCTGTATCGGCTGCACGGGCGGTGGTTCCGGCTGTCCCCCGAAGCCTTCGATGCGATTCATTACGCCGCCATGGCGGCCTACAAGATCGCGATCATCGTCCTGAATCTGGTGCCCTATCTGGCGCTGTTGGCGATGCACCAAGCGGCGTGACTCCGCCGATTCCCGGCTGTCGTCGGGTCCACTCCAGGACCATGCCGAGGATTTCGCTCCAGACCGCTGTCTGGCTGCGGTTGAGGGCAGTGGGTACCTTGAACGAATGATCCCCCTGGTGAATCACGCGGACGGTCGCGGGCGATCCCAGTTTTCCGAGCTCGGCCCGTAACAGGTCCAGGTCGCACAACGGGTCGCGGGTTCCGGCGAGGAACAAGGCCGGGCAGCGGATGTCCGGCCAGTGCTCGGTGCGCATGCGCGCGGGCCGTCCGGCTGGGTGGAGCGGATAGCCGAGGAATACCAGCCCGTCGCAGACGCCGCCCTGAGCTGCCATGAGCGATGCGATCCGCCCGCCCATGCTCTTGCCGCCGATGAACAGCCGTTGTGGCGCCAGCGCCTCATCGCTGCGCACGGCGTCGATAACGGCCTGCCAGGTCCGTTGCAGCAAGGCCGGGCGGTCGGGTGCCTTGCGACCCGATTCCTTGTAAGGGAAGTTGAACTTGACGGACAGGAGCCCGGCGTCGGCCAGTCCCTGCTGGATGAATCCGATGAAGGGATGCGTCATGTCGCTTCCGGCGCCATGCGCGAGGATCACTCCGGTCCCGTTCGTCCACGGCCCGGGAACCGCCCACTCCGAAGCAACCTCGATGTCGGGAGCGACGGTAATCCGCCGGGCCAGCAGACGCACGGTCATCTGGCGTTAGTGTGACAGCCTCTTGTCGAAGCTCAACAGGACGACAGCGTGTTCTGTCCGCGGAACAGTGCCAGCGGGTTCGGCCAATGCCGCTCGGCTGGTCCCATCGGCTGCCGCCTGGCCGTCCGGGTCTTCTGCAGAATTTCCCGCTCGGCTTCGACCCAGTCGATGAAGTCGTATCCGGGGGCGAACCCGCGCTTCTCGGCCCGAAAGTAAGCAGCCTCGGCAATCATGGCCTGCACGGTTTCGGGTTTCACTGCCGGTCGCTGGGGCAGTTGCGGCAAGCCATAGCGGATCAGATCCCATAAACCGAAACCCGGTACCTGCGCCAGCCCGATGGTTTTCGGTTCCACGTCCGTGAATGTCCGGAACAGCCGGTCCCAAAGCGAAAACACGGCGCCGTAGTTGTTGTCGTGCTCCGCGCGCCGGCTGGAGTGGTGGGCGCGATGAATGCGTGGCACGACGATCAGGCGGCCTAACGAGCCTTCACCCGGAAACGTGATGTTCGCGTGGTGAAACAACACGAACACCGTCACCACGGCCTCGTTAGCCAGCAACACCGCGGCGTCGATGCCCATGACGGCAATGAACACGGCCTTGATGGCCGCCGTCAGGAAGACCTCGACGCCATGCAGTCGGAACGCGGTCGATACGTTCATGGTGCGATCGCTGTGATGGATCTTGTGGAAGGCCCACAAGGCATCGAAGCTGTGGTTGGCTCGATGCCACAGATACAGCACCAGATCGAGCAGCACGAACGACACGACGCCCTTGAGCGCCGGGTTCGCGATGCCGCTGAGCAGCCCATGGTCGGCGTAGCGCTCGGCGATCAGCCAGAGCGTCGATACCGAAAGCAGCGACATCAAGGTGTCGTTCAGCATGAACGACCCGATGTTCGCGAAGTAGGATTGGCGACTCGTCCGTGGTTCTACCGGCCGGTACGCGCAGCGTGCTTCGAGCGCGAACAGCAGCCAGAAGGCCGCCAGCACGGTCAGCGCGCGGGCCTCGCCGGAAGTCAGGTCCGGCCATTCGAAGGACTGGACGCGCGACTGGATTTGATGGAGTAGTGGCGTGAACTTGGTAAACATTCGCTATCACCTCTTCAGCGGCGGGAGCTCCCGCGGCAGTCTTTATCTATGGGATTTCGAGGTTCAATATAGTGTCCCATGTTTACAATAACAAGTCAGACTTCCTTATTGTTCCCATATGGGCAACTTTACCCAGATCTGAGCGGATCCGTTGAGAAACGACAATCCCGCCAAGACCCACTCTGAGTGGAGATGCGATCGCTCAGTTCGCTGTTGCGGTGAATTTGGTTATTTCCTCCGATTGGCGCGGCGCAAGCGCGTGTCGGTCCAAGCGTTCAGAGGCCATTCGGCGATCGGCCGCTGCTGCGGACGGGATTCAGCCTGGGCGACTCGCGGCAGTGGCATTTCCCGGCTCCGCCCGGTCGGCTTTCCGGCGTGTGGATGCGTTGCAGGGAGGACGCTCAGCGCTCGCTCGGCAGACCGGCGGCGCGCAGTTCGGCAAGCAAGGTGGTTGCGTCGGGTTCGGGCAGCGGCGACAGCGGCGGGCGCACGGAACGCCACACCCGGTCTCCGTACAGCGATGCCACGACCGCTTTCATTGCGGCAACAAAGGGATAGGCGGCGATGATCCGGCAGAAAGCGCGTATCCGGGACAGTGCCGCGGCGTCCGCGCCGGGGGTCAGCAAGGCAGCAAGCAATTCCGGGAACAGATTGGCCGCGCCACAGATCGTGCCGGCGCCACCGACGCGCATCAGGTCCGGAAGATGCTGCTCATCACCCGTCAGGATCTGCAGATCGGGCGCGGCTTCGATCAGCGCGAGTGTGTGTGCAAAGTCGTCGCCGCTGTCCTTGACTCCGGCCACGACGCCGGGATAGGCAGCATCCAGTCGCGCCAGCAGTTCCGGGTTGACCGCGACGGCGGACAACTGCGGGATGTGATACAGGTAGAGCCGTAGGGCCGGATTGCAAACGGCTTCGATCAAGGTCGAGTACCAGGCGAAAAGCCCGTCGTCTGTAACGCCTTTCCAGAAATACGGCGGTAGCACCAGACAGCGCGGACAACCCGAGGCGAGCGCATGACGGACCAGGGCGGCGGTATCGGGGAGGGCCGGACAGCCGGCGCCCACTGCCAGCCGAGCGGCCGGGACACCGGCAGCCAGCAATGCATCCAGCGCGGCGGTGCGTTCGGAAACCGAGAAGGAGGGGCCTTCTCCAGTCGTGCCGAACAGCACGATACCGTCGACACCGCGTCCGATGAGGTCTTGGATGTGCCCGGCAAGCCGGTCGTGATCGATGGCACCGGACGCTGCGAGCGGCGTCAGCGTCGCACACCACAGGCCGGCCAGCGGCGCGGGTTCAATCATCGGCGGGTGCCGGCCCTGCGGACGGCAAGCCTTCGGCGGAAAGACGGCAGCGCATGGGTCTTCGCTCCGGGTGGATTCACGCGGGCCGGGACGACACGGTAAGCTGTGTCGCTGGACCTCGATCGCAACTCTATCGGCATCGGCGATGATTATCTATCTTCATGGCTTCCGTTCCGCTCCGGCATCGGCCAAGGCACGGCTGCTGGCGCAGCAGATGGCCGAGCGCGGACTCGAACACCGTTTCTGGTGCGAGCAGCTCGCGTTCAGCCCGCGGGAGGCGATCGCGCAGGTCGAAGCCGTGCTCGATGACTGCCCGCGGGACGCGACGCTGGTCGGCAGTTCGCTGGGCGGGTATTACGCGACCTATCTGGCTGAAAAATACGATCTGCAAGCCGTACTCGTGAATCCGGCCGTTGTCGCCCACATCGCGTTGGCCAGATACCTGGGGCCGCAGGATAACCTCTACACCGGCGAAACCTTCGTCTTCACACAGGAACATATCGCGGAATTGACCGAATTGGACGTGCCGGCTCTCACCAAGCCCGAGCGGTTCTGGCTGTTGGTCGAAACCGGGGATGAACTGCTGGATTACCGGCAGGCCGTAGCCCGTTACGCCGGTGCGACCCAGACTATTCTCGAGGGGGGAGACCACAGCTTCACCCGCTTCGGCGAATTCATCGAGCCGATCATCGCGTTCGCCGGGCTGGATGGAGTCCCGGCGCCGTTGTCCTCAGGAGCCTGACCCCCGGTGTTTGCCGAACTGATCATCGCCATCCTGCTGGTCGCGCTGGCGGCCTTCTGGGCCGACAGCCTGGCTGCCAAGGAACGGGCCAACGATGCCGCGCGCGAACTCTGTACCCGCCGGGCCATCAGCCTGCTCGACGAAACGGTGGCGCTGGCCTCTCGGAAGCTGGTCCGCGGGGCTGGCGGCAGCCTGACGCTGCGACGAACCTACACCTTCGACTATTGCGAGGACGGCTATTCCCGCGCGTCGGGTTTCGTCGTGATGGAGGGGCGCGAGGTCATCACCTCCGGGCTGGGGCGTCAGGCCGTCTGGTGGCATTGAGCCGATTGAACTGATGCAGCGCGACGCGGCGGCCGGTTAGCGATGCTGACGACGCTTGCCGTCGGGAACTACCGCTCGCTGCTGCAGCTGGTGATTCCGCTTGGCCGCTTGAATGTGATCACCGGCGCCAACGGCAGCGGCAAGTCCAACCTTTACCGCGCGCTGCGCCTGCTGGCCGAAACCGGCCAAGGCGGCGTCGTCAACGCCCTGGCCCGCGAGGGCGGCTTGAGCTCGACACTCTGGGCCGGACCCGAGACGGTCTCGCGTCGGATGCGCAGCGGCGAGGTGCCGGTGCAGGGCGGCCCGCGCCAGCATACGGTGCGGTTGCGCCTCGGCTTCGCCAGCGAGGATTTCGGTTATGCCATTGCGTTCGGGTTGCCGACGCCGAGCCGGTCCGCGTTCGCGCTGGACCCGGAGATCAAGCGCGAGTCGATCTGGGCCGGCCCGGTGCACCGCCCTGCCGGCGTTCTTGTGGACCGTACTGGTCCGGTGACCAAGGTCCGGTCCGGCCGCGGCTGGACGGTTGTCTCCGCGCACAGCGGGACGTTTGACAGCCTGCTGAGCCAGATCGCCGATCCCAAGGCTGCCCCGGAGGTCTGGGAACTGCGGGAGCGCATTCGGGGCTGGCGTTTCTACGATCATTTTCGGACCGATGCCGACGCCCCGGCGCGCCAGCCACAGCTGGGAACGCGCACACCAGTGCTGCACCATGACGGTCGTGATGCCGCGGCGGCGATGCAGACCATCCGGGAGATCGGCGATGCCGAGGCGCTCGACGCCGCCGTGGCGGACGCCTTCCCCGGCGCAGCGCTGATCATCGGAACGCAGCCGGACGGCCGCTTCACATTGGCTCTGCGGCAACACGGCCTGTTGCGAGAGCTGTCCGCCGCCGAATTGTCCGATGGCACCTTGCGTTACCTGTTGTGGATTGCGGCGCTGCTGACCCCGCGACCGCCGCCGCTGATGGTGTTGAACGAGCCCGAGACCAGCCTGCATCCCGACCTCTTGCCGGCGCTGGCGCGGCTGATCGTGCGCGCCGCGGAGCGGACCCAGGTCTGGGTCGTGACGCACGCCCCGCGCCTGATCGCCGCCCTGCAGCAGGCGCCGGCGTGTCGGGGGCTCGAACTGGAAAAGACGCTGGGTCAGACCCGCCTTGCCGGGCAGGGGGAACTGGACGGCCCCGCCTGGCACTGGCCGGACAACTGAGCCGCGCGGTGCGGGTTCGGGGTCTACGTGTGGCCGGCGGCCTCGGGTGCAGCGTGTTAACCTCAGGCTTTTGGGCCTGACCATGCCAGCTGATCCGTCGTTCGCGAATCCCGTGCCCGCGCGTCCCGGCCGTCCGCTGTGGTCCTGGCGGGGTCGCCCGCTGTACCAGCGCATCCTGGTTGCGATGGCGCTCGGTGTCGCGCTGGGATTCGCGGCCCGCCAGTGGCTGGAAGCGGACCTGGCCGCGCAGCTGAGCCATTATGTGCTGGATGTCGGCAAGCTGATCCTGCGCCTGCTGTCGATGATTGCGCTGCCCTTGATCTTCGTCGCGATCGTGCATGCCTTGCTCGTGGCCGATATCGGCGCGCGCACGGCGCGGCGGCTGGCGGTACTGCTGATTACGAACACGCTGGTCGCGATCGTGATCGGCCTGCTCGTCGCGAACCTGCTGGAGCCCGGTGCGGGCGCGATGCCCGCGGTCGCGCCCCAGGTGACCTTCCCGCCGTTGAATCTCTGGGACGAATTGAAGACCAAGCTGCCCGAGAGTTTCTTCGGAGCCCTGGTGCCGAACTGGGCCACCGGTCGGCAGGACATCATTCCCGCTATCGTGATCGCGGTGGGACTCGGTGTCGCGATACGACGCGTACGCGAGCGGGAGCACGGCAAAGCTCGCTGCGGGGTCGAGGTCGTCGCCGAACTGTTCGAAACCTTCTATCGGGTTTTCCTGACGGCATTGCACTGGATCGTCGACCTGGTGCCGGTCGCGGTGCTGGCGATCGTCATGCACGTCGTCGCGACGCAGGGACTGGCGCCGTTCGCATCGTTGCTCCGCTTCGTCGGCGCCGTATTGGTTGCGCTGCTGCTGCAGGCCGCGTATTACCTGCTGCGGGTGCGGCTGCAATCCTGGGTACGGCCGCTGGATTTCCTGCGCGGCGGCAGCGAGGCGCTGTTGACGGCCTTCTCGACGGCCAGTTCGACCGCCTCGGCGCCCATCAACTATCACTGCCTCCGCTACCGCATCGGGCTGCGCGAAGAGTCGGCAACGATGGGGGCGCTGGTCGGCAGCAATTTCAACAACGACGGCACGGCGCTGTACGAGGCCATGGGGCCGCTGTACATCTCGCAGATGCTGGGCCAGCCGGTGCCGCTGCTGCGGCAGCCGCTCGTGGCCTTCATGGCGGTGATCGCGTCGGTGGGGGCGCCCGGCATCCCGGAGGCCGGACTGGTGACCATGGTGCTGGTCTTCCAGGCGGTCGGTCTGCCGACCGAGTATGTCGCGCTGTTGTTGCCGATCGACTGGTTTCTCGACCGTTGCCGCACCGCGGTCAACGTGATGGGCGACATGAGCGTGGCCTGCGTGCTGGACGGCCGCACACGGGAACCGCTGCCGATCGAACAGCCCCGGTCGGGCTGAGGCCGCGCCGGCCGCTACCAGACCAGGTCGTCGGGAATCTCGTAACCCGCATACTCGTCGCTGACCGCATCGCTGGTCTCGGATGCCTCGGCGACGTTCCACAGTGCGATGCTGGCGGCATGACGGGCGCGAATCTTTTCGGCGGTCTCGGCCCCGACCAGCTCGTACTTGCCGTCCAGCGCAACGATGGCCAGCCGTCCCGACGCGATCTTGCGGCTGGTGTCATCGGTCAGATAGAGCCGTTTCACCTTGCCGTCGACGACGAAGTTGTAGGGGCGTTCGCCGGGCTCCACCCGTTCCCGATGGGCCTCGATCAGTTGCCGCACCTGGGCCAGGGCAGCTTTCTGCTCGGCCGCTTCCTGTCGCTGCCGGTTCAGCTCACGGTCGCGCTCCGCCTTTTCCTGCTGCAGGCGCCGGTGGTCGGGCGCTGCGGGAGCCGGCGGAGTGCCATCGGGCTGCTGGCCTTGCGCGCGGCGTTCGTCCTTGACCTTGTCCTTCTTGGCCTTTTTCAGCTGCCTTTCGTTGACCAGGCCTGCCTTCAGCAGCTGGTCCTGTAATGCGTTGCCCATGGTCGTTGTACTGGCTTGTCGAATGGGTAGGTGCGCTGCGCTCGCTTGGATTGCGTCATGGTGCACGGGGTCGGAATATCCGGTGCAGTGGTCGGGTGCCGGGATCGCTGATCAGGATCTCCCGCACGTTATCACCGATCATGCGCGAAATGTCGTCCGTCGGCAGGTCGTTGGCATCGTCGCCAAAGGGGTTCTCGATTTCCTCGGCGATCAGTTCCAGGCTGCCGAGCACATACAGCATGAACGTGCTGAGCAGGATCGACCAGTAGCCGAATACGGGTGCGAAACAGAACGGCATCGTGATGGTATAGACGAAGACGAACTTTTTGATGAAAAGGCTGTAGGAATAGGGGATGGGTGTCTTTTTGATCCGTTCGCAGGCACCGCAGATGTCGGCTAGGTTCGAGAGGCCCGGGTTGAGATTGCGGTAGTGAGTGTCGGTCAGGTCACCGGCGCGGTACAGACGGTCCAGTTCGGCGAACAACTCGGCCGACACGCGGTTCGGACCATGGGCGATTCCGGTGCAAATCCCGGGTGCCGGGCCATTGAGCAGGTGTTCCCGCAGCGTCCCGGCGAATTGCCCTAACAGGGCCGCAAAGTTCGGACGGCTCGGGTGTGTCTCCGGCAGGTATGCATGCAGCTTCAGCGCGAGGTCGCGGGAGGTGTTGACGAGCTGGCCCCATAGCCTGCGGCCCTCCCACCAGCGCTCGTAAGCGGTGTTGGTCCGAAACACGAGCAATAGCGAGATGATGAAGCCGAGCAGCGAATGTACCAGGCTCGTGCCCTGCAGCGTGTTTCCGAAGAAGCGATGCTCGAGGTAGGCGATCAAGGCATTGAACAGCGCCACGGAGAGCATCGCCGGTAGCAGCCGGCGAAAGGTGTCGCTCTTGTGAAACTGGAAAATGAGTCCCCACCAGGACTTGGGATCGTAGGTAACCATGCTGTGCGCTGGGGTGAAGTTCTGCTGAGCTCATCGCGGCCGCCCCTACCCGTGATCATACGGCAGGTGCGCCGTTTTGCCACCCGTCAGTGCCGGCTTCCCGTGTCCCCGGCGGCGCCCTGATCCGGTTGTTCGTCCGGGTCGGGGTTGCCGTTGACCCTGGTCGCGTTGGCGATCGGCCGGACGGAGAACTCGACCGCATCGATGACCGTGCCGTGCGCGTCGACCAGCGTCAGACGGTGTCGTCCGGGCACCGGCCGCCAGGGATGGTGAATCGTTGCCGACCCTAGCGCGGTTCCGTCCAGCTGCAGTTCCGACCCGGGTGGCGGTGCCGCTGCCGTCACGATCACGGCCTGATGAGCCTCCGGGATGTCGGGGTCGAGCGCGATCACGATGCCCTGCGGTGGCGAAAGGATGCGTGGGCCACGCGTCGCGGGGTCATTCAGCACGACCTCGCCGACTTCGGTCCCGGTCAGGAACCACTCGCGCCGCGGTGATTCCAGCGGCGGGCGAAAGACGATCTCGCGGCTCACGACGCTCGAGGGCGGGGCTTCCGGGGGCGCCGCGCCGGGCGCCTGCGCATGCAGGCTGTCCATGATCGTCCGCCAGACCGGCGCCGCGCCGGTGATGCCGGACACGTCGTGCATCGCGTCGCCCTCGAAGTTGCCGACCCAGACTCCGACCGTGTAGCGGTGGCTGAAGCCGATGCACCAGTTGTCGCGCATGTCCTTGCTGGTGCCGGTCTTGACGGCGGACCAATAGCGGGTCGACAGGGGACTGTCGAGCCCGAAGGTGATCGCGCGGCTGGCGCGGTCGGCGAGGACATCGGCGACCACCCAGGCCGCCGCGGCGTCGACCGCGGGCCGAACCGTTGGGAATGGCGTGTCGAGCCGCAGGCGAAGCGCGCCGCTGCGGCCGCCGTTGGCCAGCGCACGATACGCCGCAACCTGCTCCAGCAGGCTGACCTCCGCCGATCCGAGGGCAAGCGAGTAGCCGTAGTACTCACCGTCCCGGTCGATGCCCGCGTAGCCCAGCGCCTGGAGATGGTCGCGAAGCGGCGTGACGCCGACCAGGGCCAGCGCGCGCACCGCCGGAACATTCAGCGATCCGGCCAGCGCGGTGCGCACGCTGACCATACCCTTGAAGTCGCGGTCATAGTTCTGCGGGATGTACAGCCCGCTGGGCGTTTCCAGGTTGACCGGGGAGTCGTTCAGCAGCGAGGCGGCCGTCAGATGGCGCCGTTCCAGGGCCAGAGCATAGAGAAACGGTTTCAGGGTCGAGCCCGCCTGTCGCGGCGCGCGCGCGCCGTCGACCGCCGGGGAACGGGAATAGGGACCGCCGGAGGCCACGTAGGCCAGCACGTCGCCGCTGGCATTGTCGGCCACTACGACTGCACCGTCGCGCACGTTCCGGTCGATCAGGGCGCGCAATTGTTCCGTGAGCGCGTCGATGGCCAGACGCTGCAGCCCCGCCTCCAGCGTCGTCGTCACGGTTTCGCCCGGCTCGCGGAGCAGTTGCTGCGCCAGTTGCGGGGCGAGGTTTGCCGCCGTCGCGACGGCCGGCGGCCGGGCCAGGCGTGCCGCCAAGGCCTGAAGCTCGTGGCAGTCGACCGAGGGGTTCCCGACTGCCGCCAGCGCACAGGCGCGCCGGCCGACATCGCCGGGTACCACATTCGGAGCCGGCAGCAGCGCAGTCAGCAACAGAGCTTCGTGGTCGTTCAGGCCAGCAGGCGCCTTGCCGAACCAGCCCCGCGCCGCCGTTCCGATGCCCTGGAGTTCCCCGCGAAACACGGCCAGATTCAGATACGCCTCGAGGATCTCGTCCTTGCGCCAGGTTTCCTCGAGGCGCAGCGCGGCGCGCATCTGGGCGAGCTTCTCCGGAATGCCGCGGTGTCCCGGTTTGGCGATGCCATCGCGATCCAGCAGCGCGGCGAGTTGCATCGACAGCGTACTGGCACCGCGCCGGCGGCCGGTGGCGAGCCGATCCCAGCTTGCCGCCGCAACCGCGCGCCAGTCCACGCCCGAGTGGCGGTAGAAACGCTTGTCCTCCGCCTGGATGACCGCGCGGATCAGGGCCGGTGACATATCGTCCAGCGTGGTCCAGGCGAGGCGCCGGACATTCCGGTCCATACGCCGTTCGTGCAGCACCTCGCCATGGCGATCCAGCAGCCACGCTTCCGATGAACGCCAGGCGGCACGAACCTCGGCTGGCGTCGGCAACGCCACGGAGCCGGCTCCGGCGCCGGAAAACGCCAGCAGGATGGCCGCAAGCCAGGCCATCGACCGCAGTCCTTGCGACCGGCGGTCGCGTGGCCGGCTCGGAGCGACAGGCGCAGGGGTTACTTGGCGGATGGACATAAGATCGGACGTGGGAGTCGGGTGCTGCGAAGGCCGGCCAGGCCACTGCGGCATGGTGACATCGACAGGGTCCGCCGCCAAGGCGGCAGTGGCAATCCGCCGGGGTTCGTCTCTCGCGCCAGCCGGTCGGCGTATTTCGTTCGGTTTACCGCGGCGTACGATTGCCGCTATGCTGGCTGCCTTGGCCATGCCTGGCCGCGGTATTGCGGCAGGCTGCTCCAGCCACATCGATCACCACCTTAGGTCCCGGCCGCGAGGGAGTGCCCCGCGCCGTTTAACCCGACGATACTAACCTGCCAATGACTGCTGAACTTCTCGATTGCCTGACCGTCGAGTCCGGCGCGCCGCCGGCCGCCAGCGTGATCTGGCTGCACGGCCTCGGCGCCGATGCGCACGACTTCGAACCCATCGTCCAGGAGCTGCCGTTGTCCCGACTGGGTCCGACCCGCTTCGTGTTTCCGAACGCGCCGCATCGTCCGGTGACGATCAACGGTGGCTACGTGATGCGAGCCTGGTACGACATCGCCGGTGCCGATCTTGGCCGCAGCGTCGATGTTGCCGGAGTCGAGGCCTCGTGCCGCGAGGTCGCGCGGCTCATCGAACGTGAAGTGGCGGCGGGCGTCGCCCCGGAACGCATCATTCTCGCCGGCTTCTCGCAGGGCGGCGTCATCGCCCTCGAGACGGCGGCTCGCTATCCGGCCCGGTTGGCCGGCGTCATCGCGCTGTCGACCTATGTGGCCCAGCCGGACCAGCTACCGCTGGCGAACGCGGCGCTGCCGGTCTTCATGGGACACGGCACCGAGGATCCAATCGTTCCCTTCGCGCTCGGGCAAAGCAGCCGGGCCACGCTCGAAAGCCGGGGCTACGCCGTCGCCTGGCACAGCTACCCGATGCCGCACTCTGTGTGTGCGCGCGAAATCGCCGACATCGGCGTCTGGCTGATTCAACGGCTCGCGCCCCCGGGCCCGGCGTGAGCCGGTCGGGCGGACGCTCACGATGCGCTGAACCGCCGGGCCCGGCATAATAGGCGGCTACGCCAACCAGTCCATTCACTGCATGACCGAGATCGCTACGAACGATACGCCGCCGCTCACTGCGGCCCAACGCGAGCTGGCGCGGCTCCGGGACTTCATCGGCACCCGCGTGATTGGGCAGGAGCATCTCGTCGAGAGCATGCTGATCGCCCTGCTGGCCGACGGCCATATCCTGGTCGAGGGGGCGCCCGGTCTCGCGAAGACGCGCGCGATCAACGTGCTGGGCGCCGGCATCCAGGCGGATTTTCATCGCGTGCAGTTCACGCCCGATCTGCTCCCGGCCGATCTGACCGGCACCGAGGTCTACCGTCCCCAGGACGGTTCGTTCCGCTTCGAGCCCGGGCCGCTGTTCCACAACCTGGTACTGGCCGACGAGATCAACCGCTCGCCGGCCAAGGTGCAGTCGGCGCTGCTCGAGGCGATGGCCGAACGTCAGGTCACGGTGGGCCGCAAGACGTACCCGCTGCCCGAGCTGTTCATGGTGATGGCCACACAGAATCCGATCGAGCAGGAGGGTACCTACCCGCTGCCCGAGGCCCAGCTCGACCGCTTCCTGCTGTACGTCCGGATCGGCTACCCGGAGGCCCCGCACGAGCGGAAGATCCTCGATCTGGTGCGGCGTGAGGCGCGTGCACCGGCCGGCGGGTCTGCCGGGAGCGCTCCGTTCCAGACGTTGACCCAGAATGTTCTATTCGATGCCCGACGCGAGGTACTCGATCTGTACATGGCGGAGCCCCTGGGCGAATACCTGCTGCAACTGGTGTTGGCGACCCGGAATGCGGCCGCCTACAGCAGCGATATCCCGCGCTGGCTGCAATACGGAGCGAGTCCGCGCGCGACCATCGCGCTCGACCGCTGCGCGCGCGCTCGGGCCTGGTTGCGCGGCCGGAACTATGTGATTCCCGACGATATCCAGGCCCTGGCGCCGGATATCCTGCGGCACCGGCTGATCCTCAGCTACGAGGCCGAAGCCGAGGGCATCACGACCGACAAGGTCATCGAAGAGTTGCTGCGGCTGGTCGCGGTGCCCTGAAGCAGGTGCTGCATCACGGGGCCGGCCATCGCCCGTGTCACGACAGAAGAGGACCGACGTGCAAGCCTTTCAACATGAGTTCATAGAGTACGCCCTGGGTTGCCAGGTCTTGCGCTTCGGCGATTTCACGCTGAAGTCCGGTCGCCGGAGCCCATACTTCTTCAATACCGGCCTGTTCGACAGCGGGGCCCGCCTCGGTCGTCTGGGCCGGTTCTACGCACAGACGGTTCAGTATCATGGACTGTCCGCCGACGTGATCTACGGGCCAGCGTACAAAGGCATACCACTGGCCTGCGCGACGGCGATTGCGCTGGCCGACGAGACCGGGCGGGAGATTCCGTTCGCCTTCAATCGCAAGGAGGCGAAGGATCATGGCGAAGGCGGGATGCTGGTCGGCGCGCCGCTGGCAGGCCGGGTGCTAATCATCGACGATGTGATCACGGCGGGCACCTCCGTGCGCGAATCGGTGGACATCATCCGCGGCGCCGGGGCCGAGGCCACCGGTGTGCTGATCGCGCTGGACCGCCAGGAAAAAGGACAGGGCGACCTGACCGCGGTGCAGGAAGTCGAGAAGTCCTTCGGTTTGCGCGTCTATCCAATCATCACGCTGGAACACATCGTCGCGTATCTCGAACAAGCCGGCCGCGAAGCCGAGCTGGCCCGCATTCTGGAGTACCGCTCGCAAGCCGCTGCGGGTTGACCGGTTAACGGGCTCAACGCGTCGTTCTGCCGCTTGGCGAGCGAAAGCGGTCGCTCGGAGCCGTCTGGCATGAGCCCTGCCGGTCCCGGCCATGCCGTCGGCCTGCGGCCGTCAACCGCCCGCGGGACGGCTACGGACCGGAATCCCGTGGCGGCCCCAACGAACGGCTACCTCGCGTCGCAGCTGCCTCTAACCCTGCTCGTCAGTCGCAGACGGAGCGCAAGGTCGTTGAATTTTCTACGCAAACTGGCACGATCGATCGTGATCTTGCTGATGAGCGCTGCGGCCTCCGAGGCCGCAGACTATTTCGTCAGTCCGGCCGGTGATGACCTGAATCCTGGGACTGCCCGGACCCAGGCGTGGCGCACCATCGGGCGGGTCAATCAGGCTGTCTTCGGCCCGGGGGACCGTGTTCTGTTCGAAGGCGGAAGGACCTTCTTCGGCAGTCTGTACTTTGATCCCTCGGATCAGGGTACGGCCGCAAGTCCTATCGGGGTCGCGTCCTACGGCGTGGGGCGCGCTTCCATCCATTCCGGTGCGAATTTCGGGTTTTTTGCCTATAACGTAGGCGGCTACGTTTTGCGCAACATCGATTTCGTCGGTGACGGACCGGCGCTGAACAGCGATAGCGGCATTGTCTTCTACAACGATCGGCCCGACCGTCGGAGGCTTGATTACCTTAGGGTCGACCGCGTTGCAGTGACCGGGTACGGGCAATACGGGCTGTTAATCGCGGCGTTGAACAAGAGCGGGTATCGCAACGTCCGGGTATCCAACGTAGACAGCCATCACAATGCGCTGGCCGGGATTACGGTGTCGGGCCATTTTTCCACTTCGCTGCTCGGCTATGCCCACCAGAACATCCGTATCGATCATTGCCGTGTTTGGCAGAACTCCGGTCGTGCCGGGCTTTCGTCCCATTCAGGCAGCGGGATCATCATGTCGGACGTGGATAACGGACTCATCGAGTATTCGGTCGCGTATGAGAACGGCGCGCTGAACACCGCCAACGGCGGTCCGATAGGCATCTGGGCCTGGGATGCCAATCGCATCGTCATTCAGCACAACGAGTCCCACCACAACCGGACTTCCTCCCAGACGGATGGTGGCGGCTTCGATCTGGATGGCGGTATGACCCGCTCGGTGATGCAGTACAACTACTCCCATGACAATGACGGCGCGGGTTATCTGTTGGCGCAGTTCCCGACGGCGCGGCCTTTTTCCGGGAACACCATCCGCTACAACATCAGTCAGAATGACGCGCGGAAGAACAGCTTCGGGGCCATCCATGTCTGGAACGGTGGCAGCGGGATCGAGCGCTGCGAGATCCATAACAACACGGTCTATGTCAGCCCGGCACCCAGCGGTACGCCGAGAGCCGTGTACTTCCAGACCTCGGCCCGCGACCTTCATGTTCGCAACAATATCCTGATAACGACTGGCGACTTGAGGCTCGTGGATGCCGTGGTGGGACAGACCGGTGTGCTATTCCAGGGAAATGACTACTGGTCGAGCGGTGGTAACTTCAGGGTGCGGTGGGAGGGGGCCGAGTATTGGGCTCTGACCAACTGGCGAGGGACCACGGGGCAGGAGAAGCTCGGCGGTGGTCCGGTTGGTTACCGTATTGACCCGCGGCTCGTGAATGCCGGGGGAGGTGGCACCCTGAATGATGCCACCCGACTCCCAAACCTGAGCGCCTATCGGCTGCAAGCCGGGTCGCTGCTGATCGATAGCGGTCTGGATCTTCCGGTGCTGTTCGGATTCGACGACGGTAGCCGCGATTTCCATGGCACGGCGCTGCCGCAAGGGGACCGGGTTGATATCGGCGCACATGAGGCCACGTCACGCTGAACAGATTTCGAACTCCGAGGCAGCTTGGCTGCGGCGTTGCCCGGAACCGCGCAGAGCGAGCCGCGATCAGCGCCGCATCAGCAGCGTGCCGATACCCCGGTCGGTAAAGAGTTCGAGCAGGACCGCATGGTCGATGCGGCCGTCGATGATATGGGCGCTGTTGACGCCGGCTTTCAGCGCGTCCATGGCGCAGTCGACTTTCGGAATCATGCCGCCGCTGATCGTGCCGTCCTCGATCAGCGCGTCGACCTCGGCGAGCGACAGCCCCGTCAGCAATTCTCCCTGCGCGTCCAGAATCCCGGTGGTATTGGTCAACAGGATCAGCTTCTCTGCCTTCATGACCTCAGCCATTTTTCCGGCGACGAGATCCGCATTGATGTTGTAGGAAAAGCCGTCCTGACCGACGCCGATCGGTGCGATGACGGGAATGAAGTCGCCCTTGATCAGCATGTCGACCACGGCGGCGTTGATGCTGGCGACTTCGCCGACGTGTCCGAGATCGATGATTTCCGGTTCTTCGCTCTCCGGAGTGCGCTGCTTCATGACGATCTTGCGGGCGTGAATCAGGTCGCCGTCCTTGCCCGACAGACCGACTGCCGAGCCGCCGTGACGGTTCAGCAGATTTACGATTTCCTTGTTGACCAGCCCACCGAGCACCATTTCGACGACATCCATGGTCTCGGCGTCGGTGACCCGCATGCCTTGTACGAACTCGCTGGTCTTGCCGAGGCGCTTCAGCAGATCGCCGATCTGCGGGCCGCCACCGTGCACGATGACCGGATTCACACCGACCAGCTTCAGCAGCACGATGTCGCGCGCGAAGCTGCTCTTGAGCTGTTCGTCTACCATCGCGTTGCCGCCGTATTTGACGACGATGGTTTTGCCGCGAAAGCGGCGGATGTAGGGCAGCGCTTCAGTCAGGACGTGCGCGATATCGCGGGCAGACTGGCTTTCGATGGTCTCCTGTTTTTTCACTTCGGGCTCCATGACGGGTTCACAGCAGAAATAGTCGATCGTAGGTCCAAGCCGCCGACAAAGCGCACGTCGCCATTCGAGCGGTGGGGCCGGCCGGCCGGACCTCCGCGACACGGCTCGTGCGCAGGATTCCGGGCTCGGCCAGCACGCGGTGTCATGGGCATGCAGACGGTGTGTGCTCCGGGCCCAGATCGTGGCTATGTCGCGACATACTATCATCGGGCCCGGGGGTGAGGCTGACCCAGGAGGTGCTTGGGCGAGGTCCCGACCCGGATCGTGCCTGGTGTAGAATCCGCGTCGACTTGTTCCGCTGAGGCCAGCCTTTACCGGAGCCACCGCTCCGGTTGTCCCCATACTGCTTATTTCGTTGCCGATTTGTCGGCCGGAGTTCAGCACCCAGCCCCGTCATTCATGAAGATTTTACATGTCGAAGGAGGCCGCAACTTCTATGGCGGTGCGCAGCAGCTCTTCTATCTGTTGCAGGGCTTGTCGGCGCGGGGCGTCGAGAACGCGCTGGTCTGTCCGCTCGGCTGCGAGTTGGGGCGCAGGGCAACGCCGTTCGCCGCCGTGCATGAATTGCCGATGGGAGGCGACCTGGATGTGCGCCTGATTGCGCGCCTCGGCCGGGTCATTCGTTCGGTCGGACCCGATCTGGTCCACCTGCACAGTCGCATCGGGGCCGACGTCATGGGCGGACTCGCCGCCCGCCTTGCCGGCGTGCCGGTGGTCCACTCCCGTCGTGTCGATAATCCGGAGTACCCGCTCGTCGTGGCACTGAAGTACCGTCTGTTCGACCGTGTCATCGCGATTTCGGAAGAGATCGGCCGGGTGAAGCGAGCCGAGGGGCTACCCGCGGCGAAGCTGCGGTGCGTGCACAGTGCGGTTGATCCCACGCCCTATCTCGCGCCGCCGGAGCGGGAATGGATGCGCGCGGAGTTCGGCCTGCCTCCGGAAGGGCCGATCCTCGCGGTCGTCGCGCAGTTGATCGGGCGGAAGGGGCACCGCTACCTGCTGCAGGCGCTGCCGCGCCTGGTCGTGCGCTTCCCGAACTTGTCGGTGCTGTTCTTCGGCAAGGGCGCATTGGAGCAGGAACTGCGAGAAGCCGCGGCACAGGCCGGTGTTGCCGAACGGGTGCACTTTGCCGGGTTCCGCAGCGATCTGCCGCGCATCCTGCCCTGTCTGGACCTGCTGGTACATCCGGCGCTCGCCGAGGGCCTGGGCGTCTCGCTGCTGCAGGCTGCCAGCGCCGGCGTGCCTATCGTGGCGTTTCGTGCCGGCGGGGTGCCGGAAGTCGTGCGGGACGGCGACAACGGTCTGCTCGTGGAACCCGGCGACGTCGATGGTCTCGCGGCGGCGGTCGAGACCGTGCTGGCGGATCCCGCCAAGGCGCGTGCCATGGGCCTTGCCGGTCGTGCGCTGGTCCAGCGGGAGTTTTCGGTCGATCGGATGGTGGAGGGAAATCTCGCGGTCTATCGCGAGTTGCTGGCTGAACGCGGCAGGTCGTGAGGCATCCGGCGTGGCGCGTAGGCAGTCGGCCGTAGGTTCTGCTATAAAGGCGCGGCGCACCCTTGTACCGCGCTGCGACCCGAGACCGACATGATGACATTCGATCCCTTAGGCGATGGCATTTCCCGTGTGGAGCACCTCGACCACATGGGCGACGATCTGCGCGTGGTCAACGCGGCGCGGATCAGCTTCGATCGTGAGAGCCACCTCGAATGCGATGACACCGGCCAGTGGCTGCAGGATCAGGATGAGAAGCTGATCGGTTTCCTGGCCGAGAACGAGCACGTGAGCCCGTTCTTTCATCCGCAGATCTGCCTGCGCATCACGATGCCTTCCTTCCTGGCGCATCAATGGTGGCGTTCGACGGTCGGCGTCTCGCGATCGGAAGTCTATCGGCGCTATGTCGTTGCGGAACCGGAATGCTACCAGCCCCCGCACTGGCGTCTGCGCGCGCAGCGACCCAAGGCGGGCAGCGGTACCGGAGAACTTGGTGCGGAGCGGCAGGCCGCCCTGTCGACCGAGGTCGAACGCTTGTACCGCGACATCAAGAAGCTGTACGGCCAGATGATTCAGGAAGGCGTCGCGCCCGAACTGGCGCAGGCCGTGCTGCCCCAGGCCACCTACACGCGCTGGATCGAGACCGGTAGCCTGCATTACTTCGTCCGCGCATACGGGCTGCACACCGGCCCTATGGCCCAGCGCGAGCTGAGGCTTTATGCCGAGGCCGTCGGCGAGATCGTCGCCGGGCTGTTCCCGGTCTCGTGGAAGGCCCTGACCCGTCACTCGGCAGCGTGAAAGGTCGGTGCACGGAGCCGACGAAGCGGCAAACCCTCTGCCCCATCCGCCTTGCTCCGACGTGTTGCGGCGGGTCTGACCAAGACGACGTCGCCCGCGCGGAGCCGCGCGGATGAGCACGAATCCGACGATCGCGAGCATTTTCGCGGCCGCTGCCGTCGATCCCGATCGGCTCGCGGCCGCGGAATCACGTCCCGAGCCGCGGAGCCGTTACCTCATCGCGATGACGCCGCGTTCCGGAAGCAGCTGGCTCTGCGCCGCCCTGAAGGCGACGCGTCGTTTCGGCAGGCCGGACGAAGCGCTCAACGCAGCGCACATTCCCAACGTTCTGAAGCGGGTTCCGGGCCATACCCCCGAGGTCTATCTCCGGAATGTCACCCGTGCCTGGAGCAGCCGCAATCGGGTGTCGGGCCTGAAGGTCAGCTGGTTCCAATTCAGGGATTTCGAGGCGGCCATGCAGGATCGTTCCTACCTTGCCGGATTCCGCTGGATCTATCTGACGCGTCGTGACCTGGCGGCGCAGGCAGTATCGCTCTACAAGGCGGTCGAAACCTCTGTCTGGCATACGAACGTCAGCCACGCCGACGCGGCGCTAAGAAAGCTGGAAGCGCTGGACTACCGCTACGAGGCCATCGCCGAGTGGTACCGGCACATCGTGGAACAGGAGCGTGGTTGGCAGGCCTACTTCTTCCGGAGACGCATCTTCCCGCTCTGCCTCAGTTACGAGGACGTCGAATACGACCTGGCAGGGGCCGTGAAGCGTATCGCCACCTTTGTCGGTGTCAACCCGGACAATGTGTCGCTTCCGGCCGAGCCGACCGTCTTCCGCAAGGTCAGCGATGAGCGCAATGGCGAGTGGGCGAGGCGCCTGTTGCTCGATCTGCAACGCGACGCCGATTCCCGGCGCCAGCCTGCTCGATAAGTGCCGCGCGTTACGCTTCCCTGTGCGGGCGGCGGCATGGAGAGCGCCGCTGAACGCAGCTACCCCAGCAACTCCTCCACCCATGCGCTGCGGCGTTCCCGCTCCAATACCTCGGTGCGTGCGCGCATCAATACCAGCGTAAAAAAGTAGAACTGGAATGCCGCCGCCATCAACAGCAGCGGCAAGAGCATCGACAGGTGGATGGATGGCTTGTCGAACTTGGTCACCGTGGGTCCCTGATGCAGTGTGTTCCACCACTCGACCGAGTAGTGGATGATCGGGATGTTGACGACCCCGACCAGAATCAGCACGCCGCCAGCCCGGCCCGCGGCGCGCTTGTCGTCGATCGCGGCGACCAGGGCGATATAGCCGAGATACAGGAACAGCAGGATCAGTTCCGAGGTCAGGCGCGCGTCCCAGACCCACCAGGCACCCCACATCGGTTTGCCCCACAGCGAGCCGGTGGCCAGTGCCAGGAAGGTGAACGAGGCGCCCAGCACTGCGGAACTGCTGGCCATCACGTCCGCGAGCTTGATGTTCCAGATCAGGTGTATCGCCGCGGCGACCGCCATGAACACATAGACGAACAGCGACATCCAGGCGCTGGGCACATGGATGAACATGATCCGGTAGCTCTCGCCTTGCTGATAGTCGGGCGGCGCGACGAAAAGACCGAAATAAAGCCCGGCAACCATGAACAGCACGGTGAGCGCCGCGAGCCACGGAATCATTTTCCCGGCAATGCGGTAGAAGTGCTTGGGCGAGGCGAATTTGTGCAGGAAAGTCCACATGGCGTTAGCTCAAACTGATGCGCAAGGCCGCGGCGACGGCGAAGGGTGCCAGCGTGACACCGAGCGCCAGCAGCGCGGCCAGCAGGTATAGCTGACCGGCGACCGGAAGTCCGGCGGCGGCAGCGGAAACGGCGCTGGTCGCAAAGATCAGCACCGGGATGTAGAGCGGCAGGATCAGCAGCGTCAGCAGGAGGCCGCCCCGCCGCAGGCCCACCGTCAAAGCCACACCGACCGCTCCGATCAGGCTCAGCAGCGGAGTCCCGATCGCGAGACTCGCGACCAATACCTTGACCGCCGTCGCCGGCATCGAGAGGAGCAGGCCCAGCAGCGGGGCCAGCAGCACCATCGGCAGGCCGCTGACGAGCCAGTGTGCCAGCACTTTGGCGATCACGAGTATCGGCAGTGGCTGCGGGCTCAACAACAGCTGTTCCAAAGAGCCGTCGTCGAAATCGGTGCGGAACAGGTTTTCCAGCGAAAACAGGGCCGCGAGCAAGGCCGCGATCCAGATCACGCCGGGTGCGATCTGCCGCAGCAGGTTCACGTCCGGGCTGACGCCGAGAGGGTATAGCGTCACGATCATCAGGAAGAAGATGAGGGGATTGGCGAGTTCTCCGCGATGGCGAAAGGCCAGCATCAGATCGCGCCGGAGCAGCGCCAGGAAGGCGGCGACGAGACTGTCCATGCTACGCCAGCACCAGGCTGCGGAGCGGGCCGGATACCTCGATCGGCTGGTGCGAGGTCAGCACGGCCAGTCCGCCCCGGTCGGCATGCCGATCTAGCAACTGCCGGACTAGGGTCAAGCCTCGGGTATCGAGCGCCGTGAACGGCTCATCCAGGATCCACAAGGGAGCGGCGCTGAGCAGCAGACGGCTCAGCGCCGTGCGTTGCCGCTGCCCGGCCGAAAGTATGCGCGTCGGCGCATCCTGATACCCGTCCAGCCCCACGGTCGCCAGGGCGTGCGTGATCGCGTCGTCATTGGCTTCCAACCCCGCCAGCGTGAGCCACAGACGCAGGTTTTCCAGGGGAGACAAGTCCATCTTCAGGCCACCCTGATGTCCCAGGTAGATCATCTCGGCACAATACTCGGCGCGGCGGCGGGCGATGGCGTGCCCGCGCCAGACGACGCTGCCTTCGCTCGGCAGGCTGAGGCCGGCGAGGATACGCAGCAGGCTGGTCTTGCCGGCTCCGTTGGCGCCCTCGACGGCAAGCAACTCGCCGGCAGCCAGGTCGAAGGACAGGTCGCAGAACAGCAGACGGTCGCCTCGAATGCATTCCAGGCCCTGTGCTTGCAGCTCCGCGGCATCGGGTGACGGCTTACCCATCGGGTCTTGTTGGGGAAGTACGGTGGGAATTCTGTTGGGGAACGCCTCACCGTTCCCCATCGCGTGCCGCGCTTGCGCGGTCAGCGCGCATGATAGCGGTTGCGGGCAGCGGGTCAAAGCGCGGTGCACTGCGTGGACCGGGCACCGGGCGCGTCGCTACGGAGCCCCGCTGCGACCCCGTAAGGCCCTTCGCCTTATCCGGATGATGATCCGGACCGCTGCCTTTACTGTCGCAGCGACAGGCCCGGCACGACCACTGGCCGGTCCTCGGCAGCCGGCGCTCGGGGTATCGGTCCGCTTGATGCGGCCTGGGCAGGGAAGGCGGGCTACAATAGCCGCCGCGGCAGGGCGCCTAAAGTGTCCGGTGCTGACACGGACCGCGCAAGCTGCGGTCCCGTTTGGCGGTTCAACCGGTGCTGCGTACCATCCGCCATCGTGACGAGCCGGCCCTGTCGTGGACGATCTGAAGAGACTCCAAGGGAGCAGGAGCGACCGCAACATTTCCGTTTTGACTGATCTGGACTGCACATGATCATCACGCCCGACGTTCGCGCCCATGCTCAGGCGCTGCTCGATTTCATCGATGCGTCGCCCAGCCCCTGGCACGCCGTGGCCGTCATGGCGCGCGCGCTGGAGGCCGCAGGTTTTCGTGAACTGGACGAAGCGCAGACCTGGAGCCTAGCCCCGGGCGATCGGCACTATGTCATTCGCGGAGGTTCGTCGCTGGTGGCTTTCGTTGCCGGTGTGCAGCCGGTCGAGGAAGCCGGTTTCCGGATCGTCGGTGCGCACACGGATTCTCCGGGGCTGCGCGTCAAGCCGCGACCGGCCGATACCGCCGGCCGCTTGATCCGGGTCGGTGTCGAAGTGTACGGCGGTCCCATCCTCGCGACCTTCGCCGATCGGGATCTGGGCCTGGCGGGGCGCGTGAGCCTGAGGAGCGCCCAGGGCGTGGAGACGCGCCTGGTGCTGATGGACCGACCTTTGCTGCGCCTGCCGAACCTGGCGATACACATGAACCGCAAGGTCAACGAGGACGGCCTGAAGTTCAACCGGCAGACCGAACTGCCGCTGCTGCTGACGAGTGCCGGCGATGCGCCGGCAGATGACGTCTTTCTGCGTCTGCTCGGCGCTGCCGCTGGCTGCAGCGGGGGCGACATCCTCGGTCTTGAGCTCAATGCGTTCGACACCCAGCGCGGTGCGTTCTGGGGAGCGAATGAGGAGTTCATCGCGAACAGCCAGCTCGACAACCTCGCCTCGTGCCATGCCGGCTTCGTCGCGTTGATGGGCGCCGCACCGTCGCCCGTGACCTGTGTCGGAGCTTTCTTCGATCACGAGGAGATCGGCAGCGAAAGCGCGAAGGGCGCTGCCGGCAGCCTGTTGTCCGACGTGCTGGAGCGCATCGTCCAGGCCGGCGGCGGCAGCCGCGAGGGCTTGCGGCGTGGTCTGGCGCGGAGTCTGATGCTCAGCGCGGACATGGCGCACGCATTCCAGCCGAATTTCCCCGGCGCCTACGAACCGGGGCACCTGGTTGCCGTCAATGCCGGGCCCGTCATCAAGAGCAACGTCAATCAGCGCTACGCGACCGATGGCGTTGGCGCGGCGCGGTTCGCGCGCCTGTGCGAACGCGCCGAGGTGCCCTATCAGATGTACTGCCATCGCAGCGACCTCGCCTGCGGGAGCACGATCGGCCCCATGACGGCGGCGCGCCTGGGGCTGGATGTGATCGACGTCGGCAACCCGATGTGGGCGATGCACAGTATTCGGGAGAGTGCGGGCGTCCTGGACCATGCCTACCTGCTGCGCATGCTGCACGAATTCTTTGCCGGCTGATGCGCCGCCGTAACCATTCACCCCCCCTCTGCTGGGTAGTGGGAGAGCGGGTCGGGAGGGCGAGACCGGCTGCGGGAGGGAACCCGCAGGCTAGCCTCCAGGGACGGATTCACGGCGTGTCTCGGGTTCCCCGCCCGCTTCCGCGAGGGGGAGACCTGAACCGTTACTGCGCCGCCGGGCCATTCTTGACAACTTTACCGGGCGGGCGCATCGTTCCTAAGCCCACGAGGCACCCTCTCCATCTCCACGCCTGTTGCACGCATTGATTCAGGACGAACCACACACAGCCCCGACACCGGTGGTGCTGTTCATTCCCAGCTACGGCGATGGCGGTGTCGAACGCAACTTCGTGTTTCTGGCCAATGGCCTCGCGAATGCCGGGTATCCCGTCACGCTGATGGCCAGCGCCGACCGCTGCGTGTTTCTGGAACAGTTGCACCCCAAGGTCGAGCTGTGCCGCCTTGCGGGCGCAAGTGAGAGCGATCTGGCAGCCGAGCTGCTGGCCTTCCTGACCGGTCAACCGCCCGCGGTCGTGATGACGGGCCAGCATCGTGATGACTGCATCGCGATGACCGCCAAACGCCAACTCGATCGAGGCGGCCACCGTTTTTTCATCAGCGTCGGGACGCCCTTGTCGCAACAGGCGCGCGAAAGCCATCCGTTCTGGCCCAAGCGCTGGTGGTATCGCCGTCGTCTGCAAGCCCTTTTTTCCCGCTGTGACGGCCTCATCGCCAACGCGCAGGGCGTCGCACGGGACCTGACCGCATTTCTCGGCGTTACGCCGTCCCGCATCGCCGTCGCCCCGAACCCGGCCGTGCCGCCGGATATCCTCACGCGGGCCGCGGCGCCGGTGGGCCATCCCTGGTTATCCGATACGGCGATACCGGTGGTCATGGCCGCCGGGCGCCTGAGCCGCGTCAAGGACTTTCCAACGCTGCTGGAGGCTTTCGCGCGGCTGTGTGCCATGCGCCGGTGTCGTTTGATGATCCTGGGGCAGGGGCGACAGCGGCGGAAGCTGGAGCGACTCGCGCGGACGCTGGGCGTGGCCTCCGACGTCGAGTTCACCGGTTTCGTGGACAATCCCTATGCCTATCTGGCCCGGGCGTCGGTGTTCGTCGTGTCGTCGTTGAGGGAAGGCGGGCCGAACGTTCTGATCGAAGCCCTGGCCTGCGGGACTCCGGTGGTCGCAACCGACTGCCCATACGGCCCGCGCGAGATCCTGGAAGGCGGGCGCTGGGGAGCACTGGTCCCGGTGGGCGATGCGCCGGCGCTGGCGGAGGCGATCGACGCCGCCCTGTGCGACCCGCTGCCGGGTGCGGCGTTAAAGCGGGCGGCCGAACGTTACTCGGTCGAGCAAAGCACCCGCAGCTATCTGCAGGCATTCGGCCTCCTGCCACCGTCGAACCCGGCAGTTCCCGCCGCCGATACTTCGCTGCCAAACTGGGTTGCCAATGCCGGCGGAGCGGTCCGATGAGCGTGCCGGAGCCGCGGAAGCTGGCCGTGTTCATTTCGTTTTCCGGGACCGGCGGTGTCGAGCGGATGGTCCTGAATCTGTTGCCCGATATCGTGAACGCCGGTGTCAAGGTCGATCTGCTGGCCATCGAGCGGTATCCGACGCCCGAACTCAAGAAGCTGGGTGACTACGGTGTGCGTCGTATCGATCTCAACGTGCGCCATTCCTCACTGGCGGTGCCGGCCTTGATGCGCTACCTGCGGACCAGCCGGCCGGCTGCTCTGCTGGCGGCGAAGGATCGCGCGATCCGTGCCGCCGTGGTGGCCCGCAAGCTCAGCGGTGAACGCGAGCGTGTGCGCTTGGTCGGGCGCCTCGGCACGCATCTTTCCGCGGCCCTGGAACGCAAGCCGGCGCCGTTGCGCTGGTTCCGCACCGGGCCGATGCGGCTGATTTACCAGGGCGTGGACTGTGTCGTGGCGAACTCGGAGGGTGTGGCCGAGGACACGCGCCGACTGACGCGGTTGCCCGATGAGCGCGTGATCGTGATCCGCAATCCCGTCGTGACTCCGGCGCTGGACGTACTGGCGCAGGAGCCGGTCATGCATCCGTGGTTTCACACCGGGGCCCCGCCAGTGATCCTGGGCGCCGGCCGGCTCACCGTTCAGAAGGATTTTTCGACGCTGATCCGCGCATTTGCCCGGGTTCGGGTGCGGCGCCCTTGTCGTCTGGTGATCCTGGGGCAGGGAGGGCTGCGGTCGGAGCTGGAGGCGCTGGTTCAATCGCTGGGTGTCGGTGATGACGTGTGGATGCCCGGGCATGTGACGAATCCCTACGCCTTCATGGCCAAGGCCGCGGTGTTTGCGTTGTCCTCCGCCTGGGAAGGGAGCCCCAACGTGCTGACCGAGGCGCTGGCCGTGGGCACGCCCTCGGTGGCGACCGACTGCCCCAGCGGTCCGCGCGAGATTCTGCGCGGAGGAGAGTTCGGACGCCTGGTGCCGGTCGGCGATGCGGCGGCGCTGGCGGATGCCATCCTCACGACGCTGGACCGGCCCTTGCCGGGCCCGGTGCTGCGCCAGGCGGTTGCCGAATACTCCTGTCACGTCAGCGCCCGACGCTATCTCGAAGCCTTACATCTGATCTAGCGTCCTGACCCACGGTGCCATGCTGCTATCTCTTCGCTACCGATTCCTGTTCGTGCATATCGCCAAGACCGGCGGCACCAGCGTGCGCGACTCGCTCGGCTGGTATAAGTGGACCGATCCCTACCGGTTCCCGCAATTCCTGTGCAGCAAGCTCAGCGGGCTTACCGGGCATCGGATCGGCGCCAAGTTCCCGCGCCACGCGAAAGCCATCGCCGCGCAGGAGATGCTGCCCCGCGAGGTCTACGAGCAGTTGTTCAAGTTCGCCTTCGTGCGGAATCCATGGGATCTCCAGGTCAGCTCCTACCATCACATCCGCCGTGAGCGGCCCGACCTGATGACGGGCATTCCCGACTTCGCGGCTTTCCTGCGCTGGAAGTTCGATCCGCAGCGCCCCCCGCAATATCATGCCGACATGTCGACCGTGGTCCAGAGCGACTACCTGATCGACCTGCATGGCTCCCTGATCGTGGATTACGTGGGGCGCTACGAGCATCTGGTCGAGGATTTCGAAACGGCTTGCCGCAAGATAGGAATACGCGCGCCAAAACTCCGTCACAGCCGCCGCGCGACGGACCGGACCCGCGATTACCGCAGCTATTACGACGACGCCTCGGCAGCCCTGATCGCCGAACATTACCAGGCCGATTGCGAGCGCTTCGGCTACCGCTTCGATGATCCTTCGGTCTGCCTGCTGACGGGGGAATAGCGTGACCCTTTCGGCTGGTGTGCCGCAGCCCATGCGGTGGTCATGAGCAAGCGGCGCCCGTCGCCGCCTGTGCCCGATAGCATTCTGATCATCCGGCTCAGTGCGATCGGCGACATCATCATGGCCTCCGGCGTGATTCCGTGTCTGCGCGCCGCTTTTCCCGCGGCGCGCATTGCCTGGTTGACCGAGGCCGGCAACGAGGCTTTGCTGCAGGCCAATCCGCGCCTCGACCGGGTCTTCGTCTGGCCGCGCCGACGCTGGCGTGAAGACTGGAAGGTGGGCCGCCGCCGGGCCGTCTGGCGGGAATTCCATCAGCTCCGACAGGAGTTGAGGGGTCAGCGCTTCGACTGGATCCTCGACTTGCAGGGCTTGCTGAAGAGTGCGCTGTGGGCGCGGCTGGCTGGCGGCCGCCGCCGCATCGGGCTCGGCTCGAAGGAGGGTTCGCAGTGGTTGATGACCGAGGTCGTCGACCGGCCGACCGAGAGCCCGCTGATCGGCAAGGAATACCGTCATCTGATGAACGTCCTGGCCGCCGCGCCGGAACGATTCGCGATGGACATGGCGGTGTCGGCCGAGGCCGATCGCCACGCCTCCACGTTGTTGCACGGGTCCGGTGTCGTGGGACCGTTCGCGGTGTTCTGCCCGTTCACGACGCGGCCGCAGAAACACTGGTTCGACGAGCGTTGGGTGGAACTGGCGGTGCGAACACGCCGGGAGGCGGGCCTGGTGCCAGTGCTCGTTGGGGGGGCGGGCGACCGGGAGCGCGCCGCAGCGATCGTGCAGTCCAGCGTTGGCGCTGCAGTCAACCTGTGCGGCCGGACCCGGCTGGACGAGTGCGCCGCGGTGATCCGGAGGGCTGCGCTGGTGGTCGGCGTCGACACCGGAATGACGCATATGGGCATCGCGATGGGTCGGCCGAGCGTGACGCTGCTCGGTTCGACCGACCCGTATTTCGAGACCGGCACCGCCCATGGTCGGGTGCTCTATCACCGGCTGCCCTGCTATCCCTGCTACCGCCGGCCGACCTGCGGGGGTGAATTCACCTGTATGCGGATGCATACCGTCGAAGGCGTGTTCGACACGATGCAAGCGCTGCTGGCAGGGGCCGAGGCCGTTCCAACCGATCGTCAGGAGGGCAAGAGCTAAGTGTGCGGAATAGCGGGAATCGTGCTGCGAGGTGCGGGGGTAACCGAGAACATGCTCGAGCCGATGGCGCAGCAGATGCGCCATCGCGGGCCCGACGGCTTCGGCTTTTTCACACACGAGGGTTTCGGCTTGGTGCACACGCGCCTGTCGATCATCGACCTGAGCGGCGGACGTCAACCGATTCTCGGCGACGATGGCCAACTCGCCGTCGTTGCGAACGGCGAGATCTACAACTACATCGAACTGCGCGACGAACTGGAACAGTCCGGTCGGCGCTTCGCCACACATTCCGACAGCGAGACCATTCTGCATGCCTACGCGGAGGACCCGGTCGACTTCGTCGCACGCCTGCACGGCATGTTTGCGTTCGCACTGGTCGACGCTCAGCGGCGGAAACTGGTCCTGGGTCGTGACCGGCTCGGCATCAAGCCGCTGTTCTACGCGGTCCTTCCCGACCGCGTGCTGTTCGGTTCCGAACTGAAGGCCATCCTGCCTTTACTGCCGGCTGCCCCGGCGATCGCTCCCGAGGCGCTGTCCGAATTCCTGCACGACCACTGTGCGATCGGCGAGCAGACGATCTTTCAGGGAATTCGGCGCGTCGCGCCGGGTGAAATCATCGAGATCGATGCCGACTTGCGAATCCGTCGCCGGACCTACTGGTCGGCGCTCAGCGTCAGGCCACGCGCGATCGATTTCACCGAAGCCGATGCGGAGTTCGAGGCGCTGTTCGAGCAGGTGATGCGCGAGCATGTTCGCTCCGACGTGCCCTATGGCCTGTTCCTGTCCGGCGGCAACGACTCGGCGATCCTGCTGGCCATGCTGAGCCGCTTCCAGAGCCAGCCGGTACGGACCTTTTCGATCGGCTACCGCGACGCCGCGATGAAGGACGAACTGGACGACGCCGAGCGGATCGCCGCCGTATTCGGCAGTCAGCATTCGTCCCTGCGGGTCGACCGTTCCGCACTGTTCCGACGCATCCCGCATACCATCTGGGCCGCCGACGACTTGATGCGCGACTATGCCAGTCTGCCGACTTCGGCTCTGTCGGAGGCGGCCGCGCAGGAACTGAAGGTCGTGTTCAGCGGCGAGGGCGGCGACGAGGTCTTCGCCGGATACCGCCGCTACCGCCAGCCGGCGCTGGCCTGGTGGTTTCGAAACCTGCTCGCGCCGGGCTCCGGCGGCTTCCGGACCCGCAGCGACTGGTGGCGGCGGCGCTCGCAGCATCTGCTCGGGCCGCAACTGGCTGCGCTGCGCCCGCGCTTTCGCGACCCCTACATCAGGGCCTGGCAGAGCGCACCGGCCGACTGGAGCCATTTGACGCATTGCCAGTACACCGATATTGCGACCGATCTGGCCGACAGCCTGCTGGTCAAGGTCGACCGAATGATGATGGGGTTCGGGCTCGAAGGGCGCGTGCCGTTTCTGGACCATCGCGTCGTCGAGTTCGGTCTGTCGCTGCCCGACGCGCTGAAGAGCGACGGCCGCGAACCGAAGATCTTCCTGCGCCGCTGGGCCGAAAAGTACCTGCCCAGGGACCATCTGTACACCAAGAAACGCGGCTTCACGGTGCCGGTCCGCGAATGGCTCAGCGGCCCTTTTCTGGATGGACTCGAGCACAAGCTGATGCGCAACGCTGCCGTCCGTGAATGGTTCGAACCCAGCCGCCTGCCGGCATTGTTCGCCGCGCAGCGTCGCAAGGGGAACGCCGGCCGCGAACTTTTCTGTCTGATGCAGTTTGCGATCTGGCATCGGCTGTTCATCGAGCGGCCCGGAAGCCAGCCCGGTGTCGACGAGGATCCGCTGGACTGGATTGCCTGACCGGCACTAACGGCTGCCGGCCGCAAGCTGTCCATGGTGCTCGACCGTGCTTTCCTAGATCCATCGTCTCCCCTTCGGCGGCGAACAGGGGCCGGCGTCGTGCGCTGCCATGGCCAATGCTGGGCTCATTTCCCCCCGAGGTCGCGATGACGGGCAGTTTCGATCGCCTGCTGCTGCTTGCGCGAATCCGACTCGGGGCGCGGTTCGGTCGCATACCCTCGCATGGCATGTTGGTCTGGGCCGCGCTGATCGGCATGGGCGGCGGTCTCACGTCAGCCCTTTTCCGCGAGGCCAATATCGGGTTGAAGTGGCTGTTGACGGGGCAGTCCGGCGATATCGTCGCGATTGCGGAAAGCCTGTCGCCGGGGATGCGACTGTTTATTCCGACCGTGGGCGGGATCGGCGCCGGCATCGCGCTGGCGGTGGGGGCACGGCTTTTTCGCGGCATGCGAGCGCAAGAGTATCTGGAAGTGATCCGGCTCGGCGACGGGGTCATCCTGCTGCGGCCGACGCTCGCGCGGCTCGTCTCTTCGCTGTTGTCGATCAGTTCCGGCACGTCGATCGGGCGCGAGGGCGGGATGGTCCAGTTGTCCGCCCTGATGGCATCGACCGTGGGCCGCCTGTTCCGGGTCTCCAAGCCGCAACTTCGCCTGCTGGTTGCCTGTGGCGGGGCCGCGGGCATCGCCTCCGCCTATAACGCGCCGCTCGCGGGAGCCCTGTTCATCGCCGAAATCGTGCTCCAGTCGCTCGCGATTGAAGCGCTCGGACCCCTGGTCGTCGCATCGGTAGCGGCCACGCTGACCATCCGGCACTGGATCGGACTACGGCCCATCTTCACCTCCCCCGAGCTTGCCGCGCCCGCCGACGTCGACGTGCTGCCGGTGCTCGGACTCGGTCTCCTCGCCGGTCTGCTCGCACCGGCGCTGCTGGGCTTGCTGGGGGCAGCCACCCGCGCCTTTCAGTGTTCGCGGCTGCCGCTGCCGATCCGTCTCGGTCTGGGTGGGTTCCTGGTCGGTCTGATGTCGGTGAACACGCCCGAGATCTGGGGCAACGGTCATGCGGCCACGACCGCGCTGCTGGGCGGACAGCTCGAGGCGGATTTCGTCCTGCATCTGCTGATGCTCAAGGTCCTGGCGACCGCTATCGCCGTCGGTTCGGGCGCCGTGGGCGGGGTTTTCACGCCGACGTTGCTTATGGGCGCTGCGGCCGGCTGGTTGTACGGTGAGGGTCTGCATCTGGCATTACCCGGGTTGGCAACCCATGCGGTGACCTTTGCCGCGCTCGGCATGGGAGCCTTGTTGTCGGGCACGACGCACGCGCCGCTGATGGCGATCGTGCTGGTCTTCGAAATGACGCTGGATGCCAATCTCCTGTTCCCACTGATATTGGCGGCGATGACCGCGCGCTATGTGGCCGCGGCGATCCGGCCGTCGTCCGTTTATGCGCATTCCCTGGGCACGGGACAGGCGCGGCTCCCGTATCTGCTGCATGTCGAGGACCTGCAGACGCGGCCGGTTGCCACAGTCCGCGACGACGTTTCGGCGGAACAGGTCAGAGAGATCTTCTGCCGGTCTGCCGTCCAGCATGTCTGGGTCGTCGACGCATCCGGGCGCTACCGGGGAGCGATAGCGCTGCACACGATGAAGCGCTTTCTCGGTCACGACGATCTTCGACACATCAGGGCTGCAGCGGTTTTCCTGGAAGACGATGTGCCGGCGATGCGCAGCGGCGCGCCGTTGACCGATGCACTCGCCGCTTTCTCGCGAACCGGCGTCGAGCGCCTGCCGGTGGTGGGAGCGAACGGCGTCCTGCTGGGGGAAATCAGCAAGACCGATGTACTGCTCTCGCTGGCCTGACCGATCGCACACCCGACGCTGGATGGGCTAAAGCGATTGGCACGCGCACGCCGCCTTCCTTCCTTTCTTCCTTGCGCGGCGCCCGCGACCGTGCCGGTTAGTCACGGTAGGCCGGGGGGCGGGTCGACACCATCAAGGTCATTTCCAGCGGCATCCAACGGGCGACCGGTAGATACCGTGTGCCGCGCGCACGGATGAGGTCTGACGTCTGCCGCCCCGGATTCTGCACGGGGTGGTAAGCTTTGCCTGACCGATCTCCGTTTTCCGGAAGCGCTCATGAGTACGCCGCAAACCGTCCTGTCGATGACCGCTGACGAATTCCTCGAATGGGAACAGACCCAGTCCGAGAAGCACGAGTATGTCGACGGCTTCGTGTATCCGGTCTACGCGATGGTGGGTGCGCGCGATGCGCATGTGACCGTGGCGGGCAATGTATTTGCCGAGCTCCTCGCCCATTTGCGCGGCGGTCCGTGCCGGGTGTACATCAGCGACATGAAGCTGCGCGTCGACGCCGCGAACGTGTATTTTTATCCCGACGTGTTCGTGACCTGCGATGCGCGCGACCGCTCCGATCCGCTGGCAAAGCGTCACCCTAGCCTGATCGTCGAAGTCCTGTCGGATAGCACCGCGGCTTACGACCGCGGCGAGAAGTTCGCACTTTACCGCCAGGTCGATAGCCTGCAGGAGTACGTGCTGATTGACCCGCTCCGGTTCACGGTCGACTGTTTCCGGCGCGATCCGTCCGATCACTGGGTGTTGTATCCGTTCGCCGGCAGCGACACGCTCGAATTGGCAAGCGTCGGTTTCAAGGCACCGCTGGCCGCGCTGTTCGAGGACGTCGAGTCTGCGCTACCGGTACCGAATTCCGATTAGCCTGCCGCTCCCGGCCCAAGCGCGCCCCCAGCCATTTCGCTCGCAGTCCACCCAGCCTCCGGCACCGCTCTCGGGCTTCCGGCCGGGCCATGCGCTGCCACGGCATTTGGCGGCTTTCGCGTATCATTGCGTCTTTTTGCGCGTGCCCAATCGACCATGACCGGCCAGTCCGACTCCCAGCAGACCCAAACCGGTCTCGCCATCTACCGCCGCCTCCTCGCCTACGGGATGCCGTACTGGAAGATGTTCGCCATCTCGGTCGTCGCGATGATCCTGTACGCGATGCTGGGGCCGGCGTTCGCGAAGCTGATCCAGCCGCTTATCGACGGCACCTTCATCGACAAGGACCCGGCCGTCATGCGCAACGCACCGTGGATCCTGCTCGGTCTGTCGCTGGTGCGGGGTGTCACGGGTTTCGCCGGGGATTACTGCTCGGGCTACGTCAGTCGCCGCATCATCGCCAATCTGCGCCGCGACCTGTTCGACCAACTGCTGTATCTGCCCTGCAAATACTACGACCGTTCGTCCTCGGGCCAGTTGTTGTCCCGTCTGCTCTACAACACCGAGCAGGTTTCGAATGCGTTGACCACCGGCCTCGTCTCGGCTTTCAAGGATGCACTGACGATCATCGGCCTGACCGCGTTGATGATCTACGAAAACCTGATCCTGTCGACCGTGTTCATGCTGGTCGGGCCGCTGCTGGTGTTCAGCATCCGCTTCGTCAGCAAACGTTTCCGGAACATCAGCGCGCGCATCCAGGAGTCCATGGGGAATGTCAGCCATGTGGCTCAGGAGGTCATCGATGCGCACCGCATCGTCAAGGTCTTCAACGGCAGCGACTACGAGACCGAGAAATTCGCCCGTGAGAACGAGAGCAACGCGCGGCGCTACCTGCGGTTGATCTCGACCGACTCCCTCAGCAGTGCCGTGATCCAGTTCATCTATATCAGCGGCTTCGCGGCGATCCTGTATGTCGTCTCGTTGGAGTCGGTGCGGCAGACCATCACCCCGGGCAGCCTGATCGCGTTCGTGGCCGCGATGGCAATGATGCTGAGCCCGATCAAGCGGCTGATCAGCATCATGAGCACGATCCAGAAAGGGATCGCGGCCGGCGACAGCATCTTCGAGATGCTCGACACCGAGCGCGAACACGATACCGGCACGCTGGAACTGGATAGAATCGAGGGACACATCGAATACCGGGCTATCAGCCTGAGCTACAACGAGGACCAGCAACCGGCGCTCAGCGACGTGAACCTGACCATTGAAGCCGGCAAGACGGTCGCTCTGGTCGGGCAATCGGGCAGCGGCAAGACCTCGCTGGCCCGACTGCTGCCGCGCCTGTACGAGCCGACAGCGGGGGAAATCCGGATCGACGGTCATGCGATTCGGGATCTGACGCTTGCCAACCTGCGCGGCCACATTGCCTACGTCGGCCAGGAAGTCACGCTGTTCAACGACACGGTGGCGAACAACATCGCCTATGGGCGGCGCGGTGCAGTTTCGCCCGAGGAGATCCGCGAGGCGGCGCGCGCCGCGCATGCCATGGAGTTCATCGAGGCCTTGCCGCAGGGTTTCGAGACGATGGTCGGGCAGCAGGGACTGATCCTGTCGGGTGGCCAGCGGCAGCGCATCGCGATTGCCCGCGCGTTGCTGAAGAACGCGCCGATCCTGATTCTGGATGAGGCAACCTCGGCGCTCGATGCCGAGTCGGAGCGCCATGTACAGGCGGCCCTGGACATTCTGATGGCCAACCGGACCACGCTCGTCATCGCGCACCGACTGTCGACCATCCAGAACGCCGACGAGATTTGTGTGCTGCGTGACGGGCGGGTCGTCGAGCAGGGAACTCATGCCGAGTTGCTCGCGGCTCACGGCGCGTATGCCGATCTCCATGCGTTGCAGTTCGGTCATGCCACCGGCGGCAGCCTCCGGCGCAGCGCGCCCGCTGCGGTCCAGGCGTCGCCGAATCCCGCCGTTTAAGGTGCCGCCGCTTCGAGGCACTCAAATGTCAGCTAAATCCGGGATATTGCGGTTTCGCGGGTTTCGCCATAAGGTGTAGCGGCCGAGGCGCCGAACCAGGGGGCGCCTCGGCCACGAAAAACGCGCAAGCAATCTAAAACGACAAACAATCCTGGAGAGGAGAGAGAACATGTTCGAGTTGGTAGCGGGCTTGACGGTGGTATTCGCCGGTTATGTTTTATACGAGGTCTTCAAGACGGTTTCGGAAACCAACCGCCGGCCTCCCGTAGCCGGTCCGGCTCAGGAGAAGGCCAAGCTCCCGCCCGAGGCCAAGGCTGCTGCGGCCAAGCCGGTCGAGGTGCCGAAGCCTGCTGCCGAGCCAGTGCCCGAGCCGGTTGCTGAAGCCACCGCGCCGCCGCCGGCCGCCGAAGCCGCCGCGGAGCCTGCATCGGCGCCGATCTCGGCTCCGCCCACCGACAAGGTGATCTCGACGTTGCGCAACCCTGCCACCGGCGAGACCTGCCCCGTGCCGACGAATTACCGCTTTGCCAAGAAGTGGGTCAAAGATGCGCTGGTTGCCGAAGGCTTGCTCGACCGGGTCTACAAGGCAGCGGATCTCGATGACGTGGGTTCGCAGCAGGTCAAGGAGGCGATCGGACGGCTGAAGAGCATCGAGAAATATCAGGGTTGAAACAACCCGCTTGAGTCCCGCCGCTCCGGCGGCGAAGGACTATTGCAGACGGGGTATCACAGCAGGGTCTCGGGCGGCCGCTTTCGGCCGTCGTCATTCCAGGCCCAGTCGCTTGAGGCGGTAGCGCAGCGACCGGAAGGTCAGCCCCAGCACGCGTGCCGCCGCCGTCCTGTTCCAGTGCGTTTTCTCCAGCGCCTCCAGAATCGCGCGTTTCTCCACGTCGTCGATATAACGGTCCAGCGGCATCGAACGGTCGTAGGGCGCGGCTTCCGTCGACCGACCCGCGTCGGTTCCCGCTTCGAGCAGCAGGTCGCCAGGCTTGATCTCGGTCTCGTCGCACATCGCGACGGCGCGTTCAAGAATGTTCTCCAGTTCGCGGACGTTGCCCGGGAACGCATAGGCGGCGAGTCGATCGAGGGCGGCTTGACTGAGCCGTAGGCCGGGCAGACCGTTTTCGGTCGCGATCCGCGCCAGAATGCGTTCGGCCAATTGCGCGATATCGCCACCCCGGTCACGCAGCGGCGGCACGTGCAGTTCGATGACATTGATCCGATAGAAGAGATCCTGGCGAAACGCTCCGTCGCGCACCGCTTCGGTCAGATTCGTGTGTGTCGCACTGAGGATCCGCACGTCGACGCGAATCTCCTTGGGATCGCCGATTCGCCGCACGGACTTTTCCTGGATCGCGCGCAGCAGTTTGACTTGCAGCGACAGTGGCAGGTCCCCGACTTCGTCCAGAAACAGGGTCCCGCCATCCGCGGCCTGGAACAGGCCTTCCTTGTCGCTTGCTGCGCCGGTAAAGCTGCCCTTGCGGTGGCCGAAGAACTCGCTTTCCATCAGTTCCCCCGGAATCGCGCCGCAGTTCACCGCAATGAACGGCTGGTCGGCCCGCGGGCTCTTGCTGTGGATCAGGCGGGCGACCAGATCCTTGCCGGTGCCCGATTCACCGGTGATCAGGATGGGTGCCTGGCTGCGGGCGAGCTTGACGATGGTGGCGCGGATCTGCCGCATCGCCGGCGAGTCACCGATCAGTGTGTCGCGCGACCGCCGGTCGATGTGGTCGCTGTGCAGACTGAGCTTCAGTCCGACCTCGACCAGACGGCGCAATACTTCGAGGTCGATCGGCTTCGGGACGAAGTCGAAGGCGCCGCTCTTCAGTGCCCGGATCGCGACGTCCATGTTGCCGTACGCGGTGATGACAGCCACCGGCAGGTTCGGGTACCGCTGCTGGATCATCTCGACGAGGTCCAGTCCATTGCCGTCGGGCAGCTTCATGTCGGTCAGGACCAGATGCACGGTGCCGCTGTCGATCAGCGCACGTCCCGTGGCCAGATCCTCGGCGGACTTGACGGTGACCCCCATGCGGCGGAGCGTGATGCCGAGCAGTTCCCGAATGTCGGGCTCGTCGTCGATGATCAGTACGACCGGTTCAGTCATGTTCAGATCGCCGGGTTCTGGCCGTCAGCCAGGCAAAGGCGGAACTCGCTGCCATCGCTGAGCGGCCGATAGTCGATCCGGGCCTGGTTGAGTTCGGCCAGTTCGCGTGCCACGTAGAGCCCCAGGCCCACGCCGCTGCGTGACGTCGTGAAGAAGGGTTCGAAAATCTGATCGGCGGTCTGTCCATCGATGCCCCCGCCGTGGTCCACCACGGCCAGGCAGGGGCGACCGTCTCGTGCGTCCGCTTCAAGGCGTATCTCCAGCATGGTTTTGTCCGGTCGCCCGTATTTCATCGCGTTGGTGCACAGATTGTCCAATATTTGCCGGAGATGGCTCGGATCGATCAGCGCGCACAGCGAGCGTTCGGCGCCGCGCAGCGCGAAGGGCGGAGCGGACAGATCGCGCTCCTCGGTGAAGTCATCCAGAAACCGGCTGACCCAGGGGCCCAGTTCCACGCGTTCGCGCTGGGTGCTGCGGCCGCGCGACAGTTGCAGGACGTTCTCGACGATTTCGTTGACGCGTTTCGAGTGGCGCAGAATGATCTCGAGGAGGCGCTGATCCTCCCCGCTCAGGGCATCCGACTCCGTCAGGAGCTGAGCGGCATGGTGGATAGCGCTGAGCGGGTTGCGCACTTCGTGCGCAATGCTGCCGGTCAGGCGGCCGAGCGACGTCAGCTTGCTATGTTGCACGCGCTGTTTGTGGACGGCTTCGTCTTCGAGCATGACCATGTTCAGCGCGGGGTCCGAATGCAGCAGGCGCGCGAACCGGGCATGGACCGGCTGGCCGTTCGGCGAACGCAGCGTGCCGGAGGCCTCCGAATCCTGTTGGGACCATTCCACATAAGCCTGCTGGAATACCGGGTTGAGATCCTTGACGGAGGCGACCGAAGCACCCGCCCCGAGCAGGCGTCGCGCCGCAGGGTTGGCGGTCCGGATGCGTTGCTGGTCGTCCAGCACGAGGATGCCGGACTGGAGATGGTCGATGATGAAGGCGTTCAGCTGACGCAGCGTTGCCAGGTCGTGGCTGCGCTGGGCGGCCAGCAACTGGCTCTGCTCCGCACGCGCCGACAGTGCCGTGGCCAGCAGTGCGACGGCGAAGAACGCCGCGCCCAGCAGACCCGCCGAGGTCAGGGACATCGCCGACGGCAGCACGCCCAGCCCGATGGACAACTCCTGCGACAGCACGGCAATGCTCGCGACCGCCGCAAAGCCCAGGGCGCAGCGTCCCCCGGTAAGGATGCCGCCCGCAGCGACGGTGCAGGCCATCAGGATCCCGAGTCCTCCGGACACGCCGCCCGAGGCGCTCATCAGCATCGCGATCAGCGCGATGTCAGTCAGCACCTGCAGGTTGACCTGGGTCGTGTACTGAGGACGGCGCAGCGCGACCAGGGGTGCACTGAGCAGTGCGGTGATCAGACACAGGCCGGAAACCGTGGCGAAGCGTTGGGGATCCTGCACGTCCACCAGCGAGGTCAAGCGGCCGAGCCACAGGGGCACGACGAACGCGAACCCCAGTACGCCGCGGTAGCCGACGTACAACACCAGCGATCGCCAGGCCGGATCGACCTGCACCCGGTAATTCGGGGAAAAGGGACAGGGCGTCAGATAAGCGCCCGGGTCGGCTGCATCGGGAGTCGCAACGCCGTCTTCGGCGCCGTTGACGGTGGATGTCTTCGTTCCTTCGAGCGAACCCGTTGCCATCGCGGTGCAGTTTTCGCAGGACTTGGCTAAAATGCCGTTTCGCAAAGATTTTAGCACTCGCGGCCCGTAAACGGCCTGTTCCGGCAGCGCAAACCACGCCGGATAACGCTCTTCGGTTCCACACTGATGAACCTACACGAATACCAATCCAAAGCCCTGTTCGCCGACTACGGCATCGACGTCCCTCGGGGGCAGGTCGCCTTCTCGGCGGAACAGGCCTGCGCGGCAGCGATGGCGCTCGGCGGCGACCGCTGGGTGCTCAAGGCGCAGTCGCATACCGGTGGTCGAGGTAAGGCCGGCGGAGTCCGCGTCGTCGAAGGCCTGGACTCGGTGGCCGCCGTCGCGTCGGAGCTCTTGGGGATGCGCCTGGTGACGCACCAGACCGGCCCTGCGGGGCTTCCGGTCAGCGGGGTACTGGTCGAGGAGGTCCGGCCGATCGCGCGCGAGCTCTACTTGAGCGCGCTGGTCGACCGCGCCAGCGCCCGGATTCTGTTCATCGCATCCGAACAGGGCGGCATGGACATCGAGGCCGTGGCGGCGGAGCAGCCCGAGGCGATCCTGACCTGCAGTGTCGACCCGGTGGTCGGCCTGCAGGCCTACCAGACCCGCGACCTGGCCTTCGCGATGAAGCTGCAGGGCGCGCAGGTGGCCGCGCTGGGGCGCATCATGCAAGGACTCTACCGGTTGTTGCTCGACAAGGATCTGAGCCAGGTCGAGGTCAATCCGCTGATCGTGAACGAGGCGGGGCAGCTGCTGGCGCTGGATGCAAAGATCAACATCGACGACAACGCCCTGTACGCGCATCCGGACCTCGTCGAACTGCGGGACCTGTCGCAGGAAGATGCCACCGAAGCCGCCGCGCGCGAGCACGGGCTCAGCTATGTCACCCTCGACGGCGAGATCGGCTGCATGGTCAACGGCGCCGGCCTCGCGATGGCGACCATGGACATGGTGCGGCTGCACGGCGGCATGCCGGCGAATTTCCTCGACGTCGGTGGCGGCACGACTGCGGCCAAGGTCGCCGAGGCGTTCAAACTGATCCTGGCCGACGACAAGGTCAAGGCCGTGCTGGTCAACATCTTCGGCGGCATCGTCCGCTGCGACCTGATCGCCGAGGGCGTCATCACGGCCGTGAAGGAGGTCCATGTCGCGGTGCCGGTGATCGTCCGGCTCGAGGGCACCAATGCCGAGGCCGGCAGGACCATGCTGGCCGAATCGGGACTCGCGATCATCGCTGCAGCCGACCTGGACGAGGCGGCCAGCAAGGCAGTGGAGGCAGCACGCGCATGAGCATTCTGATCGATCGTTCGACGCGGCTGATCTGCCAGGGCTTTACCGGCAAACAGGCGACGTTCCACTCCGAGCAGTGTCTCGCCTATGGCACGCAACTGGTCGGCGGTGTCACGCCCGGCAAGGGTGGCACGACCCACCTCGGCCTGCCGGTCTACGACACGGTGCGGCAGGCGGTGTCCGGCACCGGGGCCACGGCCTCGATGATCTACGTCCCGCCGCCGTTTGCCGCCGATGCGATACTCGAGGCGGCCGACGCCGGCATCACGCTGATCGTCTGCATCACCGAAGGCATACCGGTGCTGCAGATGATGAAAGTGAAAAATGCCCTGCGCGGTTATCCCGATGTCCGGCTGATCGGCCCGAACTGCCCGGGGGTGATCACGCCGGGCGAATGCAAGATCGGCATCATGCCCGGTTTCATTCACATGCCGGGCTCGGTCGGCATCGTGTCGCGCTCCGGTACGCTGACCTACGAGGCCGTGTTCCAGACGACACGCGCCGGTCTCGGGCAGAGCACCTGTGTCGGTATCGGCGGCGATCCGATCAAGGGGCTGGATTTCATCGACGTGCTGGCCTTGTTCCAGGCCGATGAGCAAACCCGCGGCATCATCCTGGTCGGTGAGATCGGGGGCAGTGCCGAGGAAGAAGCGGCCGAGTACATCCGCGCCCACGTCACGAAGCCGGTCGTCGGCTATATCGCCGGCCTGACCGCTCCGCCGGGCAAGCGCATGGGCCATGCCGGTGCCATCATCACCGGCGGCAAGGGGACCGGTCAGGGCAAGGTCGCCGCGCTGCAGGCGGCCGGCATCGCGGTGGTCGATTCGCCGTCCGCGATGGGGCGCCGGATGTCGGAGCTGCTGGCCTGAAGCCTCCCGCTCTCCGAATGCGATCGCACGCGTGGGGTGCCGGGCGATGAACCTCCGCATCGCGATCGCACAGCTCGACTTCCTCGTCGGTGACGTGGCCGGCAACAGCCGCCGCGTCCTCCAGGCAGCCAGCGAGGCGCGCGACCGCCTTGGGGCGCACGCCGTCGTCTTCCCCGAACTCACCTTGTCGGGCTACCCGCCCGAGGACCTGATCCTCCGGCCCGATTTCCTGCGCTGTGTCGACGACGCGCTGCAGGGGCTCGCGGCCCAGGTGCGGGGCATCGACGTCATCGTCGGCTTTCCGGAGCGTCAGGTCGGCATGCCCTACAACAGCGCCGCGGTGCTGCGGGAGGGCAGGGTGCACTGCATCTACCGCAAGCAGGCCTTGCCGAACTACGGCGTGTTCGACGAGAAGCGCTATTTCCTGCCCGGCGCCGATGCCTGCGTGTTCGAACTGCATGGCGTACCGGTGGGGCTGACGATCTGCGAGGACATCTGGCTGCCGGGGGCCGTCGAGGGCGCGGCCGCGGCCGGCGCACGGCTGGTGCTGAACCTCAACGCCTCGCCGTTTCAGGTCGGCAAGGGCGATGACCGCGAGCGGGTGGTCCGTGATCGCGTCACGATGGCGGGCGTGCCGGTCGTTTACGCGAACCTGGTCGGTGGCCAGGACGAACTCGTTTTCGACGGCTCGTCCTTCGTCATGAACGCCGCCGGGTCGGTCGCCGCCCGAGCACCTGCCTTCGAGGAAGCGCTGTTCGCGGTCGATTTCGCCTGCACCGCGTCTCCCGAACCGCTTTCCGCCACGGTGACGCCGCCGCTGGAAGAGACCGCCGCCGTGTACCAGGCGCTGGTGACCGGTATTCGCGACTATGTCACCAAGAACCGTTTTGCCGGCGCGGTGTTGGGTTTGTCCGGCGGCATCGATTCGGCCCTGACGCTCGCGCTGGCGGCGGATGCACTGGGAGCCGGGAACGTCGAGGCGGTGCTGATGCCGTCGCGCTACACGGCCGACATCAGCGTGACCGATGCCGAGGAGCAGGCCGAACTGATGGGCGTTGCCCACCATGTGATTCCGATCGAGCCGGCTTTCCGCACTTTCACGGAGACCCTGGCCGACACCTTCGAGGGTCTGCCCGCCGACACCACCGAGGAGAACATCCAGGCCCGCTGCCGGGGCGTGATCCTGATGGCCATCTCGAACAAGAAGCGCAAGATCCTGCTGACCACCGGCAACAAGAGCGAGATGAGCGTCGGCTACGCGACCCTGTACGGCGACATGGCCGGCGGCTTCGCGCCGCTGAAGGACGTGCCCAAGCTGCTGGTCTACCGCCTGGCGGATTATCGGAATGGGATCTCGCGCGTCATTCCGCAGCGGGTCATCGACCGGCCGCCTTCGGCCGAGTTGCGGCCGGACCAGAAGGACGAGGACTCGTTGCCTCCCTACGATCTGCTCGATCCCATCCTGGCCTTGTACGTCGAGGAAGACTGCTCGGTCGAGGACATCGTCGCCGCAGGCTATCCCGAGGACGCGGTCCGGCGGGTGGCCTGGCTGGTCGACAGCAACGAGTACAAACGCCGCCAGGCCCCGCCCGGCGTCAAGATTTCCCGGCGGGCCTTTGGACGCGACCGCCGCTATCCCATCACCTGCGGGTATGGGCGGTGCTGACGGCCATTGGGCCACGATCTGCGCCGACTGCGCAGTTCTGAAAAGCCACAGACCGCCGTAAGGCGCCCATCCAAAACCGTCTCGCGAGGCGTTGGAGCCGAATGAAGGATAAGGAAGTTCTTCACCAGCCGATTGTCCTGATCGTCGACGATTCGCCCGAGGATCGACACACCTGTCGCACGTTCCTGGATACCGGGTATCGGGTGTCGGAAGCCGACACGGGCCAGGCGGGTCTTGAACTGGTCCGGCGTCTGAAGCCAGATTGCATCCTGCTCGACTACCGTCTCCCCGATTTCGACGGTCTCGAGTTTCTCGAGGCGCTGCATCAGGACCCGTCATGTGAGCGGCCCGCGGTGGTGGTGCTGACCGGCCATGCCGATGTGACCTTGGCGGTCGCTGCCTTGCAAGCGGGAGCCAGCGACTTCATCGAGAAGGACCACATCACCGCGCTATCGATCAAACAGGTCGTGGCCAGGGCCATCAGCAACGTGCAGTTGCGTCGTGACCTCGACCGTCAACGCCAGTGGCTCGATGCGACGTTCGCCGGCGTTGCCGACGGCGTGGTGGCGGTGGATGCGGCGGGCCGAGTGACGCTGTGCAACCAGGCCTTCGGCGAACTGAGCGGATGGTCACTGGCCGAAGCCATGGGGCAGCCAATCAATGAGGTTCTGGCGTTCACGCAGGACGGGTCGGCTAGTTATTGGCGGCAGACACTCCGGCAAATCCTGAGCGGTGAGCGGCAGGTAGCAACGCCCCGCTGGTCGGGCCAGTTGATCGCACGGAATGGGAGCCGGCGTTCGATCGCCTTCAAACTGGCCCCGATCCTCGCCCAGAGCAATACAGACACGGGCGTGGTGATCACGCTGACTGATGTCGGCGAGATTGATGAGGCGAGACAGGCCTTGACGGAGCGCGAGTGGTGGCTACGGCTCGCGTTGGAAGCTTCCGGTGTCGGTTGCTTCGACTGGAACCTGGAGACCGGATCCGTGACCTGTGACCGGCAGCACGAAGCGCTCTGGGGGTTCCGGCCAGGGGAAACGATGGGTGCCTACGCGGATTTCGCGCGACGCGTCCATCCGGACGACCTGCCCATGGTGGAGGCCGCCGTGGCTCAAAGCCGGGCCGAACGGACGCACTACTGCTGCGAATTCCGGGTCGTCTGGCCCGATGGCAGCGAGCACTGGGTGGTCGGTCGGGGCGAGTTTTCCTACCGGGAGGATGGTAGCGCGCTGCGCATGCGCGGCACCGTGGTCGAAGTGACGCAGCGCAAGCTGGCCGATGCCGCCTTGCAGGCAAGCCGGGAACTGTTGGCAAGGATCATCGAGAGCGCGCCGTCGGCAGTTTTTGCGATGGATCGCGAGCATCGTTTCACGCTAACCAACCCGGCCCACTTGTCTACCTGTCGGCTGCAGCCGGATGCTCTGATCGGGCGCACCGGACGCGACGTTTTCCCCGCCGCGACGGCCGAGCGGCTTTGGGCCGACAACGAACAAGTCATGCGTACGGGGCAAGCGTTGCAACTGGAGGAGGAACTGGTCCTTGCCGATGGTACCCGTATCGACGTCATCACGATCAAGTTCCCGTTGCGCGATGTGGAGGGCGTGATTGTCGGCATGGGTGGCGTGGCCACGGATGTCTCCGAGCTCAAGCGTGTGCGGCAGGCCCTGTTTGCCGCCGAGCAGCGCTTCCGCCTGGCGATGGAGGTCACCCAGGATGGAATCTGGGACTGGGATATCACGACCGGGAATACCTACTACAGTCCGGCCTATTTCGGAATGCTCGGCTACGAGCCCGGAAATTTCCCCGAATCCTTTGAGACGTGGACCGACTTGTTGCACCCCGAGGAGCGGGAAGCGGTTACAGCCGGGGCTCTGCACCTGTTGGCGACCGCCGGCGAGTACCAGCTGGAATTTCGAATGCGTACGCGGGCGGGTTCCTATATCTGGGTCATCAGCCGCGGGAAGGTTGTCGCGAGGGATGCGGAAGGGAATCCCCTGAGGGTGATCGGGACGCATATCGACATCACCGGGCGCAAAGCGGCGGAGCAGGCACTGAGGATCAGCGAGGAGGGTTTGCGCCTTGCACTGGATGCCGCGCAGATGGGAACGTTCGATTGGGACCTCGTGACCGGGCGTGTCGCTTTGTCGCCCCGGCAAGAAACGCTCTCGGGCTTTTCGCCCGGCGAGTTCGACGGCACCTACGCGGTGGCAACGCAACGGGTCGACCGTAACGACCTGCCTGCCGTCGAAAGAGAGTTGGCCCGTTGCCGGGCCGCGCGCGAGCCTTTTTCGTTGGAATATCGCGTGAACTGGCCGGACGGGAGCAACCATTGGGTGAGCGCTCTGGGCGAATTCGAGTATGCGAGCGACGGTACGCCGCTGCGGCTGCGGAGGGTGACGATGGATGTCTCCGACCGCAAGGCGCGCGAAACGGCGCTACGTGAGGCGGAAGCATGGCGCCTGGCGTCACGCTACACGCGCTCCCTGATCGAGACGAGCCTGGACCCGCTGGTGACCATCAGCGCCGACGGCGTCATCACCGATGTCAATCGAGCGACCGAAGACGCTACCGGATATCCCCGTGCGCAACTGATTGGCAGCGACTTCGCGGACTATTTCACCGAGCCGGCCCAAGCCCGCGCCGTTTACCAGCAGGCCTTTGCGGAAGGTCGTGTGCGGGACCAGCAGCTGACCCTCCGGCATACGTCCGGGCAACTGACGGACGTGTTGTACGACGCCTCTGTTGTCCGCAGCGAAGACGGCGGTATCCAGGGTGTTTTCGCCGCCGCTCGCGACATCACGGCCCGTCTTCGCGCCGAAGCCGCGCTGCGGGTCAGCCAGGCGACCTTGCAGCGCGCCCAGTCCGTTGGGCAGATCGGCAGTTGGCGTCTGTGTCGCGACTCCGAGGTTTTCGAAATTTCCGAGGAGACGGCCAAGCTGTTCGATCTCCCGGGTGACCGGCCCGTCAGTTTCACCGAATGGTTCGCTCGTGTTCATCCCGACGATCAGGCGGGCGTTGCGGCGGCCTGGCGGGATGCCTTGCGCGGTGCGCCATACGAGAGGGTCTACCGCATCGTCGTTCGGGGTGAGATCTTCTGGATCAGGGCCCTCGCGGAACTGGAGTTCGACGAAAGCGGCACGCTGTTGAGCGGCGTGGGCACGGCGCAGGACGTCACACGGCTCAAGCGGGCGGAATTCGAGGTCCGGCGAACTGCCCAACGCCTGCAGTTGGCTACCGAAGCGGCGGATATCGGAATTTGGACCTGGAGTTTTGCTGATGACCGCCTGAATTGGGACGACCGGCTTTTGGCCTGGTACGAGGTGCCGGACGGCATGCGCGAGACCGGGCCTGACTACGCATTCTGGCGATCACGGGTTCATCCCGACGATATCGAACGTATAGAAGCCAATTTTTCGGCTGCCAGGCTTGCGCAATCCGTCTGGTCGGGCGAATTCCGCATCCTGTTGCCGGGGGGGCGGGTCCGCTACATCGAATCGGCCGCGCTGTTCGAATATCACCCGGATGGCGCAGCGGTGAGGATGGTCGGGATCAACCGCGATGTAACGGCGCAGCGTGCGCTCGAGGAGAACCTCCGGGAGGCGAGGACTGCAGCCGATGCAGCGAACGAGGCCAAAGGTGCTTTCCTGGCCAATGTGAGTCACGAGATTCGGACACCCATGAATGCGATCCTTGGCTTCGCACAACTGTTGGAGAAGGATGCGCTCACTCCCGAGCAGCGCGGGATGGTGCGGCGGATACGCACCGCCAGCGAATCATTGATGGGCCTGCTCAATGACATCCTCGACTTTTCCAAGATCGAGTCAGGCCGTTTCGCCCTCGAGCGGCAGCCCTTCTCGCTCGACGGAGTGTCGTCCAATGTCATCGGACTGCTGCGCTCGATGGCCGTCGGCAAAGGCCTGGAACTGAGGTTCGACATGCCGGCCAACTGCGATATCACACTCCTCGGGGACGCGGGCCGACTGGAACAGGTGCTCGTCAATCTGACCAGCAATGCGATCAAGTTCACCGACCAGGGCAGCGTCGAGGTACGGGTGATCGCGAAGGAGGTGACCGGGACCCAGGCGCGCCTGCGCTTCGAGGTCCGCGATACCGGCATCGGCATCTCGCAGGAACAACAGGACGCCCTGTTTACGCGCTTCACGCAAGCCGATGGCAGCATCACCCGCCGCTACGGCGGGACGGGCCTCGGGCTTTCCATCAGCAAGCACCTCATCGAAGCAATGGGCGGAACGCTCGGCTTCGACAGTACCCTGGGCGTCGGCAGCACCTTCTGGTTCGAAGCGAGTTTCCCGCTGGCCCCCGCGGACGCCCTGTTGGAAACGGCGGTGGCGTCTGCGCCTTTGACCGTGACCGGTCCCAGGCTGAAGGGACTGCAGTGCCTCGTGGTCGACGATAGCGCGATGAACCGCGACCTTCTGCAATACCTGCTGCAGCGGGAGGGGGCTGAGGTTGACGTTGCCGCCGATGGTCGCGCGGCGCTGGAGTACCTGCGTGCGCGAAGTCAGCCCGTCGATGCCGTTCTGATCGATCTCCAGATGCCAGTGATGGATGGACTCGAGTTGATCGGTGCAATACGCGGTGAACTCGGTCTGAGCGGGCTGCCTTTGATCGCCGTTTCGGCTGCGGCGGGACGGAAGCAGCGGCAGGCGGCAGAGAACGCTGGCGCCAACGACTTCCTGCTCAAACCGGTGGACCTGGAGACATTCGTCACCACGCTGCTCCGCTGGACGCAACCCGCCGTGCCAGTCGTGACGGCGCCGGACCCAAGATCGGGAACGGATTGAGGCCTCCCGGTTCCGTTGCCTTTACGCCCTTTTTTGATCCGCACTGAAGTTGACACCGAGGGATTTGGCTGGCGACCGGGATAGTGCGGCCGCCAACCGGCCAGACACATTGCGCGGGCGCGTATTGGCCGGATTGGTCCGGGTGCATCGATTCAAGGACTCCTTCACGATGAAAGGACGGTACAAGCGTCTTCGGCCCCGTTGCGGCGAAACCGTGGGATGCGAGGGGCTGGCCGTTCGGGGGAACTCCGGAGGCGCCTGCTGCGGTGATCTTCCTCCGGGTGATTGACAAAGAGACGTTGCCTTGCAGAAGTATGGATTCACTGAACACGTCGCCGATCATGTCGCTCGACCACGGTTTTCCCTTCGATCCCACCTACGGCTACGACCTGGACGCCTTGCTGGCGGTGAGCCCGCCCGAGCCGCCGCCGGATTTCGCCGCCTTCTGGTCATCCCGCTACGCGAGAGCGAGGGAGCAGCGCCCCGCGGCTGAACTCCGCCCGGCGGGTTGGGCGGATGAGCGTTTCGAGGTCCATGACCTGAGTTACGAATCGACCGGGGGCATGCGCATCGGCGGCTGGGTACTGGCGCCGCGCAGGCTGCCGATCCGGCGCGGTTTCGTGATCGGTCACGGTTATGGCGGGCGGGAGAGCCCGGATCTGGACCTGCCCTTCGACGATGCCGTGCTGTTCTTTCCCTGCGCCCGCGGGATTTCGCGGAGTCGCTGCACAGGCTTGCCCGAGGCGCCCAACGAACACGTGCTGTGGGGCATAGACGATCGCGAACGCTATGTGCTGGGCGGCTGCGTGGACGATGTCTGGGTCGCCGTGACCGCGCTTGAGGAATTGTTTCCCGGCGCCCGCGGACGCGTGGGCTACCTGGGCATCAGCTTCGGCGGCGGCATCGGAGCGATGGCCGTGCCCTGGGACGAGCGGATCGCCAGAGCGCATTACAACGTTCCGAGCTTCGGACACCAGGCCTTGCGCCTGAGCTTGCCCACGATCGGTAGCGGCGAAGCCGTGAAGCGGTACCGGCAACAATGCGGTCACATTCCGGAAACCTTGCGTTACTACGATGCCGCCGTGGCATCCCGTTTCACAACGGTGCCGGTCCATGTGGCGGCGGCGTTGTTCGACCCGGTCGTCGCGCCACCCGGTCAGTTCGCCGTCTACAACGCGCTGCCCGCTGACAAGCGACTGTTCGTGCTGGACGCCGGTCATTTCGATTACCCCCGCCGCGTGGAGCAGCAACGGATGCTGCTGGCGGAACTCGAGCAATTTTTTGGGTGCGATGAATCGCGAATATCACCGTTGGTATAGCCACCGGCTCGGTCGCGACATGGAGTTGCTGATCTTCGGTCACGCCGGCGCGAAAGTGCTGGTGTTTCCGACCCGCGACGGGCGTTTCTACGAATACGAGAATCTCCGGCTGGTGGACAGCGTCCGGCACAAGCTGGAGGCGGGGCAGTTGCAACTGTACTGTCTGGATAGCCTGGACCACGAGAGCTTCTACTGCTTCTGGCGCCACCCGGCCGACCGCATCCGGCGCCACATGCAGTTCGAGGATTACGTGCTGAACGAGGTGCTGCCGCTGATGGCCGCCAAGAACGGCCATCCGTGCACCATTGCCCACGGCTGCAGCCTCGGTGCGTACCACGCCGTGAATATCGCATTTCGCCATCCGCACCTGTTTCGCAAGGTCTGCGCGCTGTCAGGCCGTTATGACCTGACGCTGGGCATCGAGCACTTCCGCAACCTGTTCGATGGCTACTACGACGAGAACGTCTACCACCATACTCCCAGTCACTTCCTGCCGAACCTCGGTGACCACGGGCGGCTCGATCACTTGCGCGCCATGGACATCGTGCTGGTCATCGGCGACGAAGACCCGTTCCTCGGCAACAACCTGAACCTGAGTCAAACCCTTTGGGAAAAAGGTATCGGGCATTCACTGCGCACCTGGCACGGTCGCGCCCACCAGGGTTCCGCCTGGCGCGGCATGGTTCCGGCCTACCTGTGAGCGCAGGCCGAGCGAAAAATGACCGCGCGTGATTCGCGGCGTGGTACTTGTGTGGCTCCGCAGCCCGCGACAAGACACCCTCTTCTCTGGCAAACCCGGGTGGCGCTCGCGGCCGAAGCGCATCTCGGGGTCAGGGTGTTTCGTGCGCATGGCGCACGAGAGGCCTCTGCTGTAGCGAGCGCCATGCGCACGAAATCACTGAAAGCGGCCTTCAGGGCCGCGCGTGGACCGTCGCCAGCGGATCGGGCCGCTTCAGGAAGCCCGGCAGGTGATTCACGTCTTCCCAGAATGACGCGCCGCTGAGCGGCACGATGGGGTTCGCCGCGGTCCGCGACAGGGCCGGAATCCAGTCGGCCGGTATTGCATAATTCCGCCCGGCCTTGCCGGCGGTCAGGAAGGTTGCGAGACCGATCAGCCGGCCGCGCTCACTGAACAGGCCGCCCCCGCTCCCGCCCTGCACGAAGTCGGTCGACGTCTCGATGACCGGCGCACCATCGAATGGATGCAAGCCCTCGACCCGCCCCACCGAAAACGACATCCCGAGCGCGCGCGGAAACCCGTAGAAGTACACTTCCTCGCCCACCGACAGGTCAGCGGCACTGCCGAGTTGCGCCTGCGGCACGGGCAGCCCCGGGACCGTCAACAGGCAGAGATCGTGGCGCGGGTCCGCCTGCTGCGCGGTGACGCGGTAACGGACAGGCCCTTTCGCAACGACGATGGTGTGGGCCAGTCGGGTCACGTGACAGTTCGTCGCCACGTGGTCGCCGCCGATTGCGACGCCCGATCCGAAGAACATCGGTCCGCCCTCCGGGTAGGCATGGATCTGCACGACGCTCAAGGACAAGCGATGATCCACCTCGGCCATGCCGTCGGAACACGACAAGGCCATGGAAAAGGCTGTTGCGATCGAGCATGCACGCTGCATTGAAGCCGCTCCTGTCATTGGTAACCCAGCACAATTTTGGAGTGGTCCTCGGGGCGTAAGTTCGCCGGTAACACGGGGTACGACCTTGAGGCCATAGCCGCGACTTCGCCCCAGCCTTTATACTGCGCCGATTAAATTCTGGTGAATTTCGAGGGATGAACCGTGGCTGCATACACTGCAGAAAACATACGCAATATTGCGCTGGTTGGACAGGCCAGTGCAGGCAAGACCAGTCTGGTCGAGGCCTTGCTGTTCCATGCCGGCGCGAAACCGGTCAAGGGTAGCGTCGAAAAGGGCGATACCGTCAGTGATTTCGACGCCCTGGAACAGCGCCACCAGCATTCACTCCAGGTTTCGGTGGTCGGTTTCGACTTCGCGGGGCGGCGGATCAACCTGATCGACACGCCGGGCTATCCGGACTTTCTCGGCCAGACCCTCAGCGCCCTGTCGGCGGTCGAGACCGTCGCGGTCGTGGTCAATGCCCAGACCGGCATCGAGCCCATGACCCGGCGCATGATGGACTGGGTGGCCCATCAGCACGTGCCGTGCATGATCCTGATCAACAAGATCGATGCCGAGCCTGATCGGCTCGCCACGCTGCTGGAAGAGATTACGGAGGCGTTCGGGAAGGAATGCCTGCCGCTGGATCTGCCGACGGATCATGCCGAGCGCGTCGTCGACGTCGTGGCCCACAACGATGGGTCCGCGGATTTTTCGTCCGTGTCCGAGGCGCACGCGGCGTTGCTGGAACAGGCGGTCGAGGTCGACGAGGCGGCGACCGAGCAATACCTGTCGCAGGGCGACATGAACCCCGACGAACTGCATGCCCCGTTCGAGAAGGCGTTGCGCGAAGGGCACCTGATCCCGGTGTGCTTCGTGTCCGCGCGGAGCGGCGCCGGTGTGCCGGAACTGCTGCAAGCGCTCGCCGACCTGGCGCCGAGCCCGCTGGAGGCCAATCCCTATCCGTTCATCGCCGAAGCCGATGGCAAGGGTGAGCAGCTCTGGGCCGAACCGAACGCGGACGCGCCGCTGCTGGCCCATTTGTTCAAGCTCGAATTCGATCCGTTCATCGGCAAGATCGGGCTGGTGCGCATTCATCAGGGCCGTCTCCGCAAGGGTTCGCAGATACTGGTGGGGCGCGATGGCAAACAGGTGAAGCTGGCTCATCTGCTTCGCATCAGCGGCAAGGAGCACCAGGAGATCGATGAAGCGGAAGCCGGCGACATCTGCGCCGTCGCGAAGATCGAGGAGGTCGAGCAGGACGTCGTGCTGCACGAGAAGCACGAGCAGGATGCAGTTGCCGCGCCGCAGTTGTCGTATCCCACGCCGCTGGTCGGTTTGGCGTTGAAGGCCAAGCGCCGCGGCGATGAGCAGAAGATCACCGAAGTCCTGCACAAACTCGTGGCCGAGGATCCCGGTCTGCGGATCGAGTACGACATGACCGCCAACGAGACCGTGCTGCGCGGTCTCGGCGACTTCCACCTGCGCGTCGCACTGGAGAAGCTCGACGAGCGCTTCCACGTGGAGGTCGAAACGCATGCTCCGACCATCCCGTACCGGGAGACCATCACCAAGCCGGCCGATGGTTTCTGCCGCCACAAGAAGCAGACCGGCGGCGCCGGGCAGTTCGCGGAAGTCGCGCTGCAGATCGAGCCGCTGCCGCGTGGAGAGGGCTTCGAGTTCGTCAATCGCATCGTCGGTGGAGCCATTCCCGGAACGTTCATTCCTGCGATCGAAAAGGGCGTGCGTCAGGTCATGGCGTCCGGGGCGCTGGCTGGCTTTCCGTTGCAGGATGTCCGCGTCACGGTCGTTGACGGCAAGTATCACGCGGTCGATTCCAAGGAAATCGCCTTCGTGACGGCCGGTCGCAAGGCCTTTCTCGATGCGGTCGACAAGGCCGGGGCGGTCGTGCTGGAGCCGATGGTCGATCTGGAGGTCAGCGGTCCGGGCAGTTCTGCCGGCGGGATCTCCGGCGACCTCTCTTCGCGCCGGGCGCGCATCAGTGGGACCGACGCCGGCCCGAATGGCGAGGTCATCATCCGGGCCCTGGCGCCGCTGGCCGAACTGCAGGAATACGGTTCGCGGGTCAAATCGCTGACCGGTGGCGAGGGGAACTGGGGCATCCAGTTCAGCCATTACGAACCGGCTCCGCCCGCCGTGCAGAAGGAACTGGCCGGCAAGCACAGGCGGCAGGAGGACTGATACGTTCGCCGACAGCCTGCCCTGCGGCGCTCGCTGCAAGGCCCGGGCAGGCTGCCTTGGCGCAGTGGCTGGACGGCTCCGTTTCCTGCGTCAGTAGGCATACGCAATTCACTCCGGTGGCCGGTGATCGTCCAGTGACGGTTGCCAGGGAGTAAACGCAAGGAACCACTGCATTGTTCGAACGCGTTCGCCCGGACCCATGAAAATCCGTTACAGTACGGCTTCGCCCCAGGAAAACCGTCGGTCTCTCGCCACCCGCGCCGCGGCCGACCTGCGCAGCCTTTCGGAGAAGAATCGTACGTGGCAATACATGTCGCCATCGAGCACAGCACCTCTTATCGATACGACCGTACGGTCTCGCTTTCCCCGCATGTGATCCGTCTGCGTCCCGCGCCGCACGCGCGGACGCCGATACACGATTATCGCCTCGACATCACGCCGGCCGATCACCGCCTGTACTGGCAGCAGGATCCCTTCGGGAACACCATCGCCCGGGTGGTTTTTCCGGGCAAGGTCGACGAACTGAAGATCGACGTGCGTCTGGTCGCCGAGATGACGGTGATCAACCCGTTCGACTTCTATGTCGAGAAATACGCCGAGCACTTTCCGTTTCAGTACGAGCCGCTGTTGAAGCGGGAACTCGAACCGTACTTCGAACTGACCGAGAGCGGTCCGAAGCTGATGGCCTGGCTGGAGAAGGTCGACCGGCGCAAGATGCGGATCGTCGACTTCCTGGTCGCGATCAACCAGCGCCTGAAGGACGACATCGACTACACGATCCGCTTCGATCCCGGTGTTCAGACCGGCGAAGAGACGCTGACCAAGGCACTCGGCTCGTGCCGCGATACCGGCTGGCTGCTGGTGCAGATCCTCCGCCATATGGGGCTGGCCGCGCGTTTCGTGTCCGGCTACCTGATCCAGCTGACGGCCGATCAGAAGTCCCTGGATGGCCCCTCGGGGCCCGAGGAGGATTTCACCGACCTGCATGCCTGGGCGGAGGTTTTCATTCCGGGTGCCGGCTGGATCGGGCTCGATCCGACCTCGGGACTGTTTGCCGGGGAAGGGCATATCCCGCTGGCCTGCACGCCCGACCCGGTGAGCGCCGCGCCGCTGACCGGCGCCAGCGACAAATGCGAGGTCGAGTTCGGCTACGCTAACGTCGTCAAGCGGGTGCTGGAAGACCCGCGTGTAACCAAACCTTACACCGAAGCGCAATGGGCCGATATCCAGCATCTGGGCCATCAGGTCGATGCGGAACTGCGGGTGCTCGACACGCGCCTGACGATGGGCGGCGAGCCGACCTTCGTTTCGGTCGACGACATGGAAGGTCCCGAGTGGAACACCGAGGCGCTCGGTGCCGACAAGCGGCGGCGCGCCGGCGTGCTGCTGAAACGCTTGCGCGCGGCCTTCGGCCCCGGCGCCCTGTTGCATTTCGGCCAGGGTAAATGGTACCCGGGCGAGCCATTGCCGCGTTGGGCCCTGGGCTGTTTCTGGCGCACCGACGGACAAGCCTTGTGGAAGGACGAAAAGCTGATCGCCGATGCCGAGCGCGATTATGGTGTGGGGCCGGAACAGGCCAGAACGTTCGCGGAACGGTTGACCGAGCGCCTCGGCATCGATCCGAGATACCTGGTCAACGGCTATGAGGACTGGGTCTACTATTTGTGGCGGGAGGCCAACCAACCGGTCAATCTCGACCCGATCGCGATTCCCTGGGCACCGCAGTTCCGCGACGACCTGAGCCTGGTGCTGGCGCGCGGACTGGACCAGCCGGTCGGACTCGCGCTGCCCTTGCTGTGGGACTACGCCGCTGCCGGCTGGCGCTCCGGTCTGTGGCGGTTCGCGCGGGAGCAGATGTACCTGACCCCTGGCGGTTCGCCGATGGGCCTGCGCCTGCCCACGCACGAACTGCCCTGGGCCGTCGAGGTCGAGCAGGAGGTCCTGATCAGCGCGCCCTCGCCGCAGCGCTCGCCGAACGTCGGAGCCCTGCCCGGCGCGCGACCCGCCCCAGCCTCGCCCGCGCCGGACGTCCGCGCGCCGCTCGCGGCCGACGAACGGCCGGAGGTCATCCGGCAGCGCTACCGGACCTGGGAGGGGATCCCGCATACCGCGCTGTGCATCGAACCCCGCGGCGGCTGCCTGCACCTCTTCATGCCGCCGCTGAACACGCTGTGGCATTACGCGAACCTGCTCGAAGCGATCGAAGCGACCGCGGCCGAACTCGGCCTGCCGGTGCTGATCGAGGGCTACGAACCACCGGGATCGCCGGAACTGAAGGTGCTGAAGGTCACCCCCGACCCGGGCGTCATCGAGGTCAACATCCATCCGGCATCGAGCTGGGAGGAACTGGAGCACAACACCGTCACCCTGTACGAGGAGGCGCGCCTGTCGCGCCTGGCGACCGAGAAGTTCATGCTGGACGGGCGCCATACCGGGACCGGAGGCGGCAACCACGTGACGCTGGGCGGTCCCACACCGCAGGACAGCCCTTTTCTCCGGCGCCCGGATCTGCTCCGGTCGCTGGTGACCTACTGGCAGCATCATCCCTCGCTGTCGTATCTGTTCTCCGGCACCTTCATCGGCCCCACCTCACAGGCCCCGCGGCCGGACGAGCGCGGCAGCCGTTTGCTCGCCGAACTGGATGTGAGCCTGCGCGAAATCGAGCACATCGCCGCGCCCTGGCTGCTCGACCGGGCCCTGCGGAATTTCCTGGTCGACGGCACCGGCAACACACACCGCGCCGAGTTCTCCATCGACAAGCTGTACTCGCCGGATTCCGCTTCGGGTCGGCAGGGGTTGCTGGAGTTTCGCGCTTTCGAAATGCCGCCGCACGCACGGATGAGTCTGGCCCAGATGCTGCTCCTGCGGGCCATGGTCGCGTATTTCTGGCGCGAGCCCTATCGGCACTCGCCGGTGCCCTGGGGCACCTCGCTGCATGATCGTTTCCTGCTGCCGCACTACGTCTGGAGTGACTTCGGAACGGTCATCGAGCAGCTCAAGCGGGCCGGCTATGCCTTCGACCTGGCCTGGTTCGAGGCCTTTCTCGAGTTTCGCTTTCCGGTCTGCGGCCGTGTCCACTACGCCGGTGTCGAACTCGAACTCCGTACGGCGCTCGAACCCTGGCTGGTGTTGGGTGAGGACGCTACGGCGCACCGTCAGGCGCGGGTGGTCGACTCGGCGGTCGAACGGCTGCAGGTGCGTTGCCGCAATCTCGATCCGGAGCGTTTCCTGGTCACCTGCAATCGGCGCCGTCTGCCGTTGCAGCCGACGGCCAACAGTGGGGACTATGTCGCGGGTGTGCGGTTCAAGGCCTGGAAGGCAGCCTTCGGACTCCATCCTACGGTCGAAGTGCATGCGCCTCTGGTATTCGACATCGTGGACCGGCAGCTGGGCCATTCGGTTGGCGGTTGCGTCTATCATGTCGCCCATCCGGGCGGGCGCGCCTACGACACCTTCCCGGTAAACGCCTACGAAGCCGAGTCGCGCCGCGTGTCCCGTTTCTGGGATTGCGGGCATACCGCCGGCGATGTCCCACCGCCACCCTGGGTCCAGGGTCTTTCCGGGTTTCATGAAGGCAAACTGGCCGCCGCCTGTTACGAACCGCCGCCGGAACCACCCAATCCGGACTACCCGTGCACCCTCGATCTGCGCCGCCTGGGGGCCTCATGACGCAACGCATCGCCCTGACCGCCCGGATCGCGGAGAACTTCGAGCGCCGGGTACAGCTGTCCACGCATTGGCTGCGACTGCGGCCCGCTCCGCAGGCGGGCGGCATCGAGGCCTATTCGCTGCGGGTCGACGCCGAGCCGCATTTCCTGAACTGGCTCCGCGACCCCTACGAGAATCATCTGGCGCGACTCGACCTGCCGGAACCGGTGTCATCCCTGGGGTTCGATCTCGAGATCATCGCGGCGCTGGAGCCGTCGAATCCGTTCGATTTCCTGACCGATCCCTATGCCGCCAACTATCCGTTCCAGTACCCTGATCAGCTCAGGAAGGAACTGGTGCCCTATCTGCGGATCGACCAGCCGGGGCCCTGGCTGACGGATTGGCTCGGCAGTCTCGACCGTTCGCCGCAGTACATCGTCGAAAAGCTAAACGGGATATTGGCCGGCGTCCACCAGCCCATCGCTTCGGTTGGGGAGAGCCGTCCGGGCTGGGTCGACATCGAAGGGCTGCTGGCCCGTGGCTCCGGTTCCCCCTGGGAAACCGCCTGGCTGATGACGCTGACCCTGCGCGGTCTCGGCCTCGCGGCCCGGTTCACCTCGGGTTATCGGGTCTGGCTGTCCGCAACGGATGAACTCCCGGACGTGGTCAGTCCGCATGCCTGGAGCGATGTGTTCCTGCCGGGTGCCGGCTGGATCGGCCTGGATCCGGCCAGCGGCCTATACACCTCGGAGGGCTACATTCCGCTCGCCTCCGCGCCCGATCCGCTGCGTACCGTGCCCATATCGGGTTACCACGAGGCTTGCCCTAGCGAGATCAGCACCACGGTCAGCGTACGACGTCTGATCCCCGCGCCGCCCGAGCAGCCGGTGGATGGGGCAGCCTGGCGCGATATTCGGGCCGTTGGCCGGCGCGTCGAAGCCGATCTCGCGTCGGCCCGCCTGAATCTGACCGTTGGGACCGGCTTGTCCTTCGTTTCGATGGAGTATCCAACGGCAACGGAATGGACGACCGGCGCTCTCGGACCGCACAAGCGGCAGATTGCCGAGATGCTGCTGCCGGCACTCGCCAGCCATTGCGGCGCCGGGGGCGTCATGCACATCGGGCAGGGCGAGTGGTTCAGCGGCGAGGAGCTGCCACGCTGGCGCCTCGGCTGTTATCAGCGGGCCGACGGCCAGCCGATATGGAAGAACCCCGATCTGTTGGCATGGCGCCGCCGCCGGCCGATGAACATCCAGTCGGAGGATGTGCGGTTCTTCGCGGAGTCACTGGCGCAAGTGCTGCGCGTCCCGGCGGATCACGTGATGGCCGCTCACGAAGACAGCCTTCATCAGTTGTGGGCCGGCCGACTCGGCACCGGGTACATCCCGTCGCCGGCCGATCTGCGGGATCCGGAGCGTCGTCGCGCCGTCGCCGCCTGCCTGTCGAGGCGTCAGGGCGAGCCCGCGGGCTATGTGCTGCCCTTGCGCTGGGATCGTGTGCTGCAGCGTTGGTCCAGTGGCCGCTGGTCCTTTCGGCGCGAAGGCTTGTTCCTCATTCCCGGCAAATCGCCGCTGGGTTTCCGGCTTCCCATCGAAAGCTTGCCGGCCGGTGATGCCGGTCCGCTCGATACCGAACACGAACGCTGTCAGACCGAAGAGCGTTCGCTGCTGCCCCAGGATTGCGGCGAGCTCAGCGCCCGTTATTCGACCGTGGGTCCGCCCAGCGATGCGATGGAGGAGGCCGATGGCCCCTTGTCCGAGGCTGGCCGCCCCCCGCGCACCGCGCTTGCGCTCGAGTTGCGCGACGGTCAGCTATTCGTCTTCATTCCGCCGCTGACGCATCTCGAGCATTATCTGGACCTGATCGGCGCGGTCGAGGCCACCGCGCGCGAGACGGGCATTCCGGTGATGTTCGAAGGCTATGAACCGCCCGAGGATCATCGTCTGCGGCGGCTGGTCATCGAGCCGGAACCCGGTGTCCTGAAGGCCTGGCTACCGGAGCTGCCGGGCTGGACCGCACAGATGCAACTGGTCGTCGCGGCTTACGACGAGGCGGAGCGACTGGGGTTGCGCGCCGAGCGCATCATCGGTGAAGGTCGGCGCGTGCCGCCGGGCGGCGGTGCCGAGCTGACCCTGGGAGGAGAAAATCCCGGCAACAGCCCGTTCCTGCATCGGCCGGAACTTCTCCGCGACCTGATCGTTTTCTGGCAACGCCACCCGTCCCTGTCCTATCTGTTCGCCGGCCGCCTGGTCGGTCCGGACGGACCGGCGCCGCGCCCCGACGAAGGTCGCGACGATGCCCTGTACGAACTCGGGCTGGCGCTGGAGCGCGTCCCGAGCGGCGAGAACCTGATGCCCTGGGTGCCGGACCGGCTGCTGCGCCACCTGTTGGCCGATCCTGCCGGCAACATGAAGCGCGCCGAGATCCGGATGGATCTGCTGTACGCGCCGGACCGGCCGAGCCTGCGCTTCGGCAAACTGGTGCTGCGTTCCTTTGAATCGGTGCCGGACCCAAAGCTGGCCGCGCTGCAGTCCCTGCTGGTTTCGGCATTGATCGCCGCGCTGGCGAAGAAGCCCGAGGCGGGGCGGTTCATTCGCTGGGGTGAGGCGCTGCACGATCGCTTCATGCTGCCGCGCCTGCTGTGGGAGGATTTCCGCAGCGTACTCGCGGTGCTCTCCGACGCGGGTTATCCCTTGCAGGAGGAGTGGTTTCTGCCGATCGTCGAGTTACGCTTCCCGGTTCTCGGCACGACCCAGATCGGTGACGTCACGCTGGAGTTGCGGACCGCCCACGAACCCTGGGCGCTGCTCGCGGAGGAGAGTTGCGCCGGCGGCGTCACCCGCTTCGTCGATGCCGCGAACGAGCGGGTGCAGGTGCGTTGCCTCGGTCTTACGCCCGGCCGCTACAGTGTCTTCTGCAACGGCTTCATCGTGCCTTTGCACGAGACCGGGATCCAGGGCGAGTACGTTGCCGGCGTGCGGTACAAGGTCTGGAATCCCCCGTCGACGCTGCATCCGACGGTTTACCCGGTCAGCTCACTCGTCGTCGACCTGATCGATAACTGGACGCGTCGCATCGCGGGCGGATTTACCTACTATCCGCCCCGTCCCGGCGTGTGGGGTTCGGCCGGTACGTCATGGACCAGTCCGGCCGTCGATGCGACCCCGCGGCGCCAGCAGCGGCGGCAGCCGTTGACGAACGTGCCGCCCTGGAGTGTCGGTGGCAAGTTCCTGCCGTTCGGCAGCGCCACCGAGGTGCCGCCGGTTCCGGTGGAGCACCTGCGGCCGGATGCGCCCTACCTGCTCGATCTGACCCACTGGACCTGATCATCCCCATCCCGGCCAGAGCCTTTCTGCTGGCCGGCGATGGGGAGGGCGTTCGGTCAACGGAACATGTCGCGCATCATGCGTGTCAGCCGTTTCGGAAAGAATTCGATGGCGCCGTCGCCGACTGCCAGCAGATGTTTCAGGAGTTCGAACACATCCTGATCGCCGGCCCAGTGCCGCCGCACGGCGGCGGCGACCTCGGGCTTCTCGGTTTCCAGAAACTTGTTCAGCGCGACGATGATCACGATCAGGTCGTCGACCCAGCCGGCAATCGGCAGCGCGTCCGGGATCAGATCGATCGGGCTCATCACATAGACCAGCGCGGCAATCAACGCGCCCTTGTTCTCGGAGGGGACGCTTTTGTCGAGCAACAGGCTGACGCCCAGGTGGAAAAGATCCGGCAGGGTCGACAGGTATTCGACCAGGCCCCCGAAAGCCGACGACTGCGGTGGCCCAGGCGCTTTTCGGCGCGCCAGCGAATGGCGGATCCGCGCGCGCAACCGTTGATAAAAATCGAAGTAGGCCGACCCGTCTCGGGTGGCGGTGAGAACCACGGCCTTGCTGTCGGACATTACTGGGCTCGCTCGGGATGGGGTGCTGCCGCCGGACCAGCGTAATGGTGCCCCGGCCGAAACGCAATCCGCGCGGGTCGGTGGGTCAATGTCCTCGCAATCCACGGGCCAGAAAGCCGATCCCGCCGGCCAGCAGACTCAGCATGATCAGCGTGTTGAAGAGACTCGTGGGTTGGAAGTAGAAATGCAGGTTCATGACGATACCCGTCACGACGATGACCAGCCCCGCGGCCAACAGTAACCAGCCGGCGGGCGACTTGCCATTGAAGAACAGCACGCCCACGCCCAGGATCAGCGGAACCAGCGACAGTCCCATGGCGTTGTATCCCCAAAGTTGCCAGTACCCGCTGCTCACCGTCACCTGACTGGTTAGCAGGTACAGTGCCGCGGTGGCCATCAGGACGCCGACGACGAACTCGCCCAGGCCGCCGGGCGTGCCGCCCGGTCCCTCGAATCCGCTCCGGCCATCGTTCTCTGCCATCTGCAATTCACCGTTATTCTGGCGATACCCACTGCGCGGGCGCATGTTAGCACGCGGCGTCGTCTGTGCTGCGACGGCAAGTCGCGTTGGCGGTGCGCCTTGCCGGAGATGTTCAGGCAATCGTATTGTCACATCCGACGTGTATCGTGCCGAAAACCCAAATCCAGAGGATTCCGGCCCTGAAACACGAACCGACTCTGACCGAACGCGTCGATCAACGAATATTCGACGCGATCTACTCCCGTTCCCTTGTCTACAACACGTGCTGGGAAGATCCGGCCGTGGACCGCCGGGCCCTGCAACTCGGACCGGACGATAGGATGCTGGTCATCACCAGCGCCGGTTGCAATGTCCTCGACTACGCGCTGACAGGTCCCCGCCATATCTATGCCGTCGATGCGAACCCGCGGCAGACCGCCTTGCTGGAACTCAAGCTGGCGGGTATCCGCCGGCTCGATTTCAGCGATTTCTTTGCGACGTTTGGCCAGGGGTACCACGCTCACTTCCCGGAACTCTACCGGGATCTGCTGCGCGCCGAGCTTTCCGAGTTTGGGCGCGCGTTCTGGGACCGTAACGCCGGCTGGTTCGTCAGCCGCCAGGGCAGTTTCTACTACCATGGCCTGTCGGGGCTGGTGGCTCGTCTGTTCCGGACTTATCTGGCGATGCGGCCGCGACTGGCCGAGCCGGTGCTGGCGCTGTTCGAGACGCAGAACCTCGAGGAGCAACGCCGCCTCTACGACGAGCACATCCAGCCGCAGCTCTGGCACCGCGGCCTGAACTGGGCTTTGTCCCGGCAACTGACGATGAGCCTGCTCGGGGTGCCGACCGCGCAGCGCCGTGAGGTTCAGGCACAGCATGCCGGAGGCGTCGCCGGGTTCGTGCGCGACTCGATCGAGTATGTGTTCCGTCAACTGCCGGTCTGGAATAACTATTTCTGGAGCGTCTACGTGCGTGGCCGCTACGGCGAGGCGTGCTGTCCGGAGTATCTGAAACGCGACAATTTCCTGGCCCTGAAGGGCGGTCTGGTGGATCGTATCAGTGCGCACACCTGCACCGTGACGAGCTTCCTGCACGCTACGCCCGAGACGCTCTCGCGCTTCGTGTTGCTGGACCATATGGACTGGATGTCCAGTGTGAACCCTGTCGCGCTGCGCGAAGAATGGGAGGCCATCCTGGACCGTGCGGCGCCGAATGCCCGCATCATCTTCCGCAGTGCGCACGCGCGGCCGGCCTACCTGGAGCAGCTCGAACTCGGCGGACAGCGTCTGAAGGACCGGCTGCGGTTCGACGACGCGCTGGCGGCGCGCCTGCAGACCGAGGACCGCGTGCATACCTACGCCGGCTTCCACATTGCCGACGTGCCGACATGAGCGCCGCGTCCGATTTGCGGGTCGTGCTGCACATGCTCCGGGGCATGCCGCGCAGTGGCGATGCGGCATCGCGGCTGCAAGCGTTTTACGCGCCGCAGGCCTCAGCCTATGACGACTTCCGCGAGCGCCTGCTGCAAGGCCGCCGCGAGTTGATCGAGCAACTCGAACTGCCGCGGTGCGCCCGCGTCGTGGAACTCGGGGCCGGCACGGGCCGCAATCTGGATCACTTCGGCCAGCGGCTCAACGCGTTCGAATCGGTGGACCTGGTCGACCTGTGTCCGGCGCTGCTGGCCGAGGCCCGGCAGCGCGCGGCGCCGTTTCCGAACGTGCGGGTGGTCGAGGGGGACGCGACGAGCTATCGCCCCGCGCACTCCGTCGACTGCGTGATCTTTTCATACAGCCTGACGATGATCCCCGACTGGAACGCCGCGCTGGGCAACGCCATGGCGATGCTCAAGCCGGGCGGCTTGCTGGCCGTTGTTGATTTCACCGTTTCTCCACAGCAGGGCCGGCTGGCCAGCCTGTTCTGGCGCGCGTGGTTCGGCCACGATGGCGTGCGACTGAACGCGGAGCATGTGAGCGCTCTCCGCGGGCTATGCCGTGACCACGCGGTCGAAGAGCGTCGAGCGCCGATTCCTTATCTGCCGGGCCTCCGGGTGCCGTACTACCTGTTCATTGGTCGCGCCGGGTTCGCCGCATAACCCCCGATAGACAATAGAGCCGGGGCTGCGCCGCCGCGCAGTGTCGGCCCATCACGCACCGCGCCATCGTCTTTCGTGGTCACTGCGCTGACCCGAGTGTACGGTGCGGCCTTCGTATCCCCATGCTGCCGCGATCAACTATGCCATTCACTCAGGTCCGCCTCCGCCAACTCTTCCTCGGCGGCTTCCTCCGAGCCATCGGAGTTGAAGAGATCTATCGCCGTACTGCGATGGTGCCCGAAGGCCCCGCATCGGGCGCTTTGCTGCGGGCGGAACTGCAGAAGCTCCTGGAACGGGTCGATCGATTCAACCCATTTTTCAGGGGGCGCTTCCGGGCTTTCCTGGGCCAGACCGAAAAGGCGACGGATGCCGACTTCTTCCAGCGTTACGCCCAGTTGCCGGTATTCACGAAGGACGATTACCTGGATGCCGGGGTCGCCGTCATGGATGCCGCCTATCAGAACCGTCTCGAAGAACTGACACTGCGTTTCGGAACAACCGCCTGGGGACTGTTCCGGCAGCTTCGGTCGACGGATTTCGTGTTGCCCATGTGCACCGGCGGCACGACCGCCGAACCCCTGGTGGTGCGGATGAACAAGGAGCACACGTTCGCGCTACTGTTCAGTTTCTTCGCGTGTTGGCGGCGCATGGGCTGGGAACTGGGGCAACGCGTGCTGGTGTTCTACCCGGCGGGCACTTATAACATCGACGAACTCGCAGCGTTCAACCGCCTGGGCGCGATGACCGGCTTCCGGATCATGCTGTTCAGCCATCTGGATGAACCCACGATCGAGCATTTACTGTCGGAAATGGATGCGTTCCGGCCGGAACTGCTGCTGATCTTCCCATCGCCGATGAACGTGATCGCCCAGACGATCCGCCGCCGGGGATTGCGGCTCGGGCATCAGCCGCGCCTAATCAATGTCAGCGGTGAAACCTTTTTCGACTGTCAGCGCAGCAATATCCAAAGCGTGTTCCCGCGCAGCCGGATAGAGGATTCGTACGGCTCGGTGGAGTTGGGCGAAATCGCTCACCAGGCGGGGAATGCCCTTGAGGTGTTCGGGCACCTCGCCTATGTGGAGACGGTTGGGCAGGGGAGCGATCTCGGCGAGGCAGTCATCACCCGCCTGGGGCTAAGCGCGTTTCCCTTCATCCGCTATGCGATGAAGGATCTGTTCAGGGCTGGGCCGCGCCCCGAGGCACACCTTGGCTTGTCGCAGATCGCCTGGATCGAAGGCAAGAACACCACGTTCCTGAGCTTTGTCGGAGGTCGGCGCATTCATGCCTCCTTCTTCAACCGCTTGGTCAACGAAGTCAACGCCGGGGTCGGAGACGCGATCGCCGAAATCAAGGTCTACGAACGCGGTGCGCAGCGGCTGGAGATTCAGCTGATCCTTCGTAATCCGGGCGCGGAGGAGGCGATCCGTGATGCGCTGCAGCGGCGGATCCATGAGCAACTAGGTCCCGAGGTCGACTGCGCAATCCGGTTCGTGGATGCCATCGATCACGATTACCGGCGGAAGTACCGGCCGATCGAGCGGGACATCGATACGGAGTGGGCGGGCGGGGTCATGGGGCGGGTTGGCGTGGTCTGAGAATGCGTTCACCGAAGCGCTGGGCAGGCCGTTTGGCCTCCTGGAGGCAGGGGCAGCAGAGCCGGTGCGTCTGCACTAGAATCGCTTCCGTAGTTGAAATAACTTCGGAGCAAATCATGTCCGCCTCGTCGTCCTCTGTGTCCCCAGCGATCGCTCATCCTACCGTCGAAGAGTTTTTCGAATCGACCTGGGCGGCCTACGCGGCGATCCTCGACAACAACTACATGTGTCATCGGGAGATTTTCGATGCGCTCGGGAACTACCTGGAGTCCCATTATCGCGGCCGGCCATTCTCGCTGATCGACCTCGGTTGCGGCGATGCCCGCTTCATCGCAAAGGCGCTGCGGGGGACGGCCGTCAATCGCTATGTCGGCTACGACATCGCTGACACGGCCCTCGTCGAGGCTGGCCGCCAACTTGGCCGTCTCCCCTGCACAGTGGAACTGCAGGAAATCGATCTGATGGATGCGCTCCGTTCCGGCGACGAACGGTTCGACGTCGTGTTCACAAGCTTTGCGGTGCACCATTTGGAGACGTCGGAAAAGGCGGAATTCTTTCGACAGGCCGCGCGGCGCGTCGCACCCGGTGGACTGCTGGTGATGATCGACGTCATGCGCGCGGAAGGAGAGGATCGCATTGCCTACCTGCAACGCTATATCGGCCGGGCCCGGGCTCAATGGACGAATCTGACCGAGAACGTCATCGATGCGGTGTGCTGCCATATCGATGACCGGGACTTTCCGGAAGCGCCCTCGGCGCTGACCCGTATGGCCGCTGACGCCGGTTTCGGCGCACCGACCGTCCTGCCGGCCTATTGCGACCATCACACTCTGATCTGGCAGCTGACCGACGCGGGGTGAACTCCGGGCGCATGCCCGGATCAGGCGATGGTCGGTGGCTCGATCGCTCGATGGCGTGTCGTCAAGATCCTGCTCATGTTTCCTGAACGGATGTCGTCGTAAGGCCTGTCCTTTATGCGCTAGGTCTCGCCTGGCCTGGCCGCTCCGGTGCCTTCGCCGGCGGCGTTCCCAGTGCCGCCTGCCCGCCTCTGCCGAGCCCTGCCGCCAGGGCTTTCGTGGTCCGTTAGTGTCATTGCCGCATTCTTCTTAGCCTTAGCTCGCCATCGAGTCATCGCGTTCACGGCTGGGAATGCCACCGTGGCCGGTTTCCACTCCAACGGAACCTTGCCCCCGGCGATGCACGGTGCGCTGGTCCTCGCGCTGGGGTCACTCAATTGACGCGCGGCGCGTGTTCCGCAAATGATGCTGATTGCACATGTAAATGCGACCGGATATCATCTGGGTTCAAATCTTGTCCAGATGGACCGTGCCGCGCAAAGAATCCAATGTCCCGTTTTGAAAATCAAGGACAGCCCCGAGTCCGAGTGCATTGGTTGGGGTGCTTCTGTAGGCAATACGGCAGGTCGTTGCGTCAGGTCATCCGGCGCTTCGCCCATGGGGTTCCTTCGTGATCGCATGGGTGGCGGAGTTCGCGCCGTGAAGATCTGGGTGATCGTCTTGATGCTGGTGAGTGCCCGCGCCGGCGTCGCTGCAAGTGAACATTCTCGCGCCGTCAAAGGCATTGCCGCCTCGGTGGAGATCGTTCGCGACGGGGAGGGGATACCCCATATCTTCGCGGACACCGAAGCCGATGCGTATTTCGCGCTGGGCTACGTGCACGCGGAAGATCGTCTCTGGCAGATGGAAATGAACCGGCGCTCGGGGTCGGGGACGCTCGCCGAACTGTTGGGTGCCTCGGCACTGTCTGAGGATCGTTTGATCCGAACCGTGGGATTGAGACGTGTGGCGCAGGCCAATCCACCGCACTTGGATGCCGCGACACGGGAGATCCTCGCCGCGTACGCCGCCGGCGTGAATGCTTACCTGGGGCAGGTCACGGTGCTGCCGCCCGAGTTCCTGGTGGCTCGCACGACACCTCTGCCGTGGAGTCCGGAGGACTCCCTGACCTGGATGAAAATGATGGCGTGGACGCTGTCCGGCAACTGGTGGGAAGAGTTGCTGAATGTCCGTCTGCGTGAACAGCTCACGGCGCGCCAGGTGGCAGAGCTGCTGCCGCCTTATCCCGGCGATCAGCCTCGGCTGCTGCCCGATCCCGGGGGTTTGTACGGGTTTCAGTCCAATCGCGCCGACGCGCTGCTGGCGGTGGGCTCCCGCAGCCGACCGCATAGCCGCGGCTCCAACAACTGGGTCGTCAGCGGGGCCAGGACGAAGCATGGCAAGCCCTTGCTGGCGAATGACCCGCATACCCGGCTCAGCGCGCCTTCACTCTGGTACTTCGCGCATCTGCACGCTCCGGCACTGAACGTCATCGGGGCCACGTTGCCTGGCGTGCCGGGGGTATTCCTCGGTCGCAACGAGCGTGTCGCGTGGGCTTTCACGAACACCGGCTCGGACACGCAGGACCTCTACGTCGAACGACTGGTTGACGATGAGGGTGACCGCTACGTCACGCCGGGCGGAGCGGCGCCCTTCGAGCGTGTCGCGGAACGGATAGCGGTGCGTGGCGCCGCGGCCGAGACGCTGCCGGTGCGGATGACCCGGCACGGCCCGGTCATCTCGGATGTTGTCGAAGAGGCGGCCGGCCTCAGCCCGCGCGGGTCGGTCATTGCCCTCGGCTGGGTCGGACTGAGGTCCGACGATCTGACGGCGCAGTTCATGCTGCACGCGGCGAAGGCCCGCAGCGCGGGTGAGTTGCGCGAGGCCGCGCGCTTCCTGCATACCCCGCAGCAAAACGTCGTGTTTGCGGACGTGGATGGCACGATTGGTTTCGTTGCGGCGGGCCGCGTGCCCGTCCGCAAGCCGCGGAACGAGTTGATGGGCCTGATGCCTGCGCCGGGCTGGGACGAGCGTTACGACTGGGATGGTGTGATCGCTTTCGAGCAACTGCCGGCGTTGGGCAATCCACCAGATGGAAAGATCGTGACGGCCAACCAGAAGGTCACACCGCCCGACTATCCGTTCTGGATCACCTCCGGTTGGTTTCCGCCCTATCGCGCGGATCGCATCGCCGAACTCCTGGACCGCACCCCTCGGCATGACATCGCCTCCTTCGCGGCGATCCAGTCGGACGTCAAGAATCCGGTGGCCGGGCAACTGCTGTCCGATCTGCTGCAATGGGAGCCCGTCGGCGCGAAGGAGCGAGCTGCCGTGGCCGCTCTGCGGGCATGGGACCGCAGGATGACGACCGATAGCCGGGAAGCTTTACTTTTCGTGGAGTGGCTCCGGCAGCTCGACGGCGTCCTGCTGAAGGACCGGCTCGGCGAACTGTACCAATGGCTGGACGACTACAACCCGGTGTTCCTGAAGAACGTGCTGAGTCGCCATGATGACCCCTCAGGCTGGTGTGGACCGCCGACGTCCGATGGCCAGCCGGCCTGTCGCAAGGTCGTGGAGTCGGCGCTGAGCTTGGCGCTGGCCGAGCTCGAGCGTCGGTATGGCTCGGATCAGTCGCGGTGGTCATGGGGGCGGGCACACGTGATTCGCTCCGGGCATCTGCCCGCCGGTGCGCTCGGATTCCTCGGGCGCTGGCTGGATTTTCGGATTCCGGGGCCGGGGGGGCGAGATACCGTCAATGTCAGCGGTTATGCCTTCGATCCCGAATCCGGTCTGTACGTAGGAGATACCGGGGCGAGTTTCCGGGCTATTTATGACTTGGGCAACCCGGATGAGTCAGTCTTCATTCTGAACACGGGGCAGTCGGGAAATCCATTGTCTTCCCATTATGGCGACATGGTCGACGACTGGCGCGATGGGCGCTATGTCCCGATGCGCACGGATCGGCGAGCGATCATCGAACACGCCAGGGATCGCTTGATCCTGAGTCCGGGTTGAGTGTCTCCATGCGCGGTTCCGGGTCATTTAAAGCGAAACAGGCGCCCATCCGCTTCGAGCGGGATGCCTCGGCAGCGGGCAGAGTCCGGTCCCTATGAATAGGTTGCTTGGACATGGGTGTGAGCGTTCTGGGAATGCCGCGGTTCGATTCAGCGAGGCGCAGTGCTCTGTGGTTAATCATGAACCGAGGTTTAGAGAATGAAAGGAATCCTGGACATTGCAGGTATCGGAATCGGTCCGTTCAACCTGAGTCTGGCCGCCCTGATGGCACCCCTGTCCGAGGTGTCGGCGCGCTTCTACGAGCGGCGCCCGAGCTTCGATTGGCACCCGGGGATGATGCTTCCCGGAACGCAGATGCAGACGTCCTTTCTGAAGGATCTGGTGACGCCGGTCGACCCGACCAGCCCCTACGGTTTCCTGGCTTACCTCGTCCGCAAGGGTCGCTTTTATCGGTTCGTCAATGCCGATTTTCCACGCGCCAAGCGAGCGGAGTTTGCCGACTACCTCCGCTGGGTGTCCGAGCAGGTGCCGAATCTGGTCTTTCGGAAGAGCGTCGAGGAGGTCAGCTTCGACGACCAGGGGTTCCTGCTCTCCTTCGGCGAGGCAGCACCACAGCGTAGCCGCCATCTGGCCGTCGCGATCGGTCATCGGCCCCATGTGCCGGATTGGGCGCGTTCTCACCTCGGCCGGCATTGCCTGCACAGCCACAGCTACATGACCGCACCGCTATCCGTCGAGAATCGCCGCGTCACCATCGTCGGGGGAGGGCAGAGCGGTGCCGAGATTTTCCTCGACCTGATGGGCGGAACGCGCGGCCGGCCGGTCGACGTCGTCTGGGTGACGCGCCGCCCGGGCCTCGATCCGCTTGATGAGACGGCGTTCACGAACGAATACTTCACGCCGGATTACGTGCGGCATTTCCACCGACTGCCCGAATTGCATCGGCACAACCTGGCGACGGCGCAGAAGCTGACCGGGGACGGTGTGTCCCCGGCCACGTTGCAGGCCTTGTCGCAGTACCTGTATGAACGGGATTTCCTGGACGTGGACGGTGCCAGGGTGCCCTACCGGATCATGACGCACCGCGAGGTCCGGGGCATGGCCCGTGAGCGGACGGGCTTTCGCCTGGACATGGCGAACGTGTTCGATGAGTCCCCGGAGCACATCGGCGCCGACATCGTGATCCTCGCGACCGGTTATCGATACGCCTGGCCGGAATGCCTGGCGCCCCTGGATGCGCACATCGAGCGGGACGGTCAGGGCTTTCCCATCCTGTCCGAGGACTATGTCGCCCGCTGGGACGGCCCGGCAGCACATCGGATCTACATGCTGAATGCCGGGCGTAATAGCCATGGTGTTGCCGATGCGCAATTGAGCCTGACCGCGTGGCGCTCTGCGGTGATCATCAACAGTCTGGTTGGTCGGGCGGTCTATGCCGTTGACCCGCAGCCTTCCCCGGTGCATTGGTCCGGGGGGAGACCGGACAGTCAGGCCGGCGGGCTGGAACCCCGGCTGCAGGTTTGGAAATGAGATCGCTCGAATTCGTCGGGCGACTGCCGGGCGGCGACTCGTTGCAACTGACGATCACCGGTGACGACTGTCAGTTCCGTTGTGGTGATGCGGCCGGTGTGCGGTTGCTACTTCGGCCGCTTGGCTCGGACGCGGTGGCTCTGCGCCTTACGCAGCCGCCGCGATTCGAGTTAGCGCGGCCGCAGGTCGGCCTAATGCTGCACGCGTTGTTCGAAGCCTGCCCCGGCCTGGCTGAGGTCCGGCTCGACGGGCCGGAATGGTCCGGGCGTCTGGAGAGTTTGTCGCAGACCGGATTGATCGAGCTGCCGGATGCTTCGAACGCACCTGCGGTTGCGCGCCGTGCGCTGGTGCGACAACTGCCCCGTTTCTGGCTGACTCAGCCGCGCGAACCGTTTCCACTCGCCTACACGGTGACGGGCGGCAAGCGTCATCCGATGCGCCCGCCGATTCCGGGCGGTGAGGTCTATCGCCGCCATGTGGCTCAACTGAATAGTCAGCTGTCGTTCGAGACGGTAGATCCGACGCGGCATCTCGACGCGTTTCATCGCTGGATGAATGATCCGCGCGTCGCGAGCTTCTGGGAACTGGCCGGCACGCGTGAGGAACATCAGGCCTACCTGGGCAAGGTGCTCGCGGACCGCCATATGCATCCGGTCGTCGGCTGCTTCGACGGCCACCCGTTCGGTTATTTCGAGATCTACTGGGCCAAGGAGGACCGGATCGCGCCGTATTACGCGGTCGACGATTACGATCGTGGGATCCACATGCTCGTCGGAGAGCCGGCGTTTCGGGGGGCGCATCGGGTGGCCGCCTGGTTGCCGTCGCTGGCCCATTATCTGTTCCTGGACGATCCCCGGACGCGCAATGTGGTCGCGGAGCCGCGCGCCGACAACGCCAAAATGATCGGTTATCTGCAGCGCGCGGGGTTTTACAAGGAAAAGGAGTTCGATTTTCCTCACAAGCGGGCGGCCATGATGATATTGCCGCGCGAGGTTTTCTTCGATCAGTTCTGTATCTGACAGGCCCGTGGACGGGCGGTCGGCGATGGGGGCGGATTGTGAGGAGAATGCTGACGGCAGGACCGGCTACCGGCTGCAATGCCGGGCGGCCGTACCTGGGTTTTGAACTGCGACAAACTTTGACAAGCGATGATATTCGACGACGAAGACGCGATTTTCAATGTAGTGGTCAACCACGAGGAGCAATACTCCATATGGCCGGATTACCGCGAGATTCCAAATGGTTGGACAGCCGTGGGTGTTAGCGGCAAGAAACGGGAATGTCTGGCTTACATCGAGCAGGTGTGGACCGACATGCGTCCGTTGAGCCTGCGCAAGGCCATGGACGAACAGGCAGGCTGATGCAGCCCAGCAGCCCGCATCGCCTGCAGCTGTTCTGTTTCCCGCACGCCGGTGCGAGCGCCCTGGGCTACAGTCGCTGGCAGCGTCGTGTGTCGCAGGATGTCCGGATCGTCCCCGTCGAGCTGCCGGGCCGGGGACGGCGCTGGGGGGAAGCCCTGTGCCGCGACATCGGGTCGGTCGTCGACGATCTGGCCGGCTCGCTCCGCCGGGAGATCGCTGGGCCGTATGTGCTGTTCGGTCATAGCCTCGGGGCACTGTTGGCCTTCGAGGTGGCGCACGCGCTTCGCGCAGGCAAGACGCCGATCCCCGTCGCCTTGTTCGCATCCGGCTGCAGTGCCCCGACGTTGCGCGATTCCGACCGTTACGCGGCCGAGCGCTCCGACGCCGAGCTGATCGCGGAACTGTCGGACTTGGGCGGCACCTCGGCCGAAATCCTCGCGAATGCGGAATGGATGGCCATGACGCTGCCGGTGCTGCGGGCCGACTATCGTGTCTGCGCCAGCTATCGCCCTGTGCCGCGTCTGCCCCTAGCCTGTCCCTTGCATGTGTTTGGCGGGCGGAACGATGAAACGACGCGCGATCGTCTCGCGGCATGGTCGTCCGAGACCTCGGGTCCGTGCACGATCGACTGGTTCGATGGCGGGCATTTTTTCCTGCACGACGCCGAGGTCGAGCTGCTGGGTTTGATTGTGCGTTACGCCGATCAATCTCTGGCGCGGCAGCGGTCAGAGGAATCGCGCGCGGGTCAGAGCGATACCGTGGCCCGCCTATGAGTACTGCCGACCCGTTCACGGTGCTCCCGTTCACCGATAGCGGTCTGCCGCTGCTGATTCGGGCGGATGCGCCCTCGGTGTCGCTGCAGGGCACTTTCCCGCTGCTGCAGCGGCTGATCGACGAGCATCTGCCCCGTTGCGGCGGTCTGCTGTTCCGTGGTTTCGAGGTCGATGGTATCGAGGGCTTCCGCGGGTTTGCCGCCGGCTTCGGGCATCCGTTGCTGAACTACGAGTTCGGTTCCACGCCGCGCACCGAACTGGGCGGGGGTGTGTATACGTCGACGGAATACCCGCCGCATCAATCCATTCCGCTGCACAACGAACAGGCGTACACCCGCGAATGGCCGATGAAGATCTGGTTCTATTGCGCGATTGCGCCGGAGCAAGGCGGGGAGACGCCGATCGCCGACAGCCGGGCGATCTATCGCCGGATCGATCCGGCGATACGGTCGCGTTTCGCGGAGCGGGGCGTCATGTACGTGCGCAATTACGGCAACGGTCTCGATGTGCCCTGGACCCAGGTGTTCAACACCACCGACCGGGCGCGTGTCGAGGCTTTCTGCCACTCGCACGCCATCGTGTGCGAGTGGCGCGAGGACGGCGACTTGCGGACCCGCCAGGTCTGCCAGGGCGTTGCGCGTCACCCCCGTACCGGCGATCGGGTCTGGTTCAACCAGGCTCATCTGTTCCATACGTCCAACCTCGCGCCCGAGATTCGTGAATCCTTGCTGGCCGTCGTCGACGAGGACGAACTGCCTCGGAATGCCTACTACGGCGACGGTTCGCCGATCGAGGAGACGGTGCTGGACGAAATCCGCGCGGTGCTGCGCGAGGAGCAAGTCAGGTTTCCGTGGGTCGCCGGGGATGTCCTGATGCTGGACAACATGTTGACGGCCCATGCCCGCGCTCCGTTCAAGGGTCCGCGGCGCATCGTCGTCGCGATGGCCGAACCCTGCCGTGAAGCAAACTGACTCCCGACTCGCGTTCGAGTCTCGGACCCACCACCCAGTCAGCGAAAAGAGACCCACCGTGCACGCACGCCAGGCGAGAAACATCGTGGAACTGCTGCGGCAGCGCGCCGACCTTCATCCGGAACGGCTCGCGCTGCGTGTGCTCGCCGATGGCGCGTCCGCGGAGTCGTCGCTGTCCTATGCGGCGCTCGACCAGGCGGTGGTTACGCTGGCGGCCGAACTGCAGTCGCGGCTTGAAGTCGGCGACCGGGTTCTGCTCGCTCTGCCGACCGGCATGGACTATGTCACCGCCTTCCTGGGCTGTCTCTACGCCGGCGTCATCGCCGTGCCGGCCCACCCACCCGAGTCGTCGCGGTCGCAGTTCCACGAGCGGCTGCGGGCCATCATCGAGGATGCCGCGCCCCGGTTGATCCTGACTCACAGCGCCCTCGTCGAGGCGGTCGCCATCGCCCTGTCGCCGGCGATGATCGCCGTGGGTGCCGAGATCGTTGCCGTGGATGCGCTGGGCGATGCCGACGGGGGCACGGCGTGGCGGATGCCACGGCTCGCAGCGGATGCCGTCGCGTTCCTTCAGTACACGTCCGGTTCGACTTCCTTCCCGAAAGGGGTGGTCGTGGGCCATGACAACCTGATCGCCAACGAAACTGCGATTCAGCAAGGTTTCGGCATTGGCGAAGAGGACGCGTTCGTCAGCTGGCTGCCGCTCTACCACGATATGGGGCTGGTTGGGGGCTTGCTGCAACCCTTGTTCAGCGGTATCGCTCTGACCCTGATGTCGCCGCAGCACTTCCTCGAACGCCCCGTGCGCTGGCTGGAGGCCGTGGCGCGTTTCGGCGGTACCGTGAGCGGGGGGCCCGACTTCGCGTTTCGTCTGTGCGTCGACCGGATTACCGACGCGATGGCGGATGGCCTCGACCTTTCGGCTTGGCGCGTGGCGTTCTGTGGCGCGGAGCCCATCCGTCACGAAACGATGCGGACCTTCGCGGAGCGCTTCCGCGCGCAACGACTGAACCCGCGTTCCTTATATCCCTGCTATGGGCTGGCGGAGGCCACGCTCCTGGTCACCGGAGGAACCCCGGGGGAGGGCGTCATCGCCCGCGCCTGCGATACCGAAAGCGACCCTGCCGCCGTGGACCCGAAGTTTCTCATCGACTGCGGTTATGCTCAGCCGGACCATGCGGTCGCGATCATCGACGGATCGACTGGCCTGCCGGTAGCGGAAGGCGAGGCCGGGGAAATCCAGATCGCCGGGCCCAGCATCGCCCGGGGGTACTGGGGAAAGCCCGACGCCACCGTCGAGACCTTCGTCCAGAGAGCGGGGAGAACCTGGCTGCGAACCGGAGACCTCGGATTGCTGGATGCCGGCCGGCTGTTCGTTACCGGTCGGCTCAAGGATCTGATCGTGATCTGTGGCCAAAACATCTATCCACAGGACATCGAGCTCGCCATAGAACAGGAAGTCGAGCTGATCCGCCGGGGTCGTGTCGCCGCGTTTCCGATCGACCGCGGCGGCACCGAGGGCATCGGTATTGCCGCCGAAGTCAGCCGGAACGTGCAGAAGCGCACGCGGCCCGAGGTGCTGTTCGACGCCATCGGCCGGGCCGTGGCGATGCGGTTCCACGAACCGGTTGCCGGCATTCTGTTGCTGCAACCGGGCGCGCTGCCGAAGACGACGAGCGGTAAGCTACAGCGTTCGGCCTGTGCCCGCGCTTGGCACAACGATTCCCTGGAGCGCTTCGCACGGTATGAGGCCGCGCCGGGCGGCATTGCAGCGGGCGAAGGTGACGAACCCGCGAGCCCGACCGAACGCCTGGTCGCGGCGACATGGCGCGAGGTGCTGGGTCTGAGGCGGGTTGCCGCGAGCGACAATTTCTTCGCGCTGGGTGGGCAGTCGATCTCCGCGATCCAGGTCTGCAGCCGGCTGGCCGCGAAGTTGGGTGTTACGGTCGAGCCGTCCTGGTTGTTCGAAGCCGGCAACCTGCGCGACTTGGCGGCCGATCTCGACCGGATGGGTGCCGTCGGGGCTCGGCCGCCGATGGTGCGCACCGACGCGATGGACCACTTGCCGCTCAGCACCGGTCAGCAAAGCCTCTACGTGCTGTGGTCGTTGTCGCCGGAATCGGCGGCATATCACATGGCGGGCGGGGTGCGGCTGCGGGGAGCGGTGGATGCGGCTGCGGTGCGACGGAGTTTCGAGCTGTTGTGCGAGCGGCATGAGCAGCTGCGGACGACGTTCGACGCGGCGGACGGCCAGCCGTTCCAGCGGATTGCCGTCAATGCCGCGGTGGCGTGGCGGGAACTGGACTTGTCGGCGGGCGGTGGCGGTGAAGCCTGGGATGAGGTGCAGCGGCAGGCGCTGAGCGCGGCGGACGCGCGGGCGCCATTTGATCTGGCCGCGGGTCCGCTGTGGCGGGTGACCTGGGTGCGGCTCGGGTCTGAGGTCCACGAACTGTGGCTGACGCTGCACCACCTGATCGGGGACGGCTGGTCGCTGCAGCGGCTATTGGACGAGTTCGCGGCGGTGTACGCGGCGCAGACCGCGGGGCAGGCCGTGACATGGCCGCCGGTGCCGGTGCGGTATGTCGACTATGCGGTGTGGCAGCGCGCGTGGCTGGAGGCCGGGGAGGGCGCACGGCAACTGGACTACTGGCGAGCGCAACTCGGCGACGAGCCGGCGCCGGCGCTGCTGCCGGTGACGGCGGCGGAGAGCGACGCCGGCGGGCGGTTGACATTTGCCCTGCCGGAGGCATTGAGCGCCGGCGTGGGGGCGCGGGCCCGAGCCGCGGGGGTGACGCCGTTCGTGGTGTTGCTGACGGCCTTCAAGGCGCTGCTGTACCGGAACAGCGGAGTGAGCGACCTTCGAGTCGGCGTCCCGCTGGCGAACCGGCACCGGGCGGAGACCGAGTCGGTCTTCGGCTACTTCGTCAACACGGTGGTATTCCGCACCGTGGTACACGGCAGCCTGACGTTTGACGAGCTGTTAATGCGGGTGCGGGAGACGGCCGTCGGCGCGCAGGCCCATCCCGACCTGCCATTCGAGCAGTTGGTGGAAGCGCTGCAGCCGGAGCGGAGCCTGGAGCGTAATCCGTTGTTCCAGGTCATGTACAACCACCAGGTACGGGACGTCCGCGCGCTGGAGAGCACGACCGGATTGCGGGTCGAGCCGGTGGTGCGGGACAGCGGAGCGGCGCAGTTCGACCTCAGTCTCGACACCGAGGATGACGGGGCGGGCGGTCTCAGCGGCTTCTTCACCTACGCGGTGGCGCGGTTGGCGGCGGCGACGGTGGAGCGGTTCGCGGCGCAGTACATCGCGCTGCTGGACGCGCTGGTGAGCGATACCTCGCGCCGGTTGGGGACAGTGGACCTGTTGGTTGGCGCGGAGTGGAGCGCGCTGACGGAGTGGAACCGCGGGGCGTG
>SEYW01000039.1 GCA_004168015.1 Methylolobus aquaticus
CTGATCTGGTACAGCTCGACGTCTTCACCGGTCTGCGCATGCGCCCGCAGCCGGTGGAAGAGCTGAATGGCGACGTGGTCCTGGGCGCAGCCCAGCTGGCTCGCCACCCGTTCGTGGAACGCGGCTTTGGCGGGCTCGTCCGTGGCCAGGGATAAACCCTTGGGCGCGACGAAGCCGGAGTAACACAGGTGGCTCTGGCGGAACACATCGGCCTGGCGGGCATCCAGTGCTTCCCGGAAAATCGCCGGGGCATACTGGTACAGCCACAGGGCCCGTTCGTATTGGTCATGTTGGGCAGCGAAGGCCTCCCGTTCCGCCGTCTCAGCGAGGCTCGCGCAGCAGCCCTCGACCACGTCCTGACCGGCACCATCCGTCAGCAGGATGATCCGCTCGGCCACTTCCTCAATCCGCTGCCGCATCGCGACCGGCAAGGCGGCCAGCGCCTGCTGCAACAAGGCCCGCGCCTCCCGTTTGGGCTGCCGCTGCGCCAACTCGGGCAAAGCAATCGCAAACTCGCTGACCGCGAACG
>SEYW01000015.1 GCA_004168015.1 Methylolobus aquaticus
CAGGCCTTGGCACTGTCGGTACGCGACCGGCTGATGCAACGCTGGGTCAAACAGGTCGAGTTGCAGAACCAGGCTGAAATTCGCGACGTGGCCTATCTGTCGGCCGAGTTTTTGGTCGGGCCCCATCTGGGCAACACCCTGCTCAATCTCGGCATCACCGAAAACGCCCGGGCCGCAATGGCCGAATTGGGTCTGGACCTCGACGCGCTGATCGGACTCGAGGAGGAACCGGGTCTCGGTAACGGCGGCTTGGGTCGACTGGCCGCCTGCTATCTCGATTCTCTGGCGACGCTGGGCTATCCGGCGACCGGCTACGGCATTCGCTATGAGTTCGGCATCTTCGATCAAGTGATCAAGGATGGCTGGCAACGCGAGGTCACCGACAAGTGGTTGCGGCACGGGAATGTCTGGGAGATCGCACGGCCGGAGTTTGCCCAAGTCGTCAAACTCGGCGGGCACACCGAACCCTATACCGATGATGACGGCACGTACCGAGTGCGCTGGATACCGGGACGCGTCGTGGTCGGGATCCCCTATGACACGCCAATACTCGGCTACCGGGTCGGCACCTGCGCCTTGCTGCGTCTGTGGAGTGCCGAAGCCGCTCAGTCCTTCGACTTCGAAGACTTCAATCGTGGCGACTACTACGGCGCGGTCGAAGACAAGGTCGCGTCCGAGACGATTTCCAAGGTGCTCTATCCGAACGACGAGCAGTTCGAGGGCAAGCGGCTGCGGCTGGAACAGCAGTATTTCTTCGTGTGCTGCTCCATTAAGGACATGATCCGTCTATGTCAGCGCCGGGGGCTGCCGCTGGAACGCTTCCACGAGATGCACCGGATCCAGTTGAACGACACTCACCCGTCCGTCGCCGTCGCTGAACTGATGCGGCAGTTGCTCGACAAGCACGGACTGGAGTGGGACCAGGCGTGGGAGATCACTCGCCAGGCGATGTCGTATACCAACCATACCTTGTTGCCGGAGGCACTCGAAAAATGGCCGCTGCCGCTGTTTGCAGCGGTGCTCCCACGCCACACCGAGATCATCTTCGAGATCAACCGACGGTTCCTCGACGAGGTTCGGCAGTGTTTTCCCGGGGATGACGGCAAGGTCGCGCGCCTGTCGATCATCGACGAATCGGGCGAGAAGTATGTCCGGATGGCGAATCTGGCCGTCGTGGGCAGTCATGCCGTCAATGGCGTCGCGGAACTGCATTCGGAACTGGTCAAATCGCAGCTTTTCGCCGATTTCCACCAGATGGATCCCGGCCGCTTCACGAACGTCACGAATGGCGTGACACCACGGCGCTTTGTCGCGCTCAGCAATCCCGGTCTGGCGCGCCTGATCGATGACACCATCGGCACCGGCTGGCTGGCGGACATGAGCCGACTGCGCGAGCTTGAAGGCCACGCCGGCGACGCGGCATTGCAAGAGGCGTGGCGGAGCGTCAAGCAGGACAACAAGAAGCGCCTGGCCCGGATCATCCAGGCGCGCACCGGCGTGACGGTCGACCCCGCCTCGCTGTTCGACATCCAGGTCAAGCGCCTCCACGAGTACAAGCGCCAACACCTGAATGTCCTGAATATCATCACGCTGTATCAGCGGCTCAAGCACGACGGCCAGGTGTCGATGATGCCGCGTACCTTCCTGTTCGGCGGCAAGGCCGCGCCCGGCTATTACATGGCCAAACTGATCATCAAGCTGATCAACTCGGTCGCCGAGGTCGTCAATAACGATCCTGATGTCCAGGGCCGGATCAAGGTCGTGTTCCTGCCGGATTACAACGTCAAGCACGCGCAGAACATCTACCCGGCGGCCAATCTGTCGGAACAGATTTCCACCGCCGGTAAGGAGGCTTCCGGGACCGGCAACATGAAGTTCTCGATGAACGGCGCGCTGACCATCGGCACGCTGGACGGCGCCAATGTCGAGATCCGGGAGGAAGTCGGTGCCGAAAACTTCTTCCTGTTTGGTCTGACGGCCGAGCAAGTGCAGCAGCTCAAGGCCTCCGGCTACAACCCGATGGACTACTACCACGGTGACCCGGAACTCAAGGGCGTGATCGACCTGATCAACAGTGGCCTGTTCTCCCATGGCGACACGCAGTTGTTCCGGCCGCTGACGGACCATCTGCTGCACCATGACGACTACCTGCTGCTGGCCGACTACCGCGCTTATGTCGACTGCCAGCAGCAGGTCGACCACGCCTTCCGTGACCCGGCCCACTGGACGCGCATGTCGATCCTGAACGTTGCCCGTATGGGCAAGTTCTCGTCGGACCGGGCGATTCGGGAATACGCCGATCGCATCTGGGGGATCCAGCCGCTGGATCGGCAGATCGGGGTACAATCGTAGCCTGGGTTTGCATTTGCCTGCAGGGGCATGTGCCTCTGGCGGGGGGGGGTAGATTCTCGGCACGTTCATGACGGAAGGGGGATGATGGGTGGTGGCCAAGCGATTAGTCTCGAGCGGCGGTCCCTACCGTATCGCGAAGGGAAGTCCGGAGTCTATCGGCACCCTGTGCAAAGAGCAGGGCGTCAATTTCTGTTTGTTCAGTCGTTACGCAAACGCGGTCGAACTGCTGTTGTATCGGGCCGCAGATGATCTGGAGCCGTTTCAGATCGTCCCGTTGAATCCTGCCGAGCACCGCACTTTTTTCTTGTGGCACGTATTCGTCGAGGCACTGCCAGTCGGCACGTTTTACACCTGGCGCGTGCATGGTCCGAACGACACTACTACCACCGGGCGGCGCTTCAACCCCCGAAAGGAACTCCTGAGCCCAGCTGCCGAGGCCGTGACCGATGTGCTGTGGGACCGCGTCCGAGCCCAGGATCCGGAGGACGAGAGCCGCACCTCCATGCGGGCCGTCGTCGCGGACCGCTCATTCGACTGGCAAGGGGATCGACGGCGCGGTGGCACCCTCGAAGGCGCGGTCATCTATGAAGTCCACGTCGGCGCGCTGACGCGGCACCCGTCCTCGGGAGTGCAACATCCCGGAACCTTTGCCGGACTGATCGAAAAAATTCCCTATCTGCAGGAACTTGGCATCACCCACGTCGAACTGCTGCCCGTCATGGCGTTCGACGAACAGGACGCGCCGCCGAATGTGCTCGCGCGCGGCCTGCGCAATTTTTGGGGCTACAGCACCCACAGCTTCTACAGCCCGCACCCGCGCTATTGCGTAACCCCGCAACTTGGCACTCACCCGTATGAGTTCAAGCTCTTGGTCCGCGAGCTGCACAAGGCCGGGATCGGCGTGATCCTTGACGTGGTATTCAATCATACGGCAGAAGGTGGAGCCGACGGTCCAACGATCAACTTCAAGGGATTGGCCAACGAACTGTTCTATCACCTCGATGCTGAAGACCGGAGCCGCTATCGCGACTACACCGGGTGTGGCAATACGGTCAACTGCAACCACCCGCTGGTCACCTGGTACATCGTCCGCTGCCTGGAGTACTGGGTCGAGGAAATGCACGTCGATGGATTCCGTTTCGACCTTGCCAGCGTGTTCACGCGCGGCGAGGATGGAGTGCCGATGGCGAATCCGCCATTGCCATGGAGCATCGCCTTCTCGCGGGTACTGGCCGATGTCCCGCTGATCGCCGAGGCCTGGGATGCCTCCGGTCTCTATCATGTCGGTTCGTTTCCGGGGATGCGCTGGGCCGAATGGAACGGTCGTTATCGCGACGTGATTCGCCGCTTTGTGCGGGGCGATCCGGGTTTGATCGGCGACGTGGCCAGCTGCGTCAGCGGCAGCAGCGACTTGTATGCCGATGACTTGAGACCGCCGGTCAGCGGTATCAACTTCGTGACCTGCCACGATGGCTTCACCCTGTATGATCTGGTTAGCTACAACGGCAAACACAACCTCGCCAACGGTGAAGACAATCGGGACGGCTGTGAGCATAACCTCAGCTGGAACTGCGGTATTGAGGGCGATACGGAAGATCCGGAAATCGTGTCGCTACGTCACCGGCAAGCGAGGAATTTCATTGGCATCCTGATGCTGAGCCTGGGAGTGCCGATGTTGCTGTCGGGTGATGAGGTGCTGCGCAGCCAGAAAGGCAACAACAACGGCTGGTGTCAGGATAATGAGTTGTCCTGGTTTGACTGGCAGCGCGTCACGAGGGAGCCGGGTATGCTGCGCTTCGTGAAGCAGATCATACGGCTGCGGCGGCGTCATCGCAGTTTGACGCGAAACAGCTTTCTGACCGGTAAGCCGGTGGCCGGTCGTGATGTCCCTGACGTAGCCTGGCACGGCACGCGTCTCCAGGAGCCTTCCTGGGACGACCCCACGGCGCGGCTGCTGGCCTATACCCTGGCGGGAATTGGGGAACAGGAAGAAGATCTGCACATCATCTTCAACATGTGTGAGGCCCAGCGCGACGTTGAGTTGCCGGTCATCTCCGGGCGAGTCTGGCATCTTGCCGTCGACACGGCGCGGGAGTCCCCGGACGACGTCTTGGAACCTTCCGTCCAAAAGCCTTACCGGAGGGCCGTTTATCCGGCCGGTCCGCGCAGTGTGGTCGTGCTGGAAGCCCGTTGAACGAGTCCGGAACGATGCGAACCGCGGACGGTGATCATGGCTTGGTGCTTGTCATCAACTGCGGTAGTTCGTCGATCAAGTACCAGTTGCTGCGAATGCCGCAAGGCGAATTTGTTGCCGGGGGAGTGGTCGAGCGGATCGGCGAGACGGCGCCGGTGATCAAGCAGCGGATCCTTCCTTCGGCCGCCGCTTCCGAAGCGCCGCGCATGGTAGAGATCGACGCCGCAGATCATCGTGAGGCGTTCCATCACATCGATGTCGCGCTGCGTGCGTCGCCGGGCTTCGAGGGCGGCGAGGGAATCGTCGCAATTGGTCATCGCGTCGTGCATGGCGGTGAATCGTTTTCGGCGCCGACGCTGATCACGCCGACGGTGATTGGGTCGATCCGCGCTCTCAGTTCGCTCGCGCCGCTCCATAATCCACCGAATCTGGTTGGGATCCGGATTTGTCGGGAGCGGTTTCCGAAGCTTCCCCAGGTGGCAGTGTTCGATACCGCATTTCATCAGACGATGCCCCCGCATGCCTACCGCTACGCCGTTCCGGAGGATTGGTACGAACGCGATGGCATCCGGCGGTATGGTTTCCATGGCAGCTCACACCAGTATGTTGCCGAACAGGCGGCCGTTCACCTCGGGAGACCCATCGCGGAGCTGCGCCTGATTACGCTCCACCTGGGGAACGGCGCCAGTGCGGCAGCCATCGCAGGTGGCCGCTGCATCGATACGTCCATGGGTTTCACACCGTTGGAAGGGCTGGTCATGGGGACGCGTAGCGGTGACCTGGATCCCGCGATCGCACTCTATATGCAAAAAGTCCGGGAGCTACGGCCGGAGGACATTGATCGCACACTGAATCGCGAGTCGGGACTACGGGGCCTGTGCGGGTCGAATGACATGCGTGACTTGTTGGCGCGCAGTGATGCTGGTGACGAAGACGCGCGGCTGGCGATCGACCTGTATTGCTACCGCATAAAAAAATACATTGGGGCGTATGCGGCCGCGCTTGGGGGGATGGATGCGGTCGTGTTTACGGGAGGGGTCGGCGAGAACGCGCCGGCAATTCGTCTCCAGATCTGCGAGGGACTGGACATTCTGGGTCTCGGGCTCGATGTACAACGGAACAATGCAGTGTCTGGCACCGCCTTCGAAATCGGCCGTAGCGAACTGACGGTCACGGTCCTGGTCGTCCGAACCAACGAGGAATTGCAGATCGCGCGGGAAGCGATGCGGGTGGTCGCGCCGACTGCGTCATGACACGCGGACGAACGATCGACATCTGACGTCGCTGTTTCCGCCTGCCGCTGCTCGGCGGCGTCCATCCCGGCTGCGCCTGGCGCTCGGCGGGTACATAGCTTCTGGCTGCGGCATGTCCTGGTGTCGGTGCCGTAGCGAGTGGGTGCGACCGAAGCGCCGAGCCCGCGCGCCGCCGGTACGCTTCGACCGACGCTACTGAGGGTCCGGCTTCACTGCCCTTCCCATGCCGATTGCCACCCTTAGTGTCGCCGCCAGGGTGTCAAAAGAGCGCTTCACAAGTCCCTGTTGCCGATCCTTGAGCCACCTTCAGATCGGGTGCGCAAAACGGACGCACGAAAGCCGGCGCTCGCGATCGAAGTTCCGTTAGGGTCAAGCGGCCCGAAGGTCGCGTGACAGAGCCTGCGCCACAAGGCTTGGCGCCACGTGGTCTCGCCCGGCAACGCCGTCTTGTGTCTTGGAGCCAAAGGCTGGCGCCGATGTCATTGACTGCCCTGGTTCCTCGTCCCTGCAAACCGTAGGGTCTGGCCGATTAAGAGAGCGGAAAGGACCGAAAGGGGGCTCAAACGTTGAGTCCACTGCAGTCGTATGGCTTCTGTTAGAATCCGAGGGGAGACGCTGGGCCGGAAGTGCACGCTAAGGGGCGTCTTGTGGGATGGCGGCACCGGCGGTTCAGTGTCGGGTGGGCTAGGGTCGCCGACGAACTTGGAGGATTCCTTGGGCACAGATCCGCTTTTCCGGCCGAGAGGACACTACGAGCAGTTACCGACGCGCACGGTCCTCATCCTGGAATATGGTAGTAATCCCAGCACGGATTACTATATCAAGCCGCGAATCGCCTCGTTCGATGCGGCTGCCGTCAAGACCGTGGATATGCAGGTTACGCGTCCGGGAGCGGTCACGATTCCCAATCAGACATTCGTTATCATCGTGCGTTATTTGACGTCGAGTTGGGGCCGGTATTTGGTGAGGGCGAAATCCAAATTGACCGGTGTGGCTTATTTTCTCGATGACGATCTGATGTCGGTTTTGCAGATTCCCGGATTGCCTCTGCGGTATCGGTACAAGATTCTGCGGCTATTCCAGGCGCAGCGAGGCCTGCTTTCATCCCTCTGCAGCCGGATCTGGGTGTCTACGATATACCTTGCCGAGAGATATGGACTGCCTGCAACTTCGGTGCTTGATCCGCGACCTATCCTGAATAAGAGCGAGTGCAGGAAACCTATTACCTATTTCTATGCAGGTACTGCCGCGCATTGGAGGGAATTCGTTTGGTTGAAGGAACTTGTCAAGTCCCTTCAGGAGAGCTCCAATGAGTTGACTTTTGTGACTTTTGGGGGTGGAAAGATCCGCAAGCTGTTTCAGGATTTGCCAAGGGTTCTTTGCTTCCATCCGGTACCATGGTCCACGTTTGTGGAGTCGCTTTCCATAATTCAGTTCGATATTGGACTGGCGCCATTGATCGACAGCAAATTCAATAGGGGGCGCTCGCACACGAAGTTCTATGACATTACCCGTTTGGGTGCGGTCGGCGTATATACCAACACGGCGCCCTACGCCAACTTTGTTCGCTCGGGAACGGATGGGCTCCTGGTAGATAACGAGTTAGATTCTTGGCGCCTTGCTATCCTCGATTTAGCCTCGTCCGTGGAACGGCGCACGTTAATGCGAGAGAATGCGCGCGCCAGGGTGTCGGGGCTCGCCTCTGATGTTCAAAACCTCCTTACCTAAATTGCGGCAAGCTCTGATTGCCGCTGCCAATTAGTGAAAAAGGTCGCCACACGGCGCGACGACTCGCTAAGCGCTTTGTCGCTTAGGGCTGACAAGCGTCGCCTGGAAGTGATAGATTATGGTGCATCGCTGAAATGGTCGAAGCCAACCACTTTTTATAGTTACGAGGTGCCCGTTTGCAACACAGAACCTCCTGGCAGATTCAGAAGGCCGTGTTGTCTGCTCTCTTGCTGCGTGAGCTAAAGTCCAGATTTGGGCGTCATCGGGTAGGGATTTTGCGTGTGCTCGTCGAGCCTCTGCTGCATTTGACGGGAATAATGCTAATTTTTTGGTTCATCAGGGATCGTGGACAGATAATCATTGACGTTCCGGTGTTCCTATTGGTTGGGTTGGTTCCATTTCTTCTTTTCAAAAATACAGCCTTGCGCACCATGGATGGATTCAGGGCTGAGAAGGGGGTACTGGTTTATCGCCAAGTGAAGCCTCTCGACATTTTCTTGTCTCGTATCATCATCGAGTTTACGATCGCGATATGGTCTTACGTCACGATCTTGGTTGTTCTTGGATGGTGGGGCTACGATATTGTGCCGAACAACCTGCTCGCGTTAATAGCCCTTTTGGTAGGGGTTATTCCGTTGGGCTTTGGTCTAGGGCTCCTGCTTCATGTTCTTTGTCGGATAGCGCCGGAAATGCGAATTTTCGTCCGCTTAGCCTTCATGCCGCTTTATTTTCTTTCTGGAATCATACATCCTCTTTACATTGTGCCGAAGGCCGTCGCCGATTTTCTATTATGGAATCCGATACTTCGGATTGTGGAGCTTTCCAGGCATAGTTTCTTTGAAAATTATCCCATGCCGTATACTGTAGGTAGTTTCTACGTGGTAATGGTAACAATTGGAATTTTTTTTGTCGGCTTAAGAGCCTTTCGAGTGCGCACGCAGTCGCTTGAAGCATGATCGAGATCAGAAATGTTACGAAGTCCTATTTGACCAATGCTGGCCGTCATTTTGTTTTCCGCAACCTCAGCTTCACCTTTAATGGTGACAGGAACATAGCGCTGCTGGGCGCTAATGGGGCTGGAAAGTCAACTCTAATTCGAATGTTGGGTGGAGTCGAAACCCCTGATACGGGTTCGATCACAACGGGTGGCAAGCGTCTGTCCTGGCCGGTGAATTTTGCCAGCACCGCGCAGGCGACGCTTTCGGGCCGGGATACGGTTAAATTCGTCTGTCGTATCCTTGGGATCGAAGGCCGGCGGAGGGACGAAAAGCTGTCGTTCGTCAATGACTTCGCGGCACTCGGAAAGGCTTTCGATAAAGCCGTAAAAACGTATTCCAGTGGAATGCGATCTCGCTTAGTATTCGCCATGACGATGGCCTTTGACTTTGATTATTACCTGATCGATGAGGTGACTGCCGTTGGTGATACGGCATTCAAAGAAAAGAGTCGCGCGATTCTCAGGGAGAAAATGAAGTACGCGAATATACTGCTCGTGTCTCACAACATGAAAATGGTCCGGGAGTTTTGCGACGAGGTGGTCCTTCTGAGCGATGGTGTCTTGGCCGCATACGTGAATCTTGAAGAGGGCATTCGCGCCTATCAAGGGCCGGGATATCGGCCCCCAAAAAGTCGCAATGCCTCGTCCAACAGCCGTCCGGAAATGGTCCCATACGGTACTGCGTCGCGCGAGGCAGTGGGGGGGGCGGGATCGGAACTCGCGCCGCCGCCAGCGTTCCGGTCGCCTGAACAGACAGCGTTTCCCTCGGAAGAGGTCCGGGAACACGCGTCGGAAGGGGAGTCGACTACACCGAAGCCACGCGTGGAGCGGCGGCGGGCGAAGCGGACCGCACGGGCGAAGTCAGCGACGACTGCGCATTTGCAACGCGGCGAAGCGACTGACCCGGTCGTCGCGCCGACATCAGGGCGCGCTGTACAGTCCCTAGGTCAACCAGGCGGGCTGTCAAGGCGCCGAGGTATGGACAGGCGCGATCGGGATCCGAGGTCGGCCACAGGAGAAAGAGACGCTGCCGGCGCCCGCCGTCGGGAAGGGCGCGGCGGCGTTCGGCGTAAGCCAGCTCAAGTCAGCGCCTCCAGCGCTCAGCAAGGGGGAACGAAGTGCAAGGGGAGCGATCTCCCTTCTGGCGTGACAACCGCGGACGGCCCGATAGACGATGCGAGCGGGACGACGGCTAAGGAAAAGCGCCGCCGGCCGCAGACGCGCACCGCCCGACATGATGAGGGTCCGCAAGAGCTTCCGCGCGATCCCGATGCCGAGCGCGGGCGAAACGCGCGAGCCGCGGAGAGGCAGTTTCGCGGTGACGTTCGTCGGCAGACTTCGGGTTCTGAGTCCCGCGCCCTGGCCAGGGTGTCCGCCAGAGAAGTCGGGGGGGCGGCGCAGCCGGAGGTAGCCTCAGGGACCGCACCCGGAGCCACCTTGCGGAATCGGAGCCCTCGTCGCCGGCCGGAAGCCTCCGAGGCAAAGGCGGGATCTCCAGCCACGTTTCTGGACGCGGGGTCTTTGCTGGCCGCGACGCGTCTTAGCAGGTCGGGCAAAGCCCGAGAGGCGGGTACCAAAGACGCGACGAACCGGTTTGCCGGACGCCAGGCGAGCGACCTGGCAGGTCTTGTTGAGGTACCCCAAGGGCCGGCCAGCAAACCAGCGCGGCGCAGAGGCGCGTCCAGAGGGAGGGCGGAAGGTGCGGGGGACGCGAGCAAGGAAGGCAGCGCGCGTCTGGGTGGCGCGCATCAAGCGCGGGACGCTAAGCCGGGCGCTGTTCGGCATGGCGAGCGCGCCGAGAAGCCCCGGCCGATCTCGAAAAGCGAAAATGCTGCTGCGGTGAAACGCGAACATGTGGTTGCGAGGAAGCGACTGCGAGAGAAGCGGGCTGCGGATGACGCTGAACGCCTGCAGCTTGCTGCGGCAAGCGAGGCCGCCGGGCTTCCAGAGGAGCGTGATCTGCAGCCGAAATCGGATATCGATGGCTCCCGGTCCCCGCGAACCCGAAAGAACCCGAAAGTCAAGGGACTGCGGACGGGTAACGGACGGCAACCCTGAAGGCAGACAAAGAAGAACCGAGATTCGGATCGCACGTTATGCAACTGAAGTACCCCAGTCGCCTGGCTGCCCTACTCATTTGGCTGCCAATGTCCGCTGCTGCGATCTACTACGCATTCATTGCCGCAGACCGTTATGTCAGCGAGTCCATCATCACGGTACGCGAAGCGAAGGATAGCGCACCCTTGCCCCAGTCATTAGGGGTATCCCTAGCCGGTGTTTCGGCATCCTCCGCGAACGCTGAGGTTTTGTATCTGACGGAGTACATCCTGTCTCTCGATATGTTGCACCATTTGGACGAGAAGCTGGGGTTACGTCGTCTATATGAGCGCGATACATTGGATCTCCCATACAAGCTGTTTCCCGGTACGAGTCAGGAATGGTTTCTATGGTATTACCGCAACCGCGTGTCGGTGACGCTCGACAGTGTGACGTCGCTGCTCAATATTTCAGTTGAGGGCTTTACGGCACAGGATGCGCAGCGAATAAACCAAGAGCTTCTGGCGGAGAGCGAGCGGTTCGTCAACGAGATTTCACACCAGATGGCGCGTGAGGAAATGGAGTTTACCGAAACCCAGGTGGAGCGCGTGAGAGAGCGTTACTTTGCCGCGAAGCGGAAGCTGATCGAGTTCCAGAACCGCAATCGCCTGTTCGATCCGGTAGCGCAGGCGCAGGCAAAGGCGGGTCTGACGAACGAACTGGAGTCGATGCTGGCGAGGGATGAGGCCGAGTTGAAGAATGAGCTGACTTACTTGAACGATAAGTCGTTTCAGGTCATCGCAAGAAAGAATCGCATCAAGGCCACCTCGGCCCAGTTGGATGAGGAGCGGCGGCGCCTTGCCTCGACCGAAGGCGAGCGCTTGGCCGGGTTGGCCGCGGACTTTCAGAATTTGACCCTGGATGCCGGGTTTGCCGAGGAGGCTTATCGGGCCAGTCTTCAGACCCTGGAGAAGGTCCGAATGGATACAAGCCAGGAGCTTAAGCATCTGATTGTTATAGCATCACCTACTCTGCCGCAGATAGCACAGTACCCCCGACGGGTGTATGATCTGGCGACCTTATTCGTGGTCTGCCTTGTCGCTTATGGGATTGCACGGCTGGTTGTAGCCTCCGTAGAGGATCATCATGATTGAACCGGGTTCGCTGATAATGCCGAAACATTTCCAATGCGTCCGCTTTCTATTCGGCATTCCCGCGGTCAGCCGTGCATGGAGTATGGCGATGCTCGGGCTGGCGCTGGGGCTTTGGCTTCCGGGCGTCAGGGCACAGGGCTCTCCAGTGCAGGCATCCCAGGCGATACAGAATCTCAGCTCGCAGGGGGGCGGTTCTTCGTCCGGCGGTGGCGCCGGCGCGTTCCTGTCTCCAGAGGTTTCCACCGCGCCGTCAGCCACTCCATCGACATCGACCGCGCCGTCCGCTTTGTTCAGCCGGTTTCTGGGGCCGCTCGCGCCAATCAGTTCGCCCGAGCCTTCGGGCGGCTTGCCGCCGGCGGCGGCCGTCCAGATGACCGCCCCGCTCGCGCGCCCGCAGGTTTTCGGTAGCAATATGTTCAACGGCCGCTTCAAGGCCGAGCAGTTCACCGGTTTCAATCCCGAGTACCAGATGCATGTGGGCGATCAGATCGCCATCCGCATGTGGGGGGCGTTCACTTTCGAATCCACTGTCACGGTAGATCCCCAGGGCAATATCTTCATCCCGAATGTCGGGCCCGTGCATGTACTCGGTGTGCGGAACGCGGAGTTGAACCGGCATGTGGAGGCCAACGTCCGCCGGGTGTATCGCGCCAATGTGGGTGTCTACGCATCGACGACGGCCGCCCAGCAGGTGAAGGTATACGTGACTGGCTTCGTGACTCAACCGGGGTTGTATGCAGGGCTGTCATCCGATTCAGTATTGTATTTTTTGGATGCCGCTGGCGGGATCGATCTGGCGCGCGGTAGCTTCCACGATGTGAGGGTATTGCGCAGCGGACGGGTGCGTGCGGCCTTTGATCTCTATGATTTTTTGCTCGATGGCAGGATAGATCCTTTGCAGTTGGTTGACGGCGATACCATCGTCGTTGGTCAGCGGAAGTACAGTATCAGTGTGTCGGGAGAAGTCATGAATCCGTTCCAGTTCGAACTGGTCCGCCCCGAGATCAACGCGTCGTCTCTATTGACGGTCGCCCGTCCGAAGCCCAGCGCGACTCATCTGAGCATCGTACGCAAGGAGGGCCCCAAGCTTCGCAGCGAATACCACGCGCTCGCGGATCTCGGCAATGTCGTGATACAGGACGGGGATGAGGTCAACTTCACCTCGGATAAATACCCGGGAACTATCCTCGTTCGAATTGAAGGTGCGAACCTTGGGCAACACGCCCTGGTTCTGCCTTACGGCGCTCGTTTAAGAGATGCGTTTGCGAAAACGAAACCTGCAGCTCAGGCGAATGCGGCAGCGGTCCAGTTATTTCGCCGGTCGGTTGCAGTTCGACAGAAAGAAATGCTCGACAAGTCACTGCAAACGCTCCAAGCGATGGTACTGACTCCCCGTTCCTCGACACAGGAAGAGTCCGTGCTGCGCGAGAAGGACGCGCAGCTAGCACTGCAATACATTGCGCGGGCGAAAGATATTCAACCTATCGGCCAGATCGTTCTCGGGCCTAAGCAGGATGTGCCGAACGTTCTACTCGAGGATGGTGACATCATTCGGATTCCGGAAGCCACTAATCTCGTAATGGTGCACGGTGAGGTCGTCTTTCCCACCGCACTGGTCTTTGCCGCCAATACCTCAGTCGATGATTATGTCGAACAGGCAGGGGGGTACACGCAGAATGCCGATAATTCCCGCATTGTCGTTGTGCATCAGGATGGCACATTTTCGGAGGGAGACGGTAGCGATATTCGGGCAGGAGATGAAATCATGGTGCTGCCCAAAGTGGACACGAAAAACTGGGAGTTTGCACGCACCATCGCCCAGATTCTGTTTTACCTAGGCGTTGCAGCGCGTGTTGTGCTTTAGGTTAGTGCACCAAGGAACTCGTCGGGCAGCCATAGCACTTTCACGCTGAGAAAGCGTGATTCGCTTGATTTTGGAGGGTCGATGAAAGACTACGCCTCGATAATTGAGCCTGTGGCAAGGTTTCAGTGCCTTAAATTAGGGCGCTGGTGATGTCGCCGCTGCATCGCAGACTTAAATCGGTTGGGGGACTGCTGGTTTACCTGGTCGTCGCCGGGTTGCGACGGCCATTAGGAATAATTGGGCTGCGGCGGCTCCACTTTTCCCTTGTCATCTCGGTGCTGAAGCGCCATGACTTATTCGACCGAGCGTACTACCTTGAGCAGAACGAGGATGTCGCTGCCGCCGCCGTGCCCCCATTGCGTCACTATTCGCAATATGGCGATTTCGAGGGGCGCTGGCCGATGCCGCTTTTTGATCCAATTTACTATGCGGAACATGCAGGTATCAAACAGTCTAGACGGACAAATCGTCTCCTGCATTACCTTTACGTAGGACGCTATCGAGGGATTTCTCCTAGTCCGTGGTTTGATCTTGGGTACTACTTGTCCAGAAACAAAGACGTTCTGCGCGCAGGAGTTGATCCGCTTGTTCACTTCGTTCGCTGGGGAGGGAGCGAGGGAAGATCGCCGTCCCCGAGGTTCGATGCGGCATTTTATCTCGATAGTAACCCGGAGCTTCGAGAATGGGCTATTAACCCACTGATCCATTACCTTCGTCAGGGACAGTACGAGGGACGTCTTCCATTGCCCACGCTGGGTTCGACACTTTCTGAGTCTGAGCAGCCGACACCGACTATGCCGTGGCTGAAGGATTGGGATGTACTATCTAGCGCGGTGGATAGTGACGCTGCCGTCGATGTTGTTGTGCCGGTTTATGCCGGCGCGGCAGTAACCTTGCGGTGCTTGCACAGTGTGCTGCGAGCGCGGCAACAGACAAGGTTTGAATTGACGGTGATCAACGACGCCAGTCCTGACCGGGACTTGGTCGAAACCTTGACTACGCTTGCCGGCCGGGGTTTTTTTCGGCTGCTCCATAATGACGCGAACCTCGGATTCGTGCAGACCGCCAACCGCGGAATGCAGCTCAATAAGGAAAGAGATATCGTCCTTCTTAATTCGGATACCGAGGTCTACGGCGACTGGCTCGACCGCCTGCGTGCTGCCACCCGTAGGAATGCCAATGTTGGTACGGTCACGCCGCTGTCGAATAACGCGACGATCTGCAGTTATCCGGTCTTCCTGCAGGATAATCCTTATCCGATAGAGATTGAATACGAGGAGCTGGATCGGCTGGCGCGTGAGGTCAATCGAGGTCGCGTGGTGGTCGCTCCTACAGGCGTCGGTTTTTGCATGTACGTAGCGCGTGCCTGTCTTGATGACGTGGGTCTATTCGATGCCGAGGCTTTCGGGCGGGGCTATGGCGAGGAAAACGATTTTTGTCAGCGGGCCATCCGTCGTGGTTGGACGAATCTGGTGGCCTGTGACGTTTTCGTGCGGCATTGGGGAAGTGCTTCCTTCCAAGGCGAGCGGGCCAATCGCATCAAGGGAGCGATGGCCACGATGCGAAGGCGGCACCCAAACTATCAACCCGATATCAAGCGCTTTATCAGTGTCGATCCGTTAGCCGGTGCCCGTTCCCGGCTTGATCTCGCGCGTTTGGGTCGCCTGAAAGCTGAGACCAACGTCCTTTTGGTAAACCACGCTCGAGGTGGAGGAACGGAACGCCATCTACTTGAGGACGCGGCGCGCCTCAGGGCCGAAAAAAAGGGTATTTATCTGTTGCGCCCGTTACCGGACGGCGAGCATGTCAGCGTAGTGCATCCTGATGTCCATTCCTTGCCAAACCTGAAGCACCTCGCGCTGCGGGATCGATCGGCCCTGTCGGAACTATTGACCAATCTCGGTATCACGGAAATCCACATCCATCATTTGATCGATTTCGGTCCTGAAGCAGGTAGAGTGCTCCTGGAAGTGGCCACGGAAATCAACGCTCGACTTCGAGTTATGGTTCATGACTATACGAGTGTCTGTCCGCGAGTGAATCTTGTCGACGCGACGGGGGTTTATTGTGGTGAGCCAGAGGAAAAGGTCTGTGATCGATGTATTGCGTTGAACGGTTCGGACTTTGGCAGAACGAAGATAAGGGAATGGCGGGCACTCTACAGAGAGCTTTATGCGGGTGCGTACTCGGTCGTGGTCCCGGACGAGGACGTTGCTAAACGCCTCACACGGCACTTTCGCGGTTTGCGGGTGGATGTGCAGCCGCATGAGCCGCGCGAGACGTTTCCAGCCGACATCAGGCAACCTGCCTTGGCGGATGGGGCATCGCTACGCATTGTCGTGATAGGGGCCATTAGCAAAGTAAAAGGTTATGATGTGCTCTTGGCATGTGCGAGGGACATCAAGAAGAGAGGCCTGCCGCTGGAACTCGTCGTCTATGGCTATACGCTCAACGACCTTGCGCTCCGGCGCGAGGGAGTCACAATCACGGGGCGCTACCTCGATCAGTTTGCGGACGCCGGCTTGGCTGAGTTGGCGCCGCACTGCGTCTGGTTACCCTACGTATGGCCTGAGACCTATAGCTACACGCTTTCGATCGCGTTGCGTTATTCGCACCCGGTTTTCGCATTCGATATAGGAGCAATCGCTTCACGGATGCATGCGCTGAGCGTCGACGACTATTTAATGCCACTGGCACTTGCGTGGAATCCGACCGAGATCAATCAGCGGTTTCTGTCCTTTCGGGAGAGTCTGCTACAGGGTGATCGGGTTCGCCATCTTACTGGAATGATTGGCAAGGATACGCTCGATGTCCGCGTCGGGAGTCAACTGTCTCACCCGATTCCTGAAATCGGCGCACCAGCCAACGGGAATCTAAGGTGAGTTTGACTGCCGCGCGGCGTCTGGCTTCCGGGGGCGAAGTCAAGCAATGTCACACCAGGCGGAGATGACATTCACCGACGCTGTCTAGCCCAAACGCACCGTTTTACAGACGGGTTCGCTAGGCGTTCTGATCGCCGGCGGCGGTTCGTGTGGTCCTGTCAAGTAATTAGGCACGAAGGCCCCTCATAGGGCCACACCAAGTGGCAGCCGAGGCTTATCGCAAGTGGAACAGGGCACGGAGCGGCGCGGTACTGCAGTGCTTCGGCTTGCCGACAGCCGGTCACTGCTTAGGTTTTCGAGGCAGTAGGGGCGCAAAAGAGTCGGGGGCGCCGCTCTCTCCTCCTCGCTCAACGCTGGCGGCCAGGCTTGATGCGGTCGTCTTCTAGCCCAGCGCTTTGGTGATTCCGTCTGTCGTTTGGCAAACGAACGGAACGTGGGACTTTGATCGCTGTGCCCGTCTCAGCGAATATCTGGCCGGATGGGACGCGGCAAGGGCGGAGAACAGCTGATTTAATGTAGACACTCGCGGTATGCATGAAGCGCAGGAGCGTTTTGTTGTCTTCCAGGAGAACGCTTGGGTTTCGCTGCTCCAAAGGGCGGCATATCTTGACGCAATGGTTCGGTGCAACGTTGGCGGGAAGCAGTGATGTGTTGTCGGAAGAAGACTGAACTGGGTCGAGACGCGCAATTCCGGATGGCGACCCGCGCCCGCAGGGTTCTCGATTGACGCTGGGACAGGCTCCATGAGATACCATCGTGAAGTCGTATGACCCTCCTTGTTGCCAACTTTTCGACCGGGGGTGCGTGCAAATATACATGCCACCGACAACATCGCCTCAACGTGGATCAGGGTAACGCTATTGCTATCGGCTTTTTTGTAATTTTTCACGTGCACGCTGTGGTGCCTCGTTCAGTCTGTGATGCCATTCAAGTCCCGGAAAATAAACAGCCATGCTAGATCACATCAGGCGAATCACTGAATTAGGAAAGCGCAAGAAGGACGGAAGAGACGAAGCCGATCCAGTTCCGGATGGCCTGCGAAGGAATGTCCGAGGGACCTTCGTCGGCGCACTCGAGCGGATGACGGGTGATTTAGCGCTCGAAGGTTGGGCTATTAATTTGAGCGACCCACCTAAACCCGTGGATCTTTGGCTCGTCATCAATGGCCGCAAGTCGCGGAAGGCGCGTACAGAACTTGCGCGTATCGACGTACAAAACGTGATTGACGGCGCCGGGGCATGCGGTTTCCGCGTATCGGTGTCCCACCATTTCGATCTGTCGAAGCCGAATGAGGCAGTTACCCTTGCTGTCTTTTTGGATGAATCGTTGGAGCTTGAATTGCCGGGCTCCCCCCTCAAGGTGGATCTATCTTCGGCGCAGACGCCGGAGGGTTTGCTGGACAAGCTTGGGGACTTGGCTCGAGAAGGTTTCCATCGCTTCTCGCCGAGCAATCCGTTCGTGGGGTTCTTCCTCGCCTGCGTAACTTCAACTGATTCCGAGCAGCGTCGGGCTCTGTTGAAGGAATGCGCTCTGAGCGGCAACTTGATGGAACTCATGTTGTTACATATCGTACAGCGTGGGTGGTATGACATTGCTCGCCGGATGCTGGAGGATTGTCGTGAACTCGATGGGGTTGAGGATGAAGGGCAACTCAACCTCTTGTCGCAGGTGATTGTCTACAAGCAAGCCGTGCACGCAGCCGAGCTTGCGCATCTAATCCGGCCGGATTTAAACGAGTTGACATTTAAGATCGGCCTTCTCGTTACAGCGCCTCTTTCAGAGCACACGAAGGATACTCTATGCTCTGACTATCTCCGGATCGTCGAAGCAGCGCATGGGCGAGGTTTCCTTGGCCGCCAACAGTGCCAATTTCTTGGTGCGCAGTTGGACAATTTGGCCACCAAGCATCCGCATCTTGAGAAAAATGTTCAATACCTTTGTTTGAAGGCGAATCTGGCGCGCGATGCCGGACAAAATAACCGAGCTTACACCCTGTTTTCAGAGGCCTATCGGATTGATGAAGGGGCGGCTTTGTGGTTCGGGCCAAATTTTTCTGTCCTACTGAATGAGGTGGGCGAATACGGCTACGCCGCCAGCCTTTTCAAAAAGCTCTCGGAGCGTCGCATTGCTTCTCCCGAACTAGTGTCCGCGGCCTTCAGTGGCGCAGTCACACTAGAGGATTACGAGGCCGTCCTGGGAGTAATCAGACGATACTCGCGCCTCTTATTTAGTAGCCGCTCTGCGGCAAGTATCCTGATGGCGATCGAGGTCTTGTGTCGCAACGAGCGATTCCGAGGCGCTTTTTTTTCAGTCTACGGGGAAAGGGTCTTCGCGCTACTTGATCGTCAGAGATTGCTCGAAGAACTTGAACTCTGTTTCGAGCGATCGGGGACTGTGTTCGGCAAAGGCGGTGCGCTTTGGCCGGGGTTTTATCGGGAAAAGACTAAGGGGAGCTTCACGATCGGCCGAAGTCCCTCAGAGTTAATTCGCGCCCTTTTGCTGCTCGACGATCTCGACCTCCACCGATTGATCGGGGCGGTCGACGATGCGGACTGTGCCCCTGGCCAGCTTCCACGGTTTGGGGCCACGTCGTGTCGTGAAATGAGCTGGCAAAGCCAAGCCGCCATCGCGACTACTTACTGGCCTGGACCAGGAAAACCCGAGTTTTCACAACAGGAGGCGAGCGGAGGTCAGGTCGCCGAAGCCTACAGCATGGTATTGATTGATCGGTGTGGGATTGAACGGGAACCAGAGCTCAGGCGATTTAGGTCCGGGGAGATGGGTGAGATGCCTCCCGCGCGCTGTGTCCTAATTTCCGACTACGGTGTAATCGAAGCGAAGGATGGGCGTGAGCTGTTTCGATGGCCCGAACGGATCGATGCGGGTGCGTTAGTTCGGATCATGGAGGCGATAGAGGATCTTGGAACAAAAAAGTTTCTATTCGTCGATAAGGATCGATACATTCTGAATCACGATGCCATAACCGGGCTGGTAGGCCAACTGGACGAATTCCCGATCGAGCTGGAAGGCGGCACCACAGATAGCCCGACCCCTGATAGTTCCCTATTGTTGCCCGTCGAGACGCTGCGAGAGATTCGCGCCCACTTCGCTTCAGGAATGTTTCGCGATGAACGCGAAGGGTCGACGCAATATCTGTGGCACGGCAACGCAGAGGAGTTCCTATCAACGCTAGTCTGTTTAGCCAGAAGGCTTGGGGCAAGGCGCATATCCCGAACCGTCACGACCACCTATATACGAGATTGCGAGGCTCCGGCGGAGATGACACGCGAGATGGACAAGCTGCGTTGCGACATGACGTTGCACAATGTCCACCTCCCTTTTGCTGACATTCCGAGAAACGCGGAACATTCCTTGGTTTCGTTCAGTCAGGGCAGATTTTGTCAGGCGGAGGTACTGAATGTGCGCGGCGTAGGCTTGCTTCGACTAAAGGTGGCCAAGGTAGAGATCGAGCAAGGTGAGCCCGTATGCTTTATCGTCGAGAGAAATGAATTGCTACGTCTTCCCTATCTTTTGACATTTTACCGGGAGCGCGGTATTCGGCGATTTGTCGTCATCGATAACTACTCAACACCGGAGACTTTAGACTTCCTAGCTTCGCATGACGATATTGAATTGTGGGTGACGCAGCATCCTTATGGATTAAGCCGATGGGGAGTTGACTGGGTTGAGGCGGTGATCGAGACCTTTTACGCCGGGCATTGGTGTTTGGTCATTGACGCCGACGAGTTGCTCTACACAGCAGGTGATAGCCACTCGATCCCGGAGCTTTGTGTCGCTTTGGAACGTGAAGGGGCGTCCGGTTTATATTGCTTGTTCCTTGACACATATTCGGATCGTGCTATCGCAGACACCGTCTATCTGTCGGGTACCAGTTTTCTGGATTGTTGTAATTACATCGATCGAAAATTCTACACTTACTATGAGCCGAACGGGGGGCCGGAAAAAAATTCTCCCACCTATTCTGGCGGAGTAAGGGAGCGTGTCTTCGGGATCTCTACAGTTATACTGAATAAGGTCCCACTCTTCAAGTACAGTCGGCACCTAAGGCTTTACGAGGGCCTTCATTGGATCGGGGGTGTAAAGCTCAGTAGCCAGCGGGGTGCTCTTCTGCACTTTAAGTATTTTAGTACCTTTCACGAATATGTAGCGCAAGAGTCGTTGCGCGGGGAACATTGGAACGAGGGGTCCGAGTATAAGATTTATCAGCAGGTGATCGCGCGCAACCGAGCCCTCACCCTACATGACCCCCGAATCTCGGCAAGGGTGACCGGCGTGTCCGATTTGCGGGCGCTTCATCTGATAAAATGACATTCCATCGCGTAGCCTGCGAGGCGAACTGGAGATTGAGAGCCTAGGTGCAGTTCGACGGCCGTGCCTCCTGATTCGTATGTGCCTTCCGGCGTTGCTGCGAGTCCGTGCTCTGTGTGCATGGACTTAGCGCGGATTGTGCTTGAGCAATCTATTGGCCGCCACCTTGACAGGTTGTGATTCGATTGGGTGCTCAGCGCTGCACACGTCTCGAAGGGGCGTGGGATCTTAAGGCCCTCAGCGGTTCGCGTGCGCCGCAGGTCTCGAATCGACATGGGTTGGTCTGCCCCTTGTGGCTATCGGGAATTCCGGTGGGCAGAGTGCGCGGGTGCTTTGAAGTGGAAGCTCTTAGGTTTTTGCTATGGGTGAGTATGAGTCGAATCTCCAGTCGGCTGTCGAATGCGCGAACGTCGGCGACCATGAAAATGCGATAACTTATTATCTCAAAGCCGTTGAGAGACGGTGGTGGTGTCACCATGCTTTAATGGGTTTAGCCGGTTCATACACCTGGCTTGGCCGATTTCGTGAAGCCATCCAGGTTTTCATTCGTTCAGCCGCCTGTTTTCCTCAGGAATTGCCCGATTACTTCGTTTTGAAAAACCGTGTTCGGACGCATATTCTTGGCAGCAAGGATATGGCTCTGCTCAACTATATGATTCATGCGCTCTGGGTGATTAATCGTACCTTGAAGTATAATTTCTACGCCAGTGATTTCCTTTCCGATATGCTGATGCTGAAGGGGGACGTCGCGAATGCCCTTGAAAAAAAATATTACGCCTCGATTTGTCATGCCGCGTTCTCAAAGGCTGAGGATCTATCCCGCTTCCACAAAACCAGTGGCAAGCTCCCGGATTTTTTCGTAATTGGGCCCCAGAAGACTGCGACGACAGCACTATACGCGTTTCTTTCGCGAAGTCCGAGTATCTATCCCGCGATCAATAAGGAACTATTCTTTTTCAATGGTCCCATGTTCAAGTACGGTGAGGAGTGGTATCGCTGCAATTTTCCCGCGCCAGCGGAGGGGTCTTCCTTTTTGACCGGGGAGGCTACTGCTACCTATTTCCACTCGCCGGTCGCGCCGGCGCGCATTCGCGCGATGGTCCCGGATGCAAAACTGATCGTAACCCTACGAGACCCTGCAGAGAGGGCGATTTCGAGCTTTTATATGGAGAAGCGGCAAGGACGCGAGCCGCGGGGGCTGTTTGAAGCGATGAGCGCCGAGATTGAATTTATTGAGTCTAATGAACTTCCCCCAGGGGGGCATCCGAGAGGGATGTTCGCTCGCGACAGAGTGGGGCAGGGCGGATACGTACTCTTCAGCTTTTACGAACATTTTCTTCGATCCTACCGTAAGCTTTTCCCCCAAGAGCGCCTCTTGGTGGTCAACGCGGAGGAACTGCGGGATTCTGCCGCCTGCGGGGATCGAATACTTCACTTTCTAGGCGCCGATCCACCCAAAGGCGGAAATCGGGATGTCGTCAGTACGCGCAATGTTGGCGAGTACGAACGAGGCGATGAGTACCTGAGGACTCTTGCGCTGCTTCGTGAGTATTTCGATGCGAAGCGGGCCTATGTCTTTGGGTGAGGTTCTGAGTCGGTATACGCCTGTTCCCGCACGTCTTTGCCATGGTTCCTCTCAGCGCTTCGGAACATGGTGGTAGGTTTTGGTCGCAAGTGGTCCTCTGCTGCGCTTTATCTCATTCGGTGAGGCGGTTGGGCGAGACGAACTCCGGAGTTGGTCGGTCGAGTTTACGTGTCCACTGTTGGGAAAAACAGGCAGTATGATAGGCTGTTAGCCGTTGGGTGGCGTTCCAGATCATAAATAGTGGGAGCCCAGGCGGGGCGAGCGGTAGGACGGTGGGTCATTTACCTATTCGCCGGCAGAAGACGGTCCGAGTACATAGCGAATGGTCATCTTCACTCAGGGGTAGGTGCCCGGTCTGGCATCGGATAGGTGCGCTGCGGGCTAGCCCTTTAGCTTTGGCGAGAGGCTTGCGCCGAGGGTTAGCTCCGGTGGGAGAAGCTGGGAGGAACCCTTGCTGCGCAATGGACATTTCAGTTCTTGTTCACAGTCAGCGATGTTGTCGCAATGGAACGAATCAGCTTTTCCGATTTCTTGGATGCTCACCCAGGCGAGCCTGCGGGAGGCTTGTTACAGGCGTTTCTCGACGCCATCGCCTCTTGTCCGCGTTCCCGTACACGGCTCAGTGCAGGCGCAAAGTTCTACACGCAGGCATTTGCGACGGTCGATTTAGGTGGTTACGTTTTCGTAGTCGACATGCCTATTCGACTGCATGGGCTACATGGCATGGTGCTGACCAGCGGCCTGATCGAGCCCTCGCCGCGCTTTCCGGAGGGAGAATACCTATTAGATGTCAGGGACGTAAATACACTTAAAATCGAAAACATCGGGCTGGAATGCCGAAAGCGAGCGAATGGGATCTTCGCTCATCGCTTTTTAAGGCTCAGGATTGAGGACTGCACGATCGTTCACCAACGCGATTATGGGATCTACGCCAATGAAAAGGGGTATAACCATGAGTTGGAGGTTGTAAAATGCAATATTGTGGAATACCTTTGGGGCGACGGAACGGGGGCAGAGCATCGAGGCGAGATCCCTAACTTTCGAGAGGCCACGAACCGAACGTCGACTGGGATCTTCCTGGGTCAGGCCGACAATGTCGTCTCTGACTGCAACATAAACCTGTGTCGCGTTGGGATCGAGGTCGGAATGCGGGCCAATCGGATCCAGGGAAACCACATTACGGCGGGTGGTACCGTCGAGAACGCGCTGTTTGATGGCATCTTACTCAACGCCCATATTAAGTCCTCATGTTTAATTGTTAACAACTATATAGATAATTGTCGCTTAGTCATTCGTGTAGATGACAAGGCGGTCAACCGGCGGAATTATGTGACAATCACGGATAATTTATTCTACCGAGGATATAATCACCCTAAGGAAGGTCCCGCATTTAGTCACATTCAGATTCAAGCGTTAAAGCCCAAGTCGATCTTGCAGAACATCATTATTTCTGACAATCAGTTCTATACGCAAGACGAGCATTTGGGCGAGGCAGTCGAGAGGGTTATCCGGCCGGTGGCTGTTGAGGCATGTTGGGAGCCAACGAGTGAGTCCTTGATTCCCTTGGATCCTGTGAAGATCCGCGGGGCGATCATGAGAAACAACGTCTTTACCAATGCTCCGCCCTATTTCGAAGTGCCTATGGGGACTAATGCGACGATGACCTTGTTACCTCCGAAAAAGGCAACCGACCGTTATGAGGCTGATTTCTCTGGTCACCTGGCCTGGGGGGATATCCAAACCGTATCAGTTACAATGATATCAAGTAATCCCGAATTTGTTGGCGTGCCGTTTGTAACAACCTTCAACGGTAAGACGGTGATGATACGGACGGCAACACCTGTTATTGCCGGCTTCCACGTGACTGCGGATGTTAATAATAGTTATGCGGCGAGATGGCGTGGTATTAAGGTCAACTGATTGTGGGAACAGTCGGGCCGCCCGAGTTCAAGCGAGAGATCTAAGAGGGCCTGAGAATTTTGTGTGCCGCCTGGAGTCGCTGTGTCGATGTCTGTCCGGTTTGCCTGGCTACGTTGCTTGGAGTTCCAATGTTAATTAGTACCCAATACAAGTTTGCTTTTCTGTGCATGCCAAAGGCAGCCTCTACATCTGTGGACAGCGCGCTTCGCCCGTATTCCGAGATTATTACCCGCGGACGTTATAAACATATGAACTACAGGCAATTCGAACGATTCTTCTTGCCTCTTCTGCGTGCTAGGGGAAAGGCGAGGGCGATCGAGACCCTGTGCATCGTCAGAGAGCCAATTGGCCGCTTGGAGAGCTGGTACCGATACCGTTCACGGCTTGACCCGAACGGCTCCGGTCCCTTGGGCAAACACAGTACTCGAGATATCACTTTTGACCAATTCGTCGAGGCCTATCTCTCGTCAGCGCCTCCTGAATTTGCGCGGATCGGCAGGCAGTGCGACTTTGTCTTCAATAAGAGGGGGAAAGTGGGAGTGAAACGCCTGTTCGCCTTGGAGAATATGGAAAGGCTCGCCGCCTTTTTGGAAACACTGCTGGGTCAGTCGATCAGCATTCCCATACTAAACAAGAGTCCGGCCTTGCCTATCAACCTGTCGCCAGACCTCACTCAGCGCCTTAGGAAGGCACTCGCGGAAGATTACGCGCTTTACTCCCGCGCGCTGGAGGCGTAATCGCCTTGGGTTGGTAAGTAACCGTGTTGGGCGTGGTTCTTTTGCTGTTCCTTCGGAGCGACTGGAGCCACTTGATCGAAGAGAGTCCGGGGTGTGTGGTGGTTCCCCGGGCCGGGGAACGAGACGACGGGGGACGTCGGGTGTAGGGAGGTCGCTTGTCGTTCGCTTGGACCGGGCGTGGGGCGGTAGGTGTGGTCAAACCCGTGTCTCCTTTGCTGGCCGTTTCGGGCTTGCCAGGAGAGTGATCCATGGTGTCTGCTGATTCGTCCTAAGGCATGAGTGACACGCCGCCGGGTGCGTGTCGGGTTAGGTGTGGAGATGGCAGGCCTATCGCCGTCAACCATTAGCGCAGAGGCCCGGGAAACAGAGGTAAAAGGGGAGCTTCACAGGATGAGAATTCGGTTCGGAAAAAATGAAGTGCCTGTCGAGGTCTTCAAACAGTTTGTGGTCGATGAGTTCAACGTTCGTCTTCCGGGTCTGGACAGGAGTGTGCGCCTCAGGATGCATGAAACGGACCCGGAGGTCTTTAACCAGATCTGGATCCGGGAAGAATATGACAAGGATCTTCCGAGTGAGTGCAAAGTAATCATTGATGCAGGTGCGAACGTTGGATATTCCGTATTGTGGTTTAAAGCCCGCTTCCCGGATGCCCGTGTCATCGCAATAGAGCCAGACCCAACAAACTTTGCCTGTTTGTTGGAAAATACTGCCGGATTATCAGACGTCACTTGCCTCCATGGCGCTATCTGGTCGCATGAAACTGAGTTGAATCTCAGCTATCGCGGGGCAACCGGGCACGCATTGAAATCTTGGGGCGTGCGAACGCACGCCGGCGAAGGAGGGGGTTCGACGAAAGCGTTCTCGATAAGCAGCATTTTTGGGCGCTACGGACTTGAAGAGGTAGATATCCTGAAGATGGATATCGAAGGGGCTGAGAAGGAGGCTTTTCAAGAGTCCGACATGTCGTGGGTCAGCCGGGTGAGATGTTTCGCCGTCGAGACCCACGAGCGCATCAAGCCTGGCTCCAAAGCCGCTGTGTTTGATGTGTTGGACGAGGAACGGTTCAACCGCGCACGGAAGGGTGAGAACTTCTTCTTTTACGCAAAGAATGCAGCTGTATAGTGCGCATGAACACGCAAGAGGTCAATACTGCTCTCCCGCATTTTCTCTGTATTGGCGCACAGAAGGCGGGAACTTCATGGCTGTGGTCCATGCTGCGACAGAATGCGGCGATTTGGATGCCCCCAATAAAGGAGCTCCATTACTTCGATCATCTATTTCTCCCGGAAAATCGGGGTTGGATAGAAAAGGGCCTGGCCCAACAAGTGAAGAAGCTTTTGGTGGCCGAGTGCCGCGAAGCCGAAAGCATCGATCTCGAACGGGTACGATATCTCCTAAGCGTCGCTACCGAAACTCCATTCACGGAGCGTTGGTACCGTGGTGTATTTTCTCATCCTGAGGCGACTGGGAAGATCCTGGGTGAGGTAACACCGGCGTACTGCGCAATCGGGCCAGCCGGTGTCACGTATCTGAAGCAACTACTGGGTGGGGTGAAGGCGATTTACCTCATTCGAGACCCAGTAGACCGAGCTCTTTCGCAAATTCGAATGACCATCCAGCGGTCGAAGACGTTTGTTCCTGCCGAACCAAAGGCGTGGGACAGAGTCGCGAACTCTGCGGCAGTTCATAATCGGGGTAATTATGCGGAATATATACCTCTCTGGATCGATACCCTGGGTAAAGACAATGTTTTGTTTCTTCCGTTTGGCGATATCGTCAGGCGTCCTTTGGAATTGCTCCGAAGGGTAGAGCAATTCCTCGGGTGTGAGGAAGTTCGGCGCTACTCCGGTATGACTAGCAAGGTACATAAAACGGGCAACATCGAGATCCCATTGACAGTGGTGAATCGCATCGAGGAGACCATGCGGGGACAGCGACAATTTCTGGAGTCGCATTTTGGTCGCGAATTCCTCGTGTCGACGAAATGACGAGCGGTCAGAAGTTGGCGGACTTGTTTCTCGACGGGAGACAGGGGGCTTCGCGATTGCTCGCCCAGACCCTGACTTCTACTTCAGCAGTGGAGCGCCGAGTCGACTCCCTTGCAAACAACGGTGTTCGCTTCAACCGCGGTATGAGCGATACGATCGCAGTTGCGGAAATGTCTGTCTCAAAATTAAATGAAGGTAAATAGATGAGACTTGAAGTTAACAGATTCCGGGCTTTTTGGCTCGTCTTGGTCGCCTTATGTTTCTCTCTACAATCCGTGTCCGCGTTAGCCGGGAACGGAGATATCTCTCTCTCGGGAAGGAATATTCTGCGCGACGGCAAGCCCTGGGTGCCAAAAGGGTTTGTACTGGTGGCTTTTGTGGCTTCGAAGGAACATGCAAAGGACTCATTCGCTAAAGCTCGTGCGCGATATGGCACTCAACTGCTGGACAAGGTTAAGGGGTTTGGCGCGGATGTCGTCCGGATACATGCCAGCCAAGCAGCCCTCGATCCTAAATCTCCGATTTATTCGCCAGGCTACCTGGAAGACTACAAAAAGGGGATAGCGTTGGCCAGGGCGAAGGGATTGACGGTCATCGTGTCTATGCAGTGGGAAGAGACCACCGGTCTGAAAGGGCAATCGAATATGCCCTCCGACATGACGCGGCGTGCGTGGGAGCGATTGGCACCGGTGTTTGCCAATGACCTTGGAGTCATGTACGAGTTGTTCAACGAACCGGGCCTCAAGGAACAAAATGCTAGGAACTGGCAGATCTGGAAGGACGGGCATCAATCGCTCATCGATCTGGTTCGTCGGGCCGGCGCAAAAAATGTGCTTATCGTCGAGGGTTTGCGTATTGGACATTATCTGAGCAATGCCCCCAGCCTTAAGGATCCGATGAACAAATTGGTCTACGGCGTGCATCCGTTCATAAACAAGGAGACCCGCACTCGTGCCGACTGGGATCGGGATTGGGGGCGTTTTTCGGATAGTCACCCGGTGATTGTGACGGCCTTCAATGCGCATTCGAGCCGCGGAAACTGTAAACCCGACACGCCTAAAATCGTTTCGAACCTGCTCGACTACCTCAGCGAGAAGAGGATTGGGGTGATTTTCTGGGCGTTTGATCTTCCCGGCCCGATTTTTGAGGACGGTGGGTTGGATCGTTTGACGAATTTTGAGAACTTCAGCTGCGCAGCGCCCAACAAGGGTGTAGGTGTGGCCGCACAGCGGCACTTTCGCGGAGCGCACTGAGCTAGGCTGCGATGCGCGTTGTACAGCACGGGTCCCATCATCCTCTTTTAGCGATACGAATCACGGGCGGTCATTTTTCTGACGGGTTGTGGGAGAGTAACGCGGATGATAAGTAAAGCTGTGTGTTTCTTCGCGGCGCGACAGCGCCGCGGGGGCCAGATGCAATACGGCGGGCGACACAGTTAGTTGCGGGTCGCCCGGCTTGTGTTGGCCGGGGCACTGGCTAGGTGGGTCCAGGAAGTGGCCGCGCCGGACTGGGCGCCGACAGTTTGTGCCTGGCGAAAGCCGCTTCTGGGAGTCAACAGTTTCAGATCCAATGGGAGGGGCTGATGGAATTCAATTTGCGGGGAAATAAGGTTGAAGTTCTTCGTTCGGTCACGGATGCGGAAACGGGTGAGGCAAAGTTTGAGCGAGTGACCGTTCTGAGGGCGGATACGCTGCGCTTGAACGAAACATTGCGGGCTAATTGTACCGAGGAGGAACTCGCGGAGATTCAAGGCTGGATCAAACGGAATAAAGCCAAGGCAGCGCTCAGAGGAGAATATGCGGCGGTGACGCTTGCGGAGCAGATGGATCTGGCGGGTCATTGGCTGGCACGGGCGGAACCTGCGTCCGCTGCAAAAATAAGAGAGGAAGTCAGGGCCGCCTGGCGTGTTCTGAGGAAAGCGCTCAACGCAACGGAAAAGCGGGCGACGCGCAGGAACAAGAAAAAACAGGGGCAAGGGCCTGGCGCCTGATCCCGTCAGGCCCTGTTCCTAGCACTGACATGGTAGATGATGGCCAACCAGATCACCACCTTAGGGCCAGCTGTTTGACCGCGCGATGACTAAGAGCACACGGTGACGCAGAGGTCACAAGCCGTACCGGTAATTTCGTTCAATCGCGCGGCCGAAACTGATACAGCCAGGTTTCCGTAAGGGCGGCGCCGTTTCCCTGGATGAACAGGCGTAGCTCGGTTACGTCAGGCGTGGCCGGTGTCAGGTCAAAGATGGCCCGCCAACGTTTCGTTCCGGGTATGGGTTCGATGAACGCGTTGGTAATGGTGCCCTGTGAGGTGTTGATGACGGGTGAAGCCTTCACGCTGTCGCCCCACAAGGGGTCCAGTGCCGCGCCGGCGAATTCCACGGCGAATTTGTATACACCTTTCGGCCTGGGTTTTCCGGGTTGGCCTCCTCGCCCGACCCGGGTCGCGACGCAGCGAGCAACAGCGGCGGGGTAAGGCTCGTCAGCCAGCCAGTGAAGGCGGTAGCGGAGCCGGTAGGCATTGCCGGCCGTGATGGGCGCGGCGGGCCGCCAGTAAGCGGTGATGTTGTCGTGAATCTCGTCGTCGGTGGGCAATTCGACGAGTTGCACCGACCCGGGTCCCCAGTCTTCCAGCGGCTCGACCCAAACGCTGGGACGGCGCTCATAGTTGACGCCGTCCAGGTAATTCTCGAAGTTTCGGTCGCGCTGCAACAAGCCAAAGCCTTTTGGATTCTGATCGGAGAAGCTGGACGTCACGGGTGTCGGAGGGTTTATCAAAGGGCGCCAGATGCGTTCTCCGCGGCCGGTCCAGATGGCGAGACCATCCGAGTCGTGTACCTCCGGGCGCCAGTCTTCGAGGCGATTCTTTTGCGACTCGCTGAACCAGTACATCGATGTGAGCGGTGCAAGGCCTAGGCGCTTGATGTCCTTGCGGACGAATAACGAGGCCTCGACATCGATCACCACTCCCTGCGCGCGCGATAGCGCGAAGCGGTAGGCGCCCGTCAGGCTGGGCCCGTCCAGCAGTGCGTAAACGAAGACAGGGCCAGACTCGTTGGCGGTGTTTTCGATATAGAAGTCCGTGAAGTCGGGAAATTCTTCGGGTGTCGGCTCGGCACTGTCGACAGCTACGCCACGAGCAGAGAGACCATACTGATTCAGGGCGCCGATGGCCCGGAAATAGGAGGCACCGAGGAAGGCGATCCAATCCTGGGTTCGCCAGTCAGGACGGCTGCGCGATTCCTGCAATCGGAAGCCCGCGAACCCGGAATTGTCGGCGAGTTTGCGCGCGGGACTGTCTTTGGGCATCGAAAAGTAGCGGCTCGTGTACTGTACCCGGCGCGCTTTGCCGTCGCCGACCAGATGCATTTGCACGGCCTTTTGAAAGAACATACCCAAGTGGAAAAAGGTCATCGGATAGATGCCCGGATCCTTTGTACCGAGCGCATAGTCGGTATCAAAACGAATCTTGCCCCACTCCTCGTAGTCAATCCGCTCGACGATCTCGGGCGACGGCCGCATCGGACTTTGATAGGGCTTGGCTGCCAGTTGGTTGGCGTGGTCAACGAGTCCCTGGTAGCTGAAAGGCTGGGCCGGGCCTAACTGAAGCTCCGCTGCGATGGCGGCCGACAGTGTGGCGAAAACCAGGAGCGGCGCGATCAGGAAGCGGTGGTATGGGAAGGCTCTTAGCCAATGGGTGCTTGTGTACATGGTCCTTTATCGGTCCGGTGCTACGGTGCTGTGGCAGAGAAAGCGCGCATCGCGAAATGCGTTGACGACGAATAGCGTGGCCCCGTCAGTTTTTCCGCGCCATCTTTCCATGATTCCCCTTAAACTGGAAGGCCGGCGGCGACAACGACCGCGCTTCGAGGCGGCGCCCTTCGGCGCCCGAGAGAGCGACGCGAAAGGGCGGCAATCCGCGCTGCGGTCTTGGATTAGAAGCGCTCCGCTCCCGCGGTAGGTGTCGGCCCGGTATCTGGCGGTGCAACGGCCAGGCGTAGCCGTTCGAACTCAGGTTGCAGGCGCTCCGTCAGTCGCAGCAACTCGGCAGAACCCGTGTCGGCCGCCTGCTCGATACTGAGCGCAAGCGCGCTGAGTGCATCCGCTGCGACATTGGCTGCAGTGCCCTTGATCGTGTGTGCCTGGCGCTGTACGGCGGGCAGGTCGCCCGCGGCCAGCGCGGTCCGCAGTTGCTCGATACGCCCGGGCAGGTCTTCGCAAAAGCTATTGATCACCTCCCAATACAGATCCTCGTCATGCAATACCCTCCGATGGAGGGCCGCGGCATCGAATACCCGGATGTCAGCAATGCTGCGCGCCGGTACCTCATCGTTGGCTACAGGTGCTGGTGGTGACTGCGGCTCGGGGAGCCACCGGTCAAGCGCGCTCCGCAAGGCCTCCACGTCCAGTGGCTTGGTGAGATAGTCGTCCATGCCCGCCGCGAGGCAGCGCTCGCGGTCGCCGCGCATCGCGTGAGCAGTTAGCGCGATGATCGGGATATCGTGATTCCTGACTCCGGATTCGGGGTCACGAATCCGTCGGCTGGCGGAATAGCCATCGACTTCGGGCATCTGACAATCCATCAACACCAGATCGTAATCCCGCTGTGCCAGCTGCTCGAGACATTCCCGTCCGTTCTCCACGGCATCAGCGGTGTATCCGAGCTTGGCCAGGATGGCGAGCGTTACGCGCCGGTTAATCGCGTTGTCCTCGGCCAGGAGCACCTTCCGTGAGGTCGAGATATGGGCGTCCCCCGGTGCGCTAAGGTTTCGGGGCGCCGTTTCCTGATGTTGCGGCGAGCCGGACAGAAAGGCCGCGAGGCAGTCGAACAGGCGCGACGGTGTGATCGGCTTGGTCAAACAGGCTTCGATGCCGGCGCTGCGCAGGGCCGTCAGTTGCGCTTTGCCGCCGTAACTGGTCAGCGCAATCCACTTGGTGCTTTCCAATAGGGGGAGCCGTTCGCCCGCATCGACATAGCGCACCAGCTCGTCGAGATCCGCCGCACCGAGGTCCACGATTGCGAACCGGTAGGACTGCTGCGCCCGTCGGGCCTCCTCGAGCCTGAGCAAGGCGCCGTGGCGACTGCTCGCGGTGTGGCAAGCACAACCCCAGGATGTCAGCCATTCAGCCAGGATGGCTATCTGGCTGTTGTTGCCGCCGACGAGGAGCACGCTTGGGGCAGCTGGCAACTGGGTCGGACCGTAGGGTTGTGTGGTACCGGCATGTTGCTTCTCGAAGACGGCCGTAAACCAGAATTGCGAGCCGGCGCCCAGCGCGCTCGCGCTGCCGATCTCCCCTTGCATCAGGTTTACGAGTGTTCTGGCGATCGCGAGGCCAAGGCCGGTGCCCCCGTACTTTCGGGTGATCGCGCCGTCGACTTGCATGAAGGGCTTGAAGAGTCCGGCCTGCCGGTCCGGAGCAATGCCGATACCGGTGTCGCTGACGCAAAAAAAGAGCGTCGTAAACTGTTCGTCTTCGCTGTCGACGCGTACACGCAGTGTGATCTCGCCTTCTTCCGTGAACTTGATGGCATTGGACAGCAGGTTCATCAGAATCTGGCGCAAGCGGAGCGGATCACCCCGGAGCCGTGTGGGCAGGTCTGCTGCGAAATCACAGATCAGTTCCAGGTTTTTCTCCTGTGCCTTCAGGCCCGCGAGCCGAATGAGTGCATCGAGGCTGTCGTGCAGATCGAAGTCGATGCGTTCGAGTTCGAGTTTGCCGGCTTCGATTTTCGAGAAGTCCAGGATGTCGTTCAAAATCGTGAGCAAACTCTCGCCGCTATGATGAATGATCTCCGCATATTCGCGGTGTTCCGCGGTCAGTCCTCCGGACAGCAACAATTCGGCAGCGGCCAGCACGCCGTTCAGCGGCGTCCTGATCTCGTGGCTCATGTTCGCGAGGAACTCGCTCTTCGCACGGTTCGCGCTTTCGGCGCGTTCCTTGGCTACCTGGAGCGCCAGTTCGGTCTGTTTGCGCTCGGTAATGTCGCGCAGGAAGCCGACAAAGATTTTTCCTGCTTCACTGGTGGCGACATCGATCGACAGTTCGGCCGGGAATGCCGAGCCATCCGCGCGCATGCCGGACACCTCATTCCGTTGACGCAGCAGGTTGGCGACCCCGGTGCTCAGGTAGTGCTCCAGACCCTGGCCATCCGCTGCGGGATAGCCCGGCGGGATGATCAGCTGGGTCACTGGTTCACCGATGATGTCGTCGCGGCGATAGCCGAAGCAGGTTTCGGCGGCGGGATTGAATTCCAGGATACGCCCTTCATGGTCCACCACGATGATGCAGTCCATGGCGGCATCGACCGTGGCCTTCAGCCGATCCGACAGGCTGCGTAGTCGGGACTCGTACTCCTTGCGGGCGGTGATGTCGTGCTGAATGCTGAAAAACCGCTCCAGGCCGCCCGGACCGTACGAACCAATGACTTCCAGTTCCACCCAGTACTCCCGGCCCTCCCGGTTGCAGATCAGGATTTCCACCTTGATCGAATCGCTGATGTGGCTCTTCCGGCGGCGAGCGACTTCCCGCAAAAGGAAACGGACCGTCCGGGGTGATGTTGCGGTGCCCCGCAGCAATAAACCTGGCTTCCTGCCGACGACCTCGGCGGCGGTGTACTGGGTGAGCCGGGTGAAAGCGGGATTGACCCATTCGATGACGCCGTCGCGATCGGTGATCAAGACTGCGCTGCGTGTCTCCCGGGCGACGAAGGCGAGGCGTGTCAATTCCAGTTCATTGCGCTTTTGTGTCGTGATGTCCATCAGCGTGCCGCTCGCGGCGCCGGGCCGCCCATCCCCGGCGTGCGTTCGCTCGCCACGCTCATGGACGTGACGGATCTGCCCGTCCGGACTCAAAACCCTATATTGGATGTCGATGCGCCCACCCGGCTCCGTCAAGGCGACACGAGCGGCGCGCAGCACGTTGCGGTCGTCGGGGTGGACTCGCGCAAAGAAGTCGACGTAACGGGGGTCGGCTACAAGCGGAAAGCCCAGGATTCTCTTGGTTTCATCCGACCAATACCATGTGTTTTCATCATGTGCCCATTCCCAGCTGCCGACGTGTGCAATGGCCTGCGCGCGTGCCAGGTGAGCTTCCTTACGGGCTAGCTGGTCAGTGCGCTCCGACACCTTCTGCTCGAGCAGTGCGGCATTTCGCTGGAGTTCCGCCAGCAGTCTTCTCCCGGCGCGATTTTGGGACATCACCACAAAGGCGGTGATCAGAAAGACCGCAGAGAAAAGCTGCGTCACGATCATCGACACGGCCGGTGAAGCCACCGCGAACTGGCCCTTTCCGTGAGTGGTTTCCCACATGGCAATGGCGACGACGAGGGTGCCGAAAAACGTGGTCCCGGCGGCGCCGTATTGCAGCGCCGACCATAAAAGGAACGGTAGCAGCACGAAGATAGCCGGCAGACGCTGCTCGAAGATCATCACCTCCAACAGGGCTGTCGCAAACAGCAGAATCGCGTAGCCGGACAGATGTCCCAGACTGTGATCGGTGAAGTCGGGATTGCGCCACGCGTAGATCAGCGGAATCACCAGCATCGCACCGCTGAGGTTCCCCATCCACCAGGTCAGCAGCGGTACCAATAGCGGGGGCTCCGTCGCGTTCAGCAGAATGAGCGCGCCAACCCCGAAAAATACGCTGAGACTATTGCCGAACAGAATGCTGAAGACGAGGACGGCGAAGTTTTCGGCCGATTCGAAAATATCCTCGGAATTGGCGTAGCGCCGGAACAGGTGTCCTGCCGCCACGGCCTCCAGGGTGTTGCCGAACGCGAACGGTAGTGCGAGCGCGGACGGCCCATCCATGACGGGCCCGTTGAGGGTCCAGGCGCCGAGGAAAACGCCTGGCCAGACCCACCGACCGAGCAGCAGCATGGCAGCCACACTGAGGCCGCAGGGCAGCCACAGCGCCGCTGCGCCGACGCCCTCCAGGGCGCTCAGCGCGTAGCTCAACCGCCCGAGCGCGACATAGGCCAGCGCGAGCCCCAGGCACCACACCAAACGGCGGCGTCGGGACGGTGTCCGGCCAAGATCGCTCATGCGTGTTTCAGTGCCAGCATCAGGCCATCGGCAATCGGTACCAGGCTGCACGAAACGCGTTGATCGTCGCGGATCTTGGCGTTCAGTGCGCGAATCGCGATGGTGTCCGGGTCGCTGTGCGTGGCGTCAGCCACTCGTCCGCCCCACAGGACGTTGTCGATCAGGATCAGTCCTCCCGGGCGCAACAGTTCCAGGCAGCGTTCGTAGTATCCATCGTAGGCTGTCTTGTCGGCGTCGATGAAGGCGAGGTCGAAGTGTCCAGCCTCTCCGCTCGCCAACAAGGAATCCAGGGTTTGAAGCGCGGGGCCGAGCCGCAGCTCGATGCGGTCCGCGACGCCGGCCCGAGTCCAATAACCTTGTGCGATAGCAGTCCAGTCCGGGTTGATGTCACAGGCGACAAGCTGCCCGCCTTCAGGCAGGGCCAGTGCCATCGCCAGGGAGCTGTATCCGGTGAACACGCCGATTTCGATGATGCGGCGCGTGCCGGTCAGCCTGACCAGCAGCGCCATGAACTGCCCCTGTTCCGGGGTGATCTGCATCCCGGCGCCAGGGAGAGCGGATGTCTCTTCACGCAGTTCGGCCAGCAAAGGCGATTCGCGGACCGAGTTTGTCAGCAAGTATTGGTAGAGGGGATCGGACAGACCGACGCTCTTGTTGGCCATTGCTGTCTCCTTGCCGGGCAGGACCCCGCCGAGTGACGTTCATCGGACGATCCGTATTGTACACAGCGTACTCTTGCTGTCCGCATTCCCCGTATTACCGTGTTCCAAGCCATCATTGCGGCTCCCTGGCCCCTCCGTCCGGTGGCGCGCTTTCTTCTTCGGTCTCCAGCGCGGCCATGACGGCATCAGCCAGACTGTCGTCCGCAACGGGCGAGGATGCAAGACTGATGCGGTGGCGGGCGCCGCTCACATCAAGGTCGAATCCCCAACGGTCGACGCCGAGCAACTTCGGCCCCGGCCTGACGCGAGCCGACAACTCGGCCAGTAGCGCCCCCTCAGCGGTTAGCGAGACCGGTTCCAGCAACTCGAGCGCATCGCCGTCCAGCCAGCCCATGTGGCCGAAGCCGCCGATGAACCGAAGCCGTTGCAGGTGCATCCGGAAAAAATGGAAGTCGCCCAGGGGCAGCAGGCGTTTTGCGTTAGGCTGGTAACGCAGGTAGCGTTCGATCAATGCGGGTCCGGCGGCAAAGGGTCGGACTTCGCCGATCAGTGTCAGTCGGGCACCGGCCTGAAGGTCATTGGTGCCCGGGTCGAACAATAGCAGCGATGCCCGTGCGTCTGAGCGCAAATTCCGCGTGTGTTCGGCGAGATCGCTAATCAGCAAGATGGGACAGTGTCGCTCGTCGAGTACGACTGGCAATACGCTGAGAAATGGATAGCCCGACAGGTCACGGGCATTCGTCGCCAGGGAGGCATAAGCACAGCGATGTAGCAGGTCGACGATCGATCCAATATCAGGCTTCATCGTTCGGTCCGTTGGTGGGGGTATGCCGCGGCGGAAGTCCTGTGACGATGGGATCGCGCTGTGCCAGAGGAAGTGCGTTACCCAAGCCAGTCCAGCGGATCCTCATCCGCCGTGGGGCGCAAGCCCGGCTGCTCGACGAACAGGTAGTGCCAGATCGCGAACTGCAGCAGGGAAAAAATCTCGCGGCTCGCGCCGCGGCGGGTACGCTGCTGGTGGAAAAGCTCCGGCAGCCGGGCGCTGTTGAACCACTCGGCCACTGCCATGTTGCCCGTCAGCTTCTGTTCCATGCGATCGAGGAAGCTGCCGCTCAGCCACTCGTCCACCGGCACGTGAAAGCCACGCTTGCGCTGGTAGAGATGATCCGCCGGAATGTGACGTGCCGCCCAGCGCCGCAACAGGATCTTGGTCTGCCGCCCGTCCGCCTTGAGTGCATCCGGCAACGAGAGGCCGAATTCGACCAGGCGGTGATCCATAAAGGGCACTCGGCCTTCCAGCGCGAAGCCCATCATCATTCGGTCAGCCTTGACGAGCAGATTGTCGGGCAGTGCCGTGACCAAGTCGGTGTACTGACAGCGCTGCAGATGCGTCCAGGCGGGCGGCGTCGCCCTCCAGGCGTCGACAAACGGGCCGCGGGCGGCTTGGCGGTTTCCTCGCAGGTCGGGTCCCAGCAGGCGCCGCGACCAGCGTCCCCTCCAATGACTGCGGGTGCGGAAGCCACCCGACCCAGGAGCCATGAGATTCTTGAGCATGAACACGAGAGGATGCTGCCGGTAACGGCCGTAGCCACCGAACGCCTCGTCCCCACCCTCACCGGAAAAGACCACCTTCAGCTCATGTCCAGCCGCTTCCGACAGTGCCGACGTGGGCAGGCAGGCGTAGTCCCGCATCAACTCATCGGCTGCCCAGACCGTGTGAGGAATGCGGCGGAACACAGCCGAGCGGTCGAGCCGAAATGACGTGTGGCGGCTGCCGAACAGGGCTGCCATCCGTTCGGCACCGTCCAGTTCATCGCCCATCTCGGCGTCCGTATAGCCGATCGAGAAGGTTCGGACCGGCTGTGATTGGAGCTGGGTCAGCGCGGCCAAGAGGATCGCGGAGTCATTGCCCCCGGAGAGGAACAGTCCGAAGGGTACATCGGACCGGATATGCTCGCGCATGACCTGTCCGAACAGCGCATCGAACTCGGCTTCCGCGGTCTCTGGGCCCACCTCGCGGGGCACGATGTCGAGTGGGTTCCAGTAGCGGCGGGTATGGAGCTGAAGGTCAACGTCGACCTCGATGATCTCGCCTGGCCCGACGCGATGGATGCCCGACAGGATGGTCTCGCGACCGGTGCTGAACTGGTTGTGCAGGAACTGCGACAGTGCGGGAGCATGGATACCGGGCACCCAGGGCAGCAGGGGCAGGAGTGCCTTCAGCTCGGAGGCGAAGATGAAACGATCCGGCAGACAGGCGTAGAAAAGTGGCTTGATGCCGAGGCGATCTCGAGCGAGCACAAGTCGCTGGGTTGCATCGTCGTAAAGCGCGAAGGCGAACATGCCGTTCAGTCGCTCGACGAAGCCGAGGTGGTCTCGCGCGTAAGCGTGAAGAATGGTTTCGCAGTCGGAATGGGTCGCAAAGACGCGGCCTTGGGTCTCCAAGTCCTTGCGTAGTTCCAGGTGGTTATAGATTTCGCCGTTCGCCACGACGGCAAGTCGACCGTCGTCGGAGAATAGGGGCTGCGCGCCACCAGCGAGATCGATGATCGACAGTCGCGTGTGCACCATAGCGAAAGGGCCACGCGCAAAATATCCCTCACCATCCGGACCGCGGTGGCGAAGCAGTGCCGCCGACCGATGAAGGTCCTTTGGTTCGGCTGCGCGACCGCGCCAAACGATACCCGCGATGCCGCACATGCCTACGTGGCTCCTCGCTGACCGAATTCGCGGGCGGCGTGCCGAGCCCCGCTCCGGCAGAATCGCATAGCAGGCAGCGTCACGTCCGCAGACCTAGCCGAAGAGGGTCGGCAGGATACGAGAGAGCGCGGAGGGTCTGCTGCATCACTGTTGTCAAAAGGAATACGGGGATATCTGGATGGGGGTGACCTCATTCTGCAGGTACCTCCGAAAATGTACAATCCGCTGCGTCCGTGTCGTCGTGCGTGCCGAGCGCTGATGCGCGAGCGGATTGCGCGTACCGATAGGGGCACAGGGTCGTGGAAGTGGCAATGAGCGACGATAACGATAACTCGAAAGCATCATCCTCGTTAGGTGAGTCTTCGATCAGGGGTAGCGATCTGGTTCGGCGCATTGCGTTGCACCTACTGAGCCGCCTGCCGTCCTCGGTCCAGTTGGATGACTTGATGCAGGCGGGCATGGTCGGCCTGCTGGAAGCGCGGCAGACCTACCGGGAAGGGCACGGTGCGAGCTTCGAGACCTACGCGGGTATCCGGATCCGGGGCGCGATGCTGGACGAGCTGCGTCGGTATGACTGGACACCGAGGTCGGTACATCGCAAGGCGCGTTCGGTTGCCGAAGCGATTCATGCGGTGGAGGCGCGAACCGGTCGCGATGCGCGTGATTGTGAGGTGGCAGCCGAACTCGGCTTGCCGCTTGCCGAATATCATGCCGTTCTTCAGGATGCTGTGGCCTGCCGGGTCCTCAGTATCGAGCAACTCGTGGACGCGGTCGGCGACAACGTGCTCGAGGCGTGGGCCGATGAAGGCGGCCAGCCCATCGACAGCCTGGCCCGAACGGGCTTTGCTGCGGCCCTGGAGGCGGCAATCGCGGGGCTTCCCGATCGGGAACGGCTGATCATCGTCCTGTATTACGAAGAGGAGCGGACGCTGCGGGAGATCGGGATCGCTCTGGGTGTTTCAGAGTCGCGTGTGTCGCAGTTGCAGGGGCAGGCGCTGCTGCGCTTGCGTGCGAGACTGGCCGGGTGGCGAGATGAGCCGCCGTCGTCGGATAGCGACAGCGAGGTACGGCAGGGCCTCATTCCATGAGCGCTTCCCGCGGTCGCGGACTCGGGAAAAAGGAGCCAGCATGGCGCCGATCGCGCAGGCATGAGTGTGGTATATTTGGCACAATTTTCGCGAAAAATGAGAAACCCTATGTACCTGCGCATCCTGTTCGCCCTGCTGCTCGCGGCCTACTGCCAGCTGGTCTCGGCTGACAGCCCAGGAGTGGCAGCGGCGCGCCAAACGGTCGACAAGCTGAATACAGCCCTCCTGGACGTGATGAAAAACGCCGACCGCTTGGGCTATCAAGGGCGGCTGAAGCGGCTCGATCCCGTTGTGCGGGACGTCTTCCAGTTCGAGGCGGTGGCGCAGATTGCGCTGGGTAGTCACTGGAAGAAACTCGATCAGTCTCAAAAGCTGGCGTTCATGGCCAAGCTGACTGACCTGAGCGTGGCGACCTATGCGGCGCAGTTCAATGCCTATGCAGGCGAGAAATTTCAGTATGAGTCTTCGGACGAAATCAAAGCCGACCGGATCACGGTGCGATATGTGATGCTGGTCCCGAACGACAAACCGATCAAGTTCGAGTACATCGTCAATCACTTCAACGGACGATGGGTCATCATCAATATCATCGTTGACGGGATCAGTGATCTGGCGTTGAAGAAGGCGCAGTACACGAGCGTTATTGACCGCGAGGGTTTCGAAAAACTGCTGGAAAAACTGCAGCAGAAAATCACCGACTACGCGAAGAACAACAAGTGAGCGGGCCGCCCTGGCGCGGCGGCCCCCCGGCTTCTTTCCTGATCAGTAGAGCGGCTCGCGGTAGAACAGCAGGAAGTTCCCGATTACGAACATGGCCAGGATCGCCACGAATCCCGCCACACGGCTCTCGGTGTAACCCTCGGGTGTGGCGAGCCGCAATTCCAGCCAGCGTCCGCTGGCCATGATTACCGCCAGCAGACCCATCGCCGTATGGGTCGACTGAATCAGATATTCGCTCCTGAGCTCGAATTCGGCATGGGCATGGGTTAACAGCAAGACGCCGCCGAAAGCGCACAGGACCGGAAACATGAACGTTAGCTTGCGGGCGTCCGGGTTCGTGCGGGCGCGCAGTTCCATGACCCCGAGACAGAACGCCAGCAGGGTCGCGATGCGGTGTTGGAAAACCTCGCCGTTCCCGAAGGTACTTTCCCAGAAGCCAATGGGCCCGAGTGGCCAGGTTTCGGCATCGCTGCGGAAGAACAGGAAGATGCTAAGGCCGATGAAACCCAGCGGCCAATAGCGCGCCCAGCCGAAGCCGAACAGGTAATAGAGCATCGCCACCAGACCCATCCCGGTCAGGAAGATGCCCGAGATGTTGTGGTTGTAATCCGACCACAGGGTGGCAGCGGGGGAGGGTACCTTGCCGACGACCGCAACGCGGCCGGCTTCCCCAGCCAACAACTCTTCGTGGCTCGGCGACGTCAGGCGCGGTTCGTGAGGAGTGAACATCTCGATCACGTCCGCCACGGGAACCGCCAGATCCGGAATGTCCACGGAGGGCGGCTGGGAGGATAGCGTGGCGGCGATGAACAGGATGCCGACCAGGATGAAGGTCTCAGCTTCGATGTAGTAGGGGACTTTCGATACGATCGCGCCGCCGGTCGCTCCCTGACGCCAGGAACGTCCGGCGCTGTGATTGCGGTAGGCAAAGTACAGCGCGATCAACAACAGCACTGATTTGGTAACGACCAGACTGCCGTACCCGGTTCCAAACAGGCCGTCCCAGGAACCGATGTAGGTCCAGGCCAGCGGCAGGCCCGTGACCAGCAACAGAAGGACGGACAGCCCGCCCAGCCAACCGAAACGGGAGATCGCCGTCGGCCAGAGCGCTCGCGCTTCGCGATCGACTGCGCCGAGTCGCCACAAGGACAGCAATTGGGCGATGCCGCCGACCCAGACGGCTCCCGCCAACTGGTGAACCACTGTCATGGCCATCAGGGGGCTGCGGAGTTCGAAACGCCCGACGGCGTGGACCAGCCAGGCGCCACTGATGACCAGCGGGATGGACAGAGCCAGCAGCGTGTTCCAGTAGGGCCTATGCACGGGAGCAGCCCGCATGCGTCCCGTAAGCCAGACGATACCCACGGCCAGAACGAGCCGCACCAGACCGGCCTGGAACTGAACCGTGCTGGCATAGGCCGCCATCGGGAGCTCGCCGAGCGTCGCGGATAGCACCAGGGCCTTGATGAGGAGCTTGGTGCCTTGGGTGGCAGCCAGCGCAATGGCTCCGAAGCGCAGCAACGCGATGCCGCGCGCAATGATCGTGGTGGAGGCGCGCTCCGACGGTGACCAGACACGGAGGATCCAGATGCTCCACAGCAGGCTCCCGATGACCAGCGCATAGCTGATCAGCATCAGTCCTCCGAGGAAGTCATCCAGAAAGTTGGCGAGGCCTTGCATGTACATGATGACTTACCGCTTGTTGCTCTCTTCCTTGACGAAAAACCGAATCACACTTTCTGTCAGATGCCCGTCGGCAGCGAAGATCTTGTATTTTATGGCATATTCCCCTTCGCTCAAGGCGGGCAGCGGGACCAGGATCTCGCCCGGCTTCTTGCCGGTTCGTGCCGTTATCGGTTGATACACGTCGCCCTTGCTGACCAGGAAGATGCGCGAAAGCGACAATTCGACGCCGGCGTTGAACTGAAGCTGCACCGTAGTCGCGTGGCCCGGCTTGACCGGTTGGGTTTGCAGCGAGGACTCGGTCACCACCGCATGGGCCTGGGCCTGTCCGGGGGCGACGAGTGCAAGAGCGCTGCTCAGCAGCAGCGGCGCGATCGCGCGCAGTCGTGGCGTCATGAGATCGTCCTTTGAAGTTGAGAGTCGGAGCGTTCAGCCTGCCTTGGCTTTCAATGCATGGCCGGTGAGAGTTTTGCCGAGGTCCCAGATGGCGCCCGGCACCTTGTGACAGTCGGCGATCACTTGGTCCAAGGCGCCGAGGATCCAGTCCTTGTCCCGGTCGTTGATGACCAATGGAGGCAAAAACTTGACCGTATTCATGCCATGGCCGGCAACTTGGCTAAGGATGCGGTGATTCTTGAACAGAGGGATCGTGATCATCTGGCTGAACAGCCCCTTGTTGGCAGTCTCGAGGAGATTCCAGGCGGCTTTCAGCGAGAAACTCTTGGGTGAGCCGAACTCGAGCGCGACCATCAGCCCCTTGCCGCGGACGGTCCGCAGCAGTTCATAACGTTCCTGCAGCAGCGCCATGCCGCTCAGCAACTCCTGTCCGATCCTCGCGGCGTTCTCGACGAGGCGCTCGTCTTCGATGACCTGCAGGGTAGCGAGACCGGCGGCCATCGCCATATTGTTCTTCGAAAAGGTTGAGCCATGAACCACGGCTCGGTCCATACGGTTGAACACCGCATCCATGATCGGCGCTGTCATCGCGACACCACCGACGGGGATGAAGCCGCCGGACAAGGCCTTGGCCATCAGGATCATGTCAGGCTCGACGCCCCAGTGTTCAATCGCCCAGAACTTCCCGGTCCGGGCGATGCCGGTCTGGATCTCATCGGCAACGAAGAGGGCGCCGTAGCGGCGGCACAGACGCGCGGCCTCGGGCAGATAGTCGTCGGAAGGAATGTTGACGCCCTTGCCCTGAATGGGCTCCACGATGAACGCAGCGACATCCTTCCGGCTGAGGGCCGCTTCGAGGGCCGGCAGGTCATTGAAGGGCACGGCATCGCACTGCGGCAGCAGTGGGCCGAAGCCCTCGCGGAACACGGCCTCGCCATTCAGCGACAGGGCACCCAGCGTCAATCCGTGGAAGCCGTGTTCGCAATACAGAATCTTCTCGCGTCGGGTGGTGTAACGAGCGAACTTGATGGCCGCTTCGGTCGCTTCCGCGCCGGAGTTGCAAAAGAACATCTTTTCCAGCTTCGGCGGGCACAGGGCCAGGATCCGCTCGGCCAATAGTCCGCTCAGCAGGGACACATCCATCTGCACCATGTCGGGCAGCTGGCTTTGCAGCACCTCGGTCAGCGCAGCGACGACCGTGGGATGGTTGCGGCCCAGTGCGAAGACGCCGAAGCCGCTGAGCAGGTCCAGATACTCCGTGCCGTCCGCATCGTAGAGGTAAGGGCCGCTGGCCCGGGTATAGACCCGGTCGTAACCGATGGTCCTCAGCACGCGCACCATCTGCGTGTTCAGGAATTTCTCGTGTAGTTGAAAGTTATCGCCGTGGCGCTGTGCCAGACAGTCGGCTATGAGCGAAGACATCGAAACCTCGTCAGGGCAGGGTTGATGGGCGGGTTCAGGCTCTTCGCCGCGCCGGTTTGAGCGTCCAAGTGCTGAAGGCCGGGAGTACGATCAGGGAGCAGACCAGCGACAGCAACAAGCCGATCGCCAGTAACATGCCGATGCTGGCAGTGCCCCGGTGATGGGTGAAAGCCAGACTCACAAAACTGAATACGGTGGTCAGTGCGCCGAAGAACACCCCTTTGGCTTCACTGGTACTCAATAGGTTCCGTTCGCCCTGGCGCAAATAGTGCAGCCGATGCGCCATGTGAATGCCGTTGTCGACGCCCAGACCGAAGAGCAGGGGCAGCACGATGATGTTCGCGAAATTGAACGGGATGCCAAGGACCACGGTCATGGCCGCCGTGAACAGCGATGCGAGCAGCAGCGGGAGCAGGACCAGCACCGTATCGCGCAGGCTGCGCAACATGATCAGGAGCAACAGGGTGATCGCACCAAAGGCGGCCGTGAAGGCCTCAGTGAACGCCTGCAGCACGGCCTCCATGGACTCCAGGTAGGTTACCGGCAGGTCGGTGACGTCCGGATCCAGGGCCTGCGCCTCACGGATGAATGTGCGCAGATTTTCCAGATCGGACAGGTCCTGCCGCGGATAGATCTGCAACCGATAGAGTCCATCCTTGCTGACCCAGCGCTCCCGCAGGTCGGCGGGTAGTGTCGCCTGCGCGATCGGCTCCGCGAGCAGGCTGGTTTGCAGATTGTGGAGGGTCATAGGGAGGTCGCCGAGAATGGCCGTCTGCAGCCGCTGGAGCAAGGCCTCGCGCGCCGATGCGTCGAGTGGCTGCAGTGCGGTCAGGAAAGCGGCCAACGCAGTATCCAGGGCGCCGAGCGATGGCGTCCCGAGCGCAGCGTGCTGACGTTGGATCAAGGCGCGAAAGGCTTCCAGCGAGTCAAGTCGGGCAGGCGCGCTGCGTGGCGTGTCGGGGAAGTGCTGCAACTGTGGACCGAGCAGCAGCGACAATTCCTCGATGATGGCAAGCTTCTCGTCCTGTGAGTCGGGTATCAGGCTGAGGACGGAAAACACGTGGTCGACGCTTGGAAGCGCCTCGAAACGCGCGGTCTTGTCCCGGACCTCGGTTTCGCTGGTGGCGAAGGCTGCCAGGGTCATCGGCGAGGTGTCCTTTGACTTCAATAGATACTGGAAAGTCTGCACCGATTCCGAGTTCGGATCCCTGAGGTTGATGGGGTTGAAGTCGACACGGACCCGCGTCAGCAACACCAGCGCGATCACGGTCAGGACGATCGTGATCCAGCGTATCGACGCCGCGTGCTGGATCGGCCAGTCGGCCAGCATGAAACCGGCACGTTCCAGGTGCCCTGCAGCGTGGATACCGGGCTTTGGCGGCATCAGCTTGATCAGCGCCGGGAGGACGGTGAACGTTGTCCCGAGCGCGATGAACATGCTGGTGCCCGAGATCATGCCGAGTTCCGCAACGCCGACATAACTGGTCGGTATGAAGGCGTAGAGACCGATTGCGGCCGTCATCGTGCAGAGCACCAGGGAGCCTCCGGTCGACAGAAAAGTGTTCCGCAGGGCTGCCGAGACCGGCAGGCCACGCAACATCAGCTCGCGGTAGCGCAGGCAGAAGTGAGAGGAATAGGCATCGCCCATGCCGATGAACAGGACGGCGAAAGCGATGGAGATCATGTTAAGCTGGCCGATGGCGGCGGCCGCGAAACCCAGCGACAGGATCAGGCCCATGGTCAGCGAAATCATCGTCGCCAGCATCAGCTTGAAGGAGCGAAACGCAATCCAAAGCGTCAGACAGACCAGCAGCAGCGACCCGGCGCCGGCAGCGATCATATCCATGCCGATGGTCGCCATTTCCTCGTATTCGAGCATTACCTCACCGGTCAGACGCACCCGGATGTCAGTCGCTAGAGTCTGTTTGGCCTCCCCGATCGCCGCTGTGATCGCCTGATACGACTGCTCGGCCGGCATCATGCGATTGTAGTCCAGTACCGGCGTGACGAAGACGAGTCGCTTCGTCAAACCCAGGCCTTCCTGATCCTTCATCATCAGTTGCTGCCAGGACAACCGGTAGGGGCGGTTCTGTTCAGTGGCCCGCAAGGCGTCCGTGAGGCGGCCGACGATGGGATCGAGATCGAGGTCGAGGTCCTGGTCCTTATGCGTCAGGGCATCGCCGATGATCGAGAACAAACCGTCCAGACTGAAGTCCTCGGACAGTCGCCCGATGAAGGGTTGCGCGGTCGCCAGTTCGTTGGAGAGCGCCTCAAGTTTGGGCAGGTCCAGATAAAGCAACCCGTTGCGGGCGAAGAACTCGCCTTCGTCGGGGATGTAGACGGACTTGATGAAGTCGCGCCGGCTGCGCAATGCGGTCGCGAGTTCTTTCACGGCCGACGCGGTCTGCTCTGGTGTGGCCGCTTCCACGACCATCAGAAAGGTGCTGATGTCTTGCGGAAATTCCCGCTCCAGGCGCAAGCGATTCTTCTGAAACGGCAGGTCGGCCGAAAGCATTTCCGCCGTGTTCGCATTGACGCTCAGGTTCTCCATCGCATAGCGCAGCGTCCACGCGGTGCCGACGACAAACGCGAGCACGACGAGCAGCGGATAACGGAGAACATGCCCTTCCCACCAGTTGATCAGGCGTACGGCTGGACGGTGGGCGTTGGTACTCATCTCAGGAAACAAAAAAAAGTAATGCGGCCGGCGCGAAGTCAGGGCTGGCCGAGTCCCAGGCCTGCGTGCGTCTTGACTGCAGAGAGCGTCTGCATAGCGCGGCGAAAGGCGCGTCCGAGTCTCAGCAGCGGGGCGATCTCAGTGGGGGTCCAGAGCAGTTGCAGCAATAGACGGTTGACGATCAACTCGCCGTCGCTATCGAGCGCCGCCTGTGCGGCGCGGGGAAGGGTCACCGCTGCCGCGTCGACGATCGACCGTATGGCTAGACAGGGCAAGCCATATTTTTCGGCCGTCCGCGTTACGGCACCCGACTCCATGTCCGTCGCAATGGCGCCGGATGCTGCGTGCAGATTGCGTTTGGCTGTGGAAGAACCGACGATACCGATGCTCTCCGTCATCGACTCCGTGCGGATCGGGGTTGTCGGTTGCAGTCGTGTCAACAGCCGCTCATGCCACGGGCCGGCCAGATGAACTGTAGTACCGTCGGCAAAAATCAGTTCCCGCGGGATGACCAGGTCTCCGGGTAGAAGCTCATCGCACAGGGCCCCTGCGCAGCCCCAGGAGACGAGGCGGCGGGCGCCCTGAGCGACCAGCGTCTCAGCAGCGGCGGCGGCATTGGCTGCGCCGGCGCCGGCCACCGCAACGCGATGCCCTCTGTCCAGTGACAGAATGTCACCGCGACGGGCAGGCTCGGACGTCAGCGTGCGACACTCGGGCGGCAGCGCGACGACGTAGCCTATGGCCTCCGCATCATCCACGAGTCTCGTTCCGATACCGGGCCAGGGCCCAAAGCGGGAAGAACTTGTCGTATCCGTGATACTTCAGATAGAAGACTTTCGGGAATCCCGGCGCCGTGAAGCAGCCATCGGCCCAGAATCCGTCCGCTTGCTGCTGGCGCAGCAGGAAATCCACGCCGGCGCGAACTTCGTCCGAATCTGCCTCGCCGGCCGCCATCAGGGCGATCAGCGCGAGACCGGTCTGGAACGCCGTGCTGGTATGGAAGCGCCCACTGAGGCGGGTGTCGTGGTAGCTGTAGTTGTCTTCGCCCCAGCCGCCATCTTCCCGCTGCACGCTCTTTAGCCAGGCGACGGCCTTACGGACGCTGGGGTCGTCCTTCGGAATACCGGCCTTTTCGTAGCCGAGCAGGACCGACCAGGTGCCGTAAATGTAGTTCGTACCCCAACGCCCGAACCAGGAGCCATCGGGTTCCTGCTCCCGGCGCAGGTATTCGATACAGGCGTCGACGACAGGGCGGACTTCCGGCCGCTGTTCGAGTGTATTGGCCAGGAACATCGCGCACCGGCCGCTGACATCCGCGGTTGGCGGATCGAGCAGGGCCCCGTGATCGGCGAAGGGTATGTGGTTCAGGTAATAGTGGGTATTATCGGCGTCGAAGGCGCCGAATCCGCCGTTCTTCGACTGCATGCCGGCGATCCAGGTCGTGGCCAGTTCGAGCGTGCGGTCGAACTGCGGATCCTCGGCCTGCAACATGGCCTGGGCGACCACGGCGCTGTCATCGACGTCCGGATAATATGGGTTTTCGTACTGGAAGGCCCAGCCGCCGCCCTCAAGTCCCGGCCGGTTCACGCGCCAGTCACCCGGTGCGTCCGTGACCTGCTTGCTGGCCAGCCATTGCAGGCCGCGGATCAATGCCGCCGATGTTTCGGCGTCGGGATCCAGCCGATTGGCTTCCTGCAAAGCTAGCGAGGTCAGCGCGGTATCCCAGACCGGCGATACGCAGGGTTGACAATAGGCCGTGTCCCCATCGATGACCAACAGGCGCTCCAGGGCTTCCTTCGCGAGACGGCGACGCTCGTCCTCGGGAGGGACGCCGAGGTAGTCCAGGGCCTCGTAAGCGTTGACCATCGCCGGGAAAATCGCACCGAGGCCATCGACACCGTTCAGGCGTTCCGAAAACCAGTCCAGCGCCTTCTGCGTTGCGCGCTGACGCATCGAGCGGGGAATGAGCGGTTCCAGGCTTCGTCCGAAACGTTCCAGTGCGAGGATGGCTTTCCCCAGCGGCGTTTTCACATGGGAGAAATAGTTGCGCTCCTCGTTGGGATCGACGGTGAAGAGTTCACGCACATGGACCCCATTAGGATTGCGCGCCTTGACCTTGTAGCTGCAGAGAATGAACAGCGGCACCATGACGGTTCGCGACCAGTAGGACACTTTGTCCAGATGGAAGGGAAACCATTTTGGCAGCAACATGATTTCGACCGGGATGAACGGGACGCCGCGCCAGGGAATCTGCTCGAACATGGCGAGCATGATGCGAGTAAACACGTTCGCCCGGGCCGCGCCGCCCTGTTCCAGAATCCAGCCGCGGGCCTTGACCATGTGCGGTGCATCGATCGAGTCCCCGGCGCATTTCAGCGCGTAGTAGACTTTTACGGTGCAACTGATGTCGCCGGGCCCGCCGGTGAACAGCGGGTAACTCCCGTCCTGCTGTTGCCGGCCGCGCAGGAAATGGGCGATCTTTGCCTGCAACCCGACATCGATCTCATCCATGTAATGCATCATCAGGATGTATTCGGACGGGATCGTGCAATCCGCTTCAAGTTCGAAGACCCAGAAACCGTCTTTGTGCTGCATCTGTAACAGCGCATCGCGGGCCTCGCGGACCGAACGGTCGAGAGGGGATTCCGAGGCTGCGGCCGTTGCGGCGAAGTCGCTGTCGAAGGTGTCTATGGCGTCTTTGAACATAGGTCGTCCTGCCCCCGTGACGGGTTAAATGCGTGAAGTATCGGTGGTGTCCGGGGTGGGGGAGTGCACCTTGCCGGCGCGCGGCAACCCCAATCCGGCCAAATAGAAGACGCCCCGCAACAGGCTGTCGTGGCTGCGAGTCAGGCGGGAAGTCGCAATCGTGGCTTTCACCGCGCGTCGGGTAATCTTGACCTCGGAAGAGCGGGAAAAGCGAAGGTTCCGGTGGATCTTGCGCAGGGTCAACACGGCCATGCCGAGCGCCCACAGGCAGAATTCGCGTATTCCGGTTTCGTGGGCCGGGATCAGCAGGGTGTACTGCAGCGCATTCTTGAGGTGTCCGTGCGCGACGCCGATCAATTGGCTGAATCCCGCGCGGAACGCATCGCTATCGTGGGATGAAGCCAGTTCGCACAAGTCGAAGCCGCCTTGTTCGAACACGTCTCGCGGCAGCCAGCAGACACCACGCGACTGATCATCCCACAGGTCCTTCAGAATGTTCGTCATTTGCAGACCCTGGCCGAAGGACACAGCGAGCCCCAGCATGTCATCCCGGTGGCGCGCGATTTCGGGCGAATACAGGCAGAACAGTTTCGTCAGCATTTCGCCAACCACGCCCGCCACGTAGTAGCAATAAAGGCCCATCTCTTCGAGCGTCGCCAGGCCGCAGCTCAGGTCGCGATCCTGGAAGGCAGCCATGCCGCCCGCCATGGTGGCCACACAGGTGGCCAAGGCGGCCCGCTGCTCCGGCTCGAAGGAATGCGTGATGGCGATGACGCGGGGCATGACGGCAATCAGCGCATGCTCGGCGGGCAGGGTGTTCTCTGACAGACGGGGTGAGAGTGCGGTTGTAAGACCTTGCGCATCCTCGGACCCATCGACGACGCGGGCGAACCGCTCACAGAAAACCCGCTTTTCGGCGCCATCGAGCGCGACCTCGTCTTCAATCGTGTCGACGATCCGGCAGAGAAGGTACGCGTTGGAAACCGGACGTGCGAGTTCGGGCGGGAGTTGCGGGATCGTGAGAGCGAAGGTGCGGGAAACGCCCTCGAGCAATCGGGCTTGCAATGCATCGTCATCGAGCGTGGCGAGCGCCAGGTGAGCGTCGCTGGTCCAGCTTTCGCACCTTTTCGCGACAGGTCCGCCGTTAGACTGGACTGCGGTGCCGTGGGCCTTCAGGGTCATAAACTCCGGAAAATTGTGATATTTTTACCAAATTGCTACAGCGCGTCAACGCTGTTGCATAATGACAAAATATTTGCCTAAAACGCAACTGTCGACTATGATGGCCTAGAGTTAGAGTGTAATCAAGTAAATATCGGACGCGGAGCTAATCCGGAGCGCACTCGTCAGGAATTGACTGATCAGGTATAGTGCGCAGTCAGGTCCGGACCGTCCTTGATTAGCTTGGATGTCGTAAGAAAACCACAGGAGAGGCGACCATGAGCGTACCTTTGCGGCAACAGTTTACGGTAGCGAAATATCTGCTGAAGCAGAAACTGCAGGGCGTGAAACGCTACCCGTTGGTCCTGATGCTTGAGCCTCTGTTTCGCTGCAACCTGGCCTGCGCCGGCTGCGGGAAAATCGATTACCCGGACGAGATCCTTAATCGCCGGCTGAGCATCGACGAGTGTTTGCAGGCAGTGGACGAATGCGGGGCGCCAATCGTCTCTATCGCCGGCGGAGAGCCCTTGCTGCACAAGGAGTTGCCCGAGATCGTCGAGGGCATCATCGCGCGCGGTAAATACGTTTATCTGTGCACCAACGCGCTGCTGCTCAAGAAGCGGATCAACGATTATAAACCATCTCCGTTCCTCACGTTCTCCATACACCTGGACGGAAACAAGGAGCGGCATGATGCGTCCGTCTGCCAGCAAGGCGTGTTCGACCGGGCGGTCGAGGCGATCGAAATGGCGATGGCGAAAGGCTTTCGTGTGACCGTTAATTGCACGCTGTTCCAGGGGGAAGGCGCGGAAGAGGTCGCCGAATTTCTGGATCATACGAAACGCCTGGGTGTCGAGGGCGTGACGATTGCTCCGGGATTCAGCTACGAGCACGCGCCGCAGCAGGACATCTTCATCAAGATGCAGGAGAGCAAGAATCTGTTCCGCAACCTTTTCAAGATCGGGCGCGGACGCAAATGGAAGCTGAATCACTCCAGCCTTTATCTCGATTTCCTCGCCGGCAACCAGTCGTACAACTGCACGCCATGGGGTAACCCGACGCGGAATGTGTTCGGCTGGCAGAAGCCCTGTTACCTGCTGGTCGACGAGGGCTACGCGCCGAGCTACAAGGCGTTGATCGAAGACACGCCGTGGCACAAGTACGGGAACTCGAAGAACCCGAAATGCGCGAACTGCATGGCGCACTGTGGCTATGAGGCCACAGCCGTAGAGGATGCGATGCGCAAGCCCTGGAAGGCAGCCTGGGTGTCCTTGATGGGGCCGCGGACATCCGGACCACTGGCGCCTGAGGCGGTTCCGGAATATGAGTCCGATGTCCAGCCCGTGACGGCTTCAGCAAGGCCGTCAATCCGCATTCAAGCGGTCGACTGAGGCCCGAAGAAAAAAACCCTTCAGGGGCTTCTGACCGGGATCAAGGGCGGGGCAGACCATTACCACCGGTCTGCCCCGCCTTTTGTTGTTCCGACGCTAATGTTCCAAAGCGCGGACACTCGGATGCTGCGGCCGCGCGGCTATGGCCGAGATTCCGGATCCAGGAAAAATGGCGGCGTCAGTAAGCCAGCAGTGAATGAACCGGGTAGTCGTCGAGCACTTGCCGGCCGCCCAAGCCTTCGAGTTCGATCACGAACGCGCAGCCGACTACCTCGGCATTGAGTTGCCGGATCAGGTCGCAGCTCGCTCTGGCGGTCCCGCCTGTTGCGAGCAGGTCATCCACCAGCAACACGCGGTCACGATCCCCCACGGCGTCGGTATGCACTTCCAGCGATGCTGACCCATATTCCAGATCATAAGAGACTGACTCGACGTCATAGGGCAGTTTGCCCGGTTTGCGCAGCGGCACGAAGCCGACACCCAGTTCCCACGCTGCCAGGGATCCGAAGATAAACCCCCGCGCTTCCATGCCGCCGACGGCAGTGATGTCCTGATCGCGGAAGGGCTGAACCAAATGATCAACCGCTAGCCGCAATGCGGCGGGATCCCTGACCAGTGGTGTGATGTCGCGGAAAACGATCCCCGGCTTCGGGAAGTCGGGAATCGCGCGGATTCTTTCGCGCAGGCGGTGCACGCCTACTTGCTCTTCGATCGGGCCAAGACGGGAGGCTTGAGTTTGGCCGTTGCCTCGAGATAGCGGCGGACCGATTGTTCGATGCCGGCCGCATCTAGGCCGCTTTCGGACAGCAATTCCTCGCGGCTCGCGTGTTCAAGGAAGACATCGCTGAGGCCGAGGTGGACCACCGGAATCAGATAATGATGTCGACTCAGGGCTTCGCTGACGGCAGCACCCGCACCGCCGGCGATTGCATTTTCTTCGACCGTAACCAGTACGTCATGGGTGCGGGCCATCTCGAGGATCAGCGCCTCGTCGAGCGGCTTTACGAAGCGCATATTCACGACCGTCGCATCCAGGGCCTCGCCGGCTTGCAAAGCCGGCTCGACCATCGTTCCGAAGGCCAACAGCGCCAGGGTCGATCCGTGGCGCTTGATTTCGGCCTTGCCAATCGGCAGGGCTGCCATTTCGGCGACAGGCGCGACGCCCGGTCCCTTGCCACGCGGATACCGGACGGCGGCAGGGCCATCATGCCGGAATCCTGTGTAGAGCATCTGCCGACACTCATTTTCGTCGGCAGGCGCCATGATCAGCATGTTCGGAATGCAGCGCAGATAGCTCAGGTCGAAGCTGCCGGCGTGGGTCGGGCCGTCCGGTCCGACCAGGCCGGCGCGGTCGATGGCGAACAACACCGGCAGATTCTGTAGCGCGACGTCGTGAATCAACTGGTCGTAGGCGCGCTGCAGGAACGTCGAGTAGATTGCCACGACGGGCTTGTAACCCTCGCAGGCCTGCCCGCCGGCGAGTGTGACGGCATGCTGCTCGGCGATACCGACGTCGAAGTACCGGTCAGGGAAGCGCTTGGAGAATTCCACGAGGCCGGAACCTTCGCGCATTGCGGGTGTGATGCCGAGCAGTCGCGGATCCTGTTCGGCCATGTCGCAAAGCCACTGTCCGAAGATCTCGGTGTAGGTGGGCGATCCGGGTTTTGACTTGGGCAGATGGTCCTGCGTCGGATCGAATTTTCCGACCGCGTGATAAGCCACGGGGTCCGCTTCAGCGGGCGCATAGCCCTTGCCTTTTTGCGTCACGACGTGCAGGAAACGGGGCCCTGGCAGTTCACGGAGATTGCGCAGGGTGGTGACGAGCGTATCGATATCGTGGCCGTCGATCGGGCCGATGTAGTTAAACCCGAGTTCCTCGAACAGCGTTCCGGGGATCACCATGCCCTTCATGTGTTCCTCGGCCCGCCGGGCCAGTTCCCACACGCTCGGCATGTGCCGTCGCAGCAACTGGCGGCTGCCTTCGCGGACTGTCGTGTATAACTTGCCCGACAACAGTTTCGCGAGATAGTTGTTCAGCGCGCCGACATTCGGGGAGATCGACATCTCGTTATCGTTGAGTATCACCAACAGGTTCGCGTCCAACACGCCCGCATGGTTCAGGGCCTCGAATGCCATGCCGCCGGTCAGCCCCCCATCGCCGATGATCGCGACCGCATGGTTGTTGCGGTGGTCCAGACCGGCAGCAATCGCCATGCCGAGCGCAGCGCTGATCGAGGTGCTGGAGTGACCGACCCCGAAACAGTCGAACTCGCATTCATCGCGATTGGGGAAGGCAGACAACCCATCCTTGCGGCGGATCGTCGAAATGCGGTCGCGACGACCGGTCAGAATCTTGTGCGGATAGGCCTGATGTCCGACATCCCAGACGACCTTGTCCTGCGGGGTGTCGAAGACGTAATGCAAGGCGACGGTCAGTTCGATCGTGCCCAGTCCCGCCGCGAAATGTCCGCCTGACTGACTCACCGTCTCGAGCAGAAACGCGCGCAACTCCTCGGTCAGTTGGGGAAGCTGATCTTCACTCAGGCGGCGCAGATCCAGAGGGCTGTCGATGCTCTGCAGCAATGGATAGGCGTGAGAGTCGGTCATGGGTGCTGTGTTCCAGTGTTGACTGAGGTGCGCCGGTCGGTCGGATCGGGCAGGCACTCAGGGCGGGCGTCTCTGGCCCGCATTATGTTACGACGGATGGTCCCTTTCAAGGCGCGGAGCCCCGTCCTATCCGGGGGATACCGGCCGGCATGGGCATCAGTTTCGGCGTTCGATAACGAACTGCGCCAGGGCTCGCAACACGCTTCCGCGCTCACCCAGAGGTGACAGGCTGTCCACCGCTTCCTCGTAGAGCTCGCGAGCCTTCTGCCGCGCGCCCGAAAGGCCCAGCAGCGCCGGATAGTTCGGCTTGTTGTGGTCGCGGTCCTTGCCCTGCGTCTTGCCCAGCGTCTGGGTGTCACTTTCCTCGTCCAGGATATCGTCCTGTATCTGAAAGGCGAGGCCGATCGACTTGGCATAGTGGTCCAGCCGGTCGCTGGTTTCGTCCGGCAGATCCGGGTGAGCGAGGCACGCCAGTTTGACGCTAACCCGGATCAGCGCTCCGGTTTTCCGGATGTGCATGTTCTCGAGTTCAACGATGTCCAGCGCCTTGCCGACGGCATCGAGATCGATGGCCTGTCCCCCGACCATGCCGAACGAACCGCTGGCCAGTGCCAGTGCCTCGATCATGGACAGGCGCGCGGCTGCCGGAACCTTCAGTGTCGGATCGTCGGCGAGAACCTGAAACGCCAGCGTCTGCAGCCCGTCGCCGGCAAGGATCGCGGTCGCCTCGTCGTAAGCCTTGTGGCAAGTGGGCTTCCCGCGCCGCAGATCGTCATCGTCCATCGCGGGCAGATCGTCGTGGATCAGCGAGTAGACATGAATGAGCTCGACCGCGCATGCCGGCGCATCCAGCACCTCGAAAGGAAGTTCCAGGGCTCGACCGGTGGCATAGGTCAGCAGGGGTCGTAGCCGCTTCCCGCCCCCGAGGACGGAGTAACGCATGGCCTGGTGCAGGCGCTCCGGGGGCTTCGAGACCGGCGGCAGGCGTGCGTCCAGAGCGGCTTCCGCCCGTTCCTGGCATAGGAGCATGAACGCTTTGAGGTTCGATTCGGCAGTCATCGGGTAGGGCGATAAGAGGGAGTTACAAGAGATCGGGTGCTAACTAGCGGGCCGGTGCCGTCAGTCGTCGCGCAAGCCGAAGGAATGCGCGCGCCGTCCGGCCGGGACGCGATGACGCTCGTGGCCATTCGGTTCGTCTTTTTTTCAACAGATTATCGCAGAGTTTGCAACTTGATTAAAATGACGGATTGAAATCCTCGTCCCTTCCCCGAGCCCATAGCCCCGGAGCCCCCTTAGCCGCGATGAGCCAGGCCTACGATGCATCAGCGATAGAAGTCCTTAGCGGTCTCGACCCGGTGCGGCGACGACCGGGCATGTACACCGACACGACGCGCCCGAACCATCTCGTGCAGGAGGTCGTCGACAACAGCGTCGACGAGGCGCTGGCCGGGTTCGCGACGCGTATCGAGGTTCGTCTGTTCGACGACGGGGGCATCGAGGTGCGCGATGACGGCCGCGGCATGCCGGTGGATACGCACCCGGAACTGGGTGTCTCGGGGGTCGAAGTCATCCTGACGCGCCTGCATGCCGGGGGGAAATTCTCACACAAGACCTACCGCTTCTCCGGCGGCCTCCACGGCGTGGGCGTTTCGGTCGTCAACGCCCTATCGCGGCAACTCGAGGTGGAGATCCGCCGCGGCGGCAAGATCTACGGTATGCGCTACGGGAGCGGCGACAAACTCGGCGAATTGCAGGAAATCGGCACGGCGGGAAAAAGGGAAAGTGGCACGATCATCCGCTTCTGGCCGGACCCCAGCTATTTCGACTCCGCCCGGGTGTCCAGGGCGCGGCTCATCCATCTGCTGCGGGCCAAGGCGGTCTTGTGTCCCGGCCTGGCGATCCGCCTGATCGATGACGAAAAGGCGACCGATGAAACCTGGTGTTACGAGAACGGCTTGACGCAATACCTGCACGATCAGATCGGCGCGGCCGAGTGCGTGCCGGAGGAGGCCTTTCGCGGCTCGATGGAAGGGCGTCGGGAGGCGGCGGACTGGGCCTTGCTGTGGTCGCGCGATGCGGCGGTGCAGGTGGCCGAGAGTTACGTGAACCTGGTGCCGACGCCGCAGGGAGGGACCCATGTCAATGGTCTCAGGACGGGGCTCACCGAAGCGTTGCGGGAGTTTTGCGAGTACCGCAACCTGCTGCCGCGAGGGCTTCGGCTCGCGCCGGAAGACGTCTGGGAGTGCGTGCACTACGTCCTATCGGTGAAGCTCGAAGAGCCGCAGTTCTCCGGACAGACGAAGGAACGGCTCAGTTCACGCGAATGCGCGGCTTTCGTATCGGGGGTCGTCAAGGATTCCTTCACTCTCTGGCTGAACGAACATCCGGCGGTCGGCGAGCAGATTGCCACGCTGGCCGTGGAAAGCGCGCAGCGGCGGCTGCGCGCGAGCCGGCAGGTGACGCGCAAGAAGATCAGCAGCGGTCCGGCTCTGCCCGGCAAGTTGGCCGATTGCGCGGCCCAGGACGGCGCGCGGACCGAACTGTTTCTAGTGGAGGGCGACTCCGCGGGCGGCTCCGCGAAGCAGGCGCGCGACAAGGATTTCCAAGCGATCATGCCACTGCGCGGCAAAATCTTGAACACTTGGGAAGTGGGATCGGAAGAGATTCTGGCCTCGCAGGAGGTGCATGACATCAGCGTCGCGCTGGGCGTCGACCCGAATTCCAGCGAACTCGCCGGCTTGCGCTACGGGAAGGTCTGCATCCTGGCCGATGCGGATTCCGACGGCAACCATATCGCCACCTTGCTCTGCGCGTTGTTCGTGCGGCATTTTCGCGCCCTCGTCGAGGCGGGACATGTCTTCGTCGCGATGCCCCCCTTGTACCGCATCGATATCGGCAAGCAGGTCTACTATGCGCTGGACGAGGGTGAGAAGCAGGGTGTGCTCGATCGCATCGAGGCTGAAAAGATCAAGGGCAAGGTCAACGTGCAGCGGTTCAAGGGGCTAGGTGAGATGAATCCCTCCCAACTGCGCGAGACGACGCTGAATCCCGATACGCGACGGCTGGTGCAGATGACGCTCGAGGACCGCCAGGCTACCGATCAGCGGCTGGATCTGCTGCTGGCCAAGAAGCGCTCCGCCGACCGGCGGGTTTGGCTGGAGGAAAAGGGTAACCTGGCCGAGGTCTGAGCGCGCCCGTCTTCCTCCTCAGCGGTTCTCGAAACGGTTGTAGTCGAACAGACCCGCTTCGATCGGTGTTTGCGTGCGGTAGATCCGGTGCAGCGCGTCGCTGTGCTCCCAGAAGTCGGGATGGGTGCGCCTGACGCCGAACTCGGTCAGCAGTCGCCCGAAATCGGCTTCAGTACCGAGCCTTGTAATCGCATCGACGAAACGGGGTAAATCGCCGATGTCGACCTTGAAAAACGCATTCGGGTAGGCGCCGATGAAGCCCGGCGCGACCGTCATCCGGTCTTCCGCCGGAAGCCTCCGTTCCTTGAACAGATGCGAGATGTTCGCCCGCGCCGCATCCTCGAGCAGCGTGTAGATTCCGACGGTGCGTGCGCCGCCGGAACTGCGTTCGACGATCTCCACGAAGGAGGTCTCGGGCATCAGCGACAGGGCGGGGCCCTGTGCCTGGGTCAGACGCCGCAGCGGTTCCCGGACCCGCGCATCCTCGGCTCGATCCAGATCGTGGCGGCGATCGAGCACGGGTGCCAGTCGCGCGCGCAGCATTCCGAAAAGTTCGGTCTTCGGATCCCGCGTCGCGTAGGGGATGCCGGTCTGTTGCCGAAAATCGATCCGCTGGCCCAACAGGTAGTCCTTGACCTCCTGGCTGGCATCCCGATACCAGAAGTCGCGAATCTGTGTCCGGATTTCCTTCGGAAGCAGGATCAGGAAGTTGAACTCACCCTCCATGCGCAGGAAGTCCATGTAGAGGCGAGAGAATAACTGGTGACCGACGTTGCCGTAGACATCGAAGCCGGCAACCAGCAGGTAGTGGATGCGCTCCAGCAGCGAGTAGGTCACGACCCAGGCGGTCTTCGGTGGCTCCCCGACCAGACCCTGCACCACCGACGCGCTGTCGAAGTGCCGGAAGATCGTCAGCGCGGCGTTGGGGTTGGTCCCGTCGCCGTTCCAGATCTTCTTCAGTGTGATGCTCTCGCGTCGGGGCAGGGATTCTTCCAGCTTGCGCTGCTTGGCCTGCAGTTGACGGTTCTGTGCTGCCGAATACCGCAGCCAGGTCGTCAATAGCAACGGGTTGCTTTCCTCCTCGGCCGGCAGCCTGAGATTGCCGCTTTGCCGGGCGAGGAAGTCGCCGCTACGCGCCATCACTTCAGAGTCCGGATCAAGAAACACAGCCCAGAAACGGTCGTCGATCACGTTCAGTGCGACCTGCCCGCGACACACCGGCCCCTTGATGAAGCCCATGACGATGAACTGGGCTTCGTCCAGCATGAAGCGGTAACGGCTGCGGACCGGAATCGCCTGGTATGCGACGAAGGGGTTCGATGCGACCTCGGGACGATAGGACGGCAACGCGACGACAGAGTAGGGCGCCTCCAGGAAAAGCGAACGCCACAGCGCCATGCGGGCCGCGTTCAGGGCATAGGGCATGTGCGTCTTGGCGAGCATCGTGCCGGGTGCAGGCTCGATGCGATAGTAGACGCGCGGGACTCCCGGGTCGTCGTAAGGGCGGCGCGTGAAGATCGGATCCGCTTTCTGTCCCGGTGGTGTGCGCGAGCGAATGATACGGAAGAAGGGTCCGCCCGGGTGCTCGGAAAAGTGCAAGTGCCCGAGGAACAGATGTTCGTAGACGTAACGGCTCATCAACTGTTCCTTCAGCGAAGAGCCGTTCAGAAACCGCTCCCATTCGGCGATGGCATCGCGATACACCGTCGGGATCGTATCCGGCGCCGAATCCGGTGCGCCGACTTCCAGCCAGCGTAGCACTGTTCGGTGTTCCCGCGCATTGAGTCCAGGCAGGCCGTAAGGCATGCCCCAATCGGGATAGGACTCGGCAAACGAATCGAACTCTTCGATACGGGGGCACTGCTGCTTCCGGTCGAGCGAGAAATCGAAGCTGTCTGGCAGTCGGTCGACTCGTGGCAGGGGGCGGTCGTGCTTGAGCTGAAGCATCCGGGCCATCACGCCGCCGGCAAGGTTCGCCTGGGGTGTCTGCTCGCGCTCGTTCAATACCGGGTAGAACGAGCGCTCGCGCCATTCCGGCGTGGTTCGCGCATCCTCGAACAAGCGCGTCAAGCGTGCAGCGATCAGCCGCGAGCCGTCGTAGACCTTGGCCTTGTTGGCACCCCGATCGATGCCCTCGTAGGCCGTCAGATTGAGCTGGCAAGGCGCGTCGTAACAGCCGTGGCAGACCGCGCAGCGGCTGTCGAGAATGGGCTTGACGTCGCGCCGGAAGTCGATCGCGCTGCCAGCGGCAGCGACCGGGTGCATACGGGGCCGCTCGACACCGAAGGCGCGGTCCAGCGCTAGCCGGTTCTGCCAGGCGCAGCCGGCGATGCCTAGCAGCAGGAGTAGCATCAGCGCGCGCCGAAACCCTGGCATGATTGGCTTGCGCATCGCGTTACGCGATCCGTTCAACGGCGTATGCCACGCTCAATGTATGCGTGTCGCCGGGAAGGAGCCGCACCGCATCGCGATCCGCGTTGCCGCTCTCGACGCAGACCATCTGGCGATAGCCGTCCGCGGGCATGTCGCTCAGCGAAGCCGTCTTGTCCTTGCCCGGGTTCCAGACGATCGTCGACCCGCTGCCGCTCTTCTCGATACGGATCCGGCGTCCGTATCCAGGATCGTCGATCCAGCATTCCCCGTTCACTCCGGTGTAGATGCGATCAGTCTCAGCTTCGAAGACGATCGCACCGGCTTGTCGCTTGGAGCGCTCCTGATCGGTCTTGTCGACGTAGACGGCACCCTCAAGTCCCTGCACGCGCGCCGTGGCGATGTCCGTAACCCGGAAATAGGCATGCAGCGCCTCACTGATAGTGATGGCCTCGGCACCCATATTGCGGGTCGACAGGGCGAGCTCAAGGCGGCTACCGATCCGGAGGCTGAGTGTCAGCGAGCAGGCGTGCGGCCAGAGGGTTTCGGTGGTCTCGTCGTGCAGCAGACGCAGTCGGACCGACACACCGCTGTCGTCCGCGTCGGTGCGCTCCACGATCCAGAGGTGAGTCCGGGCGAATCCGTGAGCCGGAAAGGCCGGCTCGTCGGGATGGGTCCCGAACCAGGGCCAGCAGATAGGAATCCCGCCGCGAATGGCTTTTCCTGACGCATACTGTGCAGCCGGCGACAACCACAACACCGGTTCCTGGTCTTGGGGAACCCATTCGAGGACCTGGGCGCCGCGCAAGGATACCCGCGCCGTGGCGTGTGGGTGCCGGATTGCGATGATAGCGGTCTCATTTGGTCCCGCGGTGAAGTGGATGGCATCGGCGATGCCGAAATGGGCGTTCAAAGCGGCGATATCGGGCATGGGCGCGCACTCTTCAAAATCCGGGGCCGTCTGTGCTCAGCGCGGACTGACGTCCTTGCGAAAGGGTATTAGGGTACTGTCTGGACGCTGCGGCGGGAAGCACGGCGCCAATTATGGACGCTGGCGCGCGGTGCGGGTGACAGTCCCTTGGCGGCACGCTAAGCTTCGCACCTCATCCGGCGAAGGGGATGTTCATGCCATCGATCTACGAACTCAAACCCCGCTTCCAGGCCTTGTTGCGCCCCGCAGTGGCTCTTCTGGCGCGCAGCGGCGGCAACGCGAATCAGATCACGAGTCTCGCGATGGCACTCTCGTTCCTGATGGGAGGACTGGTGCTCCGGCATGGGGCGGTGAGGTGGGTCATGCTGCTCGTGCCATTGGCCCTGTTCGTCCGGATGGCCTTGAATGCGATTGATGGCATGCTGGCGCGGGAATACGGTCAGCAATCCCGCCTCGGTGCGTTGCTGAACGAGCTCGGGGACGTGATTTCGGATGTCGCGCTGTATCTGCCCTTTGCGACACTGCCGGGAGTCAATGGGGCGGCCGTCGTGCTGTTCGTCGTCTTCGCGCTGCTTGCCGAATTTTCGGGTGTGCTCGCGCTCGCGATCGGGAGTGACCGTCGCTACGACGGCCCGATGGGCAAGAGCGACCGGGCGTTCGCGGTAGGTCTGGCGGCCTTGGTCATGGCGTTGGGCGTCTCGCCCGGTGTCTGGCTGAGCGCCGGGTTCGTGCTGTTGGCCGTGCTGTCGGCCCTTACCGTCGTTAACCGCGCGCGGGGTGCGCTGCAGGACGGCGGTGCGTGATGGACGCTCTGGCGGTCAGCCCGAACGTGGTGTGGGTGTTTGCGGCGATCTGTGCCGCCCTGCTGTGTGCCTCGGCGATTTCCGTGCTGTTGGCTCGCAGCGCTGGCCCCGATGGCCATCGCGAACTGCGGCTCCGTATACGCTCCTGGTGGCTCATGGTAGCCGTGTTTGCTGCCGCGCTGACACTGCATCGCAACCTGACGCTTATTTTCTTTGCCTTCGTCAGCTTTCTTGCGCTGAAGGAATATCTCAGCCTGATCCCGACGCGCCGCAGTGATCGCCGCGTGTTGTTCTGGGCTTATCTGACGATCCCGGCGCAATATGTCTGGGTCGGCATGGAGTGGTATGGCATGTTCATCATCTTCCTGCCGGTTTATGTCTTTCTGTTTCTTCCATTGCGCATGGTCCTGATCGGGGAAACGACTGAGTTTCTGCGGGCGGCGGGTACGGTGCACTGGGGCCTGATGACCACCGTATTCAGCATCAGCCATGTGGCTTTCCTGCTGGTGTTGCCCGAGTCGCGCAACCCTGTGGCTGGCGGTGCCGGTCTGGTGCTCTACCTCGTACTGCTGACGGAAGCCAACGATATCGCACAATATCTGTGGGGCAAGAGCCTGGGACGGCGCAAGATCCTGCCAAAGGTCAGTCCAAACAAGACCTGGGCCGGTTTCCTTGGCGGCGTCGTGACGGTTACGGTCCTGGCGGTCATGCTGGCGCCCTATCTGACGCCCCTGGACCCGCTGCACGCCAGTGTCGCGGGGGTGCTGGTCGGGATTGGTGGTTTCGTCGGCGATGTGGTGATCTCGGCGGTCAAACGCGACATCGGTGTCAAGGACAGCGGCGCATTGATCCCGGGGCATGGCGGCATTCTCGACCGCATCGATTCCCTGACCTACACCGCGCCGCTGCTCTTCCATTACCTCCGCTACCTGAGTTTCTGATTGCGTTGCGTACCGTGATTCGAGCGCTCCGGTGGTTGTTCTTCGCCGTTGTTGCCCGCCTGATCGTGTTGGTGGTGCTCGGACTCAATGTCCGGCATCGCGAGCGCTTGCCGACCAGCGGTCCCGCCATCATCGTCGGCAACCACAACAGCCACCTCGACACGCTGGTCCTGATGACACTGTTGCCCTTGGAACTGCTGCCGCGAGTTCGGCCGGTCGCTGCGGCCGATTACTTTCTGGGCAAGGGTCTGCTGAGCTGGTTCGCCATCAATATCATCGGCATCCTCCCCTTGGAACGCCGGCCCGTCCGCGGAGTGGATCCGCTTGCGGCATGCAGTTCCGCCCTGACCCAGGGGGACATCCTGATCCTGTATCCCGAAGGGACTCGTGGCGAACCGGAGGAACTCGGCGCTTTCAAGAGCGGGATCGCCCATTTGGCTGCGCGGTGTCCGGAGGCACGGACGACCCCGGTTTACATGAAGGGGCTGGGTAAGGCGCTGCCTAAGGGGGAGGCCTTGCTGGTACCCTTTTTCTGCGATGTCTTCGTGGGCGAAGCCCTGCACTGTGACGGAAATCGGCGGACCTACATGGCCTCCTTGCAAGCCGCTTATGAGGCGTTGGCAGAAGAGGCCGGAGACCGACGGCCTCCCAGGGCGACAGCCATGCCGCCGCCGTGAACCCGTCATATCCCCTCGGGTGTGTGCCTTGCGACGAAACTTAGGCGCGAGGAACGGTCAAACAACTGGGAACCATGAATCGGCCACCCGGATCGGTGCAGCAAACAGCAAGTGAGCCTCGGGGCTCATTCCACGACACGCAAACAATATGGACCGCATATGAATCAGTATTGGCACTTACTCCACGGATCTTTCGGCCTACCGCAATTGCACGGCGCCGGCGGAGATGAAGGTGGCGGTTTGGTGGGTTTGGTCGAAACCTTACTGGCCGCGATTACCGATCTGCTCGATTCGAGCAGCCAATGGGTGATGTTACCGGGAATCCAGGGACTTGGCAGCAATCTGCATCCGATGATCGTGCACTTCCCTATCGCATTGCTGGCGACCTTTTTTCTTCTGGAGCTTGCGGGCTTGGGCCTGCGTCGCCCTGTCTTGCGTCAAGTCGCTGCGTGGATGTTGTACCTCGGGGCGGCCGGCGCAGTGGTTGCCGCGACCGCCGGCTTTCTGGCCGCCGCCGAGGTTCCCCATGGCGGCCAGGTACATGAAATCATGGAATGGCACCAGCGTCTGATGGTTACCGTGTCAGTGTTGGCGGTCGTGCTCGCGTTGTGGCGTGGCCTGGGCGGCATGGCGGTGTCAACCATGGCGGTGGGCCTCAATCTGTTCCTGGCGACCGCCATGATGGGGTTGATGGTTTTCGGCACGGATCTCGGCGGGTTGATGGTTTACCGCTACGGCGTGGGCGTCGCCAGTCTGCAGAGTCAGGAAGAGGCTCATCAGCACCTGCACTCCGCGGTTGAGGAACCCATGACTCGGCGCTAGCGGGCCATATGGGCGCGGGTCGCTTGGAGCAACCTCGCGCTGCCGGATGATGCTCCGGGCTCCCTGACTTCGTGTCCGGATGCGATCCTTACATCGACAAGCGCACGCCGACCCAGCCGCCGAACGGTGCTCCGGCACCGACGAAGCGTGGATCCCCAAACTGCGGCCCCAGCACTTCCGATGCATTCCCGTAGGTACCGAAACTGTTGTAATGACGGTCGAACAGGTTCTCGAGCCGGGCATAGACCGAGAAATGTTCGTTGTACCGGTATTCACCGCGCAGGTTGAAGACCGCGTACGGTGAGGTCTTGGAGTTGAGGTTGCCCTCGTCGCCCCGGTAATATTGGCCGCTGTTGAAGAACATATCGAGACCGACGGTCAAGCTTGGAATGATGGCCCAGTCGACCGAGCCCTTCAGGATGTCGCGCGGTAGCCCTGGAATGTAGTCGCCCGCCTGCACCGGCACAAAACCGTCGATGGCTTTGGGGTTGTTCGGGCTGGCCGACAGGAATCCGTTCTGGAACGTCGCGTCGAGCAGGGTGTAGTTCAGCATGAAGCGGACCTGTTCATAATCGCCAGTGAGGCCGAGTTCCATGCCTTGGCGGAGCGTTTGTCCGACATTGTCGAAGTAGCCTTCGCCGCGCAGGTTGCCGCTCGTGATGAACAGGATGTCGTTCGAGTTCTGGGTGTGAAAGAAGCCGGCGTTCCAGTTCACGCGTCCCCCCCACAACTCACGGAACTGCCCGCGAAAGCCGGTCTCCCAGGTTTTGGCGACGACTTGTTTCAGCGGCGGATCGGACACGAAGGCGTTCGGGAGACGGCAGGGATCGTCCGGGTTGGCGCAGCTCAACTCGACCGCGGTCGGCGCGCGATTCGATTCCGCGTAGTTCCCGAACCAGGTGACCTCCGGCATGAACGCATAGGTCAGGCCCGCTGACGGGTTGAAGCGGTCAAAACTGTGCCGTCCATCCAGGTCCGTGCCTAGCTGGTCGTGGAGCTGAATACGGGTCAGGTTGTAACCGCCGGCGATCGTCACCGCGAGTTCGTCGGTCACTGACAAGGTATCGGTGAGATACCAGTTATAGAGCTGGTTATTGGTGTTCAGCCACACCCGCGCTTGCTCGACGAAGAGTCCGCTGCCGAACGTGCCGCGATTCGGCATCAGCCGGGCCAACTCGGAGTTGAAGTTGAAATTAACGTTTCCTTCATTCGCGCTCCCGCCGGTTACGAAGCGGTTCGGCAGGCCGAACAGGTTGTAATCCAGGGTGGCCTGGGCAGTGCCGCCGTAGCTGCGCTGGTTGGTTTGAGCGATATTGTTCACGGCACCTTCAACCGCGTCGCTCTCCTTTACGAAGCGACCGTTCTGGTCGATTACGGGCTCGCCGTCGCCATCCTCTCCGCAGATAAGTCCCTGGAACGTTGGGTCTTCACAGTCCTCATAGTCGGAATCATCCCCGTTGAAGTTACGGGTCAAGGTCTGCCGGAAGTACACGTTACCGGTCAGCTTCACATGTTCGGCGACCTGATAGGAACCGTCCAGTTCGGACATGAAGAAGTTGTTATTCGTCAGGTCCGGGTGCGTGAAAACGGCATCATAGTTGATGCGTGACAGCTGCACGGGCACGGCGCCATTGCCGGTGAGTGAGTTGCCGTTGCCGACCACGGTCAAATTGACTTCACCGCGATCGAAGTGGAAGTTGAAGCTGCCGAACGCCTGTTGAACTTGGGTCGGAGAGTATTGGCGCCAGCCGTTTTCCTGGAAGTTCCGCAGATCGACGAAGTAGCCGAAGGAGCCATCGTTCCAACCGCTGGTGATTTCTTCGCTGTGGCGACCCCAGGATCCCCCGAAGACATCCACATGGTGCCCTGGGGCGCTGAAGCCGGTCTTCGTCTTGATCGCCAGGGCGCCACCGAGCGCGTTCAGGCCGTAGACCGGGTTCGAGCCCGCGTGAACCGTCATCTGATCGACCGCACCTTGCGGGATCAAATCCCAGTTCATCGTATCGCCGAATGGCTCGTTGAAGCGGATACCGTTGAAATACACCGCGAGTCCCTGTGGTACGCCGAGCAGCGGCGATGAACTGAAGCCGCGGAAGTTCACGTCCGGCTGGAACGGATTGTTCTGGACGTCGTTGACGTTGACGCTGGGCATCAAGCGCCGCATGTAATCAGGCAGGTTGATCGCCTGCGCTTCCCGCATCTGCTCGGCAGTAGCCTCCTGCACCGGCGTTGGCAGCTTGTAACGTTCCACACCTCCGGTATCGATCGGCGTGGTCGCGACGACTTCCACCGCTTCGAGTTCCGCGACCTGACCGGGCTGGCTCGGCGTCGTCGTTGCCGATGAGGTCTTCGCCTTGCTTGCTGCGGATTTAGCGGCCGGGGCCGCGGGGGTTGCCGCGGTGGTGTCGGTCGTTTCATCGGCTGCTTCGGCCGCGCTCATGCACGACAGAAAGACACCGGGTATCAGGGGCAGGTAGCGGTTCATTGTTGTTGCCGTCGATGCGCAAAAGACACAGTGCGTATCGTAAAGGAGACAAGGATGGCAACCTATGGGAAAAATTCCCGAACCTGGGGTAAGGCGCGACGCGTCAGACTACGGGAATTCAAACGATATCGGGCGGTCGGCGACCGCCGGGTGCGACTCGACCGATCCCATGTGAGAGACGAGGGTACGTTGTGGATAATTCGCGGACAGCTAGGGCGCTGCGGTGCGCCGAAAACGGGCGGGGAGAGCGGCGGTCGCAGGGGGGGGAAGGTGAATGTCGCGGTGGGTCAAGACACCGTGAGCATGTTGTTCAGCGCGAGTTTGGCATAGCGTGCGTCGGCCTCGTTTACGCGGATGCGGTTCACGACGGTTCTCTGAACCAGATTTTCGAGCACCCACAACAGGTGCTGGGGATCGGTGCGGAACATGGTCGAACACATGCAGATGGTCGGCGACATGAAGTGCACCTGCTTGCCCTGGTTGCGCACCTCATTCGCCAGACGATTCACGAGATTCAGTTCGGTGCCGACCAGCCAGCGCGTATTCGGCTCGGCTTCCCGGACGGTCTTCAGAATGTACTCGGTGGAACCGACATAATGCGACTTCTCGCAGACCTCGAAGCAGGCCTCGGGGTGCGATATGACTCGGGTGTCGGGATACGTCTCCAGGAAACGGTCGATGTGCTCCGGCTTGAACATCTGATGAACGGAGCAGAAGCCTTTCCACAAAATGATGCGGGCGCGTTCGATCTCGTCGACCGTCAGACCGCCCATGGGCTTGCCGAAATCCCAGGTGACCATCTCCTCTAACTGGATCCCCATGCGATAGCCCGTATTCCGGCCCAGGTGTTGGTCGGGGAAGAACAGCACTTTGCGTCGCTGGCTGAAACTCCAGTCGAGGATCGTCCGCGCGTTGCTGGAGGTGCAGACGATACCGCCGTGACGGCCACAAAAGGCTTTAAGGTCCGCCGCGGAGTTGATGTAGGTCACCGGCGTGATGTCGCGATCGGGGTCGAGCACGGTGGCCAACTCGGTCCAGCATCGCTCGACATTCACGCGGTTGGCCATGTCGGCCATCGAACAACCGGCTGCGAGATCGGGCAGGATGGCAATTTGCTCGGGCCGCGACAGGATGTCGGCGACCTCGGCCATGAAGTGAACACCGCAGAACACGATGTACTGGGCGTCCGAACGCGCCGCCCAGTGCGAGAGTTTCAGGGAGTCGCCGCTGGTGTCGGCGTGCCGGAAGACTTCGTCGCGTTGGTAATGGTGCCCAAGGATGACGCAGCAGTTGCCGAGCGCCTTTTTGGCTGCGGTGATCCGTTCATGACATTCTTCGTCGTCGAGCAGCGCAAAGTCTTGGATCGCGAGGGCTGTGGCGGACATCGTGCGGGGTCTTGGGAAAAGTAACGACTATTCGATAATACCACAGTGAAATGCTGCGGTAATGGATGTCGGCAGCCCCGTTTGGCCGTGCTCAGACGGCATGGATCTCGTCGTGCAAGGCTCGGAATTCGGCGGAGAGCTTATGATCCGGCGCGTAGTGAATCAACGGCTTGGACTCGCTGTGGGACTCCCGCACCTTGACCGACGGCGATATCTTGGTGGACAGCACCGGATGCCCTTCGGACACGAGTTCGCTGACGAGTTGCTGGGGCAAGCTGGCGCGGCTCTGGTACTGGTTGACGACGATGCCCTCGAGTTGAAGCGCCGGGTTGTGATCGGCCTTGATCTCGGAGATCACGGCCAGCAGGTTGTATAGCGATTCACGCGTGAAGGCGTCGCAATCGAAGGGAATCAGGCAATTGGTGGCGGCAATCAGTGCCGAGCGGCTGTAAAAGTTCAGCACCGGCGGCGTGTCGATGTAAATCCGCTCGTACTGGGTCAGGGACTCGAGGGCTTCGCGGAGCTTGTAAATCTTCATGCGCTGATCGAGCCGTGTCTGCAAGGGCTCGAACTCGGGGTGCGAGGCCATGACATCGAGATTTTCGAATGGCGTGGCGTGGATCGCGGCGTTGATTCCGCTGTCCGAATTGCCGCCGAACAGGTTGATGCTCAATGTCTGCTTGAAGAAACCGGCCAGTGTGGCGTCGGGTTCGGTGATCTTGTGCCCCAGCAGGTAGTGGGTCGAGTTCCCCTGGATGTCGAGATCGACCACCAGCGTGCGCCTGCCTTGCGCCGCGCTGACGGCCGCCAGATTGCAGGTGATGGTCGATTTCCCTACGCCGCCCTTCTGATTGAAAACTACTCTGCGCATTGTCGCCTCGGATGGGTGATTCATGACTGCCCTGGATACCTCAGTCCGCCAGCCCCGCTGTTTCGCCGAGGATTCCGCTCAAGCTTCAGCTTTGCCGCACCGTCCGGTATTCTAACGGGTTTCAGCGATGTTTGAATCGGCGGCGATGGACGATCTTTACAACCCGCAGACGATTGAGTCCGCGGTACATAAAATGTGGCAGGAAACCGGTGTTTTCCGGGCGACGGAGGACACGTCCCGGCAAAAATTCTACTGCCTGTCGATGTTTCCCTATCCCAGCGGTCGCCTGCACATGGGGCACGTGCGGAATTACACCATCGGCGACGTTATCAGCCGCTACCAGCGCATGCTCGGCAAGAATGTGCTGCAGCCGATGGGATGGGATGCGTTCGGGCTGCCGGCCGAAAATGCGGCCATGCAAAACGGGGTTCATCCGGCCGACTGGACCTACGACAACATCGCCTACATGCGAGACCAGTTGAAGCGGCTCGGCTTCGGCTACGACTGGCAACGCGAAGTGGCGACCTGCGCTCCCGACTACTACCGCTGGGAGCAGTGGTTCTTCCTCCGTCTGCTCGAAAAGGGCCTCGTCTACAAGAAGACCTCGCCGGTTAACTGGTGTCCGAACGACCAGACCGTGCTGGCGAACGAACAGGTGATCGACGGCTGCTGCTGGCGCTGCGACACGCCGGTCATCCGGCGTGAGATCCCGCAGTGGTTCATGAAGATCACTGCGTACGCCGATGAACTGCTGCGTGATCTCGACATGCTGGATGGCTGGCCCGAGCAGGTCAAGCTGATGCAGCAAAACTGGATCGGACGTTCGCTCGGTGTGGAACTCGAATTCGCGGTCCAGGAGACCGGCGAGCCGCTGAAGGTCTATACCACGCGGCCCGATACGCTGCTGGGCGTGACCTATGTCGCTGTGGCGGCCGAGCATCCCGTGGTCAAACTGGCCGTGGAGCGCAATCCCGATCTCCAGTCTTTCGTCGACCAGTGCCTGCAGACACAGGCCTCGGAAGCCGCGCTCGAAACCATGGAGAAGCGGGGCGTGGATTCGGGCTTCCGGGCCGTGCATCCGCTGACCGGCGAGGTCGTGCCGATCTGGATCGCCAATTTCGTACTGATGGGTTACGGCACCGGGGCGGTGATGTCGGTCCCTGCCCACGACCAGCGTGACTACGAATTTGCCAAACAGTTCGGCCTAACGATCAAGCCCGTGATCTTCCCGAGCGATGGCGGCGGTATCGACCTCGAGACGGCAGCGTTCGTCGAGAAGGGGCGGCTCGCGAACTCCGGGGAATTCGACGGACTCACCTCGGAAGAAGCCTTCGATGCGATTGCGGACCGGCTCGAGCTACTCGGCAAGGGCCATCGTCAGGTGCATTACCGGTTGCGGGACTGGGGGGTGTCCCGGCAGCGTTATTGGGGTGCCCCGATCCCGGTGATTTACTGCGAATGCTGTGGAACGGTGCCGGTGCCTGACGACCAATTGCCGGTGCTGTTGCCCAAGGACGTCGATTTTGAGTCACAGGGCTCGCCATTGGCGCGGTTGGACAGTTTCGTGAATGTTGCCTGTCCTACCTGCGGCGCGGGCGCGCGCCGCGAGACGGACACCTTCGATACCTTCATGGAATCGTCATGGTATTTCGCACGCTATGCCAGCGCGGACAGCGATACCGCGATGCTGGATGCGCGTGCGGCTTACTGGTTGCCGGTCGATCAGTACATCGGCGGCATCGAGCATGCGATCCTGCACTTGCTGTACGCCCGGTTCTACAACAAGTTGCTCCGCGACGCGGGCCTCGTGCCGGCAGCGGAGCCGTTCACGCGACTGCTGACCCAAGGCATGGTGCTGAAGGACGGCAGCAAGATGTCCAAGTCCAAGGGCAACACCGTCGATCCGCAGGAGCTGATCAACCGCTATGGCGCCGACACGGTACGGCTGTTCATCATGTTTGCGGCGCCGCCCGAGCAATCGCTCGAATGGTCGGACAGCGCCGTCGAGGGTGCCTTTCGGTTCCTGAAGCGGCTATGGAAGCAGGTTGCCGGGCACGTCAATGCGGGTCCGGCCAGCGCGCTGAACGTCGGCAACCTGGATCCCGCTCAGCGCGATATCCGGCGCCAGGTGCATGAGACGCTCCGGAAGGTTACCGATGACATGGGGCGGCGCCAGACGTTCAACACGGCGATTGCCGCCAATATGGAACTCCTGAATGCGCTCGCGAAGTTCGACGATTTGTCGGAGCAGGGCAGGGCGGTTCGCCAGGAAGCGCTGGAATTGGTCGTGCTGATGCTGGCGCCCATGGTCCCGCATATCTGCCACGAACTCTGGTCCGCCCTGGGACATGCGGAGCCGGTCGTGGGCGCGTCCTGGCCAGCGTTCGACGAATCCGCTCTGGTAAAAGAGGCGATTGAGCTCGTGGTCCAGGTCAACGGCAAACTCCGGAGCCGCATTACGGTGCCGGTCACGGCCGACAAGGCTGCAGTCGAGTCGGCCGCGCTCGCCGACCCGGCGATACAGCGCTACGTCGAGGGACAAGCGGTCAGGAAAGTCATCGTCGTCCCCGGGAAACTGGTCAATCTGGTCGTCTGAAAACAAAGCTTTATGTTCGCCAATCTGACGATGCGCGTGCTGCTGATCTTGTCGATCGGTGCACTGGGTGGATGTGGCTACCATCTGCGCGGCAAAGTCGATCTGCCCGAGCGGGCTAAGGTGGTGAAACTGACCGGCATTGCTCCCGGGCAACCATTCAGTCAGGAATTCATCGAGATCCTGAGTTTCGCCGGCGGGCGGCTGGCCGTGAATCAGGCCGAAGCCGGCAGCGTGTTCCACGTCATCAGCGGCATCCACCAGCGGCGCCAGATCTCGCTCAGCAAGGCCGGCAAGGCAAACGGCTACAATCTGAGCTATCGTCTCTTGTTTGAAGTGACGACGCCGAAGGGCGAAGTGTTGCTGCCGCGCGAGGAACTCGAGATCAGCCGCCAGTACTTCGTCGATATCCGCTTCCCGCTAGGACAGGGTGAACAAGAGACCCTGATGCGTTCGGAAATGGAACGTGAAGCAGCCCAGATCGTCATGCGGCGGCTACGCTCGGCGGTCCGGAGCCCGGACAAGGCATGAGGCTGACGCCGGCCGAAATCGGCGGCGCGCTGCGCCGACGCATCGCGCCGCTCTATCTGGTTTTTGGCGATGAGCCGCTGCAGGTCACGGAAGCCGTGGCGGCGATCCGCTCGGCCGCTCAAGCTAATGGTTTTCCCGACTGGGAGCTGTTTTTCGTCCAGCCCGGCTTCGAGTGGGCCGCGCTAAGGGACGCCGCCGCGACCTTGCCGCTGTTCGGGGGCGCTCGGGTGCTGGACGTCAGGGTCCCGGAGAAGCCGGATCAGGGCGGCGCGGAGTTTCTGGCGGAGTACGTGGCGGCGCCGAGCCCGGATTGCGTGTTGGTGCTCAGCGCTGGAAAGCTGAGCGCGGACGACCAGAAAAAGGCCTGGTTCCAGGGCTTCGAACGCGCTGGTGTCGTCGTCCAGGCCAAGCCGCTAACGGGGCGTTCTCTGTTGCAGTGGCTGGACCACCGTCTGAGCGCGAAAGGCTTGCTGGTGGAGCAGTCCGGACTGGCTGCCTTGGCGGCCCGTGTCGAGGGGAATCTGCTAGCCGCCGCCCAAGAGATCGAAAAGCTGCACATCCTCTACGGTTCGGGGATGATTGACGAGCGCCAGATCGTGGCCGCCGTTGCCGATGCCGCCCGCTTCGACGTCTACGATCTGGTCGACGCCGCGCTGGACGCCAACACGGTACGGGTCAAGCGGATCCTCGACGGTCTGCGTGCGGAAGGCACGGCTCCGGCGGTCGTGCTCTGGGCTTTGTCCGGCCACGCTCGGGCGCTGGCCAGCATCATCAATCTGGTCGGGCGCGGCAAGTCCTTCGATGAAGCCTGTGCCTTACAGGTGATGAAGTCGTTCGGTGCCAGGAAGTCCCGAATGAGCCAATCTGCGACTCGCATCGATCTGCAGCAGGCGCAATCCATCGTGCTCCTGTGTGTCGCTGCGGATCGACGGATCAAGGGGGATTGCGTCGGAGATCCCTGGGAGGCTCTATTGGCGATCAGCCTGGCCTTTTGCGGTTTCCCCGAGGCCTATCTGCCGACTGTTTGACCGTGCCTGTCGGCTCAGTCCGCCGCCAGTAGCCTTGAGTTACGGGTGTTCCGGAAGGTCAAGGGCTGGCCGGCGGGCGCCTGCTCCCCGGACTCCGTCGCCCCGATTACGCGATCGACCAAGGCGCGGTGGGGCGACAGCCCGCAAACCGGGTCGGTCGCATTCATGTCTCCGGTGAACTGGAAGGCCTGGCAGCGACACCCACCGAAGTCCTTCGTCCGCTCGGGGCAGGTCCGGCATGGCTCGCGCATCCAGTCCTCGCCGCGAAAGTGGTTGAACGCCTCCGAATGCAGCCAGATGTCCTCGATGCTCATGTCTCTGACGTTCGGGCAGTTCAGCCCCGGCAGGTCACGTGCGGCGTGACAGGGCAGGGCCAGACCATCCGGAGCGATCGTCAGAAAGGTCGTGCCCCATCCGTTCATGCAGGCCTTGGGCCGGTCCTCGTAATAGTCCGGCACGACGTAGTAGATTTTCATCCGGCCCTGCAAGCGCGCCTTGTAATCCTGCGCGATCGCTTCGGCTTCCTCGAATTGTGCGCGTGTTGGCAGCAGTTGGGCCCGGTTCAACAGCGCCCAGCCGTAGTATTGGGTATTCGCGAGTTCCAGATAATCGGCCTGCAGTTCGATCGCCATCTCCAGAATTTCGCGCATCTGATGGATGTTCTGGCGATGGATGACCACGCACAGCACCATCGGATAGCCATGCTTCTTGACGAGTCGTGCGACGGTCTTCTTGTTTTCGAAGGACTCGGTGCCGGCCAGTTGATCGTTCAGCGTCTTTTCGGGGGACTGAATACTGATCTGAATATGGTCCAGGCCAGCTTCCCGGAGTTCGACGATGCGTTCCTCGGTGAGACCCTGGCCGGACGTGATCAGGTTGCTGTAGTAACCCAGTTGCCGGGCATGGCGGACCAGAATGGCCAGGTCGGGGCGGGTCAGCGGTTCCCCACCGGATAGGCCCAGCTGCACGGCGCCCATGGCCCTGGCTTCCGACAGCACCCGCAACCAATCTTCGGTGCCCAGTTCATTAAGGTGCTGTGCGAAGTCGACCGGGTTCGAGCAGTAGGGACACTGCAAGGGGCAGCGGTAGGTCAGCTCGGCGAGCAGCCAGCGCGGGTTAGTGATGCGAGCGTTCCCGGATCCAGCCATTGTGCAGTGCCGCCTCGAGAAATTCGGCTACGTCGTCCATTAGATCGGTGGTTTCGAACTTGTTCTCCAGCGCGGTCACCATTTCGGAAAGGTCGCGCGTTCCATCGCAGAGCTTCAGAATTTCGGCTGCCGAGTCACTGAGTTCGACCAAACCCTCCGGGTAAAGAATCACGTGCTTCTGTTGCGTCTCTTCCCACTGCAAGCGATGGGTGGGCGAGAACTGGAAGACGCTGTTCGGGTCCAGGGCCATGCGACTACACCGGGATATTGAAGTAGGGCGGTCGCTGCTCGATGTACGCAAGGTGCATCGCATCCAGCATCGTCCAAAGGATGTCGAGCTTGAACTGCAGAATGTCCAAGGCGCGTTCCTGCTGTGCACGGGTCTGGAAATGGTCCAAGGTAATCGCCAAACCGTGTTCGACATCGCGGCTCGCTTGCGTGACCCGCTTGCGGAAGTAAGCGAGTCCGGTCTGGTCGATCCATGGATAAAGATCCGGCCAGCCGGCGAGGCGCTGTTTGTGTATGCGCGGTGCGAAGAGTTCGGTCAGCGACGAGCAGGCCGCTTCCTGCCAGGTCGCCGTGCGGGCAAAGTTCACGTAGGCGTCGACCGCGAATCGCACACCGGGGAGCACGTGTTTCAGGGACGTAAGCTCGTCCCGCTCCATGCCGCAGGCCATGCCTAGCCGGATCCAGGCCTCGATTCCGCCTTCGTCCTCACCGTAGCCGTCGTGATCAAGGATCCGCTGCAGCCATTTGCGGCGCACCTCGCGGTCGGGGATGTTGGCGAGGATGGCGGCATCCTTGCGCGGGATGCTGACCTGATAGTAGAACCGGTTGGCGACCCAGCCCTGGATCTGCTCCCGGTTGAGCTTACCTTCCGCCATCAGCATCTGATAAGGGTGATTGATGTGGTAGTAGCGTTCCTTGTCCCGCAGCCGCCGTTCGAATTCCTCGCGACTCCAGGGGCGTGTCTCCTCTGTCATTCGGTCTCCTCAGGCTAAACCGTGATTGCCATACCGTCGTAGGCCACCTCGATGCCATGCGTTTCGAGTTCGCGGCGCTCGGGTGACTCCTCGTCCAGAATCGGGTTGGTGTTGTTGATGTGGATCAGTATCTTACGCGCATGTTCATGTACGCGGAGCGTTTCGATCATGCCGCCGGGACCGGACTGCGGCAGGTGGCCCATCTCACGCGCCAGCTTGTGGACGATACCGGCGTGGGCCATTTCGTCCTCGCGCCAGAATGTGCCGTCCACCAACAGGCAGTCGGCTTCCGCCATTGCCTGTTCGACATGCGGTTCGATCTCTCCGAGCCCAGGCGCATAGTATGCGCGCCGGCCTGTTGAGACTTGTTCGATCACGACACCGATGTTGTCGCCTTCATGCGGGTCGTGCCGATGGGGCGAATACGGCGGCGCCTTGCTTTTCAGCGCGTGCGTGCGGAAGCGGAGATCGTCGATGCCGGGGATCTCGAACGCGCCGCCGTCCAGCGGTACCGAATGATGCTCGACCCGGCAGTAGTGTCCGAGCATCGTGAAGACCGGAAAGCCGGAGGTCAGATCCGCCCGGACCATCTCGCTGCAATAAATCTGCAATGGGACTGTGGATTCCCGCAGCATCAGCAAGCCGGTCGTGTGGTCGATCTGGCTGTCGATCAGGATCACCGCCCGGATGCCGCTATCCCGGATGCCGCTTCGGGGGTGCGCGTCGGAAAACGCTTCCAGCTGACTGCGAATGTCCGGCGACGCGTTGAACAGAACCCAATCCACGCCGTTGGAACTGACGGCGATCGATGACTGCGTGCGAGGGGAGGAACGCATGGTGCCGCGCCGGATGCGGCTGCAGTTATGGCAGTTGCAGTTCCATTGCGGGAAGCCACCGCCGGCTCCCGAGCCCAACACACGGATCTTCACGTTGATTCAGCAGAAAAACAGGGGGCCTGAAACGCAAAACGGGGCGGCACATTGCTGTGCGCCCCGTCCTATCCAGCAACCGCGATTAGCGATTGTAGATGTACATCGTGACTTCGAAGCCAAAACGCAGGTCTTTGTAAGTCGGTTTTTCCCAACGCATGCTCAACTCCTCACAGTCGTTCAGTGGTTAATCCGATCCCGTCGGTCGAATTCCGCGTGAGTATACGTGCAGCCTCTGGGCAGCGCAACACGCGAAAGCCACCCCGGGAGGATCTCCCGGACGGATCTGTTGCGCCGGTACCGCCGGGCCTGCAGTGCGGTACGTCGCGGGATCGACCCGCCGTCCGGTCGCTTGCCTTGGCTTGTTGGGTCGATTGTTGGTAAGGTCTGCCCGCGCGGCCGTCGAGGTCCGCACGATGATGTTCACGTAAGAAACGAAGCATGGATCCGGGAGATTGACGCCATGAAAAAAGAATTGAATCGTTCCGAGTGGGTCGCGGCCTTGTGCCTGGTGTTGGCCTCGACCGCGCCATTCGCCGAGGAAAAGAGCGGTTGGCCGGTTGAAAGCGGTGCCGCCAAGACTCAGCCCACGGCGCCCGAGGCTGCCCCAGCAGAAAAACCCGCCGAGGGGATGGGTGGCATGCAGCACGGCGGGATGATGGGCGGAGCGTCCCAGGGAGGCGGCATGGGCGGGATGCAGCATGGTCAGATGGGTGGCATGAGCGGCGGGCAGACGCCACAAGGCGGTGGCGGGATGATGGGGGGTATGTCTCAGAGCGGCGGGATGGCCGGTATGCAGCACGGCGGTGCGGGTGGCGGCATGATGGGCGGTGGCATGATGGGTTCCATGCCGGCCATGAGCGAGCTGGAGAAAGAGGAGTTGCTCAAGAGGACGCTCGAGCTCGACCTGAAGCTGGGGCAGCTGCGCATCCGCATCACGCAGGCAGCGGACGAGGCCGAGCGGGAGCGGTTGAAGGGTGAACACCGCGCCGTGTTCAAGGAATACCTGCCCAAACTACACCAGTTGATGATGCAGGCTCACATGGAGATGAAGATGCAGGGCGGAGCGGCCGGTCAACCGATGAAGCACTGAGCCCGGTGTAAAGGAACGCCGCCGCGTATTCATTCGTAGCGGCGTTTCTTAGCGAAGACCCATGGATGACCGCGTCGCCAGATGGTGCGAGCGGGCTCAGCGGGCATCGACCGGGATGAAACCGTCCCGGTTGGGCATGCGGATACGTGCCAGCGATACCGCGTCGAGGGCATCGCCTTCGTCAATGATTCCGTTGAGTGACAACAGATAAGCCGTGAGCGCATAGACCTCGTCGTCGCTGAGACTGCGGGGGGCGCTGGGCGGCATGCTGCGGCGGATATAGTCGAACAAGGTCGTCGCGTACGGCCAGTACGTGCCGATCGTCTTGTCGGGCGGATTGCCGCGCAGTCCGTGCTCGCCGCCAGCCAATTCGTCGGCGCTCCCACCCGAACCGCGAACGCCATGGCAGGCTTCGCAGCGAGCCGCGTACAGCGCCTGTCCGGCCGCAACCGTGCCGCGACCCGGCGGTAGTCCGGCACCATTTGGAAAGACATTGATATTGATGGCCGCGACCTCGGCCGCGGAGAGGGCTTGCCCCAAGCCCGGGCCCGCGACCGGGAAAGCGGGTGCAGTAAGCAAACCCAGCAGCGCCGTACAGGCGAACTGCTGCCCGCGACGTGCAGCGCGTTCCGCGGGGCGCGCAGCGGATGGAACCGCGGACTCAGGCATAGACATGGCTCAGGCTCCCGTCCTCCGACACTTCCCAACTGACGATCGCATTGTAATGAAAGTAGCCGTGCCGTCCGCGCTCGGCGATTAGCGCTGCCCGCGTCGGCTGGACGTAGCCGGTTTCGTCGGTGGCGCGGCTCAGCAAAATGCAGGATTCACCATTCCATCGCCATGGCAGCCGAAATCGCGTGAAGCAGCGGGGTAACGCGGGCGTCTGCAGGTTGGCATCAATCCAGGTCTTGCCACCATCGGTCGAGACCTCGACGCGTTTGATGACGCCGCGACCGCTCCAGGCCAGGCCACTTATCGGGTACCAGCCGGGACCGGCCAGATGCTGGCCTGGGGACGGCCGGGTGATTACCGATTTGGCCTCGATGACAAAGGTGAACTGGCGAGCCTTGCCCGAGGGGAGCAGTTCGGTGTACTTCGCGGTCTCGTTGCGGGCCATGACGGGTTCCGTCGCGGCCTGCAGGCGGCGCAACCACTTGACGCTGAGCACGCCCTCCCATCCCGGCAGCACCAGACGGAGCGGGTAGCCATTCTCCGGCCGCAGTCGCTCGCCATTCTGATACAGGGCCAGCAACGCGTCGCCGCGCGCCTTCCCGATCGGAATGCTGATGTTCATGGCGGCCGCGTCGGCGCCTTCGGCGATCAGCCACTGCGCGTCCGGTTGCAGACCGCATTCCTCCAGAATCACGGTCAGCGGCACCCCTGTCCATTCGCTGCAGGAGGCCAGTCCGTGCAGGCTGCCGGCCGGTGCCTGCAGCGGTTCCTCGTTCCAGCCGCTGTTGCTGTTGCCGCCGCATTCGATGAAGCACTGCTGCGACACCATGGGGTAGCGGAGCAGGTCGCCGATCCCGAAGGACAGGGAACGCTCGAACAGTCCGTGCAGGTAAAGGCGATGTCCTGCCGGGTCGATCTGTGGAACCCCATTGTGGTGCCGCTCGAAGTGCAGGCCGTTCGGTGTGAGGGTGCCTTCCAGGTCCTGCAACGGTGTCCATGACAGGCCGTTCCCGGATACCGCGCTGTTGGCGGCGATCAAGCGGATGACGGACTTTTCATGAGGTGAGGGCAGACCATAGTTCGAGAACGGCTGACCGGGGCGGGTCATCCATTGCGGGGTCGCGGCTGCTGCGCGTGGCTCCGGAGCCAGTCCGGCGAGTACCGCGGCACCTCCGGCAGCGGCGCCGCGGCGAAGGAATTCACGCCTGGCCGGGGTTTCCTGATCGGTTGATCGGGAGGCATCGGACTCGGTTTGGGGTTCTTTGGACGCGCGCATTGGGATCCGGTGGAAGACTCAGGTTTACACAGGTGTAACGACGACGATTATGCCGGAGCAGCGCAACGGCGCCCAGGGTGCTTCCGGGGGGAACCCCGTCGCGCCCGTGGACGGCCTCGGCCCGTCCCCGGAGTCTCCGATGTCGACCTGCAATCGGGCTCACCGGACTTTGCCGAGCAACGTTCCGCCACGCGCACCGCGGGGTTTTTCTTCAGCCCGGTCTGCGTTAACGTAACCGAGGCACGCGGGATTCGGATGCACCGGACCGACGGCGCTGCATCTTCAACGGTCGACTAGAACGCGAGTCCTCATGATCCCCTATCGGGATACGATCCCTTGCCGGTACACGCCCTGGATAACCTGGACCCTGATTGCGGTCAACGGCCTGATTTTCCTCTACTCCTCGCTGTTGTCGGAACGCGTCCGCGGCGAACTGTTCTATCGCTACGGCCTGGTGCCGGCCCGCTACACCTGGTCGGGCTGGGAGCAATGGGCGCATCTGACCGCGCCTGACTATGCCTCGTTCATTACCAGCATGTTCCTGCATGGCAGCTGGATGCATCTGATCATGAACATGTGGTTGTTGTGGATTTTCGGCGATAACGTCGAGGACCGCATGGGCGGGGTACGCTTCATCAGCTTCTATCTTTTGTGCGGTTTGTTCGCCGGCATCCTGCAGATCTATTTCAGCCCGTCATCGTTGGTGCCGACCGTAGGTGCCTCCGGTGCGATCGCCGGAGTGATGGGCGCGTTTTTCTTTCTTTACCCGTATGCCCGCATAGTCATCTGGGTCTTCTTTCTGCCACTGTTCGTGCCGGTGCCAGCGATCGGTTTCGTTGGGGTCTGGGTGATTCTGCAACTTTATAAGGCGACCACCGGCTTCGTGAATGCCGCCGGTTACGCGGACGTCGCCTGGTGGGGACATGTCGGTGGTTTCATCGCAGGCACCCTGAGCTACCGCCTGTTCCTGTTGTGGGAGCGTCGGCCGGGTAACGCCCGCTGAAGGGGTACCCTTGACTCATCGGTCGCATCCTTCGGAACAGCTCGCACACCACGTCGACAAGGACGCGTTCGTCCGCGCGTTGCGCCGAAAACTCGGCCCGGAAGCAGTGCTGGCGGATCCGGAGGACCTCCGTCCGTACGAGTGCGATGCCCTGTCCGCTTACCGCACACTGCCGTGGATCGTGGTGTTGCCGCAAAGCACGGCAGAGGTGCAGGCGGTCATGCAGTTGTGCCATGCGGCGGGCGTGCCGGTGGTCGCGCGGGGTGCCGGAACCGGCTTGTCGGGGGGCGCGCTGCCGGTCGAGAATGGCGTCTTGCTCAGCCTGACGCGGCTGAACCGGATCCTGGCCATCGATGCCCCGAACCGCTTGGCAAGGGTCCAGCCAGGGGTCCGGAATGCCGCCGTGACCGAGGCCGTCGCGTCGCTCGGCTTGCTGTACGCCCCGGATCCATCGTCGCAGATTGCCTGCACGATTGGCGGCAACGTTGCCGAGAATTCCGGCGGTGTGCATTGCCTGAAGTACGGGCTGACGGTGCACAACCTTACCGAGATCAAACTCGTTACGGTCGAAGGCGAGTTGCTGACCGTCGGCGGGATGTCGCTCGATGCTCCGGGTTACGACCTCCTGGCCTTGCTGACGGGTTCGGAAGGGCTGCTGGGCATCATCGTCGAGGTGGTCGTCAAGCTGATCCCGCAGCCGGCGTCTGCGCGGGCACTGCTGGCCGCCTTCGACGACGTCGTCGCAGCCGGGGCCGCGGTTGCGAGCATCATCGGCGCCGGGCTGCTGCCTGCGGGCTTGGAGTTCATGGACGCGGTGACCCTTCGCGCGACCGAGGCGTTCGTGCATGCCGGCTATCCGGTAGAGGCAGCAGCGATTCTGCTGTGTGAGTTTGATGGCTTGCCGGAACAGGTGGAAGCCGATCTCGCCGCCGCCGAGGCGATCCTGGTTGCGGCTCGCGCGAGCGAAGTCCGCCGCGCCGCGGATGACGCGGAGCGCTTGCGCTTCTGGATGGGTCGCAAGGCCGCATTTCCGGCGGTGGGACGGATCGCCGCGGATTACTACTGCATGGACGGAACGATTCCACGCCGCTGTCTGGCCGATGTGCTGCGTGGAATCTCGACGCTTGCGGAGGAATTCGGGCTCGGTGTGGCGAATGTCTTCCACGCCGGCGACGGCAACCTGCATCCACTAATCCTTTACGACGCCAACCGCCCGGGGGAGTTGGAGCAGGCCGAGCGGCTCGGGGCGAGAATCCTGCAACTGTGCCTCGACGTTGGAGGTACGGTCACCGGCGAACATGGCGTCGGGGTCGAGAAAATCGACCTGCTCTGCCGGCAGTTCCCTGCGGCAGAACTGGCCCAGTTTCACGCCGTTAAGCGGGCTTTCGACCCGCACGGTTTGCTGAACCCGGGGAAAGCCGTGCCCAGCCTGCGCCGCTGCGCGGAACTCGGTGCCATGCACGTGCATGGCGGGCAGCTCCCGTTTCCGGAGCTCGAACGCTTTTGAACGAGACTGCAGGCGGCATCGCGGTACTGCCGTCGGCAGACCGCGAAAGCGAATTGCGGGACGCCGTCCGGGATGCTTTGGCGCGCCGGCAACCGCTCCGCATTGTCGGCGCCGACAGCAAGCATTTTCTCGGCCGTTCGATCGATGCCGAAGCGCTGCACGTGGCCGCACACCGCGGCGTTCTCGCCTACGAACCCAGCGAACTCGTCGTGACGGCGCGGAGCGGAACGCCGCTCGCGGAACTGGAAGCCGTGCTGGCGCAAGAGGGACAGATGCTGGGGTTCGAGCCACCGTATTTTGGGCCTGGCGCGACGATCGGCGGTACCGTCGCGTGCGGCTTGTCCGGGCCACGCCGCCCGTTTGCCGGCTCCGCCCGAGACTTCATGCTCGGGGTGAAGCTCCTCAATGGGCGAGCCGAGGCGCTCCGGTTTGGTGGCACGGTCATGAAGAACGTGGCCGGCTTTGATGTATCGCGCCTGATGGTCGGGGCCTGTGGCACCCTGGGCGTGCTGCTGGAAGTTTCGCTCAAGGTCTTGCCGCGACCCCGCTGCGAGTTGAGTCTGAGCTTCGAGATGAACCCTTCGTCGGTGCTGGATGCGATGCAGGCCTGGGCCTCGGGGCCCTGGCCTATTACCGCTCTGGCCTATGACGATCGGCTCCGGGTGCGTCTGTCGGGCAATGAGGCCGCAGTGCAGGCGGCACGGCGTCGTCTCGGCGGCGAGCCGGCCGATGGCGGGGCCGATTATTGGCGCGCGCTACGGGAACAAGACCTGCCATTTTTTGCGGGCGCGGCCGATCTTTGGCGACTCTCGGTCCCGCCCGCCAGCCGACTGGCTGGGCTTCCGGGCGAATGGCTTTACGACTGGGGTGGTGCCCAGCGGTGGCTGCGCACGAGCGCTCCGGCCGCCGAGGTCTTCGCCGCGGCGTCATCGTGCGGCGGGCATGCGACGCTTTTCCGGACAGCAACGGCGTCGGCGGTTCGCTTCCATCCTCTGGAGCCCCTGCTGATGGACCTGCACCGATCTCTGAAAGCGGCTTTCGATCCCGATGGCTTGTTCAATCCCGGGCGGATGTACGAGGGTCTTTAGAGCGTGCAGACGCGGCTGACCGATGGGTTCCGGAACACGCGTGACGGCGCTGTAGCCGACGCGGTGCTCCGCGCCTGTGTGCATTGCGGGTTCTGCAACGCCGCCTGTCCGACTTACCGCCTCCTCGGTGACGAGCGTGACGGACCGCGTGGCCGGATCTATCTGATCAAGCAGGTTCTGGAGGGCGCCGCCGCAACACAGCGAACCCAGACGCATCTGGACCGCTGCCTCAGTTGCCGGGCGTGCGAGACCGCCTGCCCCTCGGGAGTCGAATACGGCAAGTTGCTCGAGATTGGGCGAGAAGTCGTCGAACGCGATGCCGGCCGGCCGTGGATCGAGCGAGTCCAGCGCGCTGCGCTGCGGGCGATTCTGCCGTATCCGCGCCGCTTCGCGCCGCTCCTCGCTCTGGCGCGCGCGGCTCAGCCGCTGCTGCCGGTCGAATGGCAGCGCAAACTGCCGGCGCCGCGTCGCGCGCTGTCTTGGCCAGCGCGGCGGCATGCCCGTCACATGGTGGCGCTGAACGGCTGCGTCCAGTCGGTCACTGCCCCGGGCATCGATACGGCCGCGGCCCGCGTGCTCGATGTGCTGGGAATTTCGCTGGTCCACGCGGCGGCGAGCGGTTGCTGCGGCGCACTGAGCCAACATTTGGCTGGCCGCGACAAGGGCTTTGGTTTCGCGCGGCGGAATATCGATGCCTGGTGGCCGGAGGTCGAGCGAGGCGCCGAGGCCATCGTGGTCACCGCCAGCGGCTGCGCCGTAACGGTCAAGGACTATGGCCGCCTGCTCCGCGACGATCCGGTCTATGCGGCCAAGGCCGCGCGCGTGGCCGCTATGACGAAAAGCCTGGTGGAGGTGCTGGCCAGCGAGCCGATCACGGTTTTCGCTGGCAAACTCTCGGGCCGGGTCGCATTTCATGCGCCTTGCACCTTGCAGCATGGCCAGCGCCTGGCCGGCCGTGTCGAAGGGCTGCTGACGCAAGCCGGTCTCGATCTGGTCCCCGTGGTCGATGCCCAAATGTGTTGCGGCTCGGCCGGCAGCTACTCGTTACTGCAGCCGACCGTTGCGGCACGGCTCTTGGCCGACAAGATCGCCGCACTGGAATGCGGTCAACCGGAACTGATCCTGACCGACAACATCGGTTGTCTCCTGCATCTTCAATCCGGGACGAAGACGCCGGTGAAGCACTGGATCGAGGTCCTGGCCGAATCGATTGCGACGAACGGCGACTTCGATGCCTACCCCGGGTGACTATTGACAGCCGCGGGCATTGGGCATACACAGCGATTTCCGGTGTCGTGCATCAAGGACGGCATCCGGGATTCCGACCAAGACAAGCGCCACCGACGCAGTGGCGTCATCAGTGGAGGAGACTTTCCATGCAGCGACTCTATTACCTCACGGGCAACCTCGACAGCACCGAGCAGATCTCCATCGATCTGCATGCCGCCGGCATTTCGGACTGGAATTTCCATGTCTGGAGCAAAGACGAGGCAGGCCTCTACAAGCGCCATATCCACTCGGCGAACTTCATCCAGAAGCTCGACGTGGTGCGCTTCGCGGAGCGCGGTGCGCTGATCGGCTTCCTGTGCGCCCTCGCGGTGACCGGTTATGTCATCGTCAGCGACCCCTTCGGTCCGCAGGTGGGCGGGCTCGTCTATGTTGCGATCTTCGGCTTCATCACGCTGTTCGGCGCCTGGGTCGGGGGCTTGATGGGCTTGGCAAAGGAGAACCAGAAGCTTGCGGCCTACCATGACGAGATCGATGCCGGGAAGTATCTGATCATGATCGATGCCCGACGCTCGGAAGAGGACAGAGTACGCGGGTTGATGGCCGCGAAACACCCCGAGGCCGTCTATCTCCGCACGGGTTCGACGCTGGTCAATCCGTTCAAACCGGCACCCAAGCTGGCCTAGCCCTGCCACGGTGCTCGGCGGGGGGGCAGCGCCGCTGCCATCGCCGAGTGGCCGGCAGGGACCCGAAATTCTGATAGAATACCGGCGCTCTCAGATCAGGCCCAGGCCGAAAGCCGTCACTGCGAGCGCCCACTGAATGACACTCAAGCTTTATATCGAAACCTTCGGTTGCCAGATGAACGAGTACGACGCCGCCAAGATGCGGGACGTGCTCGCCAAGTCGCACGGCTTCACCGAAACTCGAATACCCGAAGAGGCGGACCTGCTGCTTCTGAACACCTGTTCGATTCGCGAAAAGGCCCAGGAGAAGGTCTTCTCCCAACTCGGTCGCTGGAGGCCGCTGAAGGCGAAACGTCCGGGTGTGCTGATCGGCGTGGGAGGGTGCGTGGCCAGCCAGGAAGGCGCGGCGCTGCAGGAGCGTGCCGATTACGTCGATCTGGTATTCGGACCGCAGACGCTGCATCGCCTGCCGCAAATGCTCGATCAGGCACGTCAGTTGGGGCGGGGTGTGGTCGACGTTTCCTTCCCGGAAATCGAAAAGTTCGACGCGTTGCCGGAACCGCGGGCCGAGGGCCCCAAGGCCTTCGTGTCGATCATGGAAGGGTGCAGCAAATACTGCACGTTCTGTGTCGTGCCCTACACCCGTGGCGCCGAGTTGAGCCGGCCGGTCGATGACGTGGTCGGCGAGATTGCCGCGCTGGCGGCGCAAGGGGTGCGCGAGGTGAATCTGCTGGGGCAGAACGTGAACGCCTACCGCGGCGTCACGGCCGATGGCGACATCGCCGATTTCGCCTTGCTGCTGTTCTATGTCGCCGCGATCGACGGGATCGAGCGCATCCGCTTCACGACCTCGCATCCGGTCGAGTTCAGCGACAATCTGATCGATGCCTTCGGCGCAATTCCGGAACTCGTCGATCATCTGCACCTTCCGGTGCAGAGCGGCAGTGACCGTATCCTGGCATTGATGAAAAGGGGCTATACGCGGAGCGACTACATCCGCAAGATCGAACGGCTTCGCGCGGTCCGCCCGAATATCAGCCTGTCCTCGGATTTCATCGTCGGCTTTCCCGGCGAAGACGATACCGACTTTGAGCAGACGATGGATCTGATCGAGACGATCGGCTTCGATCAGTCGTTCAGTTTCGTCTACAGTGCGCGGCCGGGAACCCCCGCCGCCGAAATGGCCGACGACGTGCCGCTAGCGGTCAAGCGAGCGCGGTTGGCCCGGCTTCAGTCCCGAATCAACGACATGGCCGCCGATATTTCACGACGCATGGTCGGTAGCCGCCAGCGGGTGCTGGTCGAGGGCCACTCGAAGAAGAGCTATGCGGAACTTTGCGGGCGCACGGAAAACAACCGGGTCGTAAATTTTCCCGGTAATCCCCAATGGATCGGCCATTTCGTCGACGTGATGATCGCCGAGGCCCTGCCGAACTGCCTGCGTGGACGTGTCTGGGACGATGGCGTCGCTCCCGCTCCGTCGTTGCACGCCGGGACTCATGACCAGGTCGCTGCTGTCCTTGCTTAGTCGTCATCCCCACGCACTGCACCTGACCCTGGAACCGGCCGATAACGCGCGGCTGGCCAGTGTCTGCGGTCAATTCGACGAACACTTGCGGCAGATCGAACGACGTCTCGGCGTCGAGATCGCCAGTCGCGGGAATCAGTTCGAGATCATCGGTTCAATGGAGCCGGCGCGCGCCGCGGTAGGCTTGTTGCAGAGCCTGTTCGAAGAGAGTCTCAACGAGCCGATCACACCCGAGCGTGTGCACATGTCGCTGCAGCAGGCGAATGTCGAGGCCCTCGCCGGCGGCGAGGCGCCGCTGGATGACACGGCCGCAATACGGACAAAGCGTGGCGCCATCATCGCGCGTGGGCCGAATCAGCAGGCCTACCTCGCGAACATCCGGCGTTTCGATATCAACTTCGGCATCGGGCCCGCCGGCACGGGCAAGACTTATCTCGCCGTTGCCTGCGCGGTCGCCGCGCTCGAGCGGGACGAAGTCAGGCGATTGGTGCTCGCGCGCCCGGCAGTGGAAGCCGGGGAAAAACTCGGATTTCTGCCGGGCGACATGGCGCAGAAGGTGGACCCCTATCTTCGGCCGCTCTATGACGCGCTGTACGAGATGATGGGTTTCGAGCGTGTCGCCAAACTGCAGGAACGGAACATCATCGAGGTCGCGCCGCTCGCCTTCATGCGGGGACGGACTTTGAACGACGCGTTCGTGATTCTCGACGAGGCGCAGAACACCACGACCGAGCAGATCAAAATGTTCCTGACGCGCGTCGGTTTCGGCTCGAAGGTCGTCGTTACCGGCGACATCACGCAGATCGATCTCCCGCGCCACCGGGAGTCGGGCCTGCGGCATGTCATCGAGGTGTTACGTGAGGTCGAGGGCATCAGCTTCACCTTCTTCAATACGCGTGACGTCGTGCGGCACCCGCTGGTGCAACGCATCGTTGCGGCCTACGAGGCCTATGCGCAAGATTCCACCGGTTCGGATGCTTGAACTCGAACTGCAACTCGCGACGGACTGTGAGTCGGTACCATCGCGTGAGGACTTCCAACGGTGGTCCACGCCAGCTGTCGCGCAAGCGGACGCAGAGTTGGTGATCCGTGTCGTCGATCGGGACGAAAGCGCCGACATGAATTCGCGTTACCGGGGCAAGGCAGGCGCCACCAATGTGCTGAGCTTTCCCTTCACTGTGCCGGAAGGCGTCGTCACCGAACTCCTAGGGGACCTCGTTATTTGCGCGCCCTTGGTCGAAGAGGAGGCCGCGGCGCAGGGCAAGACCATGGAAGCGCACTGGGCCCATCTGACCATCCATGGTGTTCTGCATCTCCAGGGCTATGATCACCAGTCCCCAGACGAGGCGGAGATCATGGAGGCGAAGGAGGTGGCGATCCTGGCTCAACTCGGCTACCCGAACCCCTATGAGGAAGTCGCCGGCGCATGAGTGAAGGGCCGAACGTCGAGCATCGGAGCTGGTTGGACCGGCTCAGTCATTTTCTGGCCGGCGAGCCCGAGGATAGGGATGACCTGCTGGAACTGCTGCGCGACGCCGAGAAGCGGGGGCTGATCGAAACCGAGGCGCTCGCGATGATCGAGGGCGTGATGCAGGTTTCGGAACTCCGCGTCCGGGAAATCATGATCCCGCGGGCGCAGATGGTCGTCGTTCCGCAGGACGCACAACTCGAGACCATCCTGAGCCTGGTGGCCGAGTCGGCCCATTCGCGCTACCCGGTCATTGCCGAAGACCGGACCGAAGTCGTTGGCGTATTGTTGGTCAAGGATTTGCTCGTCCACAGTCTTAGGGATCGGCAGAGGCCGGTCCGCGATATCATGCGACCAGCCCAGTTCGTGCCGGAGAACAAACGTCTGAACGTCCTGTTGCGCGAATGCCGGACCAATCGCAGCCACATGGCAATCGTCGTCGACGAATACGGTGCCGCGGCCGGGCTCGTGACCATCGAGGACGTACTCGAACAGATCGTCGGTGAGATCGAGGACGAGCACGATTTCGGCGACGAGGAATACATCTTCCGTAAAAGCGATCACGAATTCACGTTGAAGGCGCTGACGCCGATCGAAGAGTTCAACGAGTATTTCGGCACGGATTGGAGCGATGACGCCCATGACACCATCGGCGGGCTGATCGTCCATCGTCTCGGGCATGTGGCACGGCGCGGCGAGAAAGTCGATATCGGACCGTTTTCGTTCACGGTACTGCGCGCCGACAGCCGCCGTGTTTACATGTTGAAGCTGGTCCGACTGGCCGCCGGCGAAGCTGTCGCCGACGCCGGCCGTGGCGACTGACGGTCGGCAGCGCGCGTCACACCATGGCGCTGATCCCCATGTCAGCGGTTCCGGTATTGGGATATCGGCATCGCTGAAGCGAGCGGGGCGGGAGTGAATCTGCCCCCAAACCACCCCGTTTTCAGGAGGAGCAACCGATGAAATTCCCCGAGATCGCTTTTTGCACGCCCGTCAAGGGTGGTCGGTTCCGGACCTCCGGCCGTGTTCTGCTCGCGCTGTTGGTCATCAGTAGTGCCGCGGGTCCGTGCCGTGCCGAGGCGCCGGCACCGGCCTGTGCGCCGGATGCTGAAACTACGGCTGAAGGCATTGGGCTTCAGGCCGCGAGTGTCGTGTCCAGCGTGTTCTATTTGCCCGCCAAGTCGATGATGGCTCTGGCCGGAGGGCTGGCCGGAGGGATTGCCTATGCGTTTTCCCTGGGTAATCTCGAAATCGCCGAGGGTGTGTGGGGCCCCAGTGTCTATGGCACCTACCTGCTGACCCCGGAACATCTGAGCGGCTGTAAGCCGATCGAGTTCTTCGGGACCGTGCCGACGGCAGGTCGCTGAGGTCCTGCCGAGCTCAGGGCGGCGAGCAGGCCGCCCTATCTTCGAGTCCTTACGAACCCTGGGGTCCGCTCATGGTCCAAGGCAGCGAGGGTAGGGGCTGTCGTGCCGCTGCGCACGCTGGAGATAATGGTTATGGTTTTTGACGAAGCGGGCCATGAACACGCGAGCGGCGATGAACTGACCCGCTATTTCATTCGCCGTCTCGATGAACTCGATGTGCGTGTCGAAGACGATGAGTTGAGTTACGACTGCAATACGCCGTACGACTATATGTACTTCCGGTTGCTGTCGGATGCGCAGGTTCACTGGCAAAAGCATTTCGGGTTTGTGCCGACGCCTGGGGAACTGACGAAGGCCTTTTTCGGCGCGGAGTATGAGCGGTCGAAGCGCGACCGGCTGGCCAAACTCAGCTGGGTCGCGAAACTCAGCGATTACTGGCACCAGCGCCGGCGACGAAGGACGCTGACGGCGTAGGTATCAGCACCCGCGGCGCGCGAAGGTCGCGTGCGCATCGAGTCTGCGGGCGGGCCTTCTTGGCTGATGCCCCCACCGCGGGAGGGAGGCCAACTGGCGGTTCGGGCTTCCGGCAGCAGGTTTACTCGCAGTTCATCGTCGGTAGAGCGATCGGCATGGGACCTGCCCGTTTCGCCACGCGTCGTCTGAACCTTGGGGAACTCTGCGTCGGCGTCGCAGCAGGTCGCGAAACCCGGCGTCAGGCCCGAATTTCTCCCGGTCACCCGTCAGGCCCGAGCGTTCAAATGTGATACCGTGCTGAAGGCAACGATGGCTGAGCGTTGCGCCGTCGTCGCTGAGCGTAGCGGTCCGCGCCGGGCGTCAGCTACTCGGTGCAGCGGCACTTGGTAACATGCCGCGGAGGGGCGGAGCCCCGCAGTCGCTCGCGTCATAACAATATTTCGCTGGAGGATTTCCGATGACCGCCACAGTCGCTGACGACAGAACGCCTATCCGACTTTCGGTGCTCGGCATGCGCTGCGCCGGCTGTGTGCAGTCCGTTGAGGATGCGCTGAAAGCGGTCGCTGGCGTTGAGACTGCCGAGGTCAATTTCGGCGACCACACCGCGGTTGTCCGCGGTGTGGTCGATCCTGCAGTCCTGAAGGCCGCGCTATTGGACGCCGGTTATGACGGCGCGGTGATGGAAGGTATCGAAGACGCGGGCGCGCAAGAGGAACTCGAGGAGCAGCGCTACCATGACCTGATGAAGAAGGCCCTGGTCGCCGGTGCGCTGGGCATTCCGCTGATGCTCGGCGCCCATCTGAACTGGCTGCCCGAGTTGGGCACCCCCGCCGGAACCCGCTTCTGGACGCTCGTGTCACTGATGACACTGGGCATCCTGTATTACGCTGGCGGCCATTTCTTCCGCGGTGCGCTGAAGTCCTTTCAACATCGGCAGGCGAACATGGATACGTTGATCGCGCTCGGGACCGGCGCGGCGTGGTTCTATTCGACGATCGCGATCGACTACGCGGCCCTCCTCCCGGCCGCAGCCAAGCACGCGTATTTCGAAGCGGCCGTGATTATCCTGGCCTTCATCAATTTCGGCCAGGCGTTGGAGACGCGGGCCCGCGGCAAGACTTCGTCGGCGATTCGCGAACTGGTCGGTTTGCAGCCGAGGACCGCACGCGTCGTGCGTGAAGGCCGGGAATTGGATATTCCGATCGCCGATGTCGGTCTGGAGGAAACGGTACGGGTTCGTTCCGGCGAAAAGATTCCGGTGGACGGGGTGGTTCTCGAAGGTCACTCTTCGGTCGACGAATCGATGTTGACCGGGGAGCCGATGCCGGTCGAGAAGGCACCGGGCGAGGAAGTCGTTGCCGGGACCTTGAATCAAAGCGGTACCTTTCTGCTCAAGACGACCCGCATCGGTCGGGATACCGTGTTGGCGCAGATCATCGCCAGTGTCCGGCAGGCTCAGGCCAGCAAGCCCGAGATCGCAAGGCTGGCCGACCGCATCGCAGCGGTTTTCGTGCCGGCGGTGGTGGCGATTGCGGTGGTCGCGTTCCTGATCTGGTGGATGGTTGGTCCCGACCCCTCCTTCGGTTACGCCTTCGTTGCCGCGATGACGGTGCTCGTGATCGCCTGCCCCTGTGCGCTCGGTTTGGCGACACCGATCTCCGTCATGGTGGGCGTGGGCAAGGCGGCTCAGAAGGGCATCCTGATTCGCAACGGCGATGCCCTGCAGACGGCCGGCAAGCTCGACTGTATCGTTCTCGACAAGACCGGTACGGTAACGGCCGGGAAGCCGACCGTGGCGGTGGTCGAGGGTATCGAGGAGTGGAGCGAGCAGCGCGTACTGGGTTGGGCTGCGGGTCTGGAAAAGGGTTCGGAGCATCCACTGGCCGCGGCCGTGCTGGCCGCGGCGGTCGCCAAAGGGGTCGAGCCCGCCAGCGTGGACGGGTTTGCCGCCATTCCCGGCTATGGTGTCGAAGGGCGGATCGACGGGCAAACGGTGCTGCTCGGTAATCCCGCGCTGATGCGCGACAGGGCGGTCGATGCCGGGCGCTTCGAACAGCGTCTCGCTGAGCTCACAGGGCTCGGACAGACACCGATGCTGCTCGCTGTCGATGGATTGCTGGTCGGTCTGGTGACAGTGGCCGATCCGATCAAACCCGATTCGAAACAGGCCATAGCGCGGCTGAAATCGGCGGGTGTGCGGGTGCTGATGGTGACGGGCGACAATGAGGTCACAGCGCGCGCAATCGCCGAAGCGGCCGGTATCGACGAGATCCGAGCGCAGGTCCTGCCGGCCGACAAGGCCGCCGTCGTCAGGGTGCTACAGGATCAGGGCGCGACGGTAGGCATGGTCGGAGACGGGATCAACGACGCGCCGGCCTTGGCGCAGGCCAACGTCGGCTTTGCGATCGGGACTGGGACGGATATCGCCATCGAGAGTGCGGACGTGGTCATCATGGCTGGCTCACTTTCGAAGGTGCCCGAAGCGATGCATTTGTCGCAAGCTACGCTGAAAAACATCAAGCAGAACTTCTTCGGTGCGTTCCTGTACAACGCTCTGGCGATACCAGTGGCCGCAGGCTTGCTGTACCCGATGTTCGGACTGCTGTTAAACCCGATGATTGCCGGTGCCGCGATGGCCATGTCATCCGTGACCGTCGTGACGAACGCCAACCGTCTACGTTGGTTGTAGCCGCGAACGACCGGATGGCCGACGTGCCTCCAGATCGCCGCTACGAAAATTTCAGAAGGAGCGCCGTTCAGCGCGGTGTCGCAGCGGCGGATGACTCGTCGTCGGTCGTCAGGAAGGTCGAGCTCATATGCTCCTTCAGATCCTTGCCTTCCTGGTAGATCAGCAGGGCCTTGAGCTTTTCCGCCTCGGCGATGCGGGCGGCTTCTGCTTCGCCCACGCACAGCAGGGCCGTGTCCCACGCGTCCGCCCAGGTCGGGTCCTCGTGCAGCACACTGACGGATAGCAAGTGATGCGTCACGGGCCTCCCGGTCCGCGGATCGAGGATGTGCGAATACACCGTGCCCCGGTCTTCGAAAAAGTTGCGGTAGGTGCCGGCGGTCATGACAGCCGTGCCTCGTTCTTGATGGAATTCCAGGACCCGCTGCACTTCCCGTGTGAACGGTGTCGGCTTTTCGATTGCAATGCGCCAGGGCGAACCGTCCGCCTTGCGACCGCGCACCTTCAGTTCCCCGCCGATTTCGACCATGTAGGCATTCAGGCCTTGTCGTTCCAGCAGGCCGGCAACCACGGCCACGCTGTAGCCCTGGGCGATGGACGATAGATCGATCCGTATTTCCGGGTCGGATTTGCGCAGCCGGTGGTTCTGCCGATCCACCTCGATGCGCGACATGCCCACGTGCGCAAGCGCCTGCCTGATTTCTTCGTCGCTGGGGACGCGGTTCTCGTGCCGGGAAAAGCCCCACAGGTCGAACAGCGGCTTCACGGTGAGATCGTAGCAGCCGTTCGAACGGTGGTAGACCTGCCGAGCAATGTCGACGACTTCGGCAATCTCTGGAGACACCTCCACCCAGTCGGTTGTGTGCCTTGCATTGAGTTGCGAGATCTCGGAGTCGTCCCGGTAGTTCGAAAGCTTTCGGTCGATGTCCGCGAAGGCGGCCTTGATCTGCGCGTGAAGGGTCTCGCGCGACACGGGGGTGCCGTTCGAAATGACCTTCACGTGGTAAGTCGTGCCTTGAATCTCGCCTTCCAGAGCGAGTTCCGGTTCGGCTGGCTGGCAACTGATCAGAGTCAGCGCGAGCGATAAGGTGACGGTCGCACCTGCGGGGCGCCGGGCGGCTGATGCCATTTCATACCTCGATGACGCTACCCAACTCGATGACGCGTCGGGGCGGTAGCCGAAAAAATTGTAAGGGGCTCGCCGCATTGCGGTACAGCGAAATGAAGAGCTTTTCCTGATAACGGTTCAGTTCCCGGTCTCGGGTCGGGATGACGGTTTCGCGACCGAGGAAGAACGTTGCCTCGTCCAGGTTGATCGCGAGTCCCGCCAGCGGACAAAGGGCCAGCGCCCGTGGTACGTGTGGTACCTGCATGAAACCGAATTTCGCCGTGACGCGAAAGAAATTCTGTTCGAGGTTCTCGACCATCAGTCGATCCTTCTCCGAAACGAACGGGATGTCCTCGAAGATCACCGTCAGCAGAATAATCCGCTCGTGCAGGATGTGATTGTGCTCGAAATTCTGTAGTAGTGCGAAGGGAAGGCTAAGGTGGCGTGAGTTCAAAAAGATTGCCGTGCCCGGAACCCGGATGGGTGGGTAGGTCGCAATCTGTTCGAGAAAGGCGCCCAAGGACACGGACTCGCGCTGCAGGCGATGCTGCAGGACCTCCCGTCCTCGCTTCCAGGTCGTCATGGTCAGGAAGGACGCGCTGCCTAACAATAACGGAAACCAGCCGCCTTCGGGAATTTTCGGGATATTTGCGGCGAAGAATGACAGATCGATGAAGAGGAATGTGCCCATCACGGCGGTGGCCCAGCGAATGGGCCACTTCCAGCTATCGATCGCCACGATGAACGCAAGCATCGTGTCGATCGCCATCGCCCCGGTGACGGCGATCCCGTAGGCTGCTGCCAGTTCGGCAGAGGAACCAAAGAACAGCACGAGTCCAACGACGCCGAACATCAGAACGCGATTGACGGCCGGCACGAAAATTTGACCGATCTCGGATTCCGAGGTGTGAATCATCCGTTGCCGCGGCAGGTAGTCCAATTGGATCGCTTGCCGCGTGATCGAGAAGGCCCCGGAAATCACCGCCTGGGATGCGATGATGGTCGCCAGGGTCGCGAGTGCGACCATCGGGTACAAAGCTCCCTCGGGTACCAGCAGGTAAAAGGGGTTCTGCATCGCCTCCGGATTGCGGAGCAGCAGTGCGCCTTGGCCCAGGTAGTTGATCAACAGGGCCGGCAGCACGAACAGGTACCAGGACCAGCGAATTGAGGCTAGGCCGAAATGGCCCATGTCGGCATAGAGGGCTTCGCCGCCGGTCAGGGCCAGGACGACGGCGCCCAGGATGAAAAAGCCCTGCCAGCCCTGGTTCTGAAAGAATTGCACGGCGTACAGCGGATTCAGCGCCTCAAGCACCTCGGGGTTCTGGATCAGACTGCGGAACCCCAGATAGCCTATGGCCAGAAACCACAGGACCATGATCGGACCGAACAGGATGCCGACACGGCTTGTGCCGTATCGCTGGATCGAGAACAAGGCCAGCAGCACCCCCACGGCGATGGGCTGGATGAAGGGATGCAATCGCGGTGTGCCGATCTCCAGGCCTTCCACTGCACTGAGCACGGAGATAGCCGGCGTGATAAGGCCGTCCCCGTAGAACAGGGCTGTGCCGAAAAGGCCGATGCCCATGATCCAGGCTCGGTGACTCCGCCGATGCCGCCGGTGCAGAGCCAAGGCCATCAACGCCATGATGCCGCCCTCGCCGCGGTTATCGGCGCGCATGATGAACAGCACGTACTTGATGGAGATCACCATGGTCAGCGCCCAGAAGATCAGGGACAGCGCACCCATGACATTGCTGGGGCTGGGGTCGGTAGCGAGCGGACCGCTGAACATCAGCTTCATCGTGTACAGCGGGCTGGTTCCGATGTCGCCATAAACCACGCCGATGGCGCCCACGATGGTGGTAATTAGCCGCTGAGGTTTGTCCTTGTCGCTTTTCATCGGGGAGCGGGGGTCATGTCGGAGGCAGTGATCCGGCGCGGGCTGCCGCTTCGTCATTTTTGTAAGGGGGCAGCGAAGCTACGCGATTTCCCGGGGTACGGGCGATGCGGCGTCGGGTGGCGCTGTTGGCCGGGCGATAGTGTACGCCGGGAACGGCATCGATGGGCAGTCGAAGTGCCTAATCCCCGCCACGCCGCATCGCATCGACGTAGCGCGGCGCTTGTTCGGCGAACTGAGGAAGCCCGGCGGCGATCGAGTCTGCGTGGATCCATGTCGGCGTTACGATCTCTATCTGCCGCAAGATGCTGCCGGGTCAGGAACGATCTGCAACGGATCCTACCCAGTGCAGCGGTGGCTGAGCCGACGACCCAGGCAATGCCCTGCCCGGTGGTGGTAGAATCGGAGGCCTTGTGGCGCTCCGAGCGGGCGCATGCGCTTCAGACCAACGTCATGACCCCAGCCCCCGAAGACGACTCCGCGGACCTCGGCAAGATCGCTGCAGCGCTCGCGATCGGCCAGACCCAACGACACCTTTTCCTCTGTTCCGATCAGACCAAGCCTAAGTGCTGCGACAAGGCCTCCGGGCTGGAATCCTGGGAGTACCTCAAGCGGCGGCTCGACGAATTGAAACTCAGCGGACGTGGTGGGATTCAGCGCACCAAGGCCAACTGCTTGCGGATCTGCCTGAAAGGCCCGATCGCCGTGGTCTATCCGGAGGGCGTCTGGTATCACTCCTGTACGCCGACAGTGCTGGAGCGAATCATTCAGGAACACCTCGTGGGCGGGCAACCGGTCGTCGATTACATGATTCCGATCGGCGAGCGACCGGCCCGCTGAGTCTGCGGGGGCTCCATGCGACGCAGCACCACGGAGATGCAGCCTCCCACCGGTTCAGCATACGGGGCCCGCGCTACGTTTGCCGCGACGCCATCCGCCGTCGGACCGCTTCGCCTGTGGTGTATTGGGGCACGGTCGCGGTCCGCTGCGATTCCGGGTCACGGCAAGCGCATCGTCGGTCTCGGCCAGGACGAAGCCACAGGTCTTTGCCCATTTCCCCAACTCGAAGGGTCCCACTTATGAGTAGCCCCAAAGCTCGCGATATGACCCGCCCGGCTGATTTGCTGCAGCATGGGCGCGGCACCGGTCCGCTGCGTTCGCAACGTCCCGTTTATCTCGATCTGTTGCCGCCATGCAATCACGCCTGCCCGGCGGGCGAGAACATCCAGTTGTGGCTGTCGCATGTTCAGGCGGGGCGCTACGAGCGGGCGTGGCAGGCGCTGATGCGCGACAACCCGATGCCGGCCATCCACGGCCGCGTCTGCTATCACCCTTGCGAGACGAGTTGCAACCGCGGTGTCATCGACGATTCGGTCAGCATCCATGCGGTCGAGCGGTTTCTCGGCGATCTCGCGCTGCGCGAGGGCTGGACCATAACGCCTGACCAGCCGCCCAGTGGCAAGCGCGTTCTGATCGTCGGCGCCGGCCCCAGCGGACTTTCGGCCGCCTACCACCTGGCACGGCTGGGGCACAGCGTGGAGATCCGCGAGGCCGGGCCGGTCGCCGGGGGCATGATGCATTTCGGGATCCCGGCATATCGCTTGCCGCGTAGCGAACTGATGGGTGAAATCCGGCGCATCGAGCAGATGGGGGTCCGGATCACCTTGAACCACAAGGTCGAAAATCTGCTGCGGGAGCAGGAGCAGGGCGGGTTCGATGCCGCGTTCGTCGCGGTCGGCGCCCACCTCAGCAAGCGCGTCGACATTCCCGCTCGAGATGCCGGGAAGATCCTCGATGCCGTGAGCTTCCTGCGGCAGGCGGCGACCGGTGAGGCGCCCTTGCTCGGACGGCGCGTGGCCATCTACGGCGGCGGCAACACCGCGATGGACGCAGCGCGGACCGCGAAACGCCTGGGTGCCGAGGAAGCACTGATCATCTATCGTCGCGACCGCGACCATATGCCGGCGCATCCCTTCGAGGCCGACGAGGCCATCGAAGAAGGCGTCAAGATCAACTGGCTGCGGACCATCAAGGAGATCGAGGAAACGCGGATTACGGTCGAAATCATGGCGATCAATGCGGAGGGCTATCCGGAACCCACCGGCCGTTTCGAAACGCTGGAGGCTGATGCGCTGATCCTGGCGCTCGGTCAGGACACGGATAGCGGGTTTCTGCGTCAGGTCCCCGATATCGAGTTCAAGAAGGACGGCACCGTGATCGTGGACGCGCGGATGATGACCGGCCATGCCGGGATTTTCGCCGGCGGCGATATGGTGCCAAGCGAGCGGACCGTGACGGTTGCCGTGGGGCATGGCAAGAAGGCCGCCCGGCATATCGATGCCTATCTCCGCGGTAACACGTATGCCAAGCCGCCGTCCCAGGAACTGGCAACCTTCGAGAAGCTGCATCTTTGGTATTTCACGGAGGCCGATCAGCGGCAACAGGCAGAACTTGATCCGAGCGTCCGAGCCTACGGTTTTTCGGAAGTGTTGTCGGGCCTCAGCGAAAACGAGGCCGTGTTCGAAGCCCGGCGATGCTTCTCCTGCGGCAACTGCTTCGAGTGCGACGGCTGCTACGGGGCCTGTCCCGAGCAGGCCATCGTCAAGCTCGGACCCGGTAAGCGCTACCGTTACGACTACGACCGTTGCACCGGATGCGCGGTGTGTTTCGAACAATGCCCGTGTCATGCGATCGAGATGGTCGCGGAGGGGGAGTGAGGCAATGAGCGACCGTAAAGTGATGACGCTGGAGGGCAACGAGGCCGTGGCCTATGTGGCGTACCGCGTCAACGAGGTGTGCGCGATCTATCCCATCACGCCATCCTCGACCATGGCCGAACTGGCGGATCAGTGGTCGGCCGAAGGCAAGCGCAACATCTGGGGCGAAATACCGCTCGTGGCGGAGATGCAGAGCGAAGGCGGTGCGGCTGGGGCAGTCCACGGAGCGCTGCAGACCGGTGCCTTGACGACGACCTTCACGGCTTCTCAGGGCCTGCTGCTGATGATCCCGAACATGTACAAGATTGCCGGCGAATTGACGCCGACGGTCTTTCATGTCGCGGCGCGGTCGCTGGCGGCCCAGGGCCTGTCGATATTCGGGGATCACTCCGACGTGGCCGCCGTGCGGCACACCGGCTTCGCGCAACTGTCGTCCGCATCGGTACAGGAGGCCCATGATTTCGCCTTGATCGCGCAGGCGGCGAGCCTGGCGTCCCGTGTACCGCTCGTGCACTTTTTCGACGGCTTCCGGACCTCGCACGAGGTCAGCAAGGTCGATCTGATCCCGGATGCCCAGTTGCGGGCAATGATCGACGAGCGGCTGGTGCGTGCTCACCGTGCCCGTGCGCTGAATCCGGACGCCCCGTTCATCCGTGGTACGGCGCAGAATCCGGATGTCTATTTCCAGGGGCGCGAGAGTGCAAACCCGTTCTATGCCGAGCTGCCCGCCATCGTCCAGCAGACCATGGATCGTTTCGCCGCGTGCGTCGGCCGGCAATATCGTCTTTTCGAATACTACGGTCACCCGGAAGCCGAGCGCGTCGTCGTCGTCATGGGCAGCGGTGCCTACACGGTTCGTGAGACGGTGGCCTATCTGAGTGCGCGCGGCGAGAGGGTGGGCGTGATCCATGTCCATTTATGCCTGCCATTCGCGGCCGAGCACTTCCTTGCCGCCTTGCCATCCACGACCCGCGCGGTTGCGGTCCTCGACCGGCTCAAGGCGCCGGGTAGCACCGGCGAGCCGCTGTATGCGGACGTCGTTGCGGTGCTCAGCGAGGCCTACACGAGGGGCGCGTTGGCGCTGCCGGCACTCCCGCGCACGATCGGCGGCCGCTACGGTCTGTCCTCGAAGGAATTCAACCCGTCCATGGTGAAGGCGGTGTTCGACGAACTGGCCAAAGCGCAGCCGAAGAACCGCTTCACGGTCGGCATCAACGACGATGTCTCCCATACCAGCCTCGTTTACGACCCGACGCTCGACATCGAGCCGGACAGCTCGGTCCGGGCACTCTTTTTCGGGTTGGGCGCGGACGGCACGGTGGGCGCCAACAAGAACAGCATCAAGATTATCGGCGAGTCCACCGATTTGTATGCTCAAGGGTATTTCGTCTACGACTCGAAGAAGTCCGGCTCGCAGACTGTCTCGCATGTGCGCTTCGGACCCGAGCCCATCCAGGCTCCGTACCTGATCGAATCCGCCAATTTTATCGGTTGCCACCAGTTCAACTTCATCGAGAAAGTCGACGTGCTGGCGAAGGCCAAGCCCGGCGGGATTTTCCTGCTGAACAGCCCGTTCGGGCCGGGCGAGGTCTGGGACCATTTGCCGTGCGACGTCCAGCGCCAGTTGATCGCCAAGAAGCTGACGTTCTACGTGATCGATGCCTCGGCCGTCGCGCAGGCGACGGGCATGGGTACGCGGACCAACACGATCATGCAGACCTGTTTTTTCGCGCTGTCGGGCGTGCTACCTCGCGAAGAGGCCATCGGGAAGATCAAGGACGCGATCAGGAAGACCTACGGCAAGAAGGGCGACGAGGTCGTGCAGAAGAACTTCCGCGCTGTCGACCAGACTCTGGAGAATCTGTTCGAGGTGACCGTCCCGGTCGCGGTGACCAGCAGCCAGGAACGCCCGCCGGCGGTACCGCCAGGTGCCCCCGAGTTCGTGCAGCGCGTGACGGCGATGATGATGGCCGGTCTCGGCGACGAGTTGCCCGTGAGCGCGATGCCGGTGGACGGCACCTATCCGTCGGGTACCACCCAGTGGGAGAAGCGGAACATCGCGCTGTCGGTGCCGCACTGGGAGCCCGATCTTTGCATCCAGTGCGGGAATTGCAGCTTCGTCTGCCCGCATAGTGTGATCCGCGCCAAGTTCTACCACGAGTCGCGTCTGAAGGCCGCGCCCGAGGGTTTCCAGTCGGCGCCGATCAGTGCGAGGGGCTTTCCGGGCACGCGCTACACGCTGCAGATTTATGCCGAGGATTGCACCGGCTGCAGCCTGTGCGTCGAGGTCTGTCCTGCTCAGAGCTTCAAGGAGAGCGGCGTCAAGGCCATCAATATGGCGGAGAAGCCGGATCTCGACGAGGCGCGGAGTCACACCGCATTTTTCGAGAAGCTCCCGGTAAACGACAGGGCCCGAGTCGATTTCTCGTCGGTGCGCGGCGCGCAGTTTCTGGAGCCCTTGTTCGAGTTCTCCGGCGCCTGCGCGGGTTGCGGCGAAACGCCCTACGTGAAGCTGCTGTCGCAATTGTTCGGCGATCGGTTGATCGTCGCGAACGCCACCGGCTGTTCTTCGATTTACGGTGGGAACCTGCCCACCACCCCGTGGTCGGTCAACGGCGAGGGCAGGGGACCGGCCTGGTCCAATTCCTTGTTCGAGGACAATGCCGAGTTTGGCTTCGGCTTCCGGCTGACGGCGGACCAGCACCTGAGCCTCGCGCGTCAGCTCGCGAACGGGCTCAAGGGCAAGGTGGATGCGCTACTGGTCGATGAGATCGTCAATGCGCCGCAGTTGACCGAGTCGCAGATCCGAGCACAGCGCGAGCGGGTCGCAAAGCTGAAAGCGCAGTTGCTGGTCCTCGATGATGAGATGGCGCGGGATCTCTTGTCGGTGGTCAATCATTTCGTCCGTCGCAGCATCTGGATGGTGGGCGGCGACGGCTGGGCTTACGACATTGGCTCGGGAGGCCTGGACCACGTGCTGGCGAGTGGCCGCGACATCAATGTGCTGGTGCTGGACACGGAGGTCTATTCGAATACCGGCGGACAGATGTCGAAGGCGACGCCGTTGGGCGCGGTCGCGAAATTTGCCGCGGCAGGGAAGCCGGTCGCCAAGAAGGACCTGGCGCTACAGGCGATCGCTTACGGCAGCGTCTATGTCGCGCGGGTCGCGATGGGCGGCAATCCCCAACAGACCTTGCTCGCCCTGCGCGAAGCGGAAGCCTATCCCGGCCCCTCGCTGATCCTGGCCTACAGCCACTGTATCGCCCACGGCATCAACATGCAGCACGGGATGCGGCAGCAGGACCTGGCCGTTGCGAGCGGGTACTGGCCGCTGATCCGCTACAACCCGGCGCTGCGCGACTCCGATCGCAATCCGTTCGTGCTGGACTCTCCGCGGCCGCGGGTCAAGTTCAAGCACTACGCGCTCAATGAGCTGCGTTACAAGATGCTGAGTCGGACTAACCCGCTGGAGTCCGACCGACTGATGGCGATGGCGCAGACCGCCGTCGACCAGAAATGGCAAATCTACGAGGAGATGGCGAGCCGCGATAGCAGGCAGTTCTCTCCCGACGCCAGTGTGAAGAGCCGCTGAGGACGACGCGCATGAACCTTAAGACACGCTACATGGGGCTCGAGCTGCAACATCCGGTCATTGCCTCGGCTTCGCCCTTGTCCGAATCGCTCGACGGCATTCGGCAACTCGAGGATGCCGGCGCCGCGGCGGTCGTGATGTTCTCGCTGTTCGAGGAGCAGATCCGTAACGAAAGCGCGGCCTTCGAGCATTTCATGGAGCACGGCACCCTAAGCTTCGCGGAGTCGCTGAGCTATTTTCCGGAGATCGACGACCAGCCGGCCGGGCCCGATGCCTACCTGGACCTGATCCGGCGCGCGACGCAGGCCGTCGACATCCCGGTGATCGCCAGCCTCAACTGTGTCACCGCCGAGGGCTGGACGGATTACGCCCGGCAAATCGAGCAGGCCGGTGCCCAGGGACTGGAGTTGAACGTCTACGGCATCGAAGCCAACCTCACGATTTCCGGCCAGGAGGTCGAGCAACGTTATCTGGACATTTTGCAGACGGTGAAGGCGGCGGTGAAGATTCCGGTCGCGCTGAAACTGAGTCCGTTCTTCAGCGCGATCGGCCACATGACTGGGCGCCTGGATGAAGCCGGGGCGGACGCGCTGGTGTTATTCAATCGTTTTTACCAGCCCGACCTCGACATCGACCGGCTCGAAGTGTCGCCGACGCTGAAACTGAGTCAAGCGGGCGAGATTCGCCTGCCGCTGCTGTGGATCGCGCTGTTGCACGGCCACGTCAAAGCCTCGTTGGCCGCGACGCGCGGCGTCGAAACCTCGGCCGAGGTCATCAAGTATCTCCTGGCCGGAGCCGATGCGGTCATGACGGCCTCCGCGCTCCTCCGGAATGGTCCCGGTTACGTCAGGACACTCGTTTCCGGCCTGAGCGAGTGGCTGCATGACCGGGAATTCGACTCCGTGGATCAGATCCGTGGCATCATGAGCCATCGGAAGGTCAAGAACCCCGCCGCTTTCGAACGCGCCAACTACATCAAAGTCTTGGAAAGCTACAAGTGAACAAGCGTGCCGCACACATCTCAGGGTGCGCGGCAAGGCTTGCATCGGACACCGCATCTTCTAAGCTATCCGGATCAGGCATGACGCCTAGACGGCGTGCTTGCGTGTCGTGGCCAGGAACACAACGCTCGGTGAGGCTTGCCTTAACCCTCTTTAAGATATGCAAACAGAACAAATACTCGCAATCGCCATCAAGGCCCTCGATGAGGGCAAAGCCATTGATGTGCGCGTCATCGACGTGCGGGGCAAGACCAGCATCGCCGACTACATGGTCATCGCCAGCGGAACCTCCGACCGCCACGTGAAGTCACTCGCCGCGCGCGTCGTTGAAGATGCCAAACACGCCGGCGTGCCTCCGCTCGGCGTCGAAGGTGAAATCACCGGGGAATGGGTTCTCGTCGACCTGGTGGATGTCATCGTGCACGTCATGCAACCGCGAGTGCGCGAGTTCTATCAGCTCGAGAAATTCTGGCAGGCTGATTACGCAGAGCCGAAGGCGGCGTCGGCGTGATCCGTCGCGTCCTGCCCGGCATGCCCCCAAAAGTGAAGTGGGCCATAGGCTTGCCTCGAACCGCTCAAGACGTTATCATGGCCGACTTTTAATCCGGCCTTCAGACTGGAACACAAGAAATGAAGACCTTTAGCGCCAAGCCAGCCGAAGTCAAGCGGGACTGGTTCGTCATTGATGCCGACGGCAAGACTCTCGGCCGGTTGAGCACAGAGATCGCCCGCCGACTGCGCGGCAAGCACAAACCTGTTTATACCCCGCACGTGGATACCGGCGACTACATCATCGTGGTCAACGCCGAAAAAGTGCGTGTCACGGGCACCAAGGAACAGGACAAGGTGTATTACAAGCACACTGGATACATCGGGAACATGAAGTCGATAACCCTGGGCAAGCTACGTCAGCGCAAGCCGGAGCGCATCATCGAGACTGCCGTTCAGGGTATGTTGCCAAAGAACCCGCTGGGCCGCGCGATGTTCCGCAAGCTCAAGGTTTATGCGGGCCCCACCCATAACCACCAGGCGCAGCAACCGCTCGCGCTGGAAATCTAGTCGTCGAGTTCACAGCACACATGGCACAGATCAGCTATTACGGTACCGGGCGCCGCAAAAGCGCCGTTGCGCGCGTTTACGCGAAGCCGGGCAAGGGACAAATCACGATCAACAACAAGGTCCTCGCCGATTATTTCGGTCGGAAGACTGACCAGATGGTCGTGTTGCAGCCGCTCGAACTGGTCGATCTGGCTGACAAGGTCGACGTGAACGTGAAAGTTTGCGGTGGCGGCCCGTCCGGGCAGGCCGGTGCGATTCGTCATGGTCTGACCCGTGCGCTGATCGAATACGACGAAGCCCTGCGCTCCGACCTGCGCCGCGCCGGTTACGTCACGCGCGATGCCCGTGAGGTGGAGCGTAAGAAGGTCGGCCTGCACAAGGCCCGCCGACGTCCTCAGTACTCGAAGCGATAAGCTTCAACGGTCGCTTCGCAGCGCTGCATCCGTAGTGAGTGCGTTGCGTCCGGCCCGCTTCACCCGACACTTGGGGGATCGTCTAGTGGTAGGACAACGGACTCTGACTCCGTTAACCTAGGTTCGAATCCTAGTCCCCCAGCCAATAAAAACAGCGACTTACTTGTTGCTGGCAATCGCGGGCAGTTGTGGATAACTGCCCTTTTTTGTGTCCGGTGGCATGAACTTGCTACGCTGGACCGGCAGACCCAGACACCTGACGCGCCCACGCTTGTTTGGGTAGCACCTTTCACCGACGGACTAGCCACCCGCCCGCTCGACACGCACGATGGGGAAAAGGAATCGGGCTGAGCGCCGGGAGTGTTGTGGCGGTCCGCGGGCTCGCGCCATTAATCTATCAGTGCCAATCGCCCTTCGGGGGCAGCCCCGACTAGGGAGCCTTTATCAGCGAGGATCCCATCGCTGGCGGCCAACAAGCCGGCAGACCGCCTCCACCAAGCATTCCGCTACGACGTTGATCAGGATGAGACCAGGGAAGACCTTCGGGCCGGTCTTGATATACTCCAACTCTTTCCCACGATAGAGCTGGTTTAGGTGACTCAGGGCCTCTCTTTGCTCACTGGTCAGTCGTACGTGTAACGAGAGGTCGTGCGTTTCCGCCCTTCTGAGGGCTTCTTCCAGATCGTGCCCGACTTGCAGACGTAGATTCTCCAGTGAAAGCCCACGGTGCAAAAGGAAAGCCTTTAGGGACAGTTCGATAGAGTGTCCCAGAAGATACAATGCAGGAATAACTACCCTCTTTGAAACGGGGCCCATCGGCCCCCAATCCTCGTCAGGGCCCCGACACATTGTGGCTGCCTCCAAAAAGCTTTCGGCATAAAAGGCGAGCCCCTCGGGTGTGGTGTTGGCCCGCTCGTCAGGACCAGAGCGCTGGGTGTTGTTTGTCCTGGGCATTCAATGAGACTAAGCGATCGGGAGTGAGAGAGCAAACGCCGGAACAAAAGTGCGCTGGTCTGAGGCGCTGCCTCAGCAAAAAGAGGTGGGTCAAATACGCACTTGAAGCCTGCGAGCAATGGTACCCGTCAGTGAAGGCGCGAGGCGGGCCGTTTAAGACCTTGCCAAGCACTGGCTTTATGGTGGACAGGTTCGACAGTACAAGAAATCCAGCCACTGTCGGATCGCAGTCGGCTAGATTAGAGGTTGGCAGGCGGACCGGCCTGAGGCGAGCATCATGACTGCGCTTGTAGGCCAGTTGGCGCCGCTTCGTCGGCGCCACGTCGGTATGGGTCCATGTCAGGCAGCCGTTCTAAGCCTCCAGTGCTTAACGCGCCAGTATTCATCGAACGACATGCGTGCGTTCGCTAGTCCGTGGGAGGCAGTCTGTCCGACTTGCCGCTCCCCGGATGCCCATCGTATATGTACTACCGCCAAACCGGTCTTCGCATCTGTCGGCATCGCCAGACGCCGGCCCTCCCAATATGGTAATGCCTTCACGGGTCGGCTTCTCCACAGTGACCGCCGCTACGTTTCAGCGGCCCGCAGGAAAGGCGGTTGGCGCACGCTCCATCTAGAACGTTTGGTCCAATGCGGTCAGTGATCCGCTGCGTCTGATTTGCTGTGTCAGTGTTGCGGAGTTACTGACGAAAACGCGATTCCCCAGGAACCAAATGCGACCACCCCTGCGTGCTGCGGATTCGATCACTGTTGAAGGGATATTGTTGGAGCAGACGCCGGACTTGGTTCCGGCAAGGCGTAGGAACACGAGCAGATCGTTTTGGTGACGAGTCATGGAAGTTGAGTGCGATCACCGGAATCGATGGACTGATGTGCAGGGTGGGTGATGGAGGTGGCTGTAGTGGGGGATCAGGTCGCGGG
>SEYW01000040.1:0-140 GCA_004168015.1 Methylolobus aquaticus
ATGCCCTGGCCGAATGGCAATTCGCCGAGAGGGCTCGGCTCCTACAGGGCGGGTGCGACTCCGTCAGCGCGACCGTGCGCCGGCCCGAACACCACCTCCCCGTCATTCCCGCGGGAGCGGGAATCCAAGGGCTTAGCAGA
>SEYW01000040.1:240-515 GCA_004168015.1 Methylolobus aquaticus
GCCTACGCATTTTCTGTAGGAGCCCGGCCCTCCGGGCGAACCGGCCGATGCCCTGGCCGAATGGCAATTCGCCGAGACGGCTCGGCTCCTACAGGGCGGGTGCGACTCCGTCAGCGCGACCGTGCGCCGGCCCGAACCCCGCCCCAGGCCGTCATTCCCGCGCAAGCGGGAATCCAAGGGTCCGGCAGAGCCTACGCATTTTCTGTAGGAGCCCGGCCCTCCGGGCGAACCGGCCGATGCCCTGGCCGAATGGCAATTCGCCGAGAGGGCTCGGC
>SEYW01000016.1 GCA_004168015.1 Methylolobus aquaticus
CGCTGGACCTGATTACCGCATCGGTCGCCCGGCTGAGCGCGATCTTCTGAACGTGCAAGGCCCATGAACGCAGCCGCGCCCTCACCGAGCCCACCGCCGGACTCGCACACTGCGACTCGGCAGCGTGTCGCCGAACTTGTCGACCACCTCGACCACATTCTGCCCGCTCAAGCGCCCTTGCTGGACTTCGTCCATCACAACACGCTGCATGGCTATCAGCACCTGCCGTTTGCACAGGCCCTGACCGAGCTCGAGCGCCTCACCGGCGTCCGGGCCTACCCGTCCGAAACGGCCGTCCGGTCCTGGTACGCAGCGCAGCGTATCGAGCAGGACGATCTGGATGCGGTACTGAGCCAGGCGACGGATCTGGAACCGGATACCGTCGTCCTGGAAATTGGGGCGACGAAGGTGCGTCGCCGTGAGCTGTACCGTCTCGCGATGGTCTATGGCATCGAGCCGACGACCCGAGAAGCACTGCGGTGGATGAGCCGGGAGAGCGGTATCTTCGATCGCATCATGGATGACATCCCGCCCGGGGCGCGCCACCGGCTGCTGCAAGCCATCAAGACCGAGGCCGTCCCGACGGCCGGCCCGGTGCCCGCGCCCCGGACCTTCGTCCGCGCTCTCTGGGCAGCTTGTGCCGACAAACTTGAATTGCCGTTGGCCGGCCAGGACCCGGAGGGGGCGCTCGATCCGATGATCGACGAGGTTCCCGAGTGGCCAGCCAAGGAAACCGACCATGCCGGCCGGGACGCGAAACAGCGCAGCCGGGTGGAGCTTGCGCTGGATCAGGTCGGCAAAACCCTTAGCCTGCCGGCACTGATCGGCGAGTTGACCGGACAGAGCGCCATCGAGGCCCTGCGCCCGGACCTGATCCGCCTGTGCGCGGCGTTTTTGGACGAAGGCGTGGCGGCCTGGCACCCACCGAACCGCCGCGCCGGCCTCTACGCGGTCTGGCGGGAGTCGGTCGAGCGAGGCCAGGCGATCCAGCCGATCGCGCTGCGACAGGACGATCTGCCGACTGATGCGCTGGCAGCGATCACCGCGGAACTGACGCGTCTTGGACTGCCCGAAGACCGCTGGGGCGGCTATCTGGCGCGCGTCGCGCTGGAACTGCCGGGCTGGGCAGGCCTGATCAACTGGCGTAGCCGGCACGCCGGTTATGCCGCGAACACCGGGGCGCCCGCAAGTCTGGCCGACTTTCTGGCCGTGCGGCTGATGCTGGACCGGGTCTGGAGCGAGCGAGTGTGCCGTGAGACCTGGGCGATCGAGGCGACTCTCCCGGCGCTGCGGCAGTTTTTCCTGACGCGTGCCGATGAGTTCTCGCTGCGGCACGCCCTTTACGCCGGGACACTGCCCGAAGATCTCGCCGATGCAGTCCATCGCCTCATCGCCACGCCCGAGCCGACCGACCGGACCCGGCGGCAGTGGCAGGAGATCGGACGGCTGCACAGCGCCCGACCGGATCAGGACGGCGGCGGGCCGCGCCCACCCCAGGGGCCCCATGGGAACCTGTGGCGGCTCTTTCGCCTGGCCCAGCATCTGGGGCTGACTGCCACCGAGGTGGGTGCATTGCCGAAAATGCAGGTCGAGCGCTTGCTGCGGCTGCTCGACGATTTCACACCACAGCGCCGCGCCCATCTGTGGCTGCTCGCCTATGAACGGAACTACCGGCAAAGGATATTCCTCGCCTTGTCCGACAATCATGGCCAAGGCCGTTGGCAGCGCCGCGAGCAGGCTCCGGACGTGCAGATCGTCTGCTGCATGGACGACCGGGAGGAAAGTCTCCGCCGACATCTGGAGGAGCGAAATCCGCGCGTGGAAACCTTCGGCGCCGCCGGCTTTTTCGGCGTGCCGATGTACTGGCAGGGCCTGGACGACACACGGAAAACCCCGCTGTGCCCGGTCGTCGTGACCCCTACCAACGAAGTGCATGAACTGCCACGAGCCGACGAGGCAAAGCGTCACCGCGCCCACCGCCGCTGGCATCGGCTTCGCACCTTGCGCGACGATCTGCTGCAGCACGAACTCCGCCGCAACCTCGTGTCCTCCTCGCTGCTGATCGATGCGCTGGCGCCGGGCTATCTGTTGGGCCTCGCGGCGAAAATCGGCGCTCCCGGTACCTTCCAGCGGTGGGCCAGGGCGGCTGCCTCGGCCCTGATTGCCCCGGTGCGCACGACGGTAACCGTTACCGCCGTTCAGGGAGAGGCACCACGGCTGGGATTCACCGACGAGGAACAGACCAACCGTATCGAAGCCTTCCTGCGCAACATCGGCCTGATCGACCACTTTGCCCCGCTCGTGGTCCTGCTGGGCCATGGGTCGAACAGCGAGAACAACCCGCACTTGGCAGCCTACGACTGCGGCGCCTGCAGCGGACGCCACGGCGGACCGAACGCGAGAGCCTTCGCGGCCATGGTCAATCGTCCGCAGACCCGACAAAGCCTGGCGGAGCGAGGCATCACGATTCCCGACGGAACCTGGTTCGTCGGCGCCGAGCACGACACCTGCAACGACGCCGTGCACTGGTTCGATGTCGAGGATTTGCCGCCCGTACTGCGCCCCGTGCAGCACGCCTTTCGCAAGGAACTGGACCTGGTCTGTCGCCTGTCCGCCCAGGAGCGCTGCCGCCGCTTCGCCTCCGCACCGCGCACGCCTGATCCCGGTCAGGCTCTGGCTCATGTCGGAAAGCGGTCCGCCGACTTCAGCCAGATACGCCCTGAGCTCGGACATGCGACGAACGCGGCGGCCTTCATCGGACGACGCGCGATGAGCCAGGGCGTTTTTCTCGACCGCAGAGTCTTCCTGATCTCCTACGATCCGACGGCGGACGACGACGGATCGTTGCTCGAGGGAATCCTGCTGGCGGTCGGACCCGTCGGGGCGGGCATCAACCTCGAATACTATTTCTCGACCGTCGCGGCCGATCAGCTCGGCTGCGGCAGCAAGGTACCGCACAACGTAACCGGGTTCTTCGGCGTCATGGACGGGGCGTTCAGCGACCTGCGGACCGGACTGCCGCGCCAGATGACCGAGATCCATGAACCCATGCGGCTGCTGATGGTCGTCGAGCAAAGGCCCGAGGTCCTGACCGCGATCTGTGAACGCCAGGCGCCGCTGCGGGAGTTGATCGCCAACGGCTGGATCGTCCTTGGCTGCCGGCATCCGCTCGACGGCTCGCTATGGCTGTTCGAGGACGGCTCCGGCTTCGTGCACTGGCGGCGACCCCAGGGTCAGACGCCGGTGTGCGCGGGCTCGGCCGATTGGTGCTCAGGCCACACCGAGCCCTTGCCTCCGGCCCTGATTCGCGCGGATGCCGCAGCGGCGGAGGACCCGCGCCATGCTTGAAACCCTGGCTGCCGGCATTCCCCTCTTTCCGCTCGTGGCCGCGCTGCTGATCGCAGCCGGGATGATCTCCGGACGATTGGGCGGAGAAGCCGGCGAGTGTTACACACGCCGCCTTGCCCTGGGCGCCGCGATGAGCTCGGCCATCGCGCTGCTGATCGTCATCGGCCTGCGCACGCGAGCCGCCATGCTGCCGCACCTGCGCCTGGGCACCTGGATCGCCAGCGGCCGGCATCGGATCGACTGCAGCCTCACACTGGACGCGCTCAGTCTGAGCTTCGCGATGCTGATCCTGCTGCTCGGTATCGCGGTGTTGCGCTTTTCGGGCAGCTACATGCACCGTGAGCCGGGTTTCCACCGCTACTTTCTGGTGATGAGCCTGTTCATCGGAGCGATGCTGATCCTCGCTCTCGGCGGCAACGGCCTGTTGACTTTCGCCGGCTGGGAAATTGCCGGCGTCTGTTCCTTCCTGCTGATCGGCTACACCCATGAGCGGCCGGTGGCCGTCGCAAATGCCAGCCGCGCCTTCCTCACCAACCGTGTCGGCGACATCGGCTTCCTGCTCGGACTGCTGCTGGCGGTGGTCTGGATCGGCGATCTGGAATGGCCGAAGCTGTTGCACGCGGCGCGCAAACTGCAGCCGCTCGCCGCCACCGGGCTGGCCTTGTGCTTTCTGCTGGCGGCCGCAGTCAAGTCGGCGCAGTTACCCTTCACTCCCTGGGTCACCCGGGCCATGGAGGGTCCGACCCCATCCAGCGCACTGTTCTACGGCGCGGTGATGATCCACGCCGGCGCCTTTCTGGCGCTACGCCTGCAACCGCTGTTCGAGCACTCGGTGCCGGCCATGTCCTGCCTGGTGGCGGTGGGCGCGCTGACGGCCTGCTACGGCTTTTTGACCGGTCTGACCCAGACCGACGTCAAGTCCTCGCTGATTTTCGCGACGGTTGCCCAGATCGGGTTGATCTTCCTGGCCTGCGGTCTTGGCTGGTGGACCTTCGCCACCGTGCATTTGTTCGCGCATGCCGTCGTGCGCGGTTTCCAGTTCATGTCGGCACCGTCGTTGATGCACCGTGTCGCGGCGCGTCCGATGCGGCCGGTGCCCGCCTTTCTGGCTCACCGTCCCGGCCTTTACCATGCGGCCCTGCAGCGCTTCTGGATCGAAGCGGCCACCGACCGCTGGATCGTTGCCCCGGTGCAGCGCATCGCCGCCGATGTCGAGCGTTTCGACCGGGAGGTGGTCGAGCGCATCGTCGGCTTGCCGGTACCCGCGCTCGGCAGTTTATCGTCGGCCGCAGCCTGGGAGGAAAGCCGGCTGGCGGCAACGGGCGGCTCGGGGCCGGACGCGCGCGAAGCCGGCGGCGTGATCCGCTGGATGGCCCATCAACTCGCGGTGGCGCTGCACTGGTTCGAGGAGAAACTGGTGCTGCAGGGGGTTGGAGCCGACCTCTGGAAGGGTTTCCGGCGCTTCGGTCAGCGTCTACGCGCGGTTGACGAAGCCCTTTGCCGGCCGCGGTATCTGATCCTGCTGGTGATCGCCACGCTGTTGTCCGTGAAGTAATCGAGATGACCGTCGCCGAAATTGGCTGGAAGACCCAGGCCGCATTGCCCGTGCTCAGCGCGCTGATCGCCACGCCCGTGGCCGGGTCTATCGTCGCGCTGCTGACCCGCAGTGGACGCCAGGCCGCGCTCGCCGGTCGGGTGACCAGCGCCGTCGAGATCGGGCTGGCCGTCATGCTGGCCTGGCGTTTCGACCGCTCCGCCGATGCGCTGCAGTTCGTGGAACAAGAGCGGCTCCTCGGACTGTTGCCTTACCACCTCGGCGTCGACGGCATCAGCCTGCTGTTCGTACTGTTGGCCGCGCTGCTGCCATCTCTGCTCGTGCTCTACGAGGAAATCGTCCACGAACGCCCGCCAGGCCGTTATATCGCGCTGGTACTGGCCTGGCAGGCCCTGCTGATGGGCTTGTTGCTGTCCCTGAATCTGCTGCAGTTCTGGCTGTTGGCCTGCCTCGAAGTGCTGCCGCCCTTGCTCATCCTGAGGCACTGGAGCACCGGCGACGACAAGCGCACGCCGACGCGTCTGTACGGCCTGTTCCAGAGTGGCGGGCTGCTGATGCTGCTCTCGGGAGTGCTGCTGCTCGGCTGGAACCATGTCCGGATGGCGGACCACTGGTCGCTCGATTACCGCGATCTGCTGGCGGTACCCATCGCCGACTCCTGGCAGAACTACGCCTTCGTGCTGCTGTTCTACGGGTTTGCCGTGCGGCTGGCACAGTTCCCGTTCCACGGATGGCTGCCACCCGTCGCACAGCACGGCACGCTGGCCACCGTGCCGGTGTTGGTCGTCGGGATCAAGATCGGCCTGTACGGCCTGCTACGCTTCGTACTGCCGCTGTTGCCGAATGCCGTGCTCAACTGGCAGAACTTCGTCGTGGGGCTGGGGGTTGCCGGGATCTTCTACGGTGCCGGTCTCGCGTTGATGCAGTTGGGTCTGCGGCGTCTGCTCGCCTTTTCGGCCATCAGCCAGACGGGCATGCTGCTGGTGGGCGTGTTCACGCTCGATCGGGAGGGACTGACCGGGACGCTGCTGCTGTCGGCCAACTTCGGTCTGGCAGCAAGCGGGCTGCTGTTCGCGACCGGGCTGGTGCACCGTCGCGCCGGATCGACGCTGCTGCCCCGACTGGGGGGCATGTTCGAAGCGATGCCGCTGCTCGGCATCACGTTCCTGCTCGCGGCCTTGAGTACGATGGCCATGCCCGGGACCCCCGGATTCGATGCCGCGCATCTGCTGCTCGACGGCGCCATCGGGGCCAGCGACTGGGGCATCGCCGCAGCGGTCGCGCTGGGCAACGTGCTGACCGCCGCGTTCCTGTTATGGGCTTTCCAGCGTATCTTCCTGGCCGAACGGAAGCGGCCGGCGGCCTGCCGGCCCGGCATCCCGCTGACACGGCCGGAGTGGCTGCTCGCCTCGATCGTCTGCCTGGCGCTGCTCGCCATCGGCTTTCACACGGAGCCCTGGGTCGCCATCGTCAGCAAATCGGTGGGCGGTCTGACAGCCGCTTACGCAGCACCGACACACGGGCCCTTACCGTGATCGGCGCCCTGAATCCACCGTACGTCAAAGCCACGGATCCGCATTGATGGTTACCGGCTTGCCCCTCATTTCCCTGTTGATCGCGTTCCCTTGCGTGAGTGCCGCCGCGCTGCTGCTGGTGAGAGAGCCCCATGCGGCCAGGGTCTGGGCACTCGTCGCGGCACTGTGCGAGGTGCTGCTCGCGGGCTTGGTGCTGTTTTCCTTCGACGGCCACTCGGACAAGTTCCAGTTCGTTGAACAGCACGCGTGGATCCCCAGCCTGCAGATCGACTACCTGGTGGGACTCGACGGCTTGTCGGTGTTGTTTCCGGCCTGCACTGCCCTGTTGACCGTCGCCGTCATCGTCGGCTCGTGGACCAGCGTGCCCTCGATGGCCCGGCTGTATTTTGCGCTGATCCTGATGCTCGAAGGCATGACGATCGGAATCTTCTCCGCGCTCGACACCGCGCTGTTCTTCCTGTTCTGGGAGCTGAGCCTGGTACCGATCTACTTCCTGGTGAGTCTGTGGGGCTCGGGCCCCCGGCGGCGCTTCGTGGCCACGCAATACGCGCTGTACATGCTGATCGGCGGCATTCCAATCCTCTTCGCCTGTATCATCCTGGCGCTGCAGCATGCGACCAGCGACGATTTGCCCATCCCTGCGGGGCTGACGTTCAACTACCTGTCGCTGTTGTCGACACCCGCGGACACGGTCACTCAGACTCTCGTGTTCGTGCTGTTCTTGCTCGGCTTCGGGATCAAGATCCCGCTCGTGCCGTTCCACAGTTGGCTGCCCGGCATCGCGATGGAGGGGCCCGCCGGGTTGACCGCAATGATCACCGGTATCAAAGTGGGCGCTTATGGATTGCTCCGCCTGGGCATCCCCTTGGCACCGGAAGCCGCGCTCCATTTCGCCCCCTGTTTGACCGGGCTCGGCATCGTCGGCGTGTTTTTTGGCGCGCTTTTAGCCTTGCGGCAACACAACCTGCGTACACTGCTGGCCTACGCGAGCATCAGCCATGTAGGACTGGTTGTCGTCGCGATGTCGATCATGAACCTGAATGGGATCCAGGGCGCGGTGTTTCAACTCGTCAATTTCAGCCTGGTGTCCGGCGGACTCTTTCTGATCGCCGGGTGCCTGCAGCAGCGTCTGGGCTCGACCGACCGGGTCCATCTCGGCGGGCTGGCCAGCCCGATGCCGCTGCTGACCGGCTTTGCATTCCTGTTCCTAGTGGCCGGGATCGGCATCCCAGGGACCAACGGCTTCATCGCCGAATGGCTGATGCTGCTGGGGATCTTCGAACACCATGGCGGCCTCAGTCTGGCCCTGCTGATCGGCACCGTGCTCAGCGCAACCTATTCGTTTGGCTTTTTCCGGGTGGCCTTTCTCGGCCCGGGGATTCGACCCGGGGTCAGGCAGGCTGAGGATCTACGTCCTCGCGAACTGTTGCTGTTTGCCGGTCTCGCCGTGCTCGTACTCTGGCTGGGCGTGTACCCGCGCCCGCTAATCGCTACGCTGGATGCCGCGGCGGCGACGTGGGTCAAACAGGTTGGCGGCGGACTCCTCGAGCAGCCCAGTCAGTTCGCGTCGGCCGCGCTGAACGATTGATGGTTTCGATACGATCCTATATAAAGGACTTTGGACGGCCGCTGTTGCCTGTTGCGATGGCAATACCTCGCAGCATCCGGCGATGCCAAACTGCGACCGGCTCGTAAACTACGGAGAAATCACGTGAAGGCTTTCGAAAGACTATTGCTAGAGAACAAGGCCTGGGTGGAAGAAAAGAGCACACAGGAACCTGAGTTCTTCCTCCGGCTGTCGAAGGACCAGCGGCCGGATACGCTGTGGATCGGGTGCGCGGACAGCCGGGTTCCGGCCGAGATCATCGTCAATGCGCAGCCGGGCGAGATCTTCGTGCACCGCAACATCGCGAACCAGATCATCATGACGGACTTCAACAGCCTGAGCGTGTTGCAGTACGCCGTCGACGTCCTGAAGGTCAGCGATGTCATCGTCTGTGGCCACTACGACTGCGGGGGCGTCAAAGCAGCACTCAGCAAGCAGAGCCCCGAACTCGTGGTCGTGAACAAATGGCTGATGCACATCAAGGATGTCTACCGATTGCATCGGGACGATATCGAGAACTACGCGACTGACAAGGAGAAAGCCAATCGCCTCGTTGAACTGAACGTCATCGAACAAGTCGTCAAGCTGACGCACACCTCGATCATTCAGCAGGCCTGGCGCCAGCACAATCGACCCGTTCTGCATGGTTGGGTCTACGGCCTGGACAATGGCATGCTCAAGCAGCTGATCATGCTGCCGCCCGACACCCCGATCGAACCGATCTACCAGTACACCGAGACACTCCTGGCGTCGTAAATCACCACCGTGGACCCTGAGCAGCCCCTCCGAGAGCGGCACTGAGCGCGCGAACGACGCACGGCGGTCCTTTGGAGCTAGCCGATGAAAGCAATCGAACGATTACTGCTGGAAAACAAGGCGTGGGCGGAAGAACACCTGTCAGCCGATCCGGAATTCCTGAACAAGCTGGGGATCGAACGGGAATGTGAAATCTTCTGGATCGGGTGTTCGGACAGCCGGGTACATGCCGATGAGATCACGAACAGCGAACCAGGCAGCATCTTCGTCCACCGGAATATCGCCAACAGCGTGATGACGACCGACATCAACCTATTGAGCGCGCTGGAATATGCGGTCGATGAGTTGCGCATCCGCCATGTCATCGTGTGCGGCCATTATGAATGTGGCGGCGTGCGCGCCGCCTTGAGAAGGACCCGTCCCGGACAATTCCTGCTGAACAAGTGGCTCAAGCAAATCAAGGACGTGTACCGCCTGCACCGGGCCGAGCTGGACGCGCTTGCGACGGAACACGAACGACAGCGGCGTCTCGTCGAGCTCAACGTGATCGAGCAGATCCATAACCTGGCGCAGACCTCGACCATCCAGCGCGCCTGGACGACCCGCAAGGCGCCTGAACTGCATGGCTGGGTTTACGGCCTCGACGATGGCATCATTCGAGAGATCGCCCACATGGATGCCGACACCCCCCTCGATCCGCTGTACGAGTTCGAACTCGGTCCCCTGGCCTGATCCATTGTCCTCATTCACGCACTTTTGCCCTATGTCATACTTGAAACACTCACACTTCCCTTTACTGCCCCTGCTGGGGCTCCTGATTTCAACTCCGCTGGCCGCCAAGGAAACCCCCAAGATGACCGAACCGACCCAAGTCAAACTCGAAACGAGCCTGGGCACCATCACGGTGCAACTGGACAGTGCCAAAGCACCGGCTTCCACCGAGAATTTCATCGCCTACGTAAAGAGCGGGCATTACGACGGCACGATCTTTCATCGCGTCATCCCGGGGTTCATGGCGCAGGGCGGCGGCTTTACGGCCGACTTCAAGCAAAAGCCGACCAATGCACCGATCAAGAACGAGGCCGACAACGGTCTGAAGAACAAGCGCGGCACAATCGCGATGGCTCGTACCTCGGATCCCCATTCGGCCACCGCCCAGTTCTTCATCAACTATGTCGACAACGGATTCCTGGACTACAAGAGTTCGACCCCGTCGGGGTGGGGCTATGCCGTATTCGGAGAGGTGACCGACGGGATGGACGTGGTCGATCAGATGGCCAAGGTACCGACCGGACCCGGCGGACCGATGCCAACCGATGTACCCAAGACAGCCATCGTGATCCAGAAAGCGACGGTCGTCACGCCCTGACCGTCCCTCCCTCTTGCATTCCTTCGCACTAGGCGTAGGTCCCCGAGCCGGGTGGTGACCCGGCTCAAGTCTTCGGCCGGCACGCCGCCCATCGCAGGGTGGCCCCGGCCGTTGCCTTTCACCCGATCCACGGTCTTTGCTTGCGTGCGGTCGACGAAACTGCTATTTATACGCAATTTTTCGAGGCGCTTCAGGAGTCGAGCATGTCGAACGGTAACGCAACAGCCCCTCAGGTGGCTCCTTTCAGCTGTGTTCCGTACCAGCCGTCGGAAGGCGAAGAATATATGAGCGAAGGGCAGGTCGAGCATTTCCGCAAGATCCTGCACCAATGGAAAGACGAGTTGATGCGTGAAGTCGACCGTACCGTCCATCACATGCAGGACGAGGCGGCCAACTTCCCGGATCCGAACGACCGGGCAACGCAGGAATCGGAATTCAGCCTCGAACTGCGGACGCGGGATCGCGAGCGCAAGCTGATCAAGAAGATCGAGGAATCGCTGGAGAACCTCGAACGCGGGGAGTATGGCTACTGCGAAACGTGCGGCGTCGAAATCGGACTGCGGCGCCTCGAAGCGCGTCCGACCGCGACCCAGTGTATCGACTGCAAGACGCTCGACGAACTGCGCGAACGCCAACTCGGTTGATCAACGGCAGCCGTCCGGCTGCCCTGTGCCATCCCGCTGCAAACCGCCACCCGCCCTCTGACCATCCGTTATCTGGGACGTTTTGCGCCCTCGCCTTCCGGACCTCTTCATCTAGGCTCCCTCTATACCGCGCTGGCCAGCTTCCTGCAGGCGAAGAGCCAGGGCGGGAAGTGGATGCTGCGCATCGACGACATCGATCCGCAGCGATCCCGGGCGTCGGCGGCGGACGCGATACTGCAAACGCTGGAGGCCTTCGGTCTGCTGTGGGATGGGGAGGTGGCATTCCAGAGCCGGAACACCGGGCGCTATGCCGAGGCCCTCACGCAGTTGCAGGCAATCTCACTGCTGTTCCCCTGCACCTGCTCCCGCAAATCCCTGGCGGCGGATGCTGACTCGGCCGTCTACGCCGGGCATTGCCGAAACAAACTGCCGGATGACGGTACGGATGGCGCGTTTGCGCTGAGAATCAGGGCAGCCGATATGACGGTCTCGTTCGTCGACCGGCTGCAGGGGCCCTTCGAACAGAATCTGGCAGCCGACGTCGGAGATTTCGTGGTCAGGCGCCGGGATGGCGTCGTCGCCTACCATCTGGCGACAGTCCTGGACGATCATGAGGCCGGCATCACCGACGTCATGCGTGGCATCGACCTGCTGTCGTCTACCCCGCGACAGATCTACCTGCAGAGCTTGCTGGGACTGATCAGACCGACCTACTGTCACGTCCCGATACTCGTCGATTCCCACGGCCGAAAACTGAGCAAGAGCGCGCGCGCGACGGCCGTCGATCCTCGTCGCCCGGGTCCGACCTTGCACCAGCTGCTGGGCTGGCTGAATCAGGCCCCCCCCACCGAACTGGCCCACCAACCCGCCGAAGTCATCCTCGAATGGGCCCTGCAGCACTGGAACCCGACCCTGCTCGCCGGCCGGGCGTTCGTCGCGGTGGAGGACCGGGCGCCCGAGGCGCGCTAGAAGCCCGGGGCCCGGACGATCCTGCGCAGACAACGCGTTAGCCGTTGCTGTCTCCCGGCGGCAACAAGCGCAGCAGGCGCTTCTCCAGATCGCTGGAAGCGCGGCCCCGGCATAGCGCGTGCGGCAAAACGGTGATTCCCGGTGCGCGCCAGCGCGATCGCCGTGGCTTTGTACTGAACCAAATCGCTCATCCGGAGCTTAGTTGCCGGCCACCGTCATCGTGTCGATAAGAATCGATCCAGTCCGCGTGTTGCCGCGGGCGTCGACGTCGCTGCCGATCGCCTGAATGCCCTTAAACATCGAGCGCAAATTGCCGGCGATCGTGATTTCCTCGACGGGATACTGGATCACGCCGTTCTCCACCCAGAACCCGGCCGCACCGCGCGAGTAGTCGCCTGTCACGATGTTTACGCCCTGCCCCATCATCTCGGTTACGAGCAGCCCGCTCCCCATTGCCTTCAGTAACTCGGGCAGGTCCAACGCCCCTGGCTCGACCGTCAGATTGTGCACGCCCCCGGCGTTGCCCGTGCTCTTCAGGCCAAGCTTGCGCGCGGAGTACGTGCTGAGCACGTAGGATTGCAACACGCCCTGCGAGACCAGGTCGCGCGGGTAGGTCGCAACGCCTTCCGAATCGTAGGGCACGCTGCCGAGCGCCCGCGGCAGATGAGGCTGTTCGTGAATCCGCACGAATTCGGGGAAAATCGGCTTGCCGAGACAGTCCAGCAGGAAACTGGATTTGCGATAAAGGTTGCCGCCGCGTATCGCTGCGATGAAGTGGCCAAGCAGACTGCTCGCGATGTCCGCCGCGAAAACGACAGGACACTGCCGAGTCGTCAGACTCCGCGCGCCGAGACGACCCAGCGTTCGCTCGGCGGCCTTGCGGCCGACCTCCGCCGCGGCTTCGAGATCCTGCGGGGCACGCGCCACGGTCCACCAGTCATCGCGCTGCATCTGGCCATCGCGCTGCCCGATCACCGAGCAACTCAGACTGTGTCGGCTGCTGGCATAGCCGTGCATGAAGCCCAGCGTATTCCCGAGCATGCGGACGCCCTGAAACGTGTCGAGGCTTGCCCCATCCGAGTTGCTGATTTCGGGATCGAAGCCACGCGCGGCATTCTCGCATTCCGTGGCGATACGGATGGCGCCATCGGCATCGAGGTTCCAGGGATGAAACACGTCGAGTTCGGGAAACTCCCGCGCCAGTGTGTCCGCATCCGGGAGACCCCCATAGGGGTCCTCCGCGGCATACTGTGCGATGCGACACGCGGCTGCGACAGTATCCGCGACGGCCTTCGGGCTCAGGTCGGTCGAACTGGCCGAGCCCTTGCGATGACCGAAGTAGACGGTCACGCCGAAGCCCTGACTGCGGTGATATTCGATCGTCTCCACCTCACCCATACGCACCGCGACCGAGAGCCCGCGATCCACGCTGACGGCCGCTTCGGCACCGCTCGCGCCACGCTCTGCGGCGCTGTCCAGCGAGCGTCCGATCAGTTCAGCCAGTTCATCGAGCCGCTGACTTTCGGTGCCGGGCCCCGCATCGCCCTTCAATTCCTGACGTCCGACGCTCAAACCGAGGTCCCTCCCACGGTAAGTCCGTCCACCCGCAGCGTGGGCTGGCCCACCCCGACCGGCACGCTCTGCCCGTCCTTGCCGCAGGTTCCGACACCGCTGTCCAGGGCCAGATCGTTCCCGACGAGGCTGACCCGGGTCAGCACGTCGGGACCATTCCCGATCAAAGTGGCGCCCTTGACGGGCCGGCCGATCCGACCGTTTTCGATCAGATAGGCTTCACTGGCGGAGAACACGAACTTCCCCGAGGTGATGTCCACCTGCCCGCCGCCGAAATTCTTCGCATAGAGGCCATGTTGCACCGACTCGATGATCTCCTCCGGCGGGGTTGCGCCTGGCAGCATGTAGGTGTTGGTCATACGGGGCATCGGCAGATGAGCATAGGATTCCCGCCGCCCATTGCCGGTGGGGCGCACTCCCATCAGCCGCGCGTTCAGTTTGTCCTGCATGTAGCCGCGCAGAATACCGTTCTCGATCAGCGTGGTGCACTGCGTCACCGTACCCTCGTCGTCGATGTTCAGGGAGCCGCGACGACCGGGTAGTGTGCCGTCATCCACCACGGTGCACAGGGGCGACGCCACACGCTCCCCTACCCGACCACTGAAAGCCGAGGTGCCCTTCCGGTTGAAATCCCCTTCCAGACCGTGCCCTATGGCCTCGTGCAACAGCACGCCGGGCCAGCCCGGACCGAGCACGACGGTCATCGTCCCCGCCGGCGCCTCGCCGGCTTCCAGGTTCACCAGTGCGAGTCGTACGGCTTCCCGCACGTAGCCGGACGCGCGGTCACCCTCGAGAAAGTACCGATAATCGGCCCGGGCGCCGCCGCCGGAGGATCCCTGCTCGCGGCGACCGTCCTGCTGCACGATCACACTGACATTCAGACGCACCAGGGGGCGAACGTCACCGTGCATCGCGCCGTCGCGATCCAGCACCAAAACGGCGGAGCTGCCGCCGGATAGACTGACGATGACCTGCTCGACCCGCGGGTCTAGCCGGCGCGCTTCGGCATCCAGACGCCGCAGCAGGTCAATCTTGTCCTGCTCGCTCAGGGAAGGTATGGGATCGATGGGCAGATAGAGGCGCGGCGGCGTTTCCCGCGCTTCGACGCGACTGGGACCGCTCGCACCGGCAACCGCAATCGCCCGGGCGTTGCGCGCGGCCTCGATCAAGGTCGGCAGGGCAATTTCGTCGCTGTAGGCAAAACCGGTCTTCTCGCCGGAGACCGCGCGCAGACCGGCGCCTTGATCAATGCTGTGCGAGCCCTCCTTGACCATGCCGTCTTCGAGCGCCCATGACTCGTATCGCGACTGCTGCAAGTAGATGTCGGCATCATCGATGGCCGCACCCAGCATGGTTGCCATTACGCAATCAAGGTCACTTGCACCGAGCGCAAGCGGGTCGAGGATCAGTCGCCGGGCGACGTCGAGGGATTCGTTGGTCATGCGCAAGAGGGGTCAGCTAAGGGAATGGGGAGCAAGAACCGGAGCCCGCGTCAGCGTCATCACAATCGCCGGTGCGTCAGGACGGGGAACGCGGTTCGGACCTTTTCGAGGCGTTCGCGGTCGATTTCAGCACAGACGACACCCGAACCGGAGGCCAGGGAAGCGAGCGTCTTGCCCCACGGGTCGACGATCATGCTGTGACCGTAGGTCTCCCGGCCATTGACGTGGAAACCGCCCTGATTCGCGGCGATGGTGTAGCAGAGGTTTTCGACCGACCGCGTGCGAACCAGCAAATCCCAATGCGCGGCGCCCGTCTGCGCCGTGAAGGCGGCTGGGACGACCAGCAGGTCGAGGCCAGACTCGGCCATTTGGCGAAACTGCTCGGGAAACCTGAGGTCGTAGCAGATCGCCACACCGATGCGCCCGAACGGCGAATCCAGCACTACCGAATTGTGGCCGGCATCGATTGTCGACGACTCGCGATAACTTTCGTCGGAACCCGGCAAGTCGACATCGAAGAGGTGGATCTTGTCGTAACGGCCCACGCGCTGGCCGCGATCGTCGTAGACCAGGCAGGAGGCCCACACCTTCCCAGAGCTGGCCTTGATCGGCATCGTACCGCCAAAAAGCCAAATCTTCAGCCGTTCCGCGGTGCGGGACAGAAAGTCCTGAATCGGCCCCTTGCCATCCTCCTCGGCGACAGCGAGTTTGTCGGTTTCCGACATTCCCATCAGCGCGAAATTCTCCGGCAGAACGACGATCCGGGATTTCTGCGCGGCAGCCGACTCGATCAGACGTTCCGCCTCCAGTAGATTCGCGCCGACGTTCGGGCTCGACGCCATCTGCACCGCGCCACATATCACTCGCTGCATTGATCAATCCTCTCCTTTTCACATGTTCCTCGACCCGCCGTAACCCATGTTGTGGCTCGGGCCGAACGATTCCTTTAGCCGATGCGCCGCCACGCCCGACCCGTTTCCACAAGAACTGGACCGGGGCTTAAGGCTTTCCGGTTAGGTTCTTCCTGCCGAGTGTAACATCCCAAACTCAGGCCCCATCGCATGAACGCGGAAGGGCAACCAAGGCGGTTCACGACAGCGCCCGCTTTCCTGCTTGGCGGCATGCTTCACGTCGAGTCTCGCTCGGCTCAGGGAACCGCCGAAGCTGACCAAGCTCCTTTTCCCGGCCCTTCGCTTAAAGCAGGACGACGTCGTACTGTTCCTGCGTATACTGGCTTTCGGCCCGGAACTTGATTTGCACGCGGAGAAACGCCTCAAGTTCCGACAGCATGTCGGCTTCTTCATCGAGCAGGCGCCCCACGACTTCGTTCGACGCCAAAACCAGCAGTTCCTGTACGTTGTACTGGCGGACTTCGCGGATGATCTCGCGGAATATCTCCAGGCAAGTCGTCTCTGCCGTCTTCAGCACTCCACGACCGCTGCACGCGGGGCAGGTTTCACAGAGGGTGTGTTCCAGACTCTCCCGTGTCCGTTTGCGGGTCATTTCGACCAGACCGAGGGACGACACCTCGCTGATGGTATTCTTCGCGTGGTCCTTTTCAAGGCTCTTCTCGAGCGCCTGCAGCACTTGCTGCTTGTGCTCTTCGTCCTTCATGTCGATGAAGTCGATGATGATGATCCCGCCGAGATTGCGCACCCGCAATTGCCGCGCGATCGCTTGTGCGGCCTCGAGATTGGTCTTGAAAATGGTTTCCTCGAGATTCCGACCACCGACGAAGGCGCCCGTGTTGACGTCGACCGTCGTCAGCGCTTCGGTCTGATCGAAGATGAGATAACCGCCCGACTTCAGCGCAACCCGCCGTTCCAGCGCCTTCTGGATCTCGCTCTCGACCCCGTACAGGTCGAACAGGGGACGTTCGCCGGCGTAATGCTCGACGAGCGGCGCCATCTCCGGCGTGAACTCGCGCGCGAACTTCACCATGCGAGCGAAACTCTCGCGCGAGTCGACGCGAATCTTTTCCACCTTGGCGCGGTGCAGATCCCGGAGCACCCGCATGACCAGCGGCAGGTCCTCGTGCAGCAAGGTCTTGAACTTGGCTGTACGGGCTCGCTGTGCGATCGAGTTCCACAGTTTGATCAGGAACAGCATGTCGGCGCGCAGCGCCGCTTCGTCGACGCCTTCGGCCGCCGTGCGGGCGATAAAGGCGCCAGTGCCATGTTCTTTCTGGAAGATTTCGACACAAGCCCGCAAGCGGGCGCGCTCGCGCTCGCACTCCACGCGCTGGGACACGCCGCAGGTCTTCGCATTGGGCATGTACACCTGGTAGACGGACGGCAGCGAGATGTCCGTCGTCAGTCGCGCGCCCTTGGTGCCAAGGGGATCCTTGACCACCTGGACCACCAGTTCCTGCCCCTCCTGGAACACGCGCTCGATGGCATCGTCGACAGCGCGTTCTCGTTCGGGCTGGCTCAGATCCGACAGGTGAAGAAATGCAGCGCGTTCGAGGCCGATATCCACGAATACGGCTTGCATGCCGGGCAAGACGCGGCAGATCTGCCCCTTGTAAATGTTGCCGACCAGCCCGCGTTTGCGCCGTCGCTCGATCAGAACCTCCTGCAGAACGCCGTTCTCGACGATCGCCACGCGGGTTTCAGGCGGCGTCACGTTGATCAGGATCTCGTCGCTCATGGGCTATAAAGCTCCGCGCCCAACAGGACGCATGATGCGATGCCGACCTCGGCCAGCAGTGCAGCGGTTTCGAAAAGGGGCAGTCCCATGACTCCCGAGAAACTTCCTTCCAGACGCCGGATGAACAGGCTGCCACGTCCCTGGATCGCATAGGCCCCGGCCTTGTCGACCGGTTCTCCGCTAGCCCAGTACGCTTCGATCTCACCGTCCGTCAAGTCGCGAAATGCAACGTTGCTTTCGCTGAGTGCAAGCCAATGGCGCTGACCATGTCGCAGCGACACCGCGCTCAACACCCGGTGGGATCGGCCCGACAGACGCCTGAGCATGGTCCGCGCATGCTCGAAATCGGCCGGCTTGCCAAAGACCTCGTCATCGAGCACCACCTCGGTATCCGCTCCCAGCACTGGCAGTCCATCCCCGCAAACATCTTGCCCCGCGCGAGACTTGTCGGCCGCCACGCGCGCAACATAGTCTTGCGGGGCCTCCTCTAAGCCCCGGCGTTCTTCGACGTTGACTGCGACCGTCCGATAACGCACGCCAATCTGGGCCAGCAGTTCCCGGCGCCGCGGTGAAGCCGACGCCAGCACGATCATCGGATCGCTATGGTGCAAGGGTTGCTTCGTCATGATTCGTATAGGCAGGGGCGTTTCTCGTTCCTGGCGCTCGCGCGCACTCGGCAATCAACCTTTTAGGCTTCAGGCTAGACTGGCGGCGAGCGACCGCCGCGCAGGCCCCACGCGCGAAAACTAGGCGCGGTGATAGGGATGGTTCTGCAAGAGGCTCCAGGCCCGATACAATTGTTCCGCGACGATGACCCTGACCAGCGGATGGGGAAAAGTCAGCGGCGACAGGCACCAGGCCTCGCGCGCCCGCGCCAGGCACGGCGCGGACAAGCCATCAGGACCGCCGCACAGCAGCGACACTCGATCGCCTGCGGCGAGCCATCGCTGGATCGCGCCAGCCAGTTGCTCCGTGCTCCACATACGACCGCCGAGATCCAGCGCAACGACGTGATCGGCCGGCGCAAGCGCCGCGAGCATCCGTTCGCCTTCCTGTTCACGCCACTGTGCGGCATGACCCGTCTTGCCGCGCTTGGCCGGGGATAACTCCCGCAGCGTCAGGCGAAACTCCCGCGGCAATCGCTTCGCATAATCGGCGTAGCCGGCCTGAACCCAGGACGGCATGCGATCACCTACGGAAACCAACTGCACTTCCATGCCGTCCGGCGTCCGTGGCTAACGCGCCGACCACCGACGGGACGCGGAATGCCGCGTCGGCGCTGAATCGACGATCATCAAGCCGCGGGAATTCCCTTCTTCCGCCCTACGAACGGCCCAGGAGGGTTCTCGATCATCGTGGCACTCGGATAGGACGCGGGCAGCGGACAACTTCATACGGTCTGCTTCATCGGTCAAGGTCACCAAGTCGCGATTCTGAGCAACTGCCGTATCACGAAGTCCAGAACCATCGCATTGAATACGGCCCTTGATCGTCCCCCGTGTGAGCGGACTCCCTGCGTCATTGCCTAGACCCGCTCTTCGCTACCAGTTATCGTACCCCATGGCTCGGCAATCGCCGACGGGCCTGTTGAAGGTCCAATCAGCCGGCTGGAGCACGAGCATCTCAGACCCTTTCTGCAGCGCGTCGTGCGGCGGAGGGATGCTGGCGATACCCAGAAAGGGTGTGGACACAAGAAAGGTGGCGCCACCCAGCAGGGTCCCGATGGCCCCGATCGGACGAAAAATGAGCGCGTCGACGATGATGTCGGCGGCACCGTACTCGCCGTTGGTCGAACATAGGGCCCAAGCGCTGGTGACCTGCGTTAGCAAGATCACGCAAAGGACCCGCCGCATCTTCCTCATAAGCCTCGACTCCGAAATCCAGGGTGACGGGGATGGGCCGCACACCGACGAAAAGCTGGCAGAATAACCGATCCGACAGGCGGCATGAAACGGGGCGGGCGGCGAAACGGTGTCGTACGACTCCACGGGACCCGGAGAGTGAAACAATTATGTTCCCGATCGAGCGTCAACGATCCCCGACACCGACCATTTTCGGCATCGGTCGGAACTATGCGCAGCATGCTCGCGAACTGGGTAATCCGCTGCCGCCGGAGCCGGTGGTGTTTCTGAAACCTGGCGGATCGCTGCTCGACAGCGGGGGCACCATCGCACTGCCGCCGCAGAGCGCCGACGTCCAGCACGAGGTCGAAATTGTGTTGCTGTTGGGATCCGGCGGTCGACATTTGTCGGTCGACGAGGCCTGGTCAGCGATTGCGGGCTACGGGGTTGGTATCGACGTCACCGCTCGCGATATACAACGCAAGGCGCAAGCAGCCGGTAGTCCCTGGGCGATAGCAAAGGGCTTCGACACATTCGCACCCGTCAGTAAATTCGCCCCGGCAGCATGGGTGCGTGACCCCCGGGCTCTCCGTTTCGATCTGACGGTCAACGCCGAAACGCGTCAGCGCGGAAACTCTGCCGACATGCTCTTCAGTTGTGGGGAGTTGGTTTCTTACCTGTCATCCATCTTCACATTAAGTACAGGAGACTTGGTATTTACCGGCAGCCCGGAGGGAGTCAGCCGCATCAATCCAGGCGACCGGCTGGTCGCGAAGTTAACCGATTTCGACATATCGCTCATAGTGGATGCGGCGGACGCGGCACCATAGACAGCCACCGCCCGCCTACGCCAACCCGCTCTGCGATACTGGCAAAGTTTGAGGACGCCGACCCACCAGAACCCTCTTACGGCCTCGCACCGCGACCGCAAGACCGTAAGAAGATACGGTTGACGCGATTAGCTCTGTTGTCTCCAGCGATAGTGGACTTCGCCATCATCGCAGCGGTATCCCGACCCGTGGCCGATCCGCTCCTTCGCGACACTGACGCAGTGATGCTTTTGAGCAAATTCCTGCCAATCCGCTTCGCCTTCCGGCGCGACGAAAATCATGAACGCCACCACCAAGCCGGCCACGCCTAGCGAGCCGAATGCCAGGATTTCCCAAGGTTTCCAGCCACCCGATTTGAACATCCGCAGTCCTCCCCTGTTACTGTCTAAACATCCGAGGCAGACGGATCACGCGGCGCCGGAACCTTAACCGCTTCGCCTGCTCACGTCGCCCAACCGGCAACGGGTGTACTCCCGCTCCGGTCTTTAGACAATCTACTGCCAATTTTGTTTACATCTCCGCTAGGTTTTTGGATGCGAAGCCCTGTGTTCGGCGGCAAGCCTGCCGGAAGGACACAATACGACTGTGACGCGCCCGACGAGCAGGAGAACAGTCAATCGACGGTGCAGAACTGACAGGCGAACGACGCCTGCTTACTTGGCAGCCCGCCAAAGCGACAGATCGCGACCGATGACGTCTTCCGTTCTGTCTATGACCTCCTTGAATCGGACCTGCGCCTCCGCCCTCTCTTCTGGCGTCAATTTCACTGCCTTCAGGTTCGCCTTGCGAAGCCCGCTCAAGGACTTGACGATGAAACTGGGGAAATAGGTCTTTAGACGACGCACTGTTCGGTTGTTCAACAACTTGAACAATAATTTGTTTTTCGGCACACCACCGGGATTGAAAACGGCGGATACATCCGGCGTGAAATCAGGATCAACTTCCAGAAACTCGAACAACTCTTTTACGACGCCGCTGGCGTCCTTGACCATTTGCTCGAAAAAAACCACTTTAATCTGTTCCTTCGGAAACAGGCTGTAGTAGCGCTCGAGGTGCGGGGCATAACCACCCAGCAGGCGCGGCTCTGACTCCAGAGCTTGAAGGAAGGTCATTCCCTTGAAAAGACCATGCTCGCGCTGCCGCATCTGATACAGTGAATACGCCCTGTCGACAGGATTGCGCAAGGAGGCAATCAACTTCGCGTGGGGAATCAGCTTTTTGATCGCCGTCGCCGCATGCGGGACAACCAGATAGTGTGGCGAAGCCTCACCAATTGCCGTCTCGGTTGTGACTTCATCGAAGAGACTCTCGTATTCTTCGAGTGTCTTGACGTTGATTCGGATACGGCCATCTTCTGTTCCGTCATAACAGAAAAATCGCGCCTCCTTCAACTTTGTCGGCATGAACACGGCGGGGTGCTGGTTGAGGTACCGATAAAGGGAACTGGTACCACACTTCACATCGCCGATGATAAGAAAGTTTGGCAACGTCATGTAATTGGTCTCACTCCGTCTTTTCATCAATGATTAGGCTTGCATTACCGATAAGACCTCTCTGACCCAAAGCCACGCTGGCTTGAGTCAACGCTCTCCAAAAAGGAGTCTTGATAGAAAGTCAATTCGGAAATCACATGATGTGACACGTCCGCCCATGGCCCCGGTGTCGCCCGATGAGAAGCCCTGGGTCAAATGCGCCAATCGCTGATCGGCGACCAACGCCAGCCAGATAGGGCGGGTGAGCCGCTGCATCGCGACGCAGGACTCGAACGCGCCGCTACGACTGCGTGTCTCTATTCGCGTTTAGGATACGCAAGTCGTGCTGGAGCGGCAAACCGCGGATCCGCGAAAGCGAAGTCCGTAGCGCGGACCATTGGAGTCAGGAGAGCAGGCCCAGAGGTTTGAAGCAGCGACCAACCGACAGCGAGACGGCTGCCGAGTTCATTGAGTGGAGCGGCGACCGGATCACCGACGCGGTCACTGCGGTGCCGGCCGCTGTCCTGGGGCAGTTGAACAAAGGCCTTACCAGCGTCGTTCAAGGCCATGGAGGCAGGGCGCGATTTCACCTCACCTATCGCATAAAACGTGGATCAAGATCCGATCGTGGCGACGCCTCCCTCTAGCGCTGCAAGCCCCCGAATAAATCAGTACCCCCATGGCAAGTCACCGCTTGCGAGCGCGACCGCAAGGCAGACATGCGCTCCGAAGAAAGCGGGCTTTCGCGTCCACGCTGACTCCCGGGCGCTGCAGGGCCCGATCATCTGGCATTAGTCGCGAGGCTGGCACCGGGATTGGTCGCGCAGCGCGCCACTATACAGACAGGAGCCCCCGGCCTCGCAGGGTCATTGGTGTCTCAAGAGTGCGAGCACCCGGCAGGCAGCCGATCCCGCTGCCCGCTCGAAAGGTTGCTCTATTGAAAGGTCTCACGGAAGGAGGACACGACCCTGGACGGCTCGCCAGCAACAGTCGAGGTCACAGGGAACCCGTTCGCCAACTACTAGGTTATCCCTTTCCTGGAAAGAGCCCCACCGACCCCGGTTTGAGTCGCTTGCACGACACGACCACATCCTCAACATGGCATTGGTACTTTCCCTTGTCGACGCCGCTACATTCCTCACAAACCAATTTACCCGTGTCCTTCTTTTCGGACACATGCCAGCCATACCCCTGAGACTCGCAAAAGATCTTGGCATGTTTATCGATGTTGTAGGCATCGACAGCTACCGATTCGGCTTCCGTTTGTGCCTTGCATCGATTAGCGGGAAGCGTATTACCCATAAGATCCCGGAATACATACTCCGAGGCTGATGCCGCCCCCGACAGTCCGGAAACCAGAACGAGCGCGAGTATACCGATTGCATTCCACCTTAATGTCATCTTCATGGCGCTTATTGCTCTTACGAAGAAAAACCCACCTGAGTCAATCATCACCCAGACGTTGCTCAATTCAAGACGCGAATATTCATTTTCGCGGCTTCCTCACTCAACTGAGCTCGAATCGGATCGTATTTGTCGTTCTCGCTGAGCTTGACCATGGCGATTATCCCAACCAGGGCTATGGTCACGCAGACCACGTAAAGCCAGAAATAATCCCTTTCTCCAGTGGGCTCTTGAATCTGCTGAATACTCATATCATGCTCCTCCGCGTTCTTTGGACCCCGTGGGGCCGTATTTTTTGGCGAGACCCGGACCGAGCGGCTGGATGTGCATACGTCTCGGTCCTCGTTCGGACCGACACCCAAGGCACGTCGTATCGATCCGATAGTTTCGAGTCTAAACGCTGCCAGCAACGCTTGTCAACCTGCACGCGGACCGTTGAGGATTTGCCCCAACATCCGCCTCAAACGCCGCTCCGGCAGGAGGACTGCACTGCGAGACAGTGACCCGCACCTCTCCACCAAGCGGGATGCGATCTGGACTACACTGAGGCCGTGGCTGAACGCCGCGCACGAGCCGAGTCGGCGCGTCCGGGAGGACACCCGCGGCACCGCCTCCACGACTCTCATCGCAAAAACCCACGACACGGCCGCTCCGTGAACAAACAAGTCCTGCTGATCTTCGTACCGATCGCGCTTGCCCTCGACTGGGCGCAAGCGAGCCCGACCCTGGTCTTTTCCGCGACCGCGCTGGCGCTCATTCCACTCATTGGTCTGATGAGCAAAGCCACCGAGCAGCTAAGCGGCTATGTCAGCCCCGCGACAGGCGGCCTGCTCACCGCCTCTCTCGGCAACCTGCCAGACCTGATTATCGGACTGTTCGCACTGCAGAAGGGGCTGCACGAAGTGGTCAAGGCGTCGATCAGCGGAGCGATCCTCGCCAACATTCTCTTCACGCTGGGACTCGCGATCTTTGTCGGCGGCCTTCGCCACTCGACGCTCAAATTCGATCCGAGTGCTGCAGGCCTTAACGCCGGAATGCTGCAGCTTGCTGCGGTCGCGTTGTTGATTCCGGCGATTTTCAACGTCTCGGTGCAACAGACCGAGGAAGATTTGAGCCTCGAGATCGCCGTACTGCTGTTCTTGGTCTATCTGGCGGGCTTGATCTATACGTTCACGCGCTCCGCGCAGAACGATCAGGGGGCCACCTTGACGGTAGACCAGCGCAACGGCAGCAAGCCTGCCGAGTGGTCACAGCGGCAAAGCCTCAAGGTTCTCGGACTGTCAACGGGCGCCCTCGCGGTGCTCAGCGAAACCCTCACCGACGCGATCGAACCGATGGCCGCGCAACTGGGCCTGACCCCGATGTTTGCCGGGATCATCCTGCTGGCGCTGGTCGGCAGCATCGCCGAATTGTCGAATGCAATCGTGTTCGCTCGACGCGACCAGTTAGACGCGACGCTCAACATCGCCGTCGGCGCGAGCCTGCAGACTGCCTTGTTCGTCGCCCCCGTGCTCGTCTTCGCGAGCTATTCCTTCGGCCGCCAGCCGCTTGATCTGCTGTTCTCGCAGTTCGAAATCGCTGCAGTCGTGCTGGGCACCTTCATCGCATTGCGCGTCCTGGCCAATGGCGAGACCAACTGGATCGAGGGCGTGATGGCCGTGGTGGTGTATCTGATGCTCGGCTACGCGTTCTATTGCATACCCGGCTGAAAATAACGGATCAAGTTCCGGTGTCGATGGCGCCGCGCTGTGCGGCAACCTCGAGTTCGGCCAGTTCCGTGTCGGTGAAACCTGCCTCACGGCGGGCCTCGAGATTGTAGGGACCGCGGAGCGCCCCCCGCAGATGAAGCCGCAACTGACGGCGGTACTCGTCCTCCGGTGCGACGCCGCGCTGCTCGCACACCCAGCGGAACCAGCGGCTGCCGAGGGCGACATGCCCGACCTCATCGCGCAGGATCACCTTGAGGACTTCGCAGCTTTCGACGTCACCGACCTGCGCGAGCCGGGCGATCAGGCCCGGCGTCACATCCAGTCCACGCGCCTCCATGCCGCGCGGCACCAGCGCGAGGCGAGCCGCCAGATCATGCGCGGTGTCCGCGGCGACGTCCCAGAGGCCCCGATGCGCCGGAAGGTCACCATATTCGGCGCCGAGCGCGTTGAGACGTCGACGGATCAACTCGAAGTGTTCCGCCTCCTCTCCGGCGACCCGCAGCCAATCGCGATAGAACGGGTCAGGTAGACCTCGGAAGCGGTATAGAAGATCCCAGGCCAGCGAAACGGCCGTGAACTCGATATGGGCCACGGCATGCAACAGGGCGATCCGGCCTGAAGCGGCCTGCAGGTTGCGGCGGGGCAATTGCCGGGGATCGACTAAGTTCGGACGATCCGGGAATCTGACGAAAGTGATCGGCGCGGGAGGTCGCCCGTCGTCGGCGCCATCGGTTGGGGGCCCATCGAGGAAACCGCGCACGGCCAATCGTGTCTCGGCAATCCTGGCATCAACCGATGCGGCGGTGAGGACCCGTTCCGCGGCTTCGAAAACCGATCGGGATACGTTCATGCGTGCCGGGTGAACGGCTCTTTGCTAAGTGCGAACTGGACGCCGCCGAGCGGCGCGAGACCGACAGCCCAGGCTACTTGAGTCAGGGCTGCCGGTTATGGCTGCGAGGACGAAGGCTTTAGAACGCCTTGACGATCCCGATGAAATCACCTGCCTCGAGCGATGCGCCGCCGATCAGTCCGCCATCGACGTCCGGATTCGCGAACAGCTCACCTGCATTGGACGGTTTGCAGCTGCCGCCGTACAGGATCGAGATTTCGTTGGCGACGGCCGCACCGTACTTCTCGGCCAGCACGCCACGGATGTAGTGGTGCATTTCCTGCGCCTGATCGGATGTCGCGGTGACACCGGTGCCGATTGCCCAGACCGGCTCGTAGGCGATCACGATGCGGGAGAACTGCTCTGCCGAAAGATGGAACAACGCATCGGCCAATTGGGTCTTGACCACACCGAGGTGCAGATTCTGTTCCCGTTCGCTGAGGACTTCGCCGCAGCAGAAAATGGGCGTCAGACGGTTTGCCAGCGCCAGATCGACTTTCTTCGCGAGAATGGCGTCGGTTTCACCGTAGTATGCCCGACGCTCGGAATGGCCGAGGATCACATACTCGATTCCCGCCGACTTCAGCATCGCGGCGGACACTTCCCCGGTATAGGCCCCGCTGCTCTCGGCGGCACAGTTCTGGGCGGCAATCGAAACCGTCTTGAGCACCTTCTTGACCTCGGTCAGGTGCAGGAACGGGGGCGCCACGACCACCTGTGCAACGCCGCTCAGCGCGGAGGCCATCTGCTCCACGGTCTGCGCCAGAGCCACGCCTTCCTGAAGGGTCTTGTTCATCTTCCAGTTGCCAGCGACGATTTTCTTTCTCATGCGATATTTCCATTGAGTAGAAGGAATTGCGGCAGGTCGGGCGCCGCGACCAGCCGGCAAAGATGCGCTCGCGCCGGTTGCTTGTCAACCGGCAACGAGGCGGCCCGGACCGCCGCCGGCGCTGGATTTGCCGGTGCCCCCCCCGTTACACTGCAGTGTCGAAACCCAACCCGCTTATCTCGCCTGGAGCATCGCATGGCCCTGTTTCTCGATTCCGCCAGCGCGGACGACGCGCGCATCGCGATGACGCTCGGCTTCGTCGCCGGCATCACGACCAATCCGACCTTGATGGCCCGTGTACCCGGTCATCCGGAGAACATCGTGACCGAACTGGCCGACATCTGCCCGGGCCCCGTCTTCTATCAACTGACCGGAGGCAGCGTGGAGGAACGGGAAGCCGAAGGCCAACGCCTGTTGGAGCGCCGTCCGAATATCGCCCTGAAGATCCCGATGACGACCGAAAATCTGGCCCTGGCGGCCCGATTCGCGCGCGCCGGGGCGAAGGTCGGCATGACCGCCAGCTACAGTGCCGCACAGACGTATCTCACCTGCGAAGCGGGCGTCACCTATTCGATTGCTTATGTTAATCGGAGCACCCGCCTGCAAGGCGATGGGCTGGCCCTGGTCACCGCAATGCGCGATGTGATCGACGCCTGCGACACGTCGACCACGCTGATGGTCGCGAGCCTGAAGTCCGCCGCCGAGGTGGTTCAATCCGTCATCGCCGGCGCTCATCACGTGACGATTCCCCTGCCCTTGCTGCTGGAACTCGGCAATCATCCACTATCCGATCAAGCCATCGAAGACTTTGCCCGGTCGGCCGCGCCCCGCTGAACGGGGGGCTTGAACCGTCGACCCGTAATACGCCCTGACCGCCCAGACGGATGCCCCGAACACAGACGATCCGGCCCCCATGTGGTACTGTCTACGGGGTTTTGCCCCAAAATACGGCTGACCGACCGACTCCGCCCCGACCTTCAACCGGACATCCCACGGAACTGTCCGCTGCACACGTGATTTCCCTATGACGACTGACCTGTCCGACGCCATCGACAACCCGATCGACAGCATCGAACGTTCCGACGATCCCGTCACCGACGCGTCCCACGGGGACGGCGGCGGCCCCGTTCCGGAGCTGCCGCGCAGGCGACAAGTGCGCACCGTGGGCCCGAACGGCAATTTCTGGTATGTCGTCGAACTCGGCAAGAATCTGAAGCCCGGGGGTGTCCGGCGGGTGCGGTTCTGGAAGCAGGACATCGCCGTGTTCCGCGATCACGACGGTGAATTGCATGCGGTGGAAGACCGGTGTGCGCACCGGCAGTTGCCGCTCTCATCCGGCTTCGTGGACGGCAAGACGCTGGTCTGCACTTATCACGGCTGGAAGTACGGCGGATGCGGCACCTGTCTGGACATCTCGCACGAGTTGGGGAAGGGCCGCACGCGCCTCCCCAAGATCCGGATCCGCAGCTACCCGATCAAGGAGCAGTGGGGCTTGGTGTGGCTGTTCCCGGGCGATCCCGACCGGGCTGGCGACGTTCCGCTGCCGTCCATCCCGCAGTTGGAAGGCGAACAGCCGTGGCCCTTCGTGCCGATCGTGGCCACCATCAAGGCCCATTTTTCGATGATCGTCGAGAACGTCTGCGACTTCAATCACGAATATCTCCACCGCCGCAAGCAGCCGTTCGTCAAGCCGACCCTTCGGGAATGGAAGCGTGAGGGCGACTGCATTCGCGTGCACTACGACACCGAATTCGAACACAGCGCCGTGGCCAAGCTGTTCATGGAAGGCGGAGCCAAGGACCTGAACGACATCGAGATCTGGTACCAGTACCCCTACCAGGGATCGGATATCGGCGGCAAATACATCCATTGGCTGTTCATGCTGCCCGAGGATGAACGCACGACCCGCTGCTTCTTCGTGTTCCTGTTTGGACCGATCCACGTCCCGGTGTTCAATCGCAAGATGCCCGAGTTCCTCCGCAAGCCCATCCTGTGGATTACCAACAAGCTGTACATCGAGCCGTTACTGGGCGAGGACAAGTGGGCGTTGGAACTCGAACAGGAGGGTTTCGATCGTCACCCCGATGCGGCCCAGATCGAACTGAACCCGGCGTTGCTCCACTTCCAGAAGATGTCGCTGGAGAAATGGGAGGAGTACTCGCAGCCCCCGGCACGCAATCGCCGACAGGCGCGCAACGGTTGAACAGGCCGTCATGACGACCCTTGTGACCGGAGCGACCGGTCACCTCGGTGCGAATCTGGTGCGGGCGCTACTCGACCGGGGCGAGCGCGTGCGGGTCTTCGTGCGGCCGCAGAGCGACCTGACCGGACTGGGCGGTCTGCCGGTCGAGCACGCCGTCGGCGACCTAAAGGATCGCCGTTCGATCCGCGCGGCACTCGACGGGGTGGAACGGCTCTACCACACAGCCGCGTTCGTCAGCATCCGGGATGGCGATCGGCAGGAACTGTTCGACGTCAACGTCATCGGCACCCGCCACCTGATGCAGGAAGCGCGGCGGGCCGGGGTCCGCCGCGTGGTACATACCAGTTCCTTCGGCGCCGTCGGCATCAATCCGACTGGCGCCTCCAACGAGCACTGGACCGTCAGCCCATTTGAACTGGCGTCCGATTACGAGCGCACCAAGGCGGTGTCGGAACACGATGTCATTCTGGAAGCCCTGCGCGGCCTCGATGTCACGATCGTCAATCCGGCCGCAATCGTCGGCCCGCATGACTTTCGCCCCAGCCTGGTCGGCCGCACGATCCTCGATTTTGCCCATCGCCGGATGCGCGCCTACGTGCCGGGCGCCTTCGATTGGGTCCCCATGCGCGACGTCGTGGCCGCCGAATTGCTTGCCATGGAGCACGGAGTGCGCGGCGAGCGTTACCTGGTGACCGGAGAACACCGCTCGATCGACCAGATCCTCGACTGGCTGCAGGAACTGACCGGCACTCCGCGCCCTAGAGCGGCCATTCCGCCGCGCCTGATGCAGACGCTCGCGCTGCTGAAGGATCCCCTGGAAAAAAGGCTGATGCCCGGCAAGGCGCCGCGCTTCAATTATCACTCCATCCGCTTGCTGAATTCAGGCAAGCGCGGCGACTGCACCCGTGTGCAGCGCGAACTGGGCCTGGAACCCACGTCCACCCGTCAAGCCTTTGCTGACGCCGTCGAGTGGTTCCGCCAACGCGGATTGATCTAGTCCCGACCGACGACGTCGGCCCCGCCGCGGCCCGGTCTCTGCCATTCCGTCGCACATCCGGATTTTGGTCCGCCGTAAGGCTTATATACGCAAATTTACGTATTGCCTATTTACATACGCGCGTGCTATCAAACGCCACGCGCGGTCTTATGCCCCGCGAGTTCTGGAGACCTCGTCACTGCCGGATCGGCAGTAATCATTAATCAAAAGGGATCAAAGATATGCGTCTAACTCTTAAGCTCACGGGGATTAGCCTGGCTCTGTTTGGCCTGGTTTCGGGAACGGCATACGCCACCGGTTGCGACGGATTGCCTGATCATGCGGCGCTCAAAGCCGCGCTGGATGCCTCCGGGGCAACGAACAAGGACATGAACGGAGGGTTTGGCCTCAACATGTGGGGCACGGTCGTGAACCGCGACGGCGTCGTGTGCGCCGTCGCCTTCACTGGGCAGAACCGGGGCGACCAGTGGCCTGGAAGCCGCATCATTTCCGCCGCCAAGGCGTACACAGCGAATGCCTACAGCCTCCCGGGACTTGCGCTTTCGACCGCAAACCTCTACGGGTCCGGTCAGCCCGGGGGCAGCCTTTGGGGGCTTCAGTTCAGTCAACCGACGGGCGTCGGCGCCAGTACCGATGCCTACAAGGGTCCGGCCAAGGATTTCGGCCAGCCGAATGACCCGCTGGTCGGCAAGCGCGTTGGCGGGCAGATCGTCTTCGGCGGTGGCTTTGCTCTCTACAACGCCGCCGGCAAGATCGTCGGAGCACTCGGCGTGAGCGGCGATACCTCATGCAAGGACCACAACTTCGGGTGGCGCGCGCGGCACGAACTCCAACTGGATCACGTACCCGGCGGCATCAGCGGAGACCCGGCGCGACCCGACAACATCATCTATGACATGGGCGCGGCATCGCAGGGCAACGTGACCAGCCCAAGCGGCTTCGGACATGTGGACTGCGGCCTCGGCGAGAAGGCCATCAGCGCCAATCTTCCAGTCGTACCCTAGTCTGATCGGCGCGGCACTCCGCCAACCGACGCGACATTGAAGGCATGCCGTCGCCCGTTCGGGCGATGGCCTTGCCGATCGAGACCGGCCCAAGTCCTACCGGCCTCCCCGCTCGGCAACCGTCAGCCCGGTGGCCGTTGCGTGACGCGACGAGCCCTCTCATCAGGCTGGGCCGTCGGAAACAACCTGTTTACGCATCCTCCGTCCACACGCCATGCTGCAGCCGCACAATGCGGTGATAAGGCGGTACAATTCCGCATCCAAGAATAGGGCCGAGCCGCGGGAGGAAACCGATGCCGTCCACGCCCAGTGACATGAAGACCATCGCCGACATCGTCGCGCGACACGATGCCGACCCGACGCGGCTGGTGCAGATTCTGCGCGACGTCCAGTCGACCTTCCGCCACATACCGGCGGCGGTCATGGATCGGCTTGCGGCACAGTTGAGCATCGACCGCGCTCAGGTACAGGCGGTCACCGAGTTCTACACCTTCTTCTCAACCGAGCCGCGCGGCCGCTTCGACATTCTGATCAGCGATTCGATCACCGATCACATGCTGGGTAGCCGTGAAATCGCGGCGTATCTGTGCGAGTGCCTTGGCGTCACGCCGGGACAAACCCGCGCCGACGGGCAGGTCAGCGTCGATTTCACCTCCTGCACCGGCATGTGCGAGCAGGGTCCAGCCGGACTGGTCAACGGTTATGCGTTGACCAAGCTGACTCGCGACCGGGTCGAGCGCATCGTCGAACTGGTCAATGACGACACTCCCGTCAGCCAGTGGCCCCGCGAATTCTTCGCCGTCAAGGACAACATCCATCGCGCCGATCTGGTGCTGGGTACCAAACTCCAACCCGGTTCGGCCTTGCGCTGGATGTTCCAGCGAGGCCTCGATTCCACGCTTGACGAGATCGCCAAATCCGGACTGCGCGGCCGCGGCGGCGCCGGTTTCGGCACCGCGATGAAATGGAAGTTCTGCCGAGAGGCAACAGGCTCGGCAGAACGCTTCGTCGTCTGTAACGCCGATGAGGGCGAACCCGGCACCTTCAAGGACCGCGTACTGTTGCAGAGCTATGCGCATCAGGTATTCGAAGGCATGACCGTCTGCGGCGCCGTGATCGGCGCTCGGCGCGGTTACCTCTACCTTCGGGGCGAGTATCTCTATTTACACGAGCCGCTCAACGCCGTGCTCGCCGAACGGCGCCGCGCCGGACTGCTTGGATCCAACATTATCGGCCGCCCCGATTTTGAGTTCGACATCGAGATCCGTATCGGCGCCGGCGCCTATATCTGCGGCGAAGAGTCAGCCCTGATCGAGTCAATGGAAGGCAAGCGCGGCGTGCCCCGCAACCGCCCACCCTATCCGGTTACCAACGGCTACCTCGATCAACCGACGGTGGTCAATAACGTCGAAACCTTCGCCGCAGCGGCCTTGATCGCACTGAAGGGCGGCGCGTGGTTCAGCGCCGCAGGAACCGAGAAGTCCAAGGGCACCAAGATTCTCAGTATCGCCGGCGATTGCGCCCGACCGGGAATCTACGAATACCCCTTCGGCACGACCATGGCGCAGATCCTCGCCGATTGCGGCGGCACCGGGGCGATGGGTCTGCAGATCGGTGGGCCCTCCGGTATCTTCATCGGCGCTCAGGAATTCGAGCGCGTCCTAGGTTTCGAGGATCTGCCCACGGGTGGTTCATTCATGATCTTCGACCAACGCCGAGACGTGCTCGAGATCGTCCGCAACTTCACGCATTTCTTCGCGCACGAGAGCTGCGGATTTTGCACACCATGCCGAGTCGGCACTTCGCTGCTGAAGAATCAGCTCGACAAGATCTGCGCAGGCCACGGCGGCAAGGCCGATTTGGCGGAGCTCAAGCACATTTCCAAGCTGGTGCGGGCGACCAGTCACTGCGGCCTCGGGCAGACCGCGGCCAACCCCATCCTGAGCACGCTCGAGCGCTTCCCGGAACAGTACGAGCAACGCTTGAAGGCTATCAGCTTCGAACCCGGTTTCGATCTGGACGGCGCCCTTGAAGTCGCTCGCCGTATGTCCGGACGCGACGACGCGCACGCTCATCTCGCACAGGAGGCCTAACCGTGACCGAGCACATGCTGACAATCGATGGCCAGCGCATCCCGTTTACCGAGGGACAAACCATCATCGAGGCGGCGACGGCGGCCGGGGTCTACATCCCGCACCTGTGTCACAACCCCGAATTCAAGCCACACGGCAGTTGCAAGCTCTGCACCGTCAAGGTCAACGGCCGGAACTGCTCCGCCTGTACCTTTCCGGCTGCTGATGGCCAGGAGGTCCTGAACAACACGCAGGAACTCAACGAAACGCGCCGAACCATCACGCAGATGTTGTTCATCGAGGGGAACCATTTCTGCCCGTCCTGCGAAAAGAGTGGCAACTGCCAACTGCAGGCCGTCGGCTACTACCTCAACATGCTCGATGCGCACTTCCCGTTCTTCTACCCGAGCCGCGAGGTCGACGCCTCCCATCAGGAGGTCATGCTGGATCGCGACCGCTGCATCCTGTGCGAGCTGTGTGTGCGGGCGAGCCGGGATGTCGACGGGAAGAACGTGTTCGCTCTGTCCGGGCGGGGGATCAATTCACACCTGATCGTCAACTCGACGACCGGAAAACTGAAGGACACCGACATCAGCGTCGACGACAAGGCGGTTCATGTCTGCCCGGTCGGCGCCATTCTGATCAAGCGCAAAGGGTTCGAGGTGCCGATCGGCGAACGGATCTACGACGGACAGGATATCGGGCAAGTCAGTCTCGAACACGAGATGCCGATCGTCGAGGAGGCGGAACATGGCCGGTAAGATCAAGGTCGCGACAACGTCACTGGCGGGCTGTTTCGGCTGCCATATGTCGTTTCTCGACATCGATGAGCGGATCCTGGCACTGGCCGAAATCGCGGAATTCGACCGTTCGCCGCTAACCGACATCAAGCACTGCAGCGATCAGGTCGACATCGGCCTCGTCGAAGGCGGTTTGTGCAATGCCGAGAATGTCCACACGCTGCGCGAGTTCAGGGAGTCCTGCAAGATCCTCGTGGCCGTGGGCGCCTGCGCGATCAATGGCGGTTTACCGGCCATGCGCAATCACATCCCCTTGCAGGAGTGCCTCGAGGAATCCTATCTCGACGCGGTTGGCGTCGAGAACCCGCAGATCCCGAACGATGTCGAGCTCCCTCTGTTGCTCAACAAGGTTCACCCCATCCATGAGGTCGTCAAGGTCGACTACTTCCTGCCCGGCTGCCCGCCGTCAGCCGATGTGTTCTGGAAGTTTCTGACCGATCTCGCATCCGGGGCCGAGCCCAGCCTGCCCTACGAACTCGTTCACTACGATTGAGCCCGGGCGGCGCCGCGTCGTCCCGCCCGACGCGTTCGCCGGGGCGCCACCCGCCGTCCGACCGATCCTCTCGTAGCGCTTCCCGGCGGCATCGGCTCGGCGATGCCGCCTCTTGCGACACACTTTTTGCCACTCAAACGCTTTCATCCTTATGGAATGGACCGCTTATATCGACGCGCTGATCCTCGGCATCGTCGAAGGACTTACCGAATTCCTGCCGATTTCCAGCACCGGCCACCTGATCCTGGTCGGCGAGTTGCTAGGGTTCAACAGTGAGAAAGGCAAGCTGTTCGAGATCTTCATCCAGACCGGCGCGATTCTCGCCGTGTGCTGGGAATATCGCGCGCGCCTGCTGCATGTCGCGACCAGCCTGACCAAAGACCCTGCCGCACGGCGATTCGTCGCAAACCTGTTGATCGCCTTCATCCCGGTGGCGGTGCTGGGTCTGCTGTTCGGCAAGGCCGTCAAGCACCACTTGTTTCATGCGGTACCCGTTGCGACGGCCTTCATCGTGGGCGCGCTGGTGATTCTCTGGGCCGAGCGGCGGACACACCGAATCACCGTGGAAACCGTCGATGACATGACTTGGAGCGACGCGTTGAAGCTGGGGCTGGCACAAACCTTCGCACTGATTCCGGGCACCTCGCGCTCGGGCGCGACCATCATCGGTGGCTTGTTGTTCGGACTGTCGCGCAAGGCCGCCACCGAGTTCTCGTTCTTTTTGGCGATCCCGACACTGTTCGCGGCGACCGCCTACGACCTCTACAAGACCCGCGGCCTGCTGTCGACCGATGACATCGGCCTCTTTGCCGTCGGCTTCGCAGCGGCGTTCATCAGCGCCTTCGTTGCCGTGCGCGCGCTACTCCGCTTCATCGTCCGTCACGATTTCACCGCATTCGCGTGGTACCGGATCGTGTTCGGCCTGATCGTGCTTGCGACCGCCTACTTCGGCTGGGTCGACTGGAGCAGCACTTGACGCGAGGGCAGCGGCACGAAAGCGCTCAGGGCTGACCGTTCGCGGCGTCCTGCGGCGCGGGACACCGCAGGGAACACCAAAGCGGGCTATGCGAGGCTCGTAGCCCCCCCGGACAGTTCCGGGTCCGGGCCCGGCTGCTCGCCCTCAAGCCAGCGCCAGTGCCATCCTCCGTCGACACTGATTTCCAGAACCGCGTCATAATGCTCTAGAAGATCATTGGGATCACCGATCGCAACGTAGGTGATGGAGTGATCTGACAGCATTTTCTGAATCCTCTGGATTTGCTCGGCGCTGAGCGCGGTGCACACGCGGTCCAGAAAGGCAAACTGGGGCTCGGCGAGAACCAGACGCGTGAATGCCAGCAGTTGCTCCTCGTCGAGCGACAGGATTCTCGCCCAGTCCTGCTCCGTGTCCAGGCCGCCGGCACGCTGCAACACAACCTCGAGATGCAGCGCCTCCAGCACACCCAGGATTCGCTCATCGGGAATGTCGTGCTCGTCGCCGCTGCGCACCAACAATTCGCGCAGGGTCCCCGGGTAGAGATAAGGCCGCTCCGGCAAGAACCGGATATGGTCGAAGCCGGGACGAATGATCTTGCCGGACCCGGTATCCCAGATACCGGCAGTCGCGCGGAATAGGGCAGCCTTGGCGGCCTTGTTAGGGCCCAGGATCAGCAGACGAGTACCCCGCGGCACCGAAACCGTGAGTTCCTTGAGCAGCGGTCTCCCATCCTCTGGAGAAATCAGCGTGACCCGCTCGAACGCGATGCGACCATGATCCTCCACCACCTCGATGGTCGGCACGTCTGCGGTGTGTGTCAGTTCGATAGCCTCACCCAGCACGTCGAGCCGCGACACCACCGCGGCAAACGAAGCGATCGACTGGAACTGCGTAACGATCAGCGAAAAAGCCCCAACGAGCTGCGCGAACGCCATCGACGACTGGGTGATGATTCCGAACTCGGCCTGACCATTGATGAACAGCGGCGCCACGACCAGCGCCGGAAGCAGTAGCGCCAGATAGTTGTAGCCGGTGCTGAAGAAGCCGAGATTGCGGTTGACCCGGATGATCTTCTGAAGGTTTTCCGCCCATTCATCGATACCGCGTGACAAGCGGCGCCGCAGGCGGCCTTCGCGTCGGGACAGAGCGACCGGTTCGGCGTTCTCGCGAACGTAGATCAGATCGGATCGAAAATTGGCTTCCTTGTCCAGTTGGGCGGAGTTCAGACCGACCAGCGGGCGCCCCAGGAACACCGCCATGTAAGTCCCTCCGGCTGCATACACGACGGCGACCATGAACAGCAGCGGGCTGATCGACCACATGACGCCGGAGAACGCGGCAACAGTCAACAGCCCATTGAGAGTCATCAGGGCAAAGGACAGTGTCGTGACGGTGAACGAGCGCACGTCGTCGGCGATACGCTCGTCTGGATTCTTGATGTCACCATTGACCTTTAGGCTGTAGTAGGTGCGGTCATTGATGTACTCCGCAACCAAGCGCCGCGTCAGCTGTTCCCGCCACATGAGACCCAGCCGCTCCTCGGTGTACCGATACAGCACGGCAATGACGGTGGTAGCGCCGAGCACACCGATGTAGATCAGGGCATGATGGATGAACTCCGACATGCTCCGGTGCTCGATCGCCGTCATGAAGTCCCGGCCAACATAGCTGTTGACGACATTCAGGCCATTGATCAGCAGCAGAAAGACCAGCAGCAACGCGAACAGAGCGATGAGCACCCCGCGGAACTCAGGCCCGGCGAAGGTTTGCATGACCCGAACGAAGCGGCCCCAGTTCAGTTGATCGAAGAGCGGGCGATACATAGAAGCTCCCGGATTATTCTTGTGTTTCCTGCAGGACCGCCGCAGCGTCGAGTCCCCTGTCTTCACTGCTTTCCGGCACCGGCCGAGCTGACCGGAGCCAAGTCCCGGCCTAGCCCAGCAATTCCGTCAACACGGCCTGGTAGAGTCTCGACAGCCTTTCGATGTCGGCCGCGGGGATACACTCGTTGACCTTGTGTATCGTTCCGTTCAAGGGTCCCAGTTCCACGACCTGGGCGCCGGTCGGTGCGACAAAGCGCCCATCGGAGGTACCCCCCCCGGTATCGGGCCGAGGCGGCGAGCCGATAACTTGCGTCACGGCCCGCTGGACGGCCTCCACCAGCGCTCCCCCCTCCGTCAGAAACGGCACACCTGACAAGCGCCAGCTCAGTTCATACTCCAAACCGTGGCGATCGAGCACCGCTCGCACCCGCTGCTTGAGTTCTTCGGCCGTGGTCGCCGTGGAGAAGCGGAAATTGAACTGGGCTTCCAGACGACCGGGGATCACGTTCTCGGCACCGGTGCCGGCGCGCAGGTTCGACACCTGGAAGCTGGTCGCCGGAAAGTAGTCGTTCCCCTGGTCCCAGACCGTCGCGGCAAGTTCGGCCAGGGCCGGCGCAAAACGGTGGATCGGATTGCTGGCCCGATCCGGATAGGCGACATGCCCCTGGACCCCGAAAACACGCAGTTCGCCGCACAGCGATCCGCGGCGCCCTACCCGAATCACGTCGCCGAGCTGCTCGAAACTCGAAGGCTCACCGATTAGGCACCAGTCGATTTTTTCGCCTCGGGCCTCCAGTACCTCGACGACCTTGACGACGCCATCGGTCGCCGCGCCTTCCTCATCACTGGTCAACAGCACGGCGACCGAACCCTTGTGACCGGCATGTGCGGCCACGAAACGTTCCAGCGCGGTCACCATCGCCGCAACGCCGCTCTTCATGTCGGCGGCGCCGCGCCCGTACAGGACGCCGTCGCGAATCTCCGGCTCGAACGGGGGTGACAGCCAGTCCTCCAGCGGACCGGACGGCACGACGTCGGTATGACCCAGGAATACCAGCAACGGCGCTGCCGTTCCGCGGCGCAGCCAGATATTCTTGGTGTCCCCGAAATTCAGCCACTCGACATGAAATCCAAGCGGCTCGAGATGGGCCACCACGAGATCCATACAGCCGGCGTCGTCGGGGGTCACCGAGACTCGACGCATCAATTCGAGGGTGAGATTCAGGGTATCGGACATGATTCAGTTCGCAAGTGGGCCCCGGCGCGGTGGTGCGCAGGCCCCACGGCGCGGAAGCGGCGGTCAAAGCGGGTATCGATGGCGCTCATCCCAGGTCCAGATCATCAAGGCTCGAAATATGCGGCTCCCGGCGGCCGTCGACATGACCGTCCTGGACAGGACCGGGCCGCAACGCGGCGAGGACAGACTCACGCAATGCAGCCGTCTCATAGATCGGCGCCGCTTCGACTTCGATCAGCGGCAGACCCGCGGCCTCGCAGACGCCTCTTAGCGACGAACCCATCGAGTGTCCGCGGCCGGCCGCGCGCTCACGCGGGACTACGACGACAGCGGCCAGCGCTGTCAAATCGCTCGGGCGACACAGCACGAAAGCGAACGGCTTTGCCGCAGCTTCCTCGAAGACGGCGGCCGACGCCCGGCTTATCGTTCCACTGACCGGAGTGATCAGGTCGGTAACCGCAACATTGGGTATCAGTTCAAAGCGCTCGCCTACCGCCTGCTTCAAGGCCTGGTACAAGGCGCAACGCTCCGGCGGCAACACGATCTTGTGTCGTTGGTAAGCCGCCTTGCCAGCTCGGGCGCCGCGACGGAAAAGCAGGAACAGCACGATGGGCACGATGACCAGAGCGGATGCAGCGATCGCGATAAGCCCATTCATCGGGTTGGCGGTTTGCAGGGAGACGGAAGCCGGTCGGCGGGCACCACGCCCCGCTGGGCCATTGGCGACGACACGAAGCGGATTATATCGGAACGGTTAAGATCCTGCGGCTCCCTTGGCACCCCCCCGACGCCCGGTGCCGAGCGTTCGATACCTTGAAGCCTCGTTCGCTTGGCGAGCCCTACAAGGCGAAGGGAAAGGTCACACCTCAGTCGTCCATTATGTGCAGGCCATCTGCGGCCTTCGCGAACTGGTCGATCGCACCGTCCTGTCCCAGCTTGATCATCAACCGCACTTCGTTCTGCGAATCGGCCGAGTGGAGCGCATCCTCGTAGGAGATCTTGCCGGCCCGATACAAATCGTAAAGCGCCTGATCGAACGTCTGCATCCCGTGCTCTCGGGACTGCTTCATCAGTTCCTTGAGTTTATGGACTTCGCCCTTGCGGATCAGGTCGGAAGCCAGGGGAGTATTGATCAGGATTTCGATCACCGGGTAGCGCCCGGCGCCGTCCGAACGTTTGACCAATTGCTGGGCGATGATGGCCTTGAGGTTCAGCGACAAATCCATGAACAACTGACTGTGCATGTCTTCGGGAAAGAAATGCAGGATGCGATCGAGCGCCTGATTCGCATTGTTGGCATGGAGCGTGCTGAGGCACAAATGCCCCGTCTCCGCGAACGTGATCGCATGCTGCATGGTTTCGCGAGCTCGGATCTCGCCGATCAGGATCACGTCCGGTGCCTGCCGGAGTGTGTTCTTCAGCGCGACTTCGTAGGATTCGGTGTCGATCCCGACCTCGCGCTGGGTGACGATGCACCCGGCGTGCGGATGGACATACTCAAGCGGATCCTCGATCGTGATGATGTGCCCCCGCGAGTTCTCGTTGCGGTGCTTGATCATTGCCGCCAGCGAGGTCGACTTGCCGGTACCGGTAGCACCCACGAACAGGATCAGCCCGCGCTTGGTCATCGCAAGTTCGCGAATGATCGGCGGCAGATTCAGTTCCTCGGTGTCGGGGATATGGGTCTCGATCCGTCGCAGCACCATACCGGGTGCATCCTGCTGAAAGAATGCGCTAACCCGAAAGCGCCCCAATCCTTCCGAACTGATCGCGAAGTTGCACTCCCGGCAGTTGTCGAACTCATCACGCTGTCGCTGCGTCATGATGCCATAGACGATTTCACGTGCCTGTTCATGCGTGAGTTTCGTCGCCGACAAGGGCTGCAGTGCGCCGTCCACCTTGATGGACGGCTCCCGCCCGACCGTGATGAACAGGTCGGAGGCCTTCTTGTGTGTCATCAGCATCAGCAGGGACTCGAATTCCATGGTCGTCACTCTCCCGACCGTCAGAACGCGGTCTTGTTGACCGCATACTCGCGCGCCGTCTGCTTCGCGACGACGCCCCGTTCAACCAATTCCTGCAGATGCTGATCCAAGGTCTGCATGCCATCGCGCCGCCCGGTCTGGATGGCCGAATACATCTGCGCGACCTTGTTCTCGCGAATAAGGTTGCGGATCGCGGGCGTGCCGACCATGATCTCCCAGGCGGCGGTTCGGCCGCCGGCCGTCTTCTTCAGCAATGTCTGCGAGATCACTGCCTGCAGCGATTCGGATAGCATCGCACGGATCATGTCCTTCTCGGCAGCCGGAAACACATCGACGATACGGTCGACGGTCTTCGCCGCCGAACTGGTATGCAGGGTCCCGAATACGAGGTGCCCGGTCTCCGCCGCGGTGAGGGCGAGTCGGATCGTTTCGAGATCGCGCAATTCCCCCACCAGGATTACGTCCGGATCCTCGCGCAGCGCGGAACGCAGGGCTTCATTGAACCCCAGCGTGTCGCGATGAACCTCGCGCTGGTTGATCAGACACTTCTTGCTCTGATGCACAAATTCGATCGGGTCTTCGATCGTCAGGATATGCGAATAGTCATTGGCGTTGACGTAGTCCAGCATGGCCGCCAGCGTGGTCGACTTGCCGGAGCCGGTCGGGCCCGTGACCAGGATCAGGCCGCGTGGCTGCCGCGTGACGTCTTCGAAGAAACGCGGGCAACCGAGGTCGTCCAGCGTCAGGACCTTCGATGGAATACTGCGGAACACCGCCGCGGCTCCGCGATCCTGATTGAAGGCGTTGACCCGGAACCGGGCGACGCCCGGCAGTTCGAACGAGAAGTCCGTCTCAAGGAACTCCTCGTAGTCGCGCCGCTGCTTGTCGTTCATGATGTCGTAGATCAAGGCGTGGACTTCTTTGTGCTCCAGTGCCGGCAGACTGATCCTCCGGATGTCCCCATCGACCCGGATGATCGGCGGCAGGCCCGCCGACAGATGCAGGTCGGAGCATCCATTCTTGACGGCGAATGCGAGAAGTTCGGCGATGTCCACTGCGGCATTCCTTCAATTGGGATTGCAGACCACGGATAACGCGTCGAAACAGGCGTACGGATACGACCGCGGCATCCTGCTGGGGATTATCGACCCGGCCAGAGCGGCGCGTGCTTGTCCGCCAGCACCCGGGGATGTATGGAAGTATAAGGCAGTGCGTCGATGCGGCGACCTCACCCGATCGAACGGGTATCAGATCGCCCATAAAAAAACGGGACGCTTCGCTACGGAGCATCCCGTCATGAGAGGAGGATTTACGTACTCGCCGCGCTGATCTGCTGAGGATTTCAGTAAACGAGTGGTGCTATGCTACAAACCGTAAGCATCTGATTCAATGTGACACTTTGTCGCACTGACAGTGAGCGATATGCCACTTTGCGCTGCGGCTTTTGACTCATGGCCAGCGCCATACGAGGAATGATCGCGGATGAGGAGTAACGGCTTTGCACGCTCGTCGACGCACGGCAAGCAAGGACCGAGAATTGTCATCTTGCATACGCTGTCGCCGTTATTGACTTTGGTACACTTCACGGTAAGCAGTGCCCTTTCCTCGGTCGGCACGGACTGACGCCGATTATTCTCTCTGCTGATTGGTGCGACGGCGCTTCGCGGCAGGAACTCAGCAGCATCCAGGCGGGCTGAAGGCGGTCGGCCGGAATGTCGACAACTTCCTTTTCCGCGGGAGCCGATTGCCGTTCAAGGGATCTACGAGTCGACCGGCCGATGCCCAATGCAGAAACGATGCCTCGCACAGGAGTGGAGTCACCTATGCCGTTGATCTTTAATGCTGACCTTTGCCGGACAGCCAACACCTACAAGCAGGTCGAAGCACCGTGAGATACGCCAATGTTACCCGCTTGTCCTGTCCGTTTTGCGATTCTCCGGTGACGGTAAAGAAGGTCAACATCGAGTCTGACCAAGGCATCGATTTCGGCCTGCTTGACTGTAAGACCTGCCATGCCGAGTTCCCGATCGTCGCCGGCGTTCTGATCACGATCGGCCCGGATGATTTCGTGGATATCCGCGACGAAGTCTCGGAGACCCGTGTCGACAATGGCGTCAAACCGCGTTTGCTGTGCGAGTTGCTCGCAGCGGACAAGCCGAGCGAAGCTTTCAGTCTGCTCCTGAGGCCCTGTCGGCCCACACCGAACTTTCTGGCCGTCCCAACACTGGCGAAGCGCGGACCTAGCCAGGTCGAGATCGGAAGAGTGCGCCGTAGGCCGCTGCACGAACTCCGTCCGGCACGACGCCTACAGGCTCTTGCCGATAAGTCCATGCGAGGAAGGTTGACGGGCTGGACTTGCCGCCGCGCAGCCGATGTGCTGCTGAAGCGCCGCGAACAGTTGTCGGCGATGGACGTGATCGACTTCTACTACCGAAACTTCTCGCTCAGCGAGGTCGCAAATTACTTTGGCTATCGCTTCGGCCAACCGCGGCACCTGTCAGGATTGCAGCTTGCTTCGCATCTTCGGGCTCGCGGCGGCCCCACCATCGATCTGGCCTGCGGCGCCGGGCATCTGACGCACCACTTTTCCTACCGTGCCGAAACGGCCGGCCCGGTCGTCGGCGTCGACCGGGACTACTTTCGACTCTATCTCGCCCAGAATTTCGTCGCGCCCGATGCCGACTTCATTTGCCAATGGGTCGATCGCCCATTGCCATTCCCGAAGGGTAGCTTCGACAACATCTTCTGTTCTGACGCCTTCCACGTCATCCTCAACAAGAGCGGATTCCTGCGAGAAGCTCGCAGGCTTATGTCGGAAGCCGGAGTGCTGGCCCTGGCCACGTTCGGCAACCGTGCCGTTCGGCCGCAGGAAGGATACGAACTGACCGCGGAAGGCTACCGCGAGCTCTTCCGCGATTCGCCCCATGTCATTTTGGGCGAAGACGAACTGCTGGAGTCCTACTTTGCCGGCACCGGCCCCGACTTTCGACCTCGGTCGGACATCTCGCCCGAGCTGCATGAACAGAAGTGGCTCAACGCCTTGTTGACGAATCGGTCAGACGATCTCCGTCAATACGGACGCAACACCCGATGGCCGCATCTCCTCGGCCGTATCGGAATCAATCCGATTTACCATCCCGAACAGCGTACCCAGGATGGAGCGCTGAAGCTCCGCTTCAAGTTCCCTTCCGAGTGGTACGCCTACGAAGACCGCAAGTACACACGCTACGCCCCCGAGTCGGTCGAGCTGCCGCCGGCATTGCTCGACGCCATCGAGCACGGCACCGTAACCGAGGTATCCGAGTCGCTGGCGAGGCAGCTGGTCCTGGTGGGTTTGCCCGATCGCTATCTCTGAGCGGGCTACGGATCTCCATGGTCTCCGCTCATGGCGCTACGTCGGCGATGAGGGGAAACAGACCGGCAAGGCGTATCGGCCGACCCGGCGCGCTCGCTTACTTAGCAGCCCCACGGTGAGTCTGCCGCCAGGCTCACGGTCGGTGTCGCGGCAGCAGCGGCCGTCCGGGCTCGGCGCGCGCCCGTGCGACCGACTGCGGGAGGCTTCACGCCTGTCTGCAGTTCAGTGGATAATCTGTCGCGGGTCCACGAACTGATCGCCCGTAGGTCACTCCCTCGGCAATCCCATTTCTCCCCTCGACGCGAGACCGACTCATGTCATCGCTGGGAACGCGCCTAGACGCACTCCATGAACGCATCAGACTGGCCACAGCAGCAGCCGGTCGTCCGGCCGGCGCCGTGCGTTTGATCGCGGTCAGCAAGACGGTGCCCTGCGAGCAGATGCTGATCGCCTATCGTCTGGGGCTGCGCGACTTCGCTGAGAGCTACGTCCAGGAAGCCCTACCTAAACTGGCTGCACTGGCTCACTGCGACATGACCTGGCATTTCATCGGGCCCATACAGTCGAACAAGACGCGACCGATCGCGGAGCGCTTTCACTGGGCACACAGTGTGGACCGCCTGAAGATTGCCGAGCGCCTGCACGAGCAACGTCCGCACGGCATGCCACCTCTGAACATCTGCCTGCAGGTCAATGTCAGTGGCGAGCCGACGAAAGCCGGCCTAACGCTTGACGCTCTGCCCCTGCTGACAGCAGCCATTGCTCCCCTGTCGAACCTCAGACTGCGGGGACTGATGGCGATTCCCGCCCCCGGTCAGTCCCCTGATGCGCAACGTGCAGCATTCCGTTGTCTGCGGGAGGCCTTGCTTGGCCTGAATCTTCCAGGGTTGGACACGCTGTCCATGGGAATGTCCGATGACCTGGAAGCGGCGATCATGGAGGGCGCCACGCTGGTGCGCATCGGCACGGCGTTGTTCGGCCCGCGGCAGGCCGGATCCACCGCCGCGAGCAGTCAGAACCGCGCTCCAGTATCATAAGGCTTTCAATGCAACGGACCGTCAGCTCGCCATGAAACACCCCACCATCGGCTTCATCGGAGCCGGGAACATGGCCTCCAGCCTGCTCGGAGGCCTACTGGGTAACGACTACCCCAAAGATCACCTGCGCCTCTCGGACGCCGACGCCGAAAAGCGCGTTGCGGCCGAGGCCCGTTTCGCCGTGCAATCCTGCTCGGACAACCTCGAGCTCACAGCACAGTCGCAGGTGCTTCTACTCGCGGTAAAGCCGCAGATCCTGGCCAAAGTCTGCCGCGAAATCGCACCGACCGTCCAGCAGCTGAAGCCGCTCGTGATATCGATCGCGGCCGGCGTCGATGAAGCGGCGATCGACCGGTGGCTCGGCGGACACACGGCACTGGTGCGGTGCATGCCAAACACCCCCAGCCTGGTCGGGGCAGGCGCGACAGCCCTGCACGGCAACGACCGAACGACTGCCCAACACCGGAGCTGGGCCGAGATGATCATGCGCTCGGTCGGGATCACCGTCTGGGTCGAGCGCGAGGAACTGCTCGACGCCGTAACCGCTCTATCGGGCAGTGGACCGGCCTATTTCTTTCTGCTGATGGAAGCCATGACGGAAGCTGCGGCACAAATGGGCCTTGATCCCAACACGGCGCGCCTGCTGACGCAACAAACGGCGCTGGGTGCGGCACGCATCGCGATCGAATCGGAAGAACCCCCGGCGGAGCTTAGGCAGCGTGTTACCTCGCCCGGCGGAACCACCGAGCGAGCGATTGCAACCTTTGATGCGGCGGGCTGGTCGAAGACGGTCGTGGAGGCGATGCGCGCAGCGCGCGATCGCGCCATCGAACTTTCACACGAGTTGGGAGAAGCGTAATGGATTCGGGTTATTGGGTGCAGCCGGCCGTCTTTTTGATCGACACGGTCTTCGGGCTGTACCTGTTCGCGTTGATCCTGCGTTTCCTGTTCCAGTGGGTCAACGCGGACTATTACAACCCGATCTGCCAATTCATCGTCAAGATCACGCATCCTCCATTGCGCCTGTTGCGGCGGTTCGTGCCGCCGATCGGGCGCGTTGACACCTCCACGTTGCTGCTGATGCTGGTGCTGCAAATCGTGGCGTCCTATCTGGTGCTGACGCTACAGGGCTTCAGCCTCAATATCGCGGCGCTGGCGATCCTGTCGGCGTCGCAGTTGCTGGAGCTGATCCTGAATATCCTGATGTTTGCGGTGATTCTGACCGCGGCGATGAGTTGGCTGCATGCGAGCCGCCATAACCCGGCTGTCGCATTGCTGAACAGCATCACGGCGCCGATGTTGAAATGGAGTCGGAGACTGCTGCCGCCCATGTCGGGCATCGACCTGTCACCGCTTATTCCCATCATCGGGATCCAGGTTCTGAAGATGTTGGTACTGCCCCCCATCGAACACCTCGCCCGCCTGATGGGTTGATCTCAACCCCATTCGACAGTCTCGACTGTCATCCCACAGCACAGCGAGGTCTCCCTTCCGCCGAAGCCCGAGCCACATTCGGGTCAGGATGGAGGCCCAGTTCTTCAGGCGCGGAAGAGATCCTTCCGATGTCGGATCTCGGCAAAGACATGGGCGTCACTGGCGCTGCTGAGACCGAGCACGGCTTTCAGAGACGCATCGTCTGCGCGCAAAAACGGATTGGTCGATCGTTCTTCGCCGAGAGTCGATGGAACGGTAGGCTGCCCACGACGGCGCAGTGCATTGATGTGCCGGGCGCGTTCCCGAAGCGCCCCGTTCAGCGGATCAACGTCGAGGGCAAAGCGTGCATTGCTTTGCGTGTATTCATGCGCACAGTAGACGCGGGTGACCTCCGGCAGACTTCTGAGCTTTGCTAGTGAGGCCCACATCTGCTCTGCCGAGCCCTCGAAAAGCCTTCCGCACCCCAGGGCGAACAACGTATCCCCGCAGAACAGGGCTTCGTCCTCGGCGAACCAGTAGGTGATGTGTCCCAGGGTGTGGCCCGGTACCTCCAGCACGCGCGCTACCGTCTCGCCCAAGGTCACCGAATCGCCTTCGCCCACGGTCCTGTCGATACACGGGATCCGCGCTCGATCGTACTTTGAGCCGACGATCAGGCAGCCAGTCCGTTCTTTCAGCAACCGATTCCCTCCGACGTGATCGGAATGATGGTGAGTGTTGAGAACGTGGGACAGCCGCCAGCCCCGCACATCCAGCGCACGCAGCACCGGCTCGGCCTCGGCCGGATCGACCGCTGCCGTTTGTCCCGACCGTGGCTCATGGATCAGATAGATGTAGTTATCCGCCAGCACGGGCAACTGCAGAATCTCGATCATCGCGACCTCAGGCGTTGCCGGTCAGATACTTCGCGATATCGTCCTTGGAGAATCCAATCTTCTTCGCGATGCGGTCGGCATGGCTGACGCGTGAAATGCCCTCAATCAGCCGGTAGGTCGGCAGCTCGTTCCGGAACTCGACCTGGCGCGCCTGCCCGACGCCACGACGCTGGTAGAAGTCGACCAGTTCGTGATTGTGCGTGATCAGTACCGTGCTGTTGCCCTTCTCCTTGAATCCGTCAAGGATGTTGACCGAGATTTCGAGCTTTTCCTCATTCGTCGTGCCCTCGGACAACTCGTCCATGATCACGAGGCTGCGCGAGGTAGCTGCCAGAAAGATGGCTTTCGTGCGTTTCAACTCGGTGCCGAAGCGCCCCTCTCCATCGGTAAGATGACTGATCTCCGGCACCTGATAGAAGATCCGGTCGGCCACCGTCAGCGTCGCGCGCTCGGCCGGAATGTAGCAGCCGATCTGGGCCAGCACCTGAATTTGGGCCAGCGTCTTGCAAAACGCCGTCTTGCCGCCGCTGTTCGGGCCGGTCACGAATGTCAGCCGCTCCTCGTCAAGACTCAGGTCATTGGCGACATACGCCGGATCCTCCTTCGCCAGCACCGGATTGCGCGCCTTTGCGACGGTCAGCCTGTGGCACTCAGCCGACGCATCGATCGTCGGCAGGCAGGTCGGGTGTACGAACGCCTCACGGTAGCGACAGAAGCCCATCAACTCGTCGAGCTGCCCCAGCGCATCCAGGGTCCGCTGCACGTCCTCGCACTTCTTGAATGTCTCGCGTAACGGATAAATACAACCGTCCCGATCGAAGCCGCCGACGATCGGAATGTAGACCAGACTGAGCGGCAGCAGAAACAGCCAGAACACCGGCGTGATGGAGGCCGCCATTTCCAGAGCGAACGGCACGAACTGGAATATCAGCACCAGGATTGCGAAAGCGACGGTCAGGCCGACCGGCTTGAACAGGGTTGGCCGGAACTTGATGGCCGGAGTCAACAGACCCTTTTCCTCGCGGGTCATTAGACGCTTCTCGGAGCGGTAGACGGGCCCTCGCATCAACGCGTAGGAGCGCGTCTTGGCGAAACCGCGGAGCGTGTCCACCAGACCGTGCAGATACGGGCTGCGGGGCGTGGGAAGTCTGGCGGAAGCTTCCACCAGATCCAGCATGAACCGCGTACCCTTGATATAGGTCTCGTAACCGAAGCCGGCAATTTCCCGTGGGTGCGACGGGGCTCCGAGCATGCCCAGAAACCGCCCGAACAAGAGATCGTAAAAGTCGCTCTCGCGCTTGTGGGCCTGATGTAGCAGTGTGTCGAGATCGGCCTTCAACTGCCGGTTGCCCTCGATTTCGCGTACGCTGTCCTGCTTGAACCGTACGCTTTCCGAATCCGTCAGCGGCTGGGACAAGGAACGGTATAACACGGCGCTGCCGATATCGGTGGTTGCATGATCGACCGCCGCAAATAACTCGTCGATCTCGATGACGCGGAAAGTCTGCTCATCCAGCACCGCCTCTCCGGTCGCGCCGGCCGTAGCCGATGGAACGCGTGGCGGCTCCTTGGAATCGCCCTGAAGAATCGTGCGGTAGTGGGGTTGCGACGCAGAACTCATTTCCGACTCCCGGTTGTTGTTTGAAAGATCGCCATGCCTTTGTAACGCTGCGCGGCACCAAATGCCAAGCGCTTTTGCTTCGATCACCGCTTCACATAGGTGTTCCCGCGGGACTGGGCCTCCGGATACCCTCAGGCGCATCTCAAGCCCAGCCGAGAGCGGGATTGCGCGCGCCATCGGTGACCCGGCGGATTCCGGACGGTAAAATGCCCAGTCGCCACCGCTGCCTGCCCCGCATCTCCGCGGGCCGTCGTCGCGCGTTCCCGGCCTAAGCTGACCCGGCCACCCCGCACTGAGCCTGAACCGACCAACTAACCCTCCGATGTTTCAGAGTCTGCTGAATGCTGTCCGACGCGGTCTGACGCGCCCCGTTCCCGCCATCGGGCTGGGTTGGTTCCGCCTGTGCTTCGCTCTGGTCGTATTCAGCGAAGTCCTGTTCCTTTATTTCTTCCGCCATCTGATCTTCGATCCAGTCCCTTATCTGGATATGGCATCGCCCTCCGTGCATCTGTTCCTGGTGTTCTGGGGAGTGACTGCGGCGTGCCTGGCCCTCGGCTACCATACGCGTGCGGCAGCCGTCCTGAACTACGCGTTCTGGCTCGTGTTCACGGTCTTCACCCCGATGTGGAAGGACTTCGACGGCGGTTTCGATCAGCTGATGCTGGGTTCGAGCTTCCTGCTGATGTTTCTGCCGAGCGAACGCGCGTTGTCGCTGGACAATCTCCGGCTGAAATGGCGGCTGTCGCATCCCGGTCAGCGCTACCGGCCACCCGATCAGGTCACGGTGCTGGCCTACTACATACCGCTGCTGGTGTCATTGGGGCTGATCTACTTCGACTCAGCAATCCACAAATTGTCGGCCGAGTTCTGGCGGAACGGCCTCGGACCCTGGCTGCCCTCTTCACTCCCGTATTACATGTCCGCCCTCGACATGTCGGCGCTGCTCGAGATCGAGCCGCTGCAGCGCGCCTTTGGCTATGCGATCCTGGCATTCCAGTGCCTGTTTCCATTCACCCTCTATTTCCGTCCGTTCCGGCTGCCGTTGCTCCTCATGGGAATCGGGCTGCACGGCGGCATCATCCTGTCGCTGAACATCTATCCGTTCGGATTCGGCATGCTGGTGCATTACTTCCTGCTGGTTCCGCTGGGCTGGTGGCGCCGGATGGCAGGGTGGCTGCGGGTCGCCACGCCCGGGCTGACGGTCTATTACGACGAACAGTGCCCCTTGTGCAATCGAACGGCTATTTTCGTCGAGCACTTCGACATACGCCGGGCCGTCGCGTTTCGGGGGCTCCAGACGCATGCCAGCGACTGCGCCGCCCTCGCTGGCATTCCGGAGGCGGAGCTGTTGAAGGATTTGTATGCCGTCGATCGCGGACGACGGGTTGTCTCGGGACTCGACACCTACATCCGGATCCTGCAGCACATGGGCTATACCGCGCCACTCGCGCTGGTACTGCGCGTGCCCGGACTCTACCAACTCGCCGCCCGGGTCTACCGGCACATCGCCGACACCCGCGCGCGGCTGATTTGCGACGCCGGCTGTGCCCTCGGTGGATCGCCCCTGACTGAAGCCACGCCGCCATTGGGCGACCTGATCGAACGCCTGGCACCGACCGAGCGACAGAAAGCCAACCGTATCGCGAAGTTCTTGGTCATGGTGCTCGTGCTGCAGCTCAACTGCACGATCCACTATGCAATCCTCTACCGGATCGGCCTTGACCCGAAGAACAGCGAGGCCGGCCAGATCGCGGCCGCGCTCAGCAACGGCTTGATCACACTGTCGCACACCTTCCTGGGAATCACCCCGCATGCCTTGTACCTGCACGATCACTTCGAGGGGTACGAGCATATCCTCGCGCTGACGTATATCGACGATTCAGGCGAGGAACGCTGGCTGCCTTTCATCGACGAACAGGGCCGTATGCTTGCGCCCTACTGGGGCAGGGTCCATTCCATGTGGGCGAATGTGGCCGTGACGCGGAACATCGATCATCGCCGGCTGCGGAAGTTCGTCGAGAAGGTCACCGCCTATCTCGGCGGCGAACTCGGCATCAGCCTGACCGACCGCACGTTCGTGTTGAAGCTCAAGGAAGTCCGTGCGCCCATGCATTGGGTGGCGGATCTGCGTCAGCGCAATCTCGGCGGCGCATGGCGTACCGTTGGTCGCGCGGTTTGGCATGACGGGCAGATGCGACTCGACCTCTACCGGAATCTCGAGCAACTCTCACGCGGTATGCAGTCGGAGAGCAGCCCGTACACCGTACCGTAAGCCACCGCCACACCGCCGCGTATCCCACCTCGAACCGTATCCTATACTCGGTTCGAAGGCTCATTCTGGATCAATCTCCTATCCGAAGAGCCCCGGCTCAGGCCCGACCGCCCCGGCCTCTTTACCCCACCGCCGAACCCAAAGGTGACTGTCATGGACCGCCCCGTCATGCTGCCGCAGAGCGCCAGGAAGGACGAATCGCCCGACAGCGGCTATCGCCCGGTCGCGACCTATATGGAACTGCGCGACATGGTATTCGCCAGCGACCCAGCCAAACTGGGATGCCGGAAACCGGATACGCGCGATCTGGTCTGGGGCATGGTCATCGAAACGGGTTACCCGGATGCCGTAGCCACCATCATCGTGCTGGCGGATGGCACGATCAGCCTGTACTTCAGCTCCGGCGGGGGACTGGTTGGCCTAGGTGATTACGAACACATCGCGGAGGCGGGTCAGCGACTGCTGAGCCTGGGTGATTTGCTGACCCCGAATTTCGATCAGGCCAGCGATTATTCCCTTCCGGAGCGGAGCCACACGCGGGTCTATCTGATGGCCTTCAGCGGCTTCCTTGCCGCCGAAGTCAGTCTGAACGCGCCGTGGAAACAACCCGGAATGATGGCGCTGGCAAGCAGGGCGCAGGAGCTTTTTGCGACGATTCGCGAGCTGGCCGATCAGATCGCCGAGCAGCGGGAAGGACGGCAGGCCGCCGAGCCCCGGCGCATGAACTGAGAATGCCCGCTCCCGGTGCCCGATAAAACGGGCATCGATTCGACGTCAGCGTTTGCTAAGAGTCGTCCCCGTCTTCGGCCCGAAGGGCCGCGTCGGGTTCCGACTCGGTCTGTCCGAGCTCGACCGGGAGACTCTCCACCTGCCCCAGCTTTCGGCTGATCTGGCGAGTTCGCGTTTCGGCCTGATCGATGGTGGAGCGTACCTCGTCCAGTTTCTTGCGGGTCTTCTCAAGAATCCCGCCGAAGCGCTGAAACTCGGTCTTGACCTCCCCCAGCGTTCGCCAGACCTCGCTCGATCGCGCCTCGATTGCCAGCGTCCGAAATCCCATTTGCAGGCTGTTCAGTATGGCCGTCAAGGTCGTCGGACCCGTCACGGTGATGCGGTAGTCGCGTTGGAGCATATCGCTGAGCCCGGGGCGGGAAATGATCTCGGCGTAGAGCCCCTCGATCGGCAGGAACAGCAAGGCAAAATCGGTCGTGTGCGGAGGTTCGACATATTTCTCGCGGATCGCGCGCGCTTCGGAACGGATGCGGGCCTCCAGCGACCGGCGGGCTGCCTCGACCACAGCGGAATCGCCCGCTTCCTGGGCTTCGACCAGCCGCTGATAGTCTTCGATCGGGAATTTGGCGTCGACCGGGAGCCAGACTACGCCCCGCGCGCTGTCCCGCCCCGGCAGCCGGATCGCAAACTCGACGCGCTCACTGCTACCGGGACGGGTCGCCACGTTGCGGTCGTATTGTTCGCTCGTCAGCAGTTGCTCCAACAATTGCTCGAGTTGGACTTCGCCCCAGGTCCCGCGCACCTTGACGTTGGTCAGAACCTTTTTCAGGTCACCGACGCCGGCCGCCAGCACCTGCATTTCCCCCAAGCCTTTGTGCACCTGCTCCAACCGGTCGCTGACCTGCTTGAACGATTCGCCGAGGCGCTGCTCCAGCGTGTGGTGCAGTTTCTCGTCGACGGTCTGCCGCATTTGCTCGAGCTTCTGCTGGTTATCCGACTGCAGCGCCACCAGCCTTTCTTCGATCGTGCGCCTTAGTCGATCGAGCGCCTGTTCGTTCCCTTGACTCAGAGTCGACAGCTGCGCGGCAAACTGGCCGGACACCCCTTCGAGCTGATTCCTCAACAAGCCCCCCACGCTATCGAGTTGCTCATTCAGGAGTGCACCAAAACGGCGTAGCGCGTTCCCCATTTCCTCCCGACTCTCGCGAGCATCGGACCGGGCACTGCCCAACTGCTCATAAACCCCGGCGCGCAGCGCATCGGAACGACTGGCCAGGTCCCCCTGCAAGCCCCTCAGGGTCTCGGCCATACTGTCGCGTAGCTTGTCGGACTGCTCGGTGCTGCGTTCCGTCAGGTCATTCAGACAGCCGAGCACCATCTGGTTGAAGCGGTGAATGGCATCGGTTACTTCCTCGCGGTCCTCCCGCGCGTTCTGGGCTGATTCCACCCGGTTCCTGGCCAGTTCGTCGCGGATCAAGCGTCCCAAGCGCTCGTCGCTGTCTTCGAAACGGTCCAGCCGGTCAGCGAGCGACCGGAGCCGGGAGGATTGCCGTAGCAGCGCGACCAGGGTTATCGCGGTGAAAACCGCGATAACCATCAGCAGCAACCCGGCAATCGCCGTCAGCGGCGGGATCGCAACGCCCCCAAACGTCACCAACTGAGCATCAACTCCCGGAACTGGGAAGCGGACCTGCCTGTCGGCCAAAGCGGGATAGAGGCAACAGCCGAAAACAAGCTGCCGCCCGCATCAACGGGACAGGCACGGAGCAAACGGGCGGGTAAGTCAGAGAATCTTGACCTCGGGAATGGGCACGACGAACTTGCCGCCCCACTCAGAGACATAGCTGCCTAGAGCCGTAATCTCATCCTTCAGGTTCCACGGCAGGATCAGTATGTAGTCGGGTTTGGCCTCGCGAATCGCTTCTGGCGCAAGAATCGGAATCCGCGTACCGGGAGTGAATTTGCCTTGCTTGTAGGGATTCGCATCGACGGTGAAATCGAGAAAATCGGTACGAATACCACAATAGTTGAGCAGCGTGTTGCCCTTCCCCGGTGCACCGTATCCCACGACCCGCTTGCCACGGTTCTTCGCGTCGATAAGGAAAGCCAGCAGCTTGCGCTTCGTTTCCTTGACCTGCTCGCCGAAAGCCCGGTAGCGCTCCACCGTCAGAAAACCGTCGGCAATTTCCCGGTCGCGCAGCGCGATCACCCGGTCGCCGACTGGCAAATCGCCGTTTTCGGCATGCCGCCCGTAGATCCGCAGCGACCCGCCATGTGTTGGCAACTCCTCGACGTCGAACAGCGTGATGCCATGTTGCGCAAAAACCTTCTCGACCGAGACGAACGAGAAATAGCTGAAATGCTCGTGGTAGATCGTGTCGAACTGGTTCTCGGCCATCAGCCGCTGCAAGTGCGGAAACTCCATCGTGATCACGCCGCGCGGTCCCAGCAACAGTTTCATGCCGGCCACGAAATCGTTCAGGTCGGGAACGTGGGCCAGCACATTGTTGCCCAGCAGCAGATCCGGCTGACCGTGTTCCTCCCTGATCGCTTTGGCGGTCGCGACGCCAAAAAATCGACTCGTCGTCGGCACGCCTTTCGCGATCGCGACTTCGGCTACGTTGGCCGCCGGTTCGATGCCGAGCACCGGAACGCCCGCGGCAACGAAATGCTGCAGCAGGTACCCGTCGTTGCTTGCGATCTCCATGACCTTGCTGTGCGCCCCGAGCCCGAAGCGTGCGCAGGCCATCTCCGCATATCGTCGCGCATGCTCCACCCAACTGGTCGAATACGAAGAGAAATAGGCGTATTCGGTAAATATTTCCGTCGGCGAGACGAATTCCTGCAACTGAACCAGAAAGCACTGATCACAAACGTAGGCATGCAAGGGAAAAAACGGCTCCATCTCATGGAGTTGGTGCGGCGCAATGTGCGTCTGACACAACGGCGACATACCGAGATCGACGAAGGAATGCACCAGCGGCGCACCGCATGAGCGGCATGCAAACCCTTGTGGAAGCTCGCTGCCTTGCGTCCCGCTGCCAGTGGTGTCGTCCATCGTTACCTCCTTTGCCTTCTTCTGGATTCCGGTTCAAGAAAATCGGGAGCCAAGCCGCTCGCCCCGTGGGTTGCAGCCGCACCGCACAATCGGGCTGCGGAACGGCTCAGGGGCCGATGACGAAGCGAGCCGGCGCGCGGTTGTTCGTATGACCGTGATTATAGGGCTGATCCTTGTAATCAAGGCTTATTTCAGCCGGACGGCCGAGCACGACCGTGAACGGCGGCTTGCCGGTAATCAGCTTCTCGGAACCTTTGCTGCCGAGTTCATACAGCAGTCGACTGCCATCGGCATCCACGATGCTTACCCATGAGTCGCCCAGAAATCGAACCCGTAGCGAAGGCGGTCCGGCAGCCTGCACCGGGACTGCACTCACCGCAGGTTGCGACGGCGACGGTACCTCCGGTGCCAGGCCAGTCGTCTGGCCCGTGCCGACTCCGGCGCTGCCTCGCTCGGTTTCCGCGGGCTGCGACGAGGCGGCTGTCGGCGCCGCAGTCGTGACCTGAGGAACCGCCGCTACGGTCTCGGGCGTGTCGACTTGTTCGCGGGCGACCCGATAAACCCACCAGCCGAGCCCGATGAACGCGGTCAGGCCGAGCAAGACCAGCGCCGGACCGAAGCGCGACTCCTCCGGGACCGGCTCGAGCGCCGTCACGCGCGACGATTCGGGCACGGCATCGCGACCGCCCAGGCACTCATATGCCTCCACGATCTGCCGGGGATCCAGGCCGAGAAGCCGCGCCAGATTCTTCAGATAACCGCGGATGAAGATCGCCGGGGGAAGACCGGCATAGTCATCGGTCTCCAGGGCTCTTACTGTCGGGACGGCGAGGTGAAGCTTGCCGGCGACCTCCTCGATGCTGAGGCCTCGCGCCACCCGCGCCTCGCGCAAGGCCCGCCCAGGCCCTGGCCCGGAACTCAGGCCTTCCTCTTCAAGTCCTTCCGAATCTGTTGCATTCAAGCTCATGCCGGCATCTCAGTACGCTGACGATCGTGCGGTCATCAGAATACCACTCGCGACGTCCGCCGCGACTCCGGCCGACAGCACGCCGGGCCGTAGCGCGTTTCAGTCGGGCAAACCTTCGGGCAGGCGTTCGCCGAAGGCGGCCTTTACCGCCGCCAAACGTTCCTTGCAGATCTTATACGACGCCAGGGCCTTGTCGACCATGGGAATCAGCGCATCGATGTCGGGCTCTTGCTGCGTCCGAAGACGTTCGGCAACGTCCCTGAGGACGGCATAGTGGGCCTTGAACGTATCGGCTTGCTTACTCATCGGTGTCACCTCTCGACAGTCTTGGTTCAACGCGGGCCCGGACGTGGCCGTCATGGAATTCGATATCGAGCACGCCGGCTTTGTCGGCTTCGGCCACGGCACTGACCACTCCCCCGCGCTCGTCCCTCACCAGCGCGAAACCGCGTTGCAAGGTGGCCCTGGGCCCGAGGCCGAGTAACTCCCGCCCGAGCGACTCGATGGCGAATTCCGCTTCCGCGAGCCGCTGCCGCGCGAAATGGCCGATCGTGGCAAACAAGGTCCCAAGCTGCTGGTCGGCCTCGCCAAGACGGCGAAGGCTGGTCTGCTCCAGTTCATGGCGATGCCGCTCCAAGGCGTGTTCCGCCACCTGGAGCCGGCTGGTTGCCTGATGGCGGAGTTCATCCATAAGGCGCCCAATCCCATGTTCGGCCTGGGTCAGCAAGCGTCGACCAGACGCCTCAAGTTCCGTCCGTAGCAGTTCGATGCCGCGCTCATGGATCGCGATGGCGTTGCCGGCGGCCCGGAGAATACTCAGCATGTCCTCGATCGCGGCATTCGCGTTCGCAGCAATCGCTCCGGCGATGAAGCCGATCACCTTCGACGGCGTATCGCAGCGGCGATGTGCGATTTCGTCCAGCACGGTATTGTCGCGCTCGTGGCCGATGCCGGTGAGTACCGGCACCGGCATTCGGCATACCGCGCGGGCGAGTTCCAGTTCATTCAGCCAGTACAGATCGGTCACCGAGCCGCCACCGCGAATGATGGCCAGCGCGTCGAAGCGCGTGCCGTGCTCGTAATCGCTGCGCACCCGATCCAGGGCCTCCAGCAGGCTGGAAGCGGCGGCCTGTCCCTGGAACTTCGCCGTGTAGTAGTCGAAGTGGCAGATGCCTGCCGCCTGAAGATGATCGGCATCGCGGCGAAAGTCGCCCAGGCCCGCGGCGTCCTGCGGGCTGATTACGGCGACATGGCAGAAGTCAGCGGGAGCAGGAAGTCCTCGGTTCAATCCCGCGATGCCCTCCCGATCCAGGGTCTCGCGTATGGCTTTCAGCTTGGCTTCGATATCGCCTAGGGTGTAGGCCGGGTCGATATCTTCGACAACGGCGCGAAGCCCATAGGCCGGATTCAGCTCCGCGGACAATTGCAGCAGCACCCTCAGGCCGACCGCCAGTTCCGCACCCGTGCCCTGCGCAAACTTGCCACACACGGCGCCGGCGCGCGAAGACCAGACGAAACTCTGCAAGCGGGCTACGAGGCGTGCGTCCGCGTCGTGCTCGACGAGTTCGATTGCGAGGTGGCCGCCATTGACCTGCCGCAGCTGGCTGATCTCGGCCCGGACCCACTGGGACCTCCGTACGTGAACGGCAACAGCTTCGGCCACCTGCGCCAGAAAGGCGCTCAAGGCGACACCGCTTTCCGGCAGGGCCGTCAGGGCATCGGACCGTGTGCCGGCAAACAGGTCGCCTGGAGCCCCGGGCGGCAGCCATTCCTGGAAAGGTTCCAGCGGCGACCTCTCCGAAACATACCACTTCCGGACCACCGGATCCCAGCGGGCGCCCAGGCCCTTGGCCCGTTCCTTGGCGGGAAACGGTACGTTCAGGTACACCTTGTTGCTGGAATCGGGAACCGACACGTCACTTATGAGTTGAGATCGTCGGGAACTGAAACGGATGTCACGCCAAGCCGAATGCTACCACGCTGCGGGTGATGTCCGGCAGCAAGCGACCGAACGCCGCTGCCCTGACGACGTTTGTCTCGATGCTCGCCAGCCGCTTGCAGCGGGGGTAGTAAGATATGCGCATTTTCCAATCACGGACTCGGCAACTCGATCCGAGACGAGAGCATGTCCCATTACCCACCCGACGGGTTCGCAGCACCGTACCGACCCAGACTGGCTGCCGCGGCCGAGATGCACTGGTCGGTCGCCGACGGGGAATTACTGCTCATTGAGGGCTTCCTGACCCCGCCGGAAGCGGCAACGCTGTTCCAATCGCTGCGGTCCGAACTCGACTGGCGGGAAGAAGTCCTCGTGATCGCGGGCCGGCAGGTCATGGTGCCGCGGCTGGTCTGCTGGTACGGAGACCCGGGAAGCCGTTATCGCTACTCCGGGGTGTCGCACGAACCCATGCCCTGGACACCGGCGCTGGCGGAAGTCAGAGCAGCCGTGGAAGCGTGGAGCGGCTGTCGCTTCAACAGTGTCCTCGGCAACCTCTATCGCAGCGGCCAAGACTCGATGGGATGGCACGCCGACAAAGAGAAGGAACTCGGACCGAACCCCGTCATTGCCTCGCTCAGCCTGGGCGCGACCCGCCGCTTCCTGCTGCGGCACAATCGGACACGGGAACAGCGCGAGCTCAGCCTGACCGACGGAAGCCTGTTGATCATGGGCGGCGGCCTGCAGCACGCCTGGCGTCATTGCGTACCGAAAGCGCCGCGGGGCGCGGAAGCGCGCATCAATCTGACCTTTCGCCTGATCAAGGAGCCCTGAATGAACCAAAGTCACGCCTCGCACTCGGAATGGCTGGAAGTGGTCGATGGCGATGACCGTGTCGTCGACCGCAGGCGCCGCGCGGACATCCACCGGCTTGGCCTCAGGCATCGCGCCACGCATGTCCTGCTGTTCAACCGGCAAGGACTCCTCTTCCTGCAGCGGCGCTCTCAGCAAAAGGACATCAATCCCGGGCTATGGGATACCTCAGCCGCCGGGCACGTCGATCCCGGCGAAAGCTATGACGACTGCGCGCGGCGCGAACTATCGGAGGAACTCGGCATACACTGCGCCCCCGAAGCACTGGAACTTCTCTTCAAACTGCCGGCCAGCGAGACCACCGGCTGGGAATTCATACACGTCTACCGCACCGTGCATGACGGCCCGCTGCAGTTGAATGCCGAGGAGATCGACGACGGCATGTGGCTGCCGCCGGAGGCGATCGATCGCTGGGAAGACCAGGAAGACCGCCGCCTGTCGGCGACCTTCAGAAGTCTCTGGGCCTGCTTTCGGGCACTTTCGCCTGTAGCAGGCTGAACCGCCCTCGTCAGAGCCGGTAACGCGCCGAACGGCGTAGGGACAGGGACAGGTGCTGGTTCAGGTAGGAGGGCCGGTAGATCAGCTTGACCAGCACAAAACCGGCCGCGAAACCGCCCACGTGCGCCCAGAAGGCCACGCCTCCGCCGGCCCCCTGCAGCGTTGGCAGACCGCCGGCAATCTGGATGACGAACCAGTACCCCAGCATGGCCAAGGCCGGAACCGACACGGTCGTAACGAAAAAACCCAGGAAGATCAGAACGATCACATGCGCTCTGGGGTACAGCCGGGCATATGCCCCCATCACCCCGCCAATGGCCCCGGACGCGCCGACCATCGGCACGGCCGCACCCGGGTCGCTAAGGATCTGGGCACCTGCAGCGGCAAGACCGCAGATCAGGTAGAACGCGATGAACCGCAGCCAGCCCATCGCATCTTCGACATTGTCACCGAACACCCACAAAAACCAGAGGTTGCCGATGATGTGAAACCAGCCGCCATGCATGAACATGTGCGTCAGCAGCGTCAGGTGCGAAGTGTTCCCGTCGAGCACGCAGCTCAGCCCTTCGCCGAGCGGGATGGCCGTGTTCAAAGGCGCGAGCCCGAACAACTCGCCCGGGATCAGACCGTAGGCGCACAGCGATTGTGCCATGGTCGCGCCATTTCCCATCCCCTGCACGAAGATCCACGCGGCGATGTTCAATGCGATCAGTGCGAACGTTGCCAGCGGCCGTCGGAACGTCGGGTTCTCGTCACGCAAAGGAAACATCGGGACCTCATTGGGTGAGTAAAACGAGCGCCAGCATGCGCGCGAAAGGATCTGCCGGCCAACCCCACTGCCATCGTGAGCTCCCCGGCGCGGCAAACATCAGAGTCGAAAACGACCGCAGGGCGCCCACACCGGCATTGCAGCGACCTTGCGAATGGACCTTGCCTGGCGTCGATCGACGGTTGTGCGGCGAGGACCCCGTCAGCGTCGCAGCGCCCCGAAAGGCACGTCCAGCACACCGTACTCCGGCCAATCCCGGAAATCGTAATGCCACCACTCCCGCGGATGCACGGTGAAACCTTCGGCAGTCATCGCCGCGCGCAGGCTGTCGCGATAACGACGGGATTCAGGCGTTCCGCCGCCGTAATCCGGGTAGGCCCGGGTGGTCATCTCATCATAATCCGTCGGCATCGTAACGGCCTGTCCGCTGGCCAAGTCATACAGAGACAGATCGACCGCGCAACCACGGTTATGCCGTGACCCCAGTTTGGGGTCGGCGACGAAATTCCGTTTGTCGCCGCTAACCGAGTCCCAGAAGACTTTGGTGACCGACCAGGGTCGGTATCCATCGTAGACGAGCAAGCCCAGGCCCTCGGACCGCAGCGCCCGGTGCACGCGCACGAGCGCCTCGGCCGCTGGGCGCTGTAGGAACACACGGCCTTCCGGATAGACCGCACGTCCGATGAAATTATTCACGGTCGCGTACCGCACATCGAGCTTGATGGTCGGATCGAGCGTGACCAGTTCGACCAGATCCGGCTCTCTGACCGGATGATCCGGCGCGGGCGGACCATCGGACTGTGGTACGGTGGTACATGCGGCGGTCGCAAGGGCCAGACTCAAGGCGACACCTCTCCGGGTCAGCGTATCAGACATACACGGCACTGCTGAGCGCACCGCGAAATTCGCGGGTCAGCGGATGGTCGTCGCCCAGGTAGCGGAACAGGGCTACACACGCCTTGCGAGCACCATCATCGTCGTAGCTGCGTGACTTTCGCACCACGTCGATAAAACCTTCGAAGGCCCCCTTAAAATCGGCTTGTTTCAGCCGCTCCGCCCCAGCCAGGTAGGCGTCCCGGACAGCTCCCTCAGGCAAGTCCGCCTGACCATCGGCCAGTTCGAGCAAACGGGCCAGGGTGCGGATCGCATCGGCCATCGCAAATCCGTCATCACCGGGACCGATCGCTGCGAGCACCGAAGTTGCGGCCGCCGGGGCCGTGAACAGTTGTGCCCGAGCCAGCGACAAGCGCGCGGCCAGATTCCCGGGTTCCACCGCGAGTATGTCCTGCAACAGGGGGATCGCCTGGGCTGTCTTGCCGAGGGATAGTAATTCTTCCGCGCGCTGCAACTGCTCCCTCCGGGGGCTCGGCAGCACCCGTTGCAGCCAGTCCTCGATCCGATTCTCGGGGAGTGCACCGGAAAACTCGTCCACCACCTCGCCGTCGACGAATAGCTTGACGTTGGGAATGCTGCGAATGCGAAACCGCTCTGCTACCTCCGGTTGTTCCTCGGTGTTGACCTTGACCAGTACGAGGCGATCATGATGGCGTTCCGCAATGCGCTCCAGGACAGGCGTCAGCGCTCGACAGGGGGCGCACCAGGGAGCCCAGAAATCCACGAGCACGGGTATCGAAAAGCTGGGGGTCACGACTTCGGCATCGAAATCGAATGGCGACATGCTGAGCGGCTCCACGATAGGACTTCGGACTTAGGCTACCAGATTTCTGGTCACAAATTTTACAGGGGTAAGACACCCCGCGGGTGGCGCCGGCTGAAGGCAATTACGGGCCTACTGCTAACAGAATTATCCACAGAAACTGTGGACAACTCATGCGGCACCAAGGGGTCAGCAGCTACCCCAAGCGCTGGCTCGCGTCAACCATGAAGGACGCAAGACGCGTTCATCGCGGAAGAGGCGCAGGCGCCAAAGAGCATATAAATAATTTAATTACAATAACTTAATAAAACTCGGCCAGCGGTTACAGCGGATCTTCCATGCGGCATGCACCAATCAAATGCGCTCGGTCCGGGCAGGCGGCTTGCGACTCATACAGCCTATGGGCAAATACTTATCCACACCCGGAAAAGTGTGTTCAGGCACACACCCCACTGCGGGATTCGACGCGGCGGGACGACCCGCGGCATAGGCTAGGCGCCTCACGGCGCAAGTGGGTCTTGGTGCCCCCGAACTGGCGGCTGCCTCAGCACTGACGCGAGAACCGGATGAAACCGCCTGCAGCCCGTGTCAGCTCACGCATCGGGAATCCGCTTGAGGCGGAGGAAGCTGACGCGAGGCGCTGCCCGTGCCACGCCCCCCCAGAGTCCCCAAAGGCAGTGGCTCAATTGTCGGGCTTGTCGACGCACGGATCGAGCTGACAGGGCTCCAGTTCCGGCAGTGGCGGCTCGTTCAGCGTGATGCCCTGATTGGTCACACAGCGCCGCAGCGCTTCAACCTGCTCGTCCAGCTTCTGGATGTGATCCAGCATGTGATTGATGGCATGCGCCACCGGGTCGGGCATATCGGGCGTCATGCCGTAGGCGTCAAAACCAATCCGGCTGGCGATCGACCGACGCCGCTCTTCCTGTGCCTCGCGATCGGGATTCACGAAATGTCCCGGAATACCGACGACGGTGGCACCGGCGGGCACGCTCTTCAGCACCACCGAGTTCGACCCGATCCGTGCGCCGTCACCGACCGATATCGGTCCCAACACCTTCGCGCCGGCACCGATCACGACCCCGTTGCCCAGGGTCGGATGGCGCTTGCCCTTCTTCCAGCTCGTGCCACCCAGTGTGACACCGTGATAGAGCGTGCAGTCATCGCCGATGACGGCGGTTTCTCCGATCACCACTCCCATCCCGTGATCGATGAAGAAGCGGTGCCCGATCTGCGCCCCGGGGTGAATCTCGATACCGGTCCACCAGCGCGAAAACGTTGCGATCATTCGAGCCGGCCAGCGCAGACCCTTGTTCCACAGCCGGTGCGTGAGCCGGTGCACAAGCACGGCATGCACACCCGGATAGGTCGTCATGATCTCCCAGAACGACTGCGCGGCCGGATCCCGCTCGAAGATGACACCGAATTCGTCTCGAAGACGCTGTAGCATAGGTCCGCTTACTCTTTGGCGCCTTTCAATCGGAACTGCATGGTGGTGAGAATCCCCCGCAGCAGATGGATTTCTGGTTCTTCCAGACGCGAGCGGTTGAACAGGCGGCGCAAACGCCGCATCGTCGAATCGCCCGTCCTGCGCTCGTGCAGAAACCCGACATCCCAAAGCGTGGCCTCGAGGTGGCCGAAGAAGGATTCCAGTTCGGCCCCGGTTGCCAGCGGTACCGCTGGCTCCATTGCGGCGTCGCCGCTCCCGTTCGTGACCCACAACTCGTAAGCCACCAACTGCACCGCGGCCGCCACATTCAAGGACGAGAACTCAGGGTTGCTCGGGATGTGCAGCAAGAAATGACAGAGTTCCAGTTCCTCATTGGTCAAACCGGAATGCTCGCGTCCGAACAGGATCGCAGTGCGGCTGCCCCGCGCCTGCCGTCCGGCCAGGTCCGCGCATTCCCGCGGCGTCAGCTGTGGCCATGGAATCGAGCGGAGCCGCGCGCTCGCCCCTATCGTCAAATGGCAATCGGCGATCGCGGCCGACAGGGTGGGGTAGACGACCGCGTTCGCGAGAATGTCGTCGGCACCGGCCGCGCGAGCGGTGGCCTGCTCGTCCGGAAAGACCCGCGGAGTGACCAGCGCCAGATCGGACAGGCCCATGTTCTTCATGGCCCGCGCGGTCGCCCCGATATTTCCCGGATGCGTCGTTCCGACGAGCACGATCCGTATGGTCGACAGCATGGCCCAGCGCTACCCAGCAACGAAAAGCCCGGAATAGTAACAGAATTTTGCTATCCTAGCGGGTCAATCCCAGAGCAGTGTTCCTTATGGACCCCATGATCACCATCGCGACCCGGGCGGCCCGGGCCGCGGGCGACGTCATCGTTCGCTCCCTCGGCCGCGTCGATCCGCGCAAAATTGCCGTCAAGAGCCGCAACGATTTCGTCAGCGACGTCGACCGGCAGGCAGAACGCGAAATCGTTGCCATCCTGCAGAAGGCCTATCCCGCCCACGGTATCCTCGGCGAGGAAGGCGGCCGCACCGGGGCACGCGAAGAAGACTACGTGTGGGTCATCGATCCGCTCGACGGCACGACGAATTTCCTGCATGGCTTTCCGCAGTTTGCCGTCTCGATCGGCCTGCTGTATCGCGGCCGGCCCGAGGTCGGGGTCATCTACGATCCGATGCGGCAGGAACTGTTCACAGCCAAACGCGGTGCCGGAGCCACGCTCGAGAACCGGCGCATGCGCGTGACGCCCCACCCCGGCCTGCCGGCCGCCCTGCTGGGCACCGGATTTCCGTTCAAGGATCAAAGCTACATCGACCCGTATCTGGCCATGCTGAAGGCTCTGATCAAGGACACCGCCGGCATTCGGCGGGCCGGCTCGGCCGCACTCGATCTGGCCTACGTGGCCGCGGGGCGTTTGGACGGCTTCTGGGAGATCGGGCTGCAGCTGTGGGACATGGCAGCCGGGGTGCTGATGATTCAGGAAGCTGGCGGCATCGTGACCGACTTATCCGGTAGCGACCGCTTTCTGGACAACGGCCAGATACTCGCGGCGAACCCGAAGCTGCATCAGGCGATGCTCGAAACCATCGCCCCGCATCTGGACGATCAGCTCCGCCGCTGAACGGCGGCCAGCGCCTCGACGAGACGGTCGATCTGCTCCTGACGAAACTGCAGGTGCACGTCGCGGTGCGGAAAGGGAAACTCGATGCCGGCACGCCTGAAATCTTCCTCGATCGCAAAGCACAGATCGCTGGTCACGGCCAGGGATCGGTTGACGTCCGGAATGTAGACGACCAACTCGAAGGCCAGCGCGCTGTCGCCGAAGGAGCGGAACAACACCACCGGTGGCGGATGGTCGAGCACATCCGGATTGAGCTTTGCGACATTCATCAGCACGCTGCGGACCCGCTGGGTATCGCACCCGTAAGCGACCGCGAGCGGGATCACGAGGCGGCCCTGGGGATCGGCATAGGTCCGGTTGACGACCGGAGACGCGATCAAACTGGAATTCGGGATGAAGACCGAAGCCCGGTCGAAGGTCGAAATCTCGGTTGCCCGGACGCTGATCCGCTTGACGTAGCCCTGCAATTCGCCGACGACGATCCAGTCCCCAACCTTGACCGGCCGCTCGACCAGCAGAATGATGCCCGACACGAAGTTGCCGACGATGTTCTGCAATCCGAAGCCGACACCGACCGACAGCGCGCCGGCGATGATCGCCAGATTCGATAAATCGATCCCCAGCGTGGCGACGGCCAACGTCAGCGCGATCGTGAAGCCGATATAACCGGCCGCGGCACGGATCGAGTTCCGGACACCGGCGTCGAGTCGGGTACGAGGGAAGATCTCCCGGTCCAGCGTCCGCTGCAACAGCCGGGTCCCGAGCAACAGCACCGCAAACAGCACCAGCGCCACCACCAGATCGGCGAGCGAGATCTTCACCGAGGGGAACGGATACCCGAATACCGAGCGTTCGAGCCAGGCGAGTAAGTCCTGGCCACCGGCACCCCAGACCAGCGGCAGCGCCAGCAGACCCGACACCAGCAACGCCAGGCGCAGCAGTCCCCTGAGCCAGAACGCCAGCATTTCGCAACCGTCGCGAGTCATGTCCAGCGTGGTTCGAACCCGTAGCGCCAGCGGTGTGCCGGGCAGCAGGGCATGCTCGATCATCTCGTCGCCCAGCGCGCGCAGCAACGCCAACCCGACCACCAGTCCCGCCGACAGCACGAGTTGGGTGGCGAGCACGCGTGACAGTGCGACGTAGCCGAGCACGGCGGTCAGCGGAATCGCACCGACCAATATGGTCAGCACACCGCGCGCGAAGGTCGCCGCGGCATGGCGGCGCCAGCGTGACCCGTCCTGCACCCGCCAGATCCCGGGCCGCAGCAGCGCGAACAGCAACGCGGCAATCAACAGGCCCGAGACGAACTCTTCGAGCAGGATCAACTCGACCGGAACTTCCGTCTGTTCGTTGAGCGTGGAGATGATCCAATCCAGTCCGAAGACCGCGGCTAACCCGGTCACCGTCCGGCTTACGGTCATCGCCGCCGCATCGGTCAGCGGTACCAGACGCCAACTCGGCGCATTGGGGGCGAACGCGCCCCAGCAAAACGCGTGGGTGAACGCCACGAAAACCAGTGCCTGAACCGTGGCCCAGGCAATCTCGAGGCCGCCGGCCGAAAGCAACTGACCTTGCCTGACCCCGAGATAGAAGGCCAGCGCGGCCGCAGAAGGCAAAAACGAACGGATTAGGCCCGTGAAGAGCGCAGCCTGCAAACGCTGTCCGTAGTTGGGCTCACCCTCGACCGAGATGTAACCGAAGCGACGCAACAGTTTCGAGCGGGCCGGCCAGGCGAGCAACACGGCAATCGCGACGGACAGCGGCAGTACCCATTGGCCGGTCCGACCGACCGGGGCCGCGACTTTGGAAGTCCACCACTCGCCCACCTCAGTGCGCGCCGTGACCCATTGAGCCTGCATCGCAGACCAGGCCCGTTGCCACACCTTAGCTGAGAGCGGCGACCCGCTTCGCGCGGAAAGCCGATCGGTGAAACGAACGCGCCGCAGCGCCGACACCTCGTCCAGCAGGCGGTCGGTCTGGGCGACGATCAGTTCCGCCTCCTTGATGGCTCCCTCGACCGTTGCCAACCGCTCGGCACTGGCCTTGCGACGCTCGGCGATATTGGCCGCTTCCGGTGGCGCATCGGCAGGCGGAGGCGGACCGAGCGCCGCCTGTTCGTCCTTGAGCTGCTGCACTTCGGGCAGCAGTCCCTCGGCGCCCATCCGGGCTTCCGCGCGAACGGGTGCGAGGCTCATTGGCACCGCATCGAGCTGTTCGTCCGACAATTCAGGATCGGCCAGTTCCCCGCGGACGCGGTTCAGTACCGCGTTCCAGTCCTTGATCTGTTGCACCAGGGGCTTGGCCGTTGGCGAGGATGTCTGAGCGGGCGTCGCTTGAGTCGCGAGCAACGCGATCCACAGCGACAGCAGGACCCGCCACAAACGACCACGGCTGCCTGCCGAACCCGCAGGCGCCGCCCGGGAGCAGCGGGCAACCCGACGGCCCATATCAAGCCACTTGCCGTGCAGGCGGCGTCGGCCGGGCGTCGATCCCTGCGCGAGCCGTGACGTGCCCGACACGCGCGGGGTCAGTCCCTGGCCCACTGCTCGGCGAGCCGGCTGGGTGCATAGGGCGACTCGCTCGACGGCGGATGCGGCCAGCGTGCCACGATGCAGAAGCAAACCCGCAGCGTGTCGGCGATCAGAATCCACGTAATGCACAGGAACACCGCGGTCAGTGCGGCATCCAGATAATCATTGAAAACCAGTTGCGGCACCTTGGCGGCCTGGTCGGGCGGCAGCACGCCGGCGGTTAGTTTCGCCGACAGGTCCCGTGCATGCGACAAGAAGCCGATGCGAGTCTCGGCACTGAACAGCTTCTCCCAGGCGGCGCTGCTGGTGACGGTGACGAGCCAGGCCAGGGGCACACCGGTAACCCAGGCCAGATGCGCGCGGCCGGACTTGACGATGATGGTCGTCGAGACGCACAGCGCGATCGCCGCCAGCATCTGGTTGGCGATGCCGAACAAGGGCCACAGGCTGTTGATGCCGCCGAGCGGATCGATCGTGCCCATGTACAGGAAATAGCCCCAGCCGGCGACCACCGCCGCGCTGCTCAACAGGACGCCGGGGTACCAGCCGGTGCGCCCCAGGGCCGGCACGAAGTTGCCGAGGATGTCCTGCAGCATGAAGCGCGCGACACGCGTTCCGGCGTCGAGCGTGGTCAGGATGAACAAGGCCTCGAACATGATCGCGAAGTGGTACCACAACGAGAGCAGCCCTTCGCCGAAGGCCTTAGAGAACAGGCTTGCCATACCGACGGCCAGTGACGGCGCCCCGCCGGTGCGTGCGAACAGGGTGGTTTCGCCCATCTCCCGGGCCAGGAACTCCATGTGTTCCAGCGTTACCGGGAAACCCCATGAGGAGATCTTCGCTACCGCGTCCGCGGCGGGTCCGACGACGCCCGCAGGGCTGTTGATCGCGAAATAGACCCCTGGCTCGAGCACGGTCGCAGCGATCATCGCCATGATCGCAACGAAGGACTCCATCATCATCGCGCCATAGCCGATGAACCGCGCGTCCCGCTCGTTGGCCAGGAGTTTCGGTGTCGTACCCGACGAGATCAGCGAGTGAAACCCGGAAATGGCGCCACAGGCGATCGTGATGAAGACGAAGGGAAACAGCGTCCCGCCGAAAATCGGGCCGGTACCGTCGACAAACCGTGTCAGGGCCGGCATCTGCACGGCCGGGTGCAGCACGATGATGGCCACGGCCAGCGCCGCGATCGTGCCGAGCTTCATGAACGTCGACAGGTAGTCACGCGGTGCCAGCAACAGCCAGACCGGCAGCACCGCCGCGGCGAAACCGTAGGCGATGACCATCAGCGCGAGCTGCGGACCATCGAAATCGAAACGGCCGTGGAACTGCGGCTGCGCGTCGATCCAGCCGCCGAAAGCCACCGCACCGAGCAGCAGCCCGACGCCGAGCACCGAGGCCTCGAACACCCGCCCGGGCCGCAGGTGGTACATGTAGATCCCGATCAGCATCGCAATCGGGATGGTCGCGCCGACCGTCGACGTCGCCCACGCGCTGTGCTTCATCGCGTTGACGACGACCAGACCCAACACAGCGATCAGGATGATCATGATGGCCATCACGCCGACCAACGCCGCCGTGCCGCCGATTGGTCCCAGTTCATCGCGAGCCATTTGTCCCAGCGAGCGCCCGTCGCGACGCATCGAGAAGACCAGAATCACGAAATCCTGCACGCAACCGCCTAGCACAGCGCCGGCCAATATCCACAACGTGCCGGGCAGGTAGCCAAACTGGGCCGCCAGGGTGGGACCGATCAGCGGCCCGGGACCGGCAATCGCAGCGAAATGGTGCCCGAACACCACCCAGCGGTGGGTCGGCACGAAATCCCGGCCGTCATTGAAGCGCTCCGCCGGCGTCGCGCGCGTCGGGTCGAGGGCCAGCACCTTGGCTGCCACGAAGGCACTGTAGAAGCGGTAGCCCAGCGCGTGGACACAGACGGCCGCGAGCACGAACCACAGGCTGTTGACCGCTTCCCCCCGGTTCAGCGCAATGCCGCCCAAGGCGGCAGCGCCCAGCAATACCACTGCCCCCCAGATCAATCCCATCCGCACGCGCGCCAAGCTCATTCCCGACCTCTCTCAAGCCCTTGTCATTGATCGGGAGACTCGTGCCCCCGAGGTAGCCGTATTATGCCCGGCCGGTGCGGAAGCCCAAACCGGGCATCCCAACGATCGGGGCGAACCCTGCCCCGCGAGACCCCAGAAGGGCGACTAGGCTTGAGGTCAAGGCACCGGAACGGTGACCGAGCCTCCGCCCAAACCGCCGCCCGAGGGTCCTGCCATGGCAACCAATCACCGATTTCAGCGGACTACTCTTACGCACTTGCTCATGCTGGTGATGCTCTTGGTCACCGCAGTAGCCGTGGCAGCCCCGTGGGAAGGCTATGGCCGCACCTATCCGGTCCCGCGCTACGACCTGGACCCCGGTGCCGATGCCAGCTACCGCTTCGCGTCCGAGCGCAGTTTCCCGCCCTATCGCGACCCGCCGTTCGACGAAGCGGTCGGATTGCCGGATCCGCTGGACGAACCGGCTTTCCGCAGTTACGAGGTCATCGTCGTCGTCAACAAGAAAGACAACGCCTTCTGGGGCCGACCGGAAACCTTGCGGGTCTACCAGCGCGGCGTGGGGTTGCTGTATTACTGGCTGATTTCGACCGGGGACACGGGATGGGGCACGCCGTCGGGTTATTTCGTGCCAACCGGGTTCTCCTCGCGACACTGGTCGAGCGCTTTCGACGCCCCGATGTTCTGGTCGGTGTTCTTCCAGGGCGGTAAGGCACTGCACTCCTCGCTTGACCGCGAGGCGCTCGGCGATCTCGGTCAACCGGCCTCGCACGGCTGCGTCCATATCGAGGAGCACCGCGCCGAAGCCCTGTTCCATCTGATCGGACGCAGCGGCTACGGGCCGGTCGACAAACTCGACCCGCGCACGGGCCGGCCCTTGACTGGCGACGACGGCAAGATCGAGCAGTTCGAGGCGACACGGACATTGATCATCGTCGGACCGGCGAAGCCGTTCGGCATGACCGCGCTGGCAGACTGAAGAAACCGGCCGGGGCCTTGGCAGCAATCGCAGTCAGCGCGGTGAACGTTGCCCGAGCAGCGCCGCCGGGTCCACCGCCCCCTCGAACGAAAACGGCAGCCTGCCCAGGGGCCCGAGTGCACTCAACACTGACAGGTGTCCCTTAACCCGATAGCGGATCTGATCCTTCGCGAGCACGGCCGCCGCGCCTTGTAGCATCCCCAGGGTCTGCGCTGCAACATCGAGATCGAGCTCCGATGCCGCGAGCCGCTTCAGGGTCAGCGGGCTTCGGCTGACTCCGGTCGCCACGGGCCTACCGTTCAGTTCCAGCGTCGCGTCGGCGCCATCCAGGCTGACGTCGATGTCGTTCGGATTCTCCACCCTGAGCCGGACCCGGAACTTCGGTGCCAGCGGGTTTGGATCGCTGAGCGCAAGCCCTGCCAGGGATACCTCGGGCTCCTTCAGGTTCCGATAATCGGGCAGCCACGAGGCGCAACCCACAAGTAGCAAGACAGCCAGCGCCCCCGCGGTGCGCAGCCATCGGTCATACCGTTCCAAGCGTTTCATCCCCTCGGCCGAGTGCCGCTTCTAACCTTGTTCGTCGCCCCCGAGCCCCAGCTTGACCGGCGGTCCCCAACCTGACAGATTCACGCGCTACGATGCCGCAGGCTTGCTTGATCGACCGCAGGCCCAAACCACCAAGCCACACCTGCCGCCATCTCACTCCGTCCAGCCATCGACGCCATGCCGCAGCAGCGCAATGATCTGACCCAACTCGTGGCCGACCACGCCTTTCTGCGAGCAACCGGGGCACCGCTGGTCATGGGCAATGTGCTTCACGTGCTGCGCGATGCCCAAGAGAACTACCCGGCCTGGGAAGCCGCGATCGCCGAGGCGCGGCTTAGCATCGAGCTGGAGATGTATATCATCGCCGATGACCGTACGGGCCGTCATTTCATCGAACTGCTGGCCGAACGGGCTCGGGCCGGTGTCTGCGTCCGCTTGCTGTACGACTGGCTGGGATGTCTGCGGGCCACATGGGCGGGCCGCTTTCGCCCGCTGACCGCTGCGGGCGTCGAGGTCCGCGCCAGTAACCGGCCGCGCCTCAGCGAACCCGCTGCGAGCCTGAGCCGGGACCACCGCAAGCTCCTGGTCGTCGATGGGCAAATCGCCTTCGTCTCCGGCCTGTGCCTCGGCAACGCCTGGCTGGGCGACCCCGCGCACGGCAAACCGCCATGGCGCGACACCGGGGTCCGGATACGCGGTCCCGCCGTCGCGGCCGCGCAGGCGATCTTCGAGGAAACCTGGCGACAAAGCGGCGACGCACCGGCGGAAACAGCCGATGAGGACGCCTCAGCCACAGTGCAGCCGACCGGCAGCGTGGCCGTACGCGTAGTCGGCACGAGCCCAGCGGCGGGAAACCTTTATCGCCAGGATCTGCTGGTTGCGGCGCTGGCGCGCGAAACACTGTGGCTTACCGACGCGTATTTCATGGGACCCAGCGCCTATCGCGAGGCGCTCCGCAACGCCGCCCGGGATGGGGTCGACGTAAGGCTCCTAGTACCCCGCTCCAGCGACCTGCCGTGGATCGCCACCGTTTCGCGAACGCTGTACCGTCCGCTGCTGGAAGCTGGCGTGCGCGTATTCGAGTGGAACGGACCGATGATCCATGCCAAGACCGCCGTCGCCGACGGTCGCTGGGCACGCGTCGGTTCGTCCAACCTCAACCTCGCCAGCCTGCTCGGCAACTGGGAGATCGACGTCACGGTCGAGAACGCCGACGTGGCCGAGACGCTCGAGGAGCACTTCCTGCAGGACTTGCGGCAATCGACCGAGATCCTGATGGGGCGTCGGCAGCGGGTCGTGCTGTCGCACCCAAGACGCCGCATACGTTTGCCCTTGCGAGCCGCTGCCCGCAGCGCGCGCGGCGCCGTGCGCTACGCAGCCCTGCTCGGCGACACGGTAGGCGCCGCTGTGGGAGGCCACCGTCCACTGGATGCCACCGAGGCCGGAGCGCTTGCCGGCGTCGGCCTGTTCCTGCTTGCCAATGCCGCGGTTGCCTGGTTCTACCCGCAGTTGCTCGCCATCCCGGTCGCGATCATCTCTGCCTGGACGGGATTCAGCCTCCTGTACAAGGCCGCGTGGCTTAAGCGCCGCAACCACCGCGCGGGCGGCCAGTGAATGCGGCCCGTCTGCGGCTTGACGCTGGCTCGGGATACGGGCGACACTGCAGGGCCGATGGGGTCGGTGGCTTCTGGCTGAAATGCGGCCCGACACCGCAACGTCCGGCCGGGAACCGCGCCAGCCGTTCGGCCCCTCGCCGACTTAGCCACAAGACCGCACAGTCCCGCGCCCTGCGCATCACCGAGGCAAGCATGAAGATTCTGGTCACCGGCACCGCCGGGTTCATCGGCTCCGCCGTGGCGCATGCCCTGCTCGACCGGGGCGATGAAGTGATCGGCATCGACAACGTCAACGATTACTACGACGTGCGCTTGAAGGAGGCGCGCCTGGCGCGCCTCAATGCGCGGGACGGTTTCCGTGAAGAGCGCTACGGCATCGAGGATCGCGAGCGTCTGCTGCGCAGCTTCGTCGAACACCGGCCGCAGCGTGTCATCCACCTTGCCGCCCAGGCCGGTGTGCGCTACTCGATCACCCACCCGCAGGCCTACGTCGAGGCCAATCTCGTCGGCTTCGCCAATATGCTCGAGGCCTGTCGCCACCACGCGGTGGAGCATCTGGTCTACGCCTCGACCAGTTCGGTTTACGGGGCCAACACCCGGATGCCGTTCTCGGTGCATGACAACGTGGACCATCCGGTCAGCTTCTACGCCGCCACCAAGAAAGCCAACGAACTGATGGCCCACACCTACAGCCATTTGTTCCGGTTACCGACGACAGGTTTACGCTTCTTCACGGTCTATGGCCCCTGGGGACGACCCGACATGGCGCTGTTCCTCTTCACCCGACGCATCCTGGCCGGGGAGCCGATCGACGTGTTCAACTACGGGCATCACCGTCGCGATTTCACGTACATCGACGACATCGTCAACGGCGTGGTCCGCGTGCTGGACCGCGTACCCGAGGGCGACCCCGCGTGGTCGGGCGATGCGCCGGACCCGAGCACTAGCCGCGCCCCTTACCGGCTGTACAACATTGGCGCCCACCAGCCGGTCGAACTGCTGCACTTCATCGAGGTGCTGGAGTCCTGTCTCGGCAAACCGGCCATCAAGAACCTCTGCCCGATGCAGGACGGCGACGTGCCCGACACCTATGCCGACGTCGACGATCTGATTCGCGACACCGGCTACCGACCGTCGACCTCCGTCGAGACCGGCATCGCACGCTTCGTGGACTGGTATCGGGACTACTACGGATTGGTCGGCTGAACCGACGTATCACGCCGCTGCCATCATCGACCTCGACCACCCTCCCGTGACACTGCTCGGCTTCGCTGCCTTTAGGGGAAAAGGACGTTGGCTACGGGGTAGGGAAAAAACAGGAGTTTGGCGGGCGTGACCTTGGTTTTCAGACTGCGGCAATAATGGGTGGAAAGGAGAAATAGCATGAGGGTAACGATCTTTGGCTCTGGCTATGTCGGTCTTGTGACGGGCGCCTGCCTTGCGGAGGTGGGCAATGACGTGTTGTGCATCGATATCAGCCAGGAAAAGATCGATGGCTTAAACCGAGGCGTTGTGCCGATCCATGAGCCGGGTCTGGATGCCGTCGTTGCGCGGAACATGGCGCAGAAGCGCCTGAGCTTTACTACCGATATCGATGCGGCCGTCGCTCACGGGTTGTTCCAGTTCATCGCGGTCGGTACGCCTCCCGACGAAGACGGATCGGCCGATCTGCAGTATGTCTTGGCCGTGGCGCGCAGCATAGGCGCGCGGACTCAGGAGTACCGCGTGGTCGTCAACAAGTCGACCGTGCCCGTGGGGACGGCCGACAAGGTGCGGAACGCGATCGCGGGCGAGTTGGAGAAACGGGGCGACGCAGTCGAGTTCGATGTGGTTTCGAATCCCGAATTCCTGAAGGAAGGTGCCGCGATCGATGATTTCATGAAGCCCGACCGAATCGTCGTCGGGGCGGACAATCCGCGGACCTTCGAGTTGCTGCGGGCGCTGTACGCGCCGTTCAACCGCAACCATGACCGGATGGTCGGGATGGACGTGCGTTCGGCGGAGCTAACGAAGTATGCGGCCAACGCGATGTTGGCGACGAAAATCAGCTTTATGAACGAACTGGCGAACCTGGCCGAATGTCTTGGCGCGGACATTGAAAAGGTGCGGGTCGGTATCGGGTCCGATCCGCGCATCGGCTATCACTTCATCTACCCCGGATGCGGTTACGGCGGCTCCTGTTTCCCGAAGGACGTCAAGGCTCTGGAGCGGACCGCGCGCGATGTGCAGTATTCGGCGCAATTGCTGAAAGCCGTTGAGGACGTCAACGACCGCCAGAAGTTGAAGTTGTTCGAAAAGATTCGTGCCCACTTTGGAGAGGCTCTTGCCGGAAAGACGTTCGCGGTCTGGGGTCTGGCATTCAAGCCGAACACCGACGATATGCGCGAGGCGCCGAGCCGCGTGCTGATGGAAGCCTTATGGGAAGCGGGGGCGGCGGTCCGGGCTTTCGATCCTGTCGCGACGGAAGAGGCATCCCGGATCTACGGCCAGCGCCATGATTTGGTGCTGTGCGAGACGCTGGAGTCGACGGTCGACGGGGCCGATGCGCTGGTTATCGTGACCGAATGGAACGTGTTCCGGAGTCCGGACTTCGAGCGCGTCAAGAAATCGCTCGCGGCGCCGGTCATCTTCGACGGACGCAACCTGTACGACCCGCAGCGGATGAAGGCGTTGGGTTTCACGCACTACGGTATCGGGAGGGCGGTGCCTCGGGCGTGACGGTTCCGGTGCCGCTCGCGCCTGGAAGTGTTGATGGTTTTTAAAGACGGGCAGTCGCCTCCGACGGAGCGCGCCAAGGTGCAGACCCAGACCGCGCGGGAAGGATTGGGTCCAATGAACCAGTGGAGTCCTTATGACGAAACGTATCATTCTGGCTGTGGCCGCTTTTTTCCCGGACAGCTATGGCGGGGCGGAGCGGCAGGCACAGATCCTCGCCAACGCGCTGGCTCGGCGGGGGGTCGAAGTAACGTTGGTCGCGCCGACACGAGCTCGCGGTTTGCCTGAAGTCGAGCCGACGAGCTTTGGCCGAGTGGTTCGCCGCAAGGTGTTTGCGTATCCCAATCTCGGCGGACGGTATTTTGGCTCCTTTCTGAACTGGTCGATTTGGTTCGCGCGTCGCTTCGGTGGTGCGGACTGGCGTGGTGTCCCGGTCTACGTGTTTCACGCTCGGCTGCATGCGTTTGGTCCGACACTCGCCGCTATACGGTCAGGTTCCCCATTGATGGTAAAACTCGGTGGCGGAGGGGAGGCTTCCGAATTCGATGCGCTTCGGTCGAAACGCTTTTTTTACGGTCATTGGGTTGAGGCGCTCCTTCGCCGCCGGGTTGATGCGTTCGTTGCAAATAGTGCGCAGATCGCGGACGAACTGGCGGAGCTTGGAATTCCGGCATCCCGGATCGCGCGATTTCCGAATGGCGTGGAGTTGCCCCCGCTCGCGCGCGTCGAGCAGGCCGTCGTAGAGCGGTCAGGTCAGCGCTTCGTCTATGCGGGGCGGCTGGTTCCGGACAAGCGGGTTGAGATAGTGCATCTCGCCGCTGAAAGCCTGGCGGCGGCAGGTGAAGAATTTGAACTCAGGGTGCTTGGTGAAGGTCCGGAACGCATCCGGCTCGCAGCGCGCACGCCACCGGCAGGACGCGCCACAATCGCCTACCCGGGCTACACAGCGGACGTCTATAGCGAACTCCTCGGCGCCGATTTTTTCGTTTCGCCTTCGTTGCGGGAAGGACAATCAAACGCCCTGCTGGAAGCCATGTCGGCAGGGCTTCTGCCGATCGTAGCTGCTGCTAGCGGGGTGACCGAGGTGATCCGCCACGGGGAGACGGGCCTGATCCTCGAAGACTCCACGCCCGAGATCTTCGAGAAGGCGATGCGGGAGGCGCTAGCCATGTCGCCGAAAGTACGCCAACGCATGCAGCTGGCAGCACGGCGTTTTGCTGAAGAGCATATTGGCATCGATGCAGTGGCCGAGCGAACCATGGAGATGTTGGCTGATGCCGGGAGGAGCCGCACATGACGTCACTAGCGTGCGCCGCTTATAAGTCAGAGGTGGAGAGACTGTGGCACCTTGTCATTCCTCGTGGCGCCAGCCCGTGGCCGGCATCATGAAGGAAATGCAAGCCATGGACGTCTCGGTCGTGATGACCTGCTATAACGAGGGTCCCTACATCGGTGCCGCAGTCCGCTCCGTCCTCGATCAGAGCGCGGCTCATCGGATAGCAAAGATCGTGATTGCGGACGATGGCTCCGGGCAGGAGACACTTTCAGTCCTCCGCGACATTCAGAACTGTGACCCGCGGATCAGCGTAATCTTCGGCGAGGGTGGCGTTGGGCCGGCTGAACAGAGAAATCGCGCGATCGCGCAAACCACCACTCCGCTGATCGCTATTCTCGATGGCGATGACATTTGGTCGCGCGAGAAGCTTGAGCTGCAGCTTCCCCTCTTTGAGTCTGACGGTCCTACGGGACTTAGCTATACGGGTTATTTTTCATTTCCAAACGACGATTTGACAGCTGCTCGGAGGGCTACGGTTGTTGACCTGACGAGATCGAAGGATCTGGTTGCCGCATATTTTCTCAACGATCCTCCGATCTTGCCCTCGACAGTGATCATGAGGCGTTCTGTTTTCGATATTTGTGGGGGTTTCGATCCTTCGCTGCGGGTGTTCGAAGAGACAGACCTATATCTAAGAATGGCGCGCTACTGCCGGTTTTCCCTTTTAGATGAGCCGCTGCTATATAAGCGGAACCGGGGGACCAGCATCACTGGTGGCCGAAAGGACCTGATGGCGCACCATGCGCTGGTAGCTTTTAAGGCAGCCTCAGAGGAGCCAAGGCTGATGCCGTTAGTGCCCATACGGTTAGCCGAACGGGCGCGCAAGCTCGCGAACCACCGCCTGTTACTCGGCGATCGGGCGGGCGCCCAGGGCCTGAGCCGTCTCGCTGTGCGTCTCGATCCGTTCAGCTATCGGGCTTGGCTCGCTCGACTGGCTAGTTCACTGTTGGCAGGCCCCCTACTCAGCCTCGCCAGCCGCGAATTTGGAGAACGACGCCGTGCGCTTGGTGCAGACCAGTAGCGTACCCTTGACGGCAAAGAATTCTTTGCTCAAGTTCAGTTCTCTCGCGATGGGGCGTTGGAACGTTTCGACTTCCCGATCACGCTCACCGCGCAGAAGCGGCGAGAGTCCCGGATATGGGCGAACCGCGCACTGGCTTCGGCGAGTAGTTCGCAAGCCACATAATTCACAACCCGGAGCTTTTCCCCAGGTGGTGGCAACTGGGTCGCGGAGCCGGCCTGTTGCGCAAATTGCGTCATAGATGGGGAAATAAGGCTCGATGAACCCTTTCGAGGGCACGACGCGGATGGGCCTATAGCCCGGCGCGGCGCTCATAGAGTCGCGCTGCGGTCCGGGCAGACGGTGTCCGGTGTGTTTTTCATCGACTTCGGGGAAAAAAACTACAAGGCCGAAACTCGGCGCGTCGACGTCTGAGCTGAGCGCAGAGACACCGGTACTTAGAATGTCGACGGGGTGATCACGGCGTTGACGTCGCAGTTCAGGGAGTCGACACCGAAAAATGAAAGCATCGACACCGGAATCCAAATCGCCGTGTTCGTGCATCTTGGCGCCTACGCCGAATGTCTGAGTTCCTGGCTCGCGGGTTGCCGCGCCATGCTTGGGGAGTTTTACGGGAGTCTCGGTTTTAATACAGTGGGCGCCGCGGAATGCGTCCTGTCCGACCGGGCGATTTGGCAGAAGGGGCCAAGGCCATTCGAATCCGGAGATTCCCTTCGCTCTGGCAGGAAATGCAGGAAGCCAAACGCCCTGTTCAGTGAGCGAGGTAACCTCCCTCAAGATAGCGTGGATATCTCAACTACTCAGCGGCCTGCAAACTACTCGTTCAAGCGAATCCGTCCCAGGTGTCGCCGGCATCCGCTCTGCGCCAGTATCATACGAATCGCTACAAGATGGTCATCAGCCTATGCCTCGGCTCACTCGTTCGTTCAACCGACTCACGCTGATCGCGATACTCCAGGCCATGGCGCTTTGGACGTCCCCTGTCGGCGCGACCGATTCGACCCATGTGGTTCGCGCCCACACCGCGTACGTCAATAAGGCGGGGATAGCCGACTGGCTGGTGCCCGATTACGTGGTCAAGTTCCGCGTCCCCAAGGGGGCAAGGTGGGGGGTCTACCCGAAGACCGAGCGGGCGCGGACCGCATTAAGTTTCGGGGGCAACGCGGCGCATGGGAAAGCGGTCGGGGATGCGATCGAGATCACCGTCGTGGCCGGGGGCCGCGCTCGACGGGCCGCCGGTTACGGTCGCCGCGATGCCTGGGAGTATGCCAATGAATTGCGCGCCTGGTATCGGAACTGAGAAGGAACCGCTTCATAACCGGCGCGGTGCGGCTCCCTTACCCGGCGGAGTCGACAGCGTTATCGCCTCGGGCGAACTCGCCGTCTCGAGCGCTCAAGCCCGCCGCGCCCTGATGGCAAAGTGCGCGCCCGGCTTTTTGCTTGCGGCGCGGTGCAAGGCCTGAACGGCGTCCTGGCGACCGTAAAGCTCCGCCAGTTCGAACGGAGTCATGAAGCGTTCGTCGGAATAGGCCAGTGCCGTGTCAGTGGCGTATCGCCGGATCGCTGCCAGGTCACCTGTGCGTATCGCGTCCTTTAGCTGCCGCACTTCGAGGGGTTGCGCCAGATGTATGACCGGCGCGTCGGCGACGAGCTCCTCGCGCAAGCGGGCCAGTTTGCCATCCATCCAGGCGACCACTGCATAGAAATAGGCGGCGATCACCGACGCCAGCAAACAGGTCAGCAGCTCATCGCGCGTGCCCGTCTGCAGTTGAAATTGGAATACCGGATTCATCATTCCGTCCGGCGACTGGACGGTGATGTTCAGGATGTTGGCGGTCAGCATGATCAGCGCGAGCAAAGTGGCGATGAGCACACTCAGGGCAAAGGCTTTCATGTTGCTTCTCCGGTGCTTCGCCACGCGAGGGGGCGGCTTCCGGTGCCGAAACGACAGTGGCCGCGCGTCCGATCGGGGCGTCGGGAAATCCGAAGGTGCCTCAGGTGGTCAACAGGCTTGAACACGATGCTGTATCCCCTCCGTGGGTGATAAGAAGCACTGTTGCGCGATGGATCAGGCAGCAGACCCCATCTCCAGACGGCCGGCAGCGGGACGTTCCAGGAACTCGGCGCTCAACGGACTCGCAGTCAGTCCGTTACCGGTATCCTTCGCGGTCGCTTCGCATGGTATCGCCAGGGTCAGGTTCGTGGCCTCGATGCCGACGTTGCGAAAGCAGTTGCTGCGCTCGCGGCCCATATGCTCGCTCATGTTCTCTGACTTTCCCTCCGCACGGCCCAGGTGCCGGGGTGCAGCGCCTCGATCAGTGCGAGTGGTGCATTAAATTCCTGCCCGGGGCTATAACTTTACCCCGATGTGTGCGGTCATGCGAAACACGGTCGCCAGCGGTGCGCTTTCGGACCGGTTCGGTGCCGACGAGCGACCGAGTCGGGTCAGCCCGTCAGGGCGGGAATAGCGGCGTGGTGGCGTTGTCCGGCATGTAATAGCAAAACAGGGCGATCAGCGCATAGACGCTCAGCAGTTGGACGCCCTTGAACCAGTTGGACTTGCCGTCGCCGACGACGGTCGAGATCAACAGCACGGGAAACAAGACGATCATGATGCCGGCGTTGCCGACCATCAGATTGAGCGGGCGCGGCGCCAGCACGTAACTGCTCAGCATCAGCATCGGCGCGATGAACAGGGCGATCTGGATGCTGCTGCCGACGGCGATGCCCATGGTCAGATCGAGTTTGTTCTTGCGAGCCATGGTCACCGCAGCGACGCTCTCGGGCGCTCCGCCGATCAAGGCCAGTACGATGACGCCGATGAATGCGCGGGACACGCCCAGCGCGGCTGCCGTGCCGGCGATCGCGTCGACCACGATTTCGCTCATGAAGGCCAGGGCGACGGAAGAGGTCAGCAGGACGATGAGCGCGCGCCGCAGCGACCAGTTGCTCGCGCCGGCTTCTTCTCCGCCACCGTCCGCGTCCGAGAAGTAATCCGGGTGCGTCTTCAACATGAACAGCAGACTCATCGTATAGGTGAGCAGCAGCACGATGGCGATGCCGATGTTCAGTGCGTCCTCGGGGTCGTGCAGGTCCGGCGGAATGAAATTGTCGAACACGCTGGGCACGACGATGCTGATTGCCGCCACCATCAGGATGGAGCGCTGCATCCGGGCGCCACGGCGGTTGAATTTCTGCACTCGGTGCTTCAGCCCGCCAACCAGGAACGCGAGCCCCAATACGAACAGCAGATTGCCGAGCATGACACCGACCAGCGAGGCTTTGACCACGTCCAGCAGACCGGCCTGGAGCGCCATTAGCGAGATGATCAGTTCCGGCGCATTGCCAAAGGTCGCATTCAGCAGACCGCCGAGCGTCTGGCTCGTGCGATGGGCGATCTGTTCGGTGGAATAAACGAGTTCCGCCGATAGCGGGATGATCGCCAGTGCCGCGCAGCCGAAACGGATCGCGGGCGATAGGGAATCGATCCGGTCCAGTACGACGGCAAGTGGAACGAAGATCAGCAGCAGGCGGATGTACTGTGCGCCGCGGCGGTGCTGGATTGGGTCGGTGGTCGTGGCGGCCAGGGTTTGGAAGAACAGGGTGGTGCTCGCTGGCAGGGGTGGGGGCCCGGTTTTGCCGGATAGTCCGGCTGCCCAGTACCGGAATTAGACGGACTGTCACGCAATGGTAGGCTCGGCGTGTTACGTTTGCGTGACTGCGGCACTGCCGCGTGGGCTCGGGCGTCGGGCCCAAGCCACGCTGCGTCGGCGGTCGGAAGCCGCAGAGCCAAGAGCGATGCCCTGCTGCCCCGCCAATTGAACGAACCCGGCGCTGCGCTGGTCAATCCGCGGTGCGAATGCTACTTTCCCGCGCAGTCCGGGTTCGTGTCGATGCTCAGCGGAGACTTGTCCATTTGATTCATCCCTCGCCGCCACCGGTTTCGGTGGCTACGCCCATCGCGGCTCCGACGGCGGAGCTGGCGCATTTGCAGCCGACCTACCGGAGTGTCCGCCGCCAAACCGAAGCGCTCTGCGAACCGCTGGCCTGCGAGGACTACGGCCTGCAGGCGGCGCCGGAAACCAGCCCGCCGAAGTGGCATCTGGCGCACACGACCTGGTTTTTCGAGCAGTTCGTGCTCTTGCCTTTCCTCCCGGGGTACCGGGAGTTTCACCCCCGATTTGCCCAGTTGTTCAACTCCTATTACGAAACGGTGGGCCCGTTTTTCCCGCGTGCGCAGCGTGGGCAGTTGTCGCGGCCGACCGTGGCCGAGGTCAGGCGTTACCGGACGCAGGTCGACCAGGCGATCGGCGAACTGGTCGGTGTCGCCCGGGCGGCGGATTGCGAAGAAATCGGCGCACGACTCCTGCTGGGCATCCACCACGAGCAGCAACACCAGGAATTGCTGCTGACGGACATCAAGTACAGTCTCTCGATCAATCCCCTGCGACCGGTTTACCGTGCCGCTCCGGGACTGAGCATGGCGGCGGCGCCCGAACTGCTCTGGTTGCAGCGAGAGGGCGGCCTGCAACAGATCGGCCATGGGGGCGACGGGTTCGCCTATGACAACGAGTCGCCGCGGCATCGTGTCTGGCTGGAGCCCTTCCGTCTCGCCTCGCGGCCGGTCACGCAGGGCGAGTTCCGGGCCTTCGTGGAAGACCGTGGCTACCAGCGCCCCGAGTTGTGGTTGTCCGACGGGTGGGCCACGGTGCGGCAGCGTGGCTGGCAGGCGCCGCTCTACTGGGAGCGGCTGGACGGGGGCTGGTGGCAGTTCACGCTGGCCGGACTCCAGCCGATCGATTCCGGTGCGCCGGTGAGCCATATCAGTTACTTCGAAGCCGACGCCTACGCCCGCTGGGCGGGACGGCGCCTGCCGACCGAGCAGGAGTGGGAGTCGGTCGCGGCGAAAGTGGCCGTGTCCGGCAATTTCCTCGAATCCGGTCTGCTCCGGCCCGTTGCGGCGGCGCCCGGTGCCGACGGGTTCTGTCAGGTGTTCGGCGATGTCTGGGAATGGACGCAAAGCGCGTATCAGCCGTATCCGGGGTTTCGACCGCCGAGCGGCGCGCTCGGCGAATACAACGCGAAGTTCATGTGCAGCCAGCTTGTGTTGCGCGGCGGCTCCTGTGCCACGCCGCAGTCGCACATTCGGGCCAGCTACCGCAACTTCTTCTACCCGGCCGACCGCTGGCAATTTTCGGGAGTGCGCCTTGCCGATGATGGCTAATGATGCGATGCCGGTGCGGTTGATCGACCTGGCCCCAGCGGTAGCCGATTTTCGCAGCGAGGTGTTGGTCGGGCTGAGCCGGCCGCAAAAGTCGCTGTCGCCGAAGTTCTTTTACGACGGCGAAGGCTGCCGGTTGTTCGAAGCAATCTGCGATCTGCCCGAGTATTACCTCACCCGCACCGAGATGCATATCCTGACCCGCCATGCGGGGGATATCGCCACGGCGCTCGGTGCTCCGGTGACGCTGATCGAGCTCGGGAGCGGCAGCAGTCGGAAGGTCCGGTTGCTGCTGGATGCCGTGGGACCGCGTCGCTATGTCCCGCTCGACATCGCCCGGGATCATCTCTTCGCGTCGGCCTCGGCCATCGCCCGGGATTACCCCTGGCTGGATGTGCGGCCGATCTGCGTCGACTATTCCCACCCGTTCGAGTTTCCGGACATCGCCGACGATTCCCGGCGGATCGCCTTTTTTCCGGGTTCCAGCATCGGCAATTTCGCGCCGGACGAAGCGGTGGAACTGCTGCGCAGCGTCGCGTCGCTGCTGGGACGTGACGGCGGCCTTTTGATCGGCTACGACCTGAAAAAGGATCCTGCGGTCCTGCATCGGGCGTACAACGACGCTGCCGGCTTGACGGCGGCATTCAACCTGAACCTGTTGCGGCGCATCAACCGGGAGCTGGAGGGTGACTTCGAACTCGGCCGATTCGACCATAGCGCCCACTTCGCGATCGATGACGGCCGCGTCGAGATGCATCTCGTCAGTCGGGTCGATCAGGTGGTGGGCGTCTCCGGACAGCTGTTCAAGTTTGCGGCCGGGGAGTCCATACACACCGAGAACTCCTACAAGTACGGCATGGATCAATTCATCAGTCTGGCGGCAACGGCCGGCTTCCACCCTTTAAAAACCTGGACGGACCCCGCCCATCTGTTCTGCGTCCAGCTGTTCGGGCTGGATGACTCGGGGGCAGGGCTGTTCACCGATGCGACCTGACCCGCTGGCTGCTGCTGCCGCCGAGCCGATGATCCGGCTCGAGGGCGTGAGCTTCGCCTTCCGCGAAGGCACGGCGCTGCATCGCGTGCTGGGGGGGATCGAAGGCGAGGTGGCTCCGGGCGAATGGGTCGCGTTGCTCGGCCAAAGCGGCTCGGGCAAGTCGACCCTGCTGCATCTGGTGGCGGGTCTGGACCGGCCCGACGAAGGGGCGATCTGGGTCGGCGGCACTCGGGTCGACACGCTGAACGAGCGCGAGCGCACGCTGTTCCGACGGCTCCGGGTCGGTTTCGTCTATCAGTCCTTCAATCTGCTGCCGACGCTGACCGCGTGCGAAAACGTCGCCCTGATGGCGGAGTTGGCGGGGCACGCGTCCTCCCGTGCACGCCGGATGGCTTTGTCACTGCTGGCCGATGTCGGTCTGGCCGACCTCGGCAACCGCTACCCGGATCGCCTTTCCGGCGGAGAGCAACAGCGCGTCGCGATCGCCCGCGCCCTGATCGGCGATCCGTGGGTGCTGCTGGCCGACGAACCGACCGGGAATCTGGACAGCGCGACCGGGGAGCAGATCCTCGACCTGCTGGACCGGATGCTACGGCAGCGTGGCAAGACGCTGCTGATTGCAACGCACAGTCGGGAACTGGCCGAACGGGCCGATCGCGTCTGGCATCTGCGCGACGGTCTGTTGGAAAGCCCGTGACGACGCCCGGGATTACGCTGCCGGCCCAAGGGCTATCCTGGGTCTGGTCCGCGTTCCATGCCTCAGTCGGTCTGCCGGCCGGAAGCGTGCGATGGCGCTGCTGAACGCCGCCAATCGGCGCTTCTTCCTGCGCCATCCCTGGCAATTGGCGCTGGCGATCCTCGGCATAGCGCTGGGTGTGGCTACGGCGGTCGCCGTCGCGCTGTCGGTGACGAGCGCCCGCCAGGCTTTCGACGCGTCGATGGCCGCGTTGCTCGGACCGACGACGCATCAGATCGTGGCTAGCGGCGGCTTCATCAACGAGTCGCTGTATCCCGGCTTACGGCGCGATTTTCCGGGCGCGCGTTTCGCGCCGGTGGTCGAGGATCTGGTCGAGACACCGACCGGTGAAACAGTGCGTCTGGTCGGCATGGATCCCCTGGCCGCGGGGGAGGGCAGCAGTGGCCGGCAGTTCGGGGGGCTGTTGCCGCTGCTGCCGGCCTTGCTAATCCGTCCCGGGACCGGTCTGCTGGCGCGTTCCAGTGCCGAGAGCTTCGGTATCGGGCCCGGCGGGGTGCTGACCCTGTCTATCCAGGGCCGGCCGGCAGCCATCGAGGTGCTGGGTTATCTGGAAGGGAATGGACCAGCCGACCCGGCGCTGGAAGGCTTGCTGATCGCCGACATCGCGACGGCGCAGGAAGTGTTGAACGTCCTGGGGCGGTTGCACCGTATCGATGTGGTGCTGCCCGCCGATCCCGTGCTGGAGGAAAGCCTCGCCGCCGCTTTGCCGAGCGGCCTGAACCTCACCTCGGCGGCGGGTCGCAGCCAGGCCACACGACGCCTGTCGGCCGCCTTCGAGACCAACCTGCAGGCGATGAGCATGCTGGGCCTCGTCGTGGGGCTGTTCCTGATTTATAACACGATGATGTTCGCCGTGCTGCAGCGCCGGGAGGTTCTGGCAACCCTGCGGCTGCTGGGGGCCACGCGCCGCGAGATCCTGCTGGAAGTGCTGGTCGAGGCGGTGGCGCTGGGTGTTATCGGGAGCCTGATCGGGCAGGTGCTGGGCATTGCGATTGCCGACCTGTTGACGGCGCAGGTGACGCGCACGATCAACGACGTCTATTTCACGCTGACCGTCAAGACGTTGTTCATCGCGCCGGAGGTTCTGGTGCGCGGCTTCGTGCTGGGGCTCGGCGCCTCGCTGCTGGCGGCGCTGATGCCCGCGCTGGAAGCAGCCGGTACGCAACCCCTCAGTGCCCGCTCCCGGTCACGACTGGAGGAAGGCAACCGGCGCTGGGCCGGCTGGGCGGCGGCTTGCGGTCTCGCGGCGATCGGGCTGGCCACCGGGCTGTGGCAACTGCCTGATGGGACGCTGCTGCGCAGTATCGTGGGCCTGTTTCTGTTGCTCGCGGGCTGCGGACTGATGATTCCCGCGGTGCTGAGCGTCCTGGGGCGCCCGCTGCGCCGGATCGGCCATCCGGTGTTCCGGCTCGGTGTCGGCGACGTTCTGGCCTCGTTGAGTCGAACCGGCGTTGCGATCGCCGCGCTGACCATTGCGTTCGCGTCGGCTTTGGGAGTCGGCGCGATGACCGGCAGTTTTCGCGATACCGTCGGCGAGTGGCTGGACCAGTTGATGCAGGCTGATCTGTACGTGACGCGAGCCACGACCGGTAAGGGTGCCGACGAGCCGCTGCCCCCCGCCTGGCGCGAGGTGGCCGCGGGCCTATCCGGCGTTGCGGCGATCAGCGCGGCGCGCAGCCAAAGCATCGAGTCCTCGGTCGGGCGCGTCGAACTGGTGGCGCTGGCGCCGACCGATCCGCAGCGATCGCCGTACCGCTTCAAGTCTGGCGACCGGGCCTGGCAGCGCTTCCTGACTGACGACGTGGTCGTGATCTCCGAGCCCTTCGCCAGCCGACACCGCCTCGGGCCCGGCGACAGGCTGAGCGTGGTCACGGCCGACGGCCCGAAGCAGCTCGAAATCGCCGGCGTGTTCTTCGATTACCGGTCCGATCAGGGGATCGTGCTGATCCGTCAGCCCTTGTATGCGCGGCTGTGGCGGGACGACGGTATCACCTCGCTCGGGTTGGTGCTCGCTCCGAACGCCGCGCCGGATGCCGTCCGCAAAGCGCTCGCCAGTGCCATCGGCCGTGATCCCGCGCTGTCGATCCGCTCCAACCGCGATATCCGGGATGTCTCGCTGGCCATGTTCGACCGCACGTTCGCGATCACCGAACTGCTGCGCCTGCTCGCGGTCGGCGTGGCCCTGATCGGCCTGGTCAGCAGTTTGCTGGCCTTGCAGCTCGAACGGATCCGGGAACTCGCGGTGTTGCGGGCGCTCGGTTTCACGCCGCGCCAGATCATCAGCATCGTCATGGCGCAAAGCAGCTTCATCGGCCTCGCGTCCGGCCTGCTGGCGCTGCCGCTGGGTCTTCTCGTGGCCTGGGTCCTGGTGGCGGTCATACAGGTGCAATCATTCGGGTGGAGTATGCCGCTGCGGGTGCCTTATACCGACCTGTGGCAGACGCCCCTGCTCGCGCTGGTGGCGGCGGGCGTCGGCGCGTTGCTCCCGGCCTGGAAAGCGGTGCGCTCTGCGCCGCTGATCGCGCTGCGCGAGGAGTGAACGACAAGCACGTGGCCGACCCGGTTGCCGTCGCGTAGAGAGCCTCTGCGTTGCTTGGCAGCGATAGCTCGTTTACTGAGCGTGACAGGGTCGTAGATTGTTGAAAGCTGGTCCATATGGTCTAATACCCGTCGTTTTGCTCCGGGTTTGGCTCTCCGCTCGTAGCGGCTCGATGCCACGCCAAACCTGACCGTTGTCGACGAGCGCCCGATCTCTCGGCGCCACGCGACCGGAAACCTATTTCCGTCCCGAGTTGCATCATGCGTCCCCTCCGAGAGTGGCGCGACGCGACGCGCGGCGTGCCGGTTTTTCTAGAAGTGCAGGCTGGACTATGGTGATAAAAACGAAGAGGGGTTTGAACCTGCCGATTACGGGGGAGCCGTCGCAGACGATTCACGCCGATGTCGGCGCGGTTCGTTCCGTGGCGCTGCTCGGATCCGATGTCGTGGGTTTGAAGCCGACCATGCAGGTGGCGGAGGGGGATCGCGTCAAACTCGGTGACGTGTTGTTCACCGACAAGCAGAACCCAGGCGTCAATTTCACCTCGCCGGGCGCCGGGGTCGTCAAGGCGATCAATCGGGGTGCTCGCCGGGTGTTGCAATCCGTCGTCATCGAACTGAAGGGCAAGGAAGAACGCACCTTTGCGGCTTACAAGGAAGCCGAGCTGCCGAAACTGTCCACCGAGCAGGTCAAGCAGAACCTACTCGATTCCGGTCTGTGGACGACGCTCCGCACCCGCCCGTACAGCAAAATTCCGGCGCCGGATGCGATGCCGCATGCGCTGTTCGTCAACGCGATGGATACCAATCCGCTGGCGGCCAACCCGGACGTGATCATCAAGGAGCGGGCGGCGGACTTCCGCAACGGTCTGGTCGTGATCAGCCATCTGGTCGAGGGCAAGCTCTACGTCTGCAAGTCCCCGTCGCAAACCACCATCAATGCCGCCGTGGGCAAGGCCGAAGTCGTCGATTTCGACGGGCCCCATCCGGCCGGACTGGTCGGTACGCATATCCATCATCTGTCCCCCGTCAACGGTTCGAAGTGCGTCTGGCACCTGGATTATCAGGCGGTCATGGCCATCGGCGCGCTATTCACGACCGGGCGTCTCAACGTCGAGCGTGTCGTGTCGCTGGCCGGGCCGATCGTCGCCAAGCCGCGACTGGTCAAGACCCGCCTCGGTGCCAATCTGAGCGATGTAGTCAGCGGGCAGCTCGTCGAAGGCAAGGAAGCGCGCGTCATTTCCGGGTCGGTACTGTGCGGCCGGCGGGCCGAGGGACCGTTCGATTACCTGGGCCTCTATCACAATCAGATCAGCGTCATCGCCGAAGGGCGTGAGCGCGAGTTCATGGGCTGGGTGATCCCCGGCGGCGAGAAATACTCGTTCCTGAATGTGCTGCTGTCCAGTCTGCCGAAGCTGCGGGGCCGCAAATTTCCGCTGGCGTCGTCACGCTGGGGTAGCCCGCGGGCCATCGTGCCGCTGGGTATTTATGAGGAAGTCTTCCCCTTCGACATGCTGCCGACCCAGTTGCTGCGGGCGCTGGTCGTCGGCGATACGGATATGGCGCAGGCCCTGGGTTGTCTGGAACTGGACGAAGAGGATCTCTCCCTGTGCACCTTCATCGATCCGGGCAAGCACGATTTCGGGCCCGTTCTCAGAACCAATCTGACGCAAATTGAGAAGGAAGGCTAATGTCTCGTACCCGACAGTTTCTCGATAAGCTCCATCCGTACTTCGCGCATGGCGGGCGCTTCGAGCGCCTGTACCCCGTCTACGAGATGGTGGACACGTTCCTTTACACGCCGCCGGACGTCACCTCCGGTGCCACCCATGTGCGCGATGCGGTCGACCTGAAGCGGGTCATGACCTATGTCTGGATCGCGACGATTCCGTGCATGCTGATGGCGATGTTCAACACCGGCTATCAGGCCAATGTTGCAATGGAGGCCATCGGTTTGCAGTCGGCTCCCGGCTGGCGCGGTGCGATCCTGGACATCTTCGGCTACAACAGTGCCAACCCGATCTCGGATCTGCTGCACGGTGCGCTGTATTTTCTGCCGATCTACATCGTCACGATCGTGGCGGGTGGCCTGTGGGAAGTGCTGTTTTCGGTCGTGCGCAAACACGAGGTCAATGAGGGCTTCTTCGTTTCGTCGATCCTGTTCGCGCTGACCATGCCGCCCAACGCTCCGTTGTGGCAGGTGGCGCTGGGCATCTCGTTCGGTATCGTGCTCGGCAAGGAAGTGTTCGGTGGTACTGGCAAGAACTTCCTGAATCCGGCACTGACCGGCCGCGCGTTCCTTTATTTCGCGTACCCGGCGTCGATGTCGGGCGATGCGGTATGGACCGCTGTGGACGGTTTCAGCGGGGCGACCGCGCTGGGCCTGGCGGCGCTGGGCGGTGTCGACGGCATCACGCAGGGCGGGATTTCGTGGTGGGCGACCCTGTTCGGTTTCGAGAAGGGCTCGCTGGGCGAGACCTCGACCATCGCCTGTCTGATTGGGGCGGCGTTCCTGATCTACACGCGGATCGCGAACTACCGGATCATCGCCGGCGTATTCCTGGGCATGGTCGCAACGTCTACGCTGTTCAATATCATCGGCAGCGATTCCAACGCGATGTTCGGCATGCCGTGGTACTGGCATCTGACGCTGGGCGGCTTCGCCTTCGGCATGACCTTCATGGCCACCGATCCGGTCAGCGCCGCTCAGACGAACACTGGCCGCTGGATCTTCGGCGGTATGATCGGGTTCATGACGGTGTTGATCCGGGTGGTGAACCCGGCTTTCCCCGAGGGCATCATGCTGGCGATCCTGTTCTCGAACATCTTCGCGCCGCTGATCGATTACGCGGTGATCAAGGTCAACATCAGCAAGAGGGCGCGGCGCCATGTCTAGTTCCACCGAGAGTGTCAAGAATCCTCAGGAGGACAAGTTTGCTGTCTGGAAGGAGAAGGCCAATCGCTATGCACAGCACGTGTTGGCCTTGCCCAATGACAGCTTCGAGAAAACCATCGCGGTCGCGCTCGGGCTGTGCCTGGTCGGCGCCGTGCTGGTCTCCGGCTCGGCGGTGGCGCTGAAGTCGCTGCAGGAGAGCAACAAGTCCAAGGACGAGAAGGTCAACATCCTGGAAGTCGCCGGCCTGAAGACGGAAGGCGTCAACATCGATGAGGCCTTCAAGCAGATCGAGCCGAAGATCATCGACCTGGCGACCGGCAACCCTGTGGACAACATCGATGCGAAGAGCTTCGATCAGCGCAAGGCGGCCAAGGATCCCGCGCTGAGCGTCACGATCCCGGCCGACGAGGACATTGCCAACATCAAGCGCAAGGCCAAGTACGCCAAGGTTTACCAGGTCATGGAGGGCGGCAAGATCAAGGCGTTGATCCTGCCGGTGAACGGTTACGGCCTGTGGTCGACCATGTACGGTTTCATCGCGCTGGAAGGAGACGGCGAAACGGTCATCGGTTTGAACCTCTACGACCAGGCGGAAACGCCGGGTCTCGGCGGCGAGGTCGTCAATCCGAAATGGAAGGCGCTCTGGAAGGGCAAGAAGGTCTACAACCTGGCCAAGAAGGATGTGCACGAGAGCAATCTGAGCGAGAAAGGCCAGACGATCGAGACCGGCGAAGTGGCATTGGGTCTCGTCAAGGGCAATGTCGACCCATCCAAGCCCGGTGCCGAATATCAGGTCGATGCGTTGGCCGGCGCCACGCTGACCAGTCGTGGTGTCAGCAATCTGATTCGCTACTGGATGGGCAAGGACGGCTTTGGTCCCTACCTGGCAAAAATTCGCTCCGCAAGAGGTTAAACCGATGAATGCTGAAGAAAAGAAAGTTCTGGTTGAGCCGTTGGTCGACAACAACCCGATCACCCTGCAGGTGCTCGGAATCTGCTCGGCCCTGGCCGTGACCTCGCAGATGTCGACCGCGCTGATCATGAGTCTGGCGCTCACGACCGTGACGGCGTTCTCCAGCGCCGGGATCGCGGCGATCCGTAATCATGTGCCGTCGAGCGTGCGCATTATCGCGCAGATGGTCATCATCGCGTCGCTGGTCATTGTCGTTGACCAGTTGCTGAAGGCCTTCGCCTATGAGGTCAGCAAGCAGCTGTCGGTCTTCGTCGGCTTGATCATCACGAACTGCATCGTGATGGGGCGCGCCGAAGCCTATGCGATGAAGAATCCGCCCTGGGAGAGCTTCCTGGACGGCATCGGGAATGGCCTGGGCTACAGCCTGATCCTGATCAGCGTCGCTTTCGTGCGCGAGCTGTTCGGGTCGGGCAAGTTGCTGGGCATCGACGTCCTGCCGCTGATGAAGGACGGTGGCTGGTACGTGCCGAACGGCCTGCTGCTGTTGCCGCCTAGCGCTTTCTTCCTGATCGGGCTGTTGATCTGGGCCATCCGGACCTGGAAGCCGAAGCAGGTCGAGCAAGCCGATTTCGCGATCATCCCGGCGCATGGGGAGGCTCACTGATGGAGGCCTACATCAATCTGTTCATCAAGTCCGTGTTCATCGAGAACATGGCCTTGGCGTTCTTCCTGGGCATGTGCACCTTCATCGCGGTATCGAAGAAGATCGAGACCGCCGTCGGTCTGGGTATCGCGGTCGTGATCGTGCAGACGCTGACGGTGCCTGCCAATAACCTGATCTACACCTACCTGCTCAAGGAAGGCGCCCTCGCTTGGGCCGGCATGCCCGATGTCGATCTGAGCTTTATCGCGCTGATGGCCTGTATCGGCGTGATCGCGGCGATGGTGCAGATACTCGAAATGGTGCTCGACAAGTTCTTCCCGGCGCTCTACAACGCGCTGGGCATCTTCCTGCCCCTGATCACGGTGAACTGCGCGATCCTGGCAGGGTCCTTGTTCATGATCGAGCGCGATTACAACTTCGCGGAGAGTGTGGTCTATGGGGTCGGCAGCGGCTTCGGCTGGGCGCTGGCCATCACCGCGATGGCAGGGGTTAGGGAAAAGCTGAAGTACAGTGATGTGCCGCCCGGTTTGCGCGGGCTCGGCATCACCTTCATCACCGCGGGCCTGATGGCGCTCGGGTTCATGGCCTTCTCCGGCATTCAACTCTAGGCATAAGGCAAAGGCAATGTTGGAAATTCTTTTAGGGGTGGTGCTGTTCACGGTGATCGTGATCGCACTCGTATTCCTTATTCTCGGCGCCAAGTCGAAACTCGTCGCCTCCGGCAACGTCGAGATCCTGATCAACGACGAAAAGAAGATCTTCGTCCCGATCGGCTCGAAGTTGCTGACGGCTCTGGCGGACAACAATCTGTTCGTCTCGTCTGCCTGCGGCGGTGGCGGCACCTGCGCCCAGTGTCGCGTGCAGGTGACCGAGGGCGGCGGCGAGATCCTGCCGACCGAGCTGTCGCATATCACCAAGCGCGAGGCCGCGCACGGCGATCGCCTGTCCTGTCAGGTGACGTGCAAGCAGAATATGAAGGTACATGTCCACGAGGAGGTCTTCGGCGTCAAGAAGTGGGAGTGCACCGTCAAGTCCAACCATAACGTCGCGACGTTCATCAAGGAACTGGTGCTGCAACTGCCGGAGGGCGAGAGCGTCGACTTCAAGGCCGGCGGCTACATCCAGATCGAGTGCCCGGCGTATCACTTCAAGTACGGCGACTACCTGATCGAGGAGCGCTTCCGCGACGAGTGGGATAAGTACAACTTGTGGCGTTTCGAGTCCAAGGTTGCCGAGCCCGCCATCCGTGCCTATTCGATGGCGAACTATCCGGACGAAAAAGGCATCATCATGCTGAACGTCCGGATCGCGACGCCGCCGCCGAACGCGCCGGATATCCCCCCGGGCATCATGTCCTCCTACATCTTCGGTCTGAAGCCGGGCGACAAGGTCACGATTTCGGGCCCGTTCGGCGAGTTCTTCGCGCGCGACACCGACAAGGAGATGGTGTTCGTGGGCGGCGGTGCCGGTATGGCGCCGATGCGCTCGCATATCTTCGACCAGTTGCGCCGCATTCACTCCAAGCGGAAGATCACGTTCTGGTACGGCGCTCGCAGTCTGCGCGAGACGTTCTATGCCGACGAGTTCGATCAGTTGCAGGCCGAGAATCCGAACTTCAAGTGGTATCTGGGCCTTTCCGACCCGAAGCCGGAGGACAACTGGACGGGGTACACCGGGTTCATTCACGAGATCCTTTTTAGCAAGTATCTGAAGGATCATCCGGCACCAGAGGATTGCGAGTACTACATGTGCGGTCCGCCGATGATGAACACCGCGGTCATCAAGATGCTCGAGGATATCGGCGTCGACCGCGAAAACATCATGCTGGACGATTTCGGCGGCTGAGCCGGGACGGGCGGCGGGGCAGCGAAAGGCCTCGCCGCGTGGCTGCGACTCCAACCCCGGGACACAAGAGGGCTATCCCATGACCATGTTCCTGATTACGTTTGCCGCCATGGTCGTCGTGTTTCTGTTGATGGCCGTTGGCGTGATCTTCGGACGCCAGGCGATCAAGGGCACCTGCGGCGGCCTCAACGGGGGCAACTGCATTTGCACGCAGAAATGCGAAAAGCGCCTGAAGGCGGAAGCCGCAGCGGCGGCCCAGCGTTGACCGGTTGCGATTCCGCGACTCGGGCTTGCCAGGGCCACGACGCGAGGAGCGCCTGCCGGCGCTCCCCGTGATTTCTGCCCCATGACCGCGCGTCATTTTGACTGAATGATCGCGTGTCGACCTTCAGTTTCTTCTGGTACGACCTCGAGACCTTCGGGCTCGATCCGGTTTGGGATCGGCCGGCGCAGTTCGCTGGCATCAGAACCGACGCCGATTTCAATCCCCTAGAGCCACCGCTCGTTCTTTACTGCCGGCCCCCGGCCGACTACCTCCCCGATCCCGCGGCCTGTGTGGTCACGGGCATCTCGCCCCAGTTGGCCGCGGCGCGCGGTGTTCCGGAAGCGGAGTTCGCCGCCGCGATCCGCGCCGAGTTCCTGCGGCCGCAGACCTGTGTCGTCGGTTACAACAACCTCCGTTTCGACGACGAGGTGATGCGTCAGGTGTTCTACCGGAGTCTGTTCGATCCGTACGAGCGGGAATGGCGCAACGGCAACTCGCGCTGGGATATCATCGACATGGTCCGACTCGTTCGGGCGTTGCGCCCGGAGGGACTCTCCTGGCCTCTGGATGGAGAGGGCCACCCGACTTTCCGCCTGGAGTTGCTGACGGCTGCGAACGGCATTGCACATTCGGAGGCGCACGATGCCCTGGCCGATGTACGTGCAACGATTGCTCTGGCGCAGCGGGTCAAGGCGGCTCAACCGAGGCTGTACGACTTTGTGTTCAGTCACCGCGGCAAGGCTGAGGCCGCCGCCCTGCTGCAGGTAGGCCAGTTCGAGCCGGTCGTGCACGTATCGAGTCGCTTCGGGGCAGAGCGCGGATGCCTGGCGATCGTCGTTGCCCTGGCGATGCACCCGACCAATCGCAACGCCGTCATCGTCTACGACCTCGGTGTCGCCCCCTCGCAACTGCTGGACCTCGACACGGAAGCTGTGCGGGAACGGGTTTTCACGGCCGCGGCCGAACTCGGAGAAGGCAAGCCCCGGATACCGTTGAAACTCGTGCACCTGAACAAGGCGCCGGTGCTGGCACCCATCACGGTGCTGCGAGCTAAAGACAGGGAGCGGCTCGCGATAAGCCGCGAGACCGTTGCCGAGCATCTGGCGAAGCTCCGTGGCGCTCCGGGACTAGCGGCGAAGGTCGCACGTGTTTTCGAGGGCTCCGAGCGGGCTGGGGTGGTCGATCCGGATGCCGCGCTGTATGGCGGGGGGTTCATCGGGGATGCCGACCGGCGTGAACTGGACCGGTTGCACACATTGCCGCCCACGGCCTGGGCCGGCAAAACCCCGCCCTTCGTCGACCCGCGCCTGCCCGAAATATTCTTCCGTTATCGAGCCCGAAACTATCCGGAGTCGCTCGACGAATCCGAGCGGGATCGCTGGGAGTCACAGCGGCTGGCCCGTCTGACCGGTAAAGACGGCACCCCGGCACGCAACATCGCTGGCTTCCAGACTGCCCTGCAATCGGTCGCGTCGTCGGCGCCGGCGACGGCGCAATCGGCCGCGTTACTGAGCGATCTGCGCGCTTATGGGGAAAAACTCCTGACTCGAAATCAGGAGAGTTTCCCGTATACTTAGCCCTTTTTAGCGCTCGCGAGGGAGTAGAAAAATGAGAGTCATCGTTGCACTAACCGCGTGTTCCGGGCTGCTGTGGTCGGGCCTCTCGGCGGCTCATGGTCCCAGTCGGCAGAAAGTCGAGGAGAAGATCGACATCGCTGCGCCGCCGGCCGCGGTGTGGGATGTCATCAAGGACTTCGGCACGATGCACACCTGGTGCCCCAAGGTCGCCAGCGAAACCAGCCAGGGCGGCAATGAGAAGGGCGCGACCCGTGAGTTGAAGCTTCCCAACGGGCGGTCGATCAAGGAAGAATTGAAGAGCTACGACGCGGAAAAGAAGAGTTACTCATACAAGATCACCGAGGTCGACGTCGCCGACATGCCAGTCGCGAATTACTCGTCCACGATCGAAGTGAAGGAAGGCGCGGCCGGAGGCTCGACGGTCGAATGGAGCGGCGCCTTCTACCGGAGCTTTATGACCAACAACCCGCCGCCGGATCAGAACGAGGAAGCTGCGATCAAGGCAGTAACCGGTCTTTATACCGAGTGCCTGGGCAAGCTGAAGTCGGTTGCCGAAGGCAAGTAATCCGCTCGAATTCGTCAGCGCGCTATGATGGCACGCGCCACGCTCGGACTGGTCCTGGGATTTGCCGTCGTGGCTGATGTTGCGGCGGCTCCCTATGCGTTCGTCACCAACCAGAAGGGCAATTCGGTCTCGATCATCGATACGGCGGTCGGGGCTGTCGTCAAGACGCTGCCGGTCGGTGCGGAACCTGCCGGTGTGGCCGTATCGGACGACGGCGGTCGCGTCGTGGTGTCGAATCCAGGCAGTCAGTCGGTCTCCGTGATCGATGGTAAAAGACTGGAGTCGATGGCGGAGATGCCGGCGGGTCCTGGACCCCTGGGTATCGCGATTGCGCCGAACGGTGAGCGCGCCTATGTCGCCGACTGGTATCAGCACCAGTTGCTTGTTTTCGATCTGGTGGCGATGCGGCAAATTGGGGCCGTGGATGTGGGACGGTCACCGGCCGGCATCGCCGTGGCGGCCGACGGGGCGACCCTGTATGTCGCTAACCGGGATGACGACAGCGTGGCCGCGGTCGACACCCGGCACTTGGCCATGACGCGGCTCGTCGGCGTCGGCAAGCATCCGTTCGGCGTGACGCTGAATGCGTCGGGTACCCGGCTGTATGTCGCCAACGTGGAAAGCAACGACGTTAGCGTCATCAATCCGTGGACGATGACGGTAATCGACACTATCGCCGTGGGCGATCGACCTTACGCCGCAGCGCTCGGCTTCGCAGAACGCCGACTTTTCGTAACGAATCAGTACGACAACTCGGTTTCGGTCATTGATACGCAACAGCGCAAGGTCATCGCGACCCTACCCGTGGGCGAATACCCGGAGGGAATCGGGGCGACTGCCGATGGTCGCTTGATCTATGTGGCAAACTGGTTCAGCAACAACGTCACGGTGATCGACGCGGAGCAACTCACGGTCACCGGCACGATTCCCACGGGCAATGGCAGTCGTGCGTTCGGGGCGTTCATTGCAGGGACTCCGGCCGCCGGCGCGCACTGACCGCCCAGACAGGGCGGAGCCCGTGTTTCGGGGGACCGGTTCGGTGGTGCAGGCCACGCGTACCGCTCCGTTCCACTTCTTCGCATCCTCCGTTCGACGTTGATCGAGCAAGCGTCGGCGTGGCCTTGCGCCTGTAGAAGTCGAAACGGGGTGGTCAGGGGCGTGCCCCTATTCCTGGATCTCTCGCCCGTAGCGATACCGTGCAGCGCCTGTGCCTCACCACACCCAGTCGAGTAGTGGAGAGAAGTCAGAGCTTTCGCAATGCGGCAAGAGCCTGGTCCACGTCGGGTGCCGCGCCATCGATGCGCAGGCTGGCGTCGCGCTCCTGCGGCAGCAGTGGCTCCCGTTCGCTACGCTGGCGATCGAGAACCGTCGCAGTGGCATCGGACGGGTCATGGGCGGTGCGCCGACGGGCAGCGATGCGCTCGCGGAGCAGTGCGTCGGGCGCGTCCACATCGAGAATGCGAAATGGCACGTGTAGCCGGTGCGCGAGCTCGCGCAGTTGGCCGCGTTCGGCCGCATGCAGGAACGTGGCATCAACGATGACGGACAGGCCGGCGCCGAGCAGTCCCGATGCGATCTCTGCAAGGCGCGCATAGGTGCGTCGGGTCATGTCGGCGGTGTAGAGGTTCGGGCCGGTGAGGTTCGTTGCCAGGCGCTTTCGTTCGACATCCGAACGCACTCGAATGGCGCCAAGTTTCTCTGCCAGACGGCCGGCAATCGTCGATTTGCCACTCCCGGAAAGCCCGTGGGTTATGAGCAACAGAGGGCTTCGCGGCGTGATGGCGCGGTGCGCGTAGGAGAGATAGTCCCGGTACGCGGTGTCGTGACGTTCGTGGTCGGCCGGGTCTCGTGTTGCTGCCCGTGTCAGGCGCGCGACCTTAGCGCGGACCAGCGCCCGATACACACAGTAAAAGGGCCACAAGCTCAGGCCGGCATAATCACCGAGGATTTCCTCGTAACGGTTGATGAACCGGTAGGCGAGGTGCGTCAACGCGTGTACCTCGAGGTCCATGGTCAGAAAGGCCACTTCGCTGATGATGTCGATCCAACGCAGTTCGGGGGAGAACTCGATGGCATCGAATGGCGTCGGCTGTCCCTCGATCAGAGCGAGGTTTCCCAGATGGAGGTCGCCATGGCATTCGCGGACGTAACCCCCTGCCCGCCGCCTGACCAGTGTCTGCGAGAGAGACTGGAGTTGCCGCCGGCTCCAGGCGTCGAGTTCGTCAAGCCACCGGCGCTCCTCCTCGCTGCCAGCCGATCGTAGCAGGAACGACACGTTTTCCTCGACCGCCCGGGCCACGGTTTCAGGGCTCCCAAAGAGCGTCTCGAGTCCAGCCGGCGGCACCTCGTTGTGGAACGACGCGAGTCGTTCGGCCAACGCATCGATGCAGTGTTCGGTGATCCGTCCGCCTGAGGCGAGCTGGCTGAACACGGCGTCGCCCGCGAACTGCTGCATCCGAACGGCGTACTCGAACGCCTTGCCGTCCCCGCTGATTACCGGCTGCGTGGGGGTGCCGGTGATCGGCACCACATCGAGGTAGAGTCCGGGAGCGGTGCGCTGGTTTACTCGCAGTTCTTCCAGGCAGAACGCATGTCGCAGCGCCAACGTCGAGAAGTCGAGAAAACCGAGGTTGACCGGCTTTTTGATCTTATAGGCGAAGCGGCCGGTCAGGATCACCCAGGAGATATGGGTTTCCAGCAGGCTGAGCTCGGTGATGCGATGCGGATAGGCCTCGGGCCTGAGCAGGCCCTTGATCCACCCTGCGTGTGACTCATGCGCACGCACTGTCGGTAACCCGGAGCACGCCTTCGACGATGCAAAGACTTTTCGTGCCGCGCAGGATGGCCAGCAGTTCCTGTCCGGCCAGCGCTCCGCGCCAGCCCTGCAGCAGGGGGCTGCCTTCGGGGGTTGCGATGAACTCGCGGAGTTCGCGTCGGCTCGCGATCAGGGCCGGATTCAAGGAACACTCGGCACCCTTCAGGCGTAGCAGCGCGGTGAAGACATCGAGCAGCGCCTCCTGTGTCGGGGTTTCTGGTGCCGGGCGGGCCTTCGGAGCACGGGACACCGGCGCCACATCGCTGGCCGCGTGCACGATGCGCAGCAAAGCGTCACCAAAGCGCTTCGCGCTTCGTTCGTCCAGCCCCTTGGCCCGCTTCAGGGCGGCGATATCCTTCGGCCGCTGTCGGGCGATTTCCATCAAAGCCTCATCTTTGGCGATCCAGCTGCGAGGGCAGTCCTGCGTTCTGGCGAGGCGCTCTCGCCAGGCCGCAAGCGTTTGCAGCAGCCTGCCTTCCCGTTCCGCCAGCTGACCGCTGCCGCCGATCCGCAGCCAGGCATCCTGTGGATCAGGGTCATACAGTGCGGGGTTGATCAGTTTGGCCGTTTCCTCGTCGACCCATTCGCGGCGACCCAGTTGCGCGAGGCGCGCCGCGAGGCGCAGGTAGATTTGACCCAGGTAGAGGACGTCGTCGACGGCATATTGCAGTTGCGCTTCGGATAGCGGGCGCGCGGACCAGTCGGTGCGCGTATGGCCCTTTTCGATCTGGGCGCCGACAAGTTCGGCCGCGAGTGCAGCGTATCCGATCTGGTCGGCAAGACCCGTATACGGTGCGGCGATCTGGGTGTCGAACACAGGACTGGGCAGACGTCCCGCGCGCGCTCGGCACAAGACCTCGAGGTCCTGACGCCCGGAATGGAACACCTTCACGACCTGTGGGTGATCAAACAATGGGTCCAGGGCGGACAAGTCAGGGCAGGCGAGGGGGTCGATGCAGGCGACACGATCCGTCGTCGCGATCTGCAACAGGCAGAACTTGGGAAAGTAGGTCCGTTCACGCAGGAACTCCGTGTCGAGCGCTATCCAGGGCGGGGTGCCGAGCTCCTCGCAGAATATCCGCAGGCTTTCGGGGCTATCGATGAAACTCACGTTGGGGGGTGCGCTCATGGCAGTGGGGCAGAAGTTTTCTGGTTCTCCGGCGGAGGGGGATGACCTTACACGGGTCACAGGCTTGCGCCGCGTCATTCTAGGCGAAACGCGAAACGTCCGCGGGATCTTGCACAGAGGCGTTGACGTACCACTTCGGCTTAGGCACAATACGCGTTCTGTGTGCGCCTGTAGCTCAGTTGGATAGAGTACCTGGCTACGAACTAGGTGGTCGGGAGTTCGAATCTCTCCAGGCGCGCCAGCCTTGTGACGCACGTCCACACGTCCAAAGGCAGATTCTATTCCCCTGTAGCTCAGTCGGTAGAGCAGCTGGCTGTTAACCAGCGGGTCGGCGGTTCGAGCCCGTCCGGGGGAGCCATCTTGTCGGATGAGGTTGGGTGATTTCCAGCCTCTCCGGTCTTCGCGCTCACCGTTGAAGCTTCCTTTCAGGTGATGTTGCGTCTGCCATGCATTGACGGGCATTTTCATTGATCATACAATGCTCTGCTTAACCCGTGTACCGAGAGGACGCGCGGGTCAGGTTAGCAATGCGACATGATTCTGGAGTTTGGTGATGACCACGATCAACCAATTGGTTCGGAAGCCAAGGGTTAGCAAGAAAGACAAGAGTACCGTGCCCGCTCTGGATGGCTGTCCGCAGCGCCGTGGAGTTTGCACTCGAGTGTACACGACGACCCCGAAGAAGCCCAACTCGGCACTTCGCAAAGTGGCTCGTGTGCGCCTGACGAATGGCGCGGAAGTCACGACCTACATTGGCGGTGAAGGCCATAACCTTCAGGAGCACTCGGTCATCCTGATTCGTGGCGGCCGTGTAAAGGACTTGCCGGGTGTGCGCTATCACGTGGTGCGCGGCAGTTTGGATACCGCGGGCGTCCAGAAGCGGCGCCAAGCGCGTTCGAAGTACGGCGCGAAGCGCCCCAAGAGCTAATAGGGTAGGCGTTTTATGTCCAGAAGAAGAAGGTCAGAGCGGCGGGAAGTAATTCCGGACCCGCGCTTCGGTAGTGAAGTGCTGGCGCGTTTCGTAAACATGATCATGGAGAGCGGCAAGAAGTCGGTAGCCGAAAAGATCGTGTATGGCGCGATGGACAGAATCGAGTCTCGGGTCAGTCAGGATTCGCTCGAAGTGCTGACCAAGGCCCTCGAAAATGTTCAGCCTATCGTCGAGGTGAAATCCCGGCGTGTTGGTGGCGCGACGTATCAGGTGCCCATTGAGGTTCGTCCCTCGCGGCGCATGGCGCTCGGGATGCGCTGGATCATCGATGCCGCGCGGAAGCGCGGTGAAAAGGGCATGGTGACGAAGCTGGCAGGCGAGTTGCTCGATGCGCATGAGAACCGCGGTGCCGCCGTCAAGAAGCGTGAAGACACGCACCGGATGGCCGAGGCCAACAAGGCCTTTTCGCATTACCGCTGGTAAATACTTCTTCCAATACCCCTAACTGGATTCCTAGCTGTGGCACGCACGACACCTATAGACCGCTATCGCAATATCGGGATCATGGCCCACATCGACGCGGGCAAGACGACGACGACGGAGCGGATTCTTTATTACACCGGTGTCTCTCACAAGATGGGAGAGGTGCATGACGGTGCTGCGACCATGGACTGGATGGAGCAGGAGCAGGAGCGCGGCATCACGATCACGTCCGCCGCGACCACCTGTTTCTGGAAGGGTATGGACGGCTCCTTCCCGCAGCACCGCATCAACATCATCGATACCCCCGGTCACGTCGACTTCACGATCGAGGTGGAGCGCTCGCTCCGGGTGCTGGACGGTGCTTGTGCTGTGTTCTGTGCGGTCGGCGGCGTAGAGCCTCAGTCCGAGACCGTTTGGCGTCAGGCGGACAAATACGGCGTGCCGCGACTGGCCTTCGTCAACAAGATGGACCGCGCCGGCGCCAACTTCCTGCGGGTCGTGGACCAGATCAAGACGCGGCTCGGCGGTAACCCGGTGCCGCTGCAACTGCCGATTGGCGCCGAGGAGCACTTTCAGGGCGTCATCGACCTGATCAAGATGAAGGCCATCTTCTGGGACGAGGCAAGTCAGGGTATGCGCTTCGAGGAGCGCGATATCCCCGCCGATATGGCAGATGACTGTGCGATGTGGCGGGAGCGCCTGGTCGAAGCTGCGGCCGAGGCCAGTGAAGAATTCATGGAAAAGTACCTCGAAGAAGGTGACTTGACCAGCGAGGAGATCAAACAGGGTCTGCGTACCCGCACGATTGCCGGTGAAATCGTGCTGGCCTTGTGCGGTTCGGCCTTCAAGAACAAGGGCGTTCAGGCGATGCTCGATGCCGTCATCGAGTTCATGCCGTCGCCTATCGACAAGCCGCCGATCCAGGGCATTCTCGAGGACGAGAGTGAGGGCGAGCGTCCGGCGTCCGACGACGCTTCATTCTCGGCGCTTGCGTTCAAGATCGCGACCGACCCGTATGTCGGTGTGCTGACCTTCATTCGTGTGTACTCGGGTGTCCTGTCGTCCGGCGATACCGTTTACAACTCGGTAAAGGATCGTCGCGAGCGGATCGGTCGTCTGGTGCAGATGCACGCGAACAACCGCGAAGAGATCAAGGAAGTCCGGGCGGGCGACATTGCCGCGTGTATCGGGCTGAAGGATGTCACGACGGGCGATAGCCTGTGCGATCCGAAGGCAATCATCACGCTGGAGCGGATGGACTTTCCGGAGCCGGTGATTTCCGTGGCAGTCGAGCCGAAGACGAAGGCCGACCAGGAAAAGATGGGTATCGCGCTCGGCAAGCTGGCCCAGGAAGACCCGTCCTTCCGTGTTCGTACCGACGAAGAGTCGGGTCAGACGATCATTTCCGGGATGGGCGAGTTGCACCTCGAAATCATCGTCGACCGCATGAAGCGTGAGTTCGGCGTCGCGGCCAACGTTGGAGCGCCGCAGGTGGCCTATCGCGAGACGATCCGCAAGAGCCTGGAGCAGGAAGGAAAGTACATCCGTCAGACCGGTGGTCGGGGACAGTACGGTCACGTCTGGCTTCGCTTGGAGCCGAAAGAGCCGGGCACCGGCTATGAATTCGTCAACGGCATCGTCGGTGGCGTTGTTCCCAGAGAGTACGTCCCGGCCGTCGATAAGGGTGTACAGGAACAAATGCAGAATGGTATACTGGCGGGCTTCCCGGTTGTCGATGTCAAGGTAACCATTTTCGATGGCTCCTACCACGATGTCGACTCGAACGAAATGGCTTTCAAGATCGCCGGTTCGATGTGCTTCAAGGAGGGGGCGCGAAAAGCCGCTCCTGTTCTGCTGGAGCCGGTCATGAAAGTAGAGGTCGTGACGCCTGAAGACTATATGGGCGATGTCGTCGGCGACCTGAACCGTCGACGCGGCATTATCCAGGGTATGGACGATGCGCCGGGCGGTAAAGTTATTCGCTGTGAGGTCCCGCTGTCCGAAATGTTCGGATATGCGACGGATCTGCGTTCCGCAACGCAGGGCCGGGCTACCTACAGCATGCATTTCGAGAAGTACGTCGAAGCTCCGACTCACGTCGCCGACGCCATCATCAAGAAGGCGTCGTAATTCGGCGCCGGATTAGCGGATTCAGTCTTCCAAAGAGGTATTGGTCGTGTCCAAAGAGAAATTTACACGCACGAAGCCGCACGTGAACGTCGGGACGATTGGTCATGTGGACCATGGCAAGACG
>SEYW01000041.1 GCA_004168015.1 Methylolobus aquaticus
GGGTCGCTGGTGCGCCGCAGCCTTGCCGTTGATCCGGCCTCGGGTCTGACCAGTTACACCGACATCGGCCGACAGCTGGACCACGCGCTCGGCGATCCGGTCATTCAGGCCATTCTGCTTGATGTCGATTCCCCGGGTGGCGAGGCCGGTGGTGCCTTCGAACTCGGCGAGCGCATTCGTCTGGCCAGCACGCTGAAACCGGTCTGGGCTGTCGCGGCTGACTCGGCGTTCTCGGCCGCCTATGCCATCGCCTGTGGCGCCTCGCGTCTGCTCGTCAGCCGCACCGGCGGCGTGGGTTCCATTGGCGTCATTGCCCTGCATGTCGACCAGTCGCTCCGGGATGCGCAGGACGGCTACCGCTTCACGGCCATCCATGCCGGCGAGCGCAAGAACGACTTTTCCCCGCATGCCCCTTTGAGTGATGCCGCGGCCGCGCGGCTCCAAACCGAGGTCGACCGGCTGTATGGCCTGTTCGTGGCGCATGTGGCCGGACTACGAGGGCT
>SEYW01000017.1 GCA_004168015.1 Methylolobus aquaticus
TCGCGCCAAGCCCAAGGCCCCCCGATCCTTCGGGTGGAGCGCAGTCTAAGCACCCCCCCCGTGGGTGTCAAGAAAAACTGCGACAAAAAGTCGCACTCCCCTCGCGCACACACAGAAGGCTTTGACTACACACGAATTTCGAGACCGAAGGAGCGCCGCGGAAGTTCCCCGCAACGTGGCGTGAAGGGCGGCCGGGGAACGCGCGCCACCGTGGCTACCTAGCCGCGCGTTGGCCTAACGTCCGGGTAACGTGTCCGACAGACCCGCGCACAGGGCGCCACCCCGGCTTCCCGCAGCGGCCGCTGCAGCGCTATCCTTGGGCGCTGTATCCTACCGCTTCTCGCCCAAGGGGCCTGGCCCAACCGTGCATCCTTCCTGGCTCCCTCCGCAACGCGCGCCGCAGGACCCGATACGAAGAGGTCAAGAAGCGGGCAGACGGCCCGACACAGGTCGTTTCGCCACCATGGAGCGCTCGCTGTGGCAGGTCGTTCCATTGCTGGTGACCACCACGCTGAGCGCCGCCGCCGAAAAGGAACTGCCACGGGCCGAGATCTCGGTGCGGGCTTGCCTGGCCTGCCATCTGCTCACCGGGGAATCCGGCGACGGCCCGGCGGCGCTGACCATGCCCGAATCCCGCTTCCTGGCTACGATGGAAGCGTTCCGGAGCGGGCAGCGACGGGGCTCGGTCATGAACCGGATCGCGGCCGGCTTTACGGAAGAAGAGATCCGGGATATGGCCCGCGTCGTGGCGAACTCCGGCACGCGCGCGAAATGAGCGGGATGGACCGCCGAGGATTCCTGCTTCACGCCGCGGCACTGGGCGCGACCGCACTCAGCCCGGGGTCGTCAGCAGCGGCAAAGCCCGGCGGCGCGACCTTCAGGGTGGTCGTAATCGGAGGCGGATTCGGAGGAGCCACCGCCGCCCGCTACTTGAAACTTATCAAACCCGATCTGGATGTCACGCTGGTCGAAAGGACACAGCGGTACGTTTCGTGTCCGGGGTCGAATGAAGTGATCGTCGGGCTCCGCCCGGCCGACTGGCTCGAACGCCGCTACGAAAACCTCAGACGAAACTCCGGCGTCCGCATCGTTCGCGATGAGGTGAAGGATTTGGATCGATCACGGCATCAGGTCATCCTAGCCGCCGGCAGCCGTCTGCCCTACGACCGTGTGGTTCTGTCGCCGGGCGTCGCCTTTCGCTGGGACGCCTGGGCTGGCTATGACGAGGCCGCTTCGCGACGGATCCCTCATGCTTGGCAAGCAGGCCCCCAGACGCTGCAGTTGCGGGAGCAGTTGGCCGCCATGCGGCGCGGTGGCGTAATGGTCATCGTAGCCCCGCCCAATCCCTATCGCTGCCCGCCGGGGCCCTATGAACGCGCCAGCCTCGCCGCCTACTATCTGAAACAACGCAACCCGCGCGCCAAGATTCTGATTATCGATCCGAAAACCCAGTTCTCGAAGCAGGCTTTATTTCTCAAGGGATGGGAGGACCTTTACCCGGGCATGATCGAGTGGGTGCCGATGTCGGCAGAAGGGGCAATCGACCGCATCGACGTGGAACGGCGCACCGTTCATCTCGACTTCGGACGGCACGTTGCCGACGTGCTTAACGTGATTCCTCCGCAAAAGGCGGGCGCGCTCGCGGAGCGGTGCGGACTCACGGATGAGTCCGGCTGGTGCCCCATCGATGCGCGGCGCTTTCTGTCGAGCCGGGATCCATTCATCCACGTCATCGGAGACGCATGCGCGGCACCGCCGATGCCGAAGTCGGCCTTTGCCGCGAACGCGCAAGCCAAGGTTGCGGCCGCGGCGATCGCTGACGCAGCCGAAGGCCGCGACACCGGGACCCCGACGCTGATCAATCATTGCTACAGCTTCCTGGCACCCGATTACGCGATCTCCGTTACGGGCGTTTATCGCTACTCGGAAAGCGAACACGGCCTTACGGCCACTGCCACGGGCGAAACGCCGATGGACGCCGACCGACGGCTGGAAGCCAGCAGCGCGCGGGCCTGGCAAAGCCACTTCGTGCGCGACGCGTTCGGCTAGTTCAGCGGAAGATTGACGCGAACGTCCTCTTCCTCGATTGATCCCGGGAACTCATGCGTCACCCGCGCGATGCAGCCGGATCAGCACGATGACGAAGCCGATCAGCGCCACGAGCATACCGACCTCCGCCACGACCCCGGGCAGCAGAAAGCTTGCAACCGTGCCGGCGAGCAGCAACAGCCACGGCAACAGTGTCGCAAGCCATTCCTTACGACCGGCTGAAAATGGCCCGTCAGTCATGTGCGCCAAAACGGTTTGTCATCATGAAGGAGGATCCCCGCACCTGAGCCGCCTGGCTCTAGCCACTGACGCCGTCGGCTTCGACGGGCGCGAGCGCCGCCGCTACCAACCCGGCCAGGCGTTCCGGCAGTTCGAGAGCCAGCGCCGCGGTGTGAGCGCGCTCTGACATCTTGCCCCAGGTCTTGCGCACGATGGCCACGAGTTTCTCCGCGTCGTGGCTGTCGGCAAAGTCAGCGAACTCGTAATTGAGGAACACGAGGCAGGCGGCGTCCTCCAGGGCCTGCGTCTCGGGATCCCGCTTCAGGCGCCGCTTGGCGACGATGCCGGTGGCACGTTCAATCGTCTCGGGGTCGTAATCCACGTGGCGCAGGATCCCAGCCAGTTGTTCGGCATGAAACCCATAGAGGTGGGTTCGCCAGGCAAGGTAACCCGCCCGATCGGCCGCATAGCGGTCGCGCGGCACCTGCCAACGCCGGATGTGCTGACCGCGCGCGGCCAGTGCGAGGGCTTCGGAGGGCTGATCGCAAATCCGGGCCAGCCATTCGCTCATGCGCCACCCGTAAACGAGTGCTTTCGGCAAATCGGGGCTGACCGGATCCCGATTCGGATCTTCGCGGTTCGCTTCATCGATCAGGGCCAAAGCCTTTTCCAGGCGTTCACTCACGGTGCTCGGTTCCCTTGGCTGATGCGACGCCGTTCTGACGCGGCGGGCTTGCGGTTGTACTCGTAGCGGATTATGGCAGGACTCACCCAGACCCTCCAGAGGTGGGCGCCAGGACCGCGTCAGGTAAAGATCGCGCCAGAACCAATGTGACGCTTGAGAGCATCACGGCTCATCATCGAAAATGCGCCATGATGAATGAGCCCCCTCCAGGAGAGCAGACCCCATGCCGCACGTGACCCGCACCATCGACTATCGCCATGGCCCGCAGCCACTCGAAGGCTTTCTCGCCTACGACGAGAGCCTGCCCGGCCCGCTGCCGGCCGTGCTGATTGCCCATGCCTGGGGTGGCCGGGACGACTTCGTCTGCGGCAAAGCGCGCCGGCTCGCGGAACTCGGCTATGCCGCGTTCGCATTGGACATGTACGGCAAAGGCGTACTAGGTACCGGCCCGGAGCAGAACGCGCAACTGATGCAGCCCTTCATGGCCGACCGGGCGCTACTGCAGGGACGCATGCAGCAGGCGCTCGAGGTCGTAAAGGCCCTGCCGCAGGTCGATCCGGATCGCGTGGCGGCGATGGGGTTCTGTTTCGGCGGCCTGTGCGTGCTCGATCTCGCGCGGAGCGGCGCCGAACTCCGCGGCGTAATCAGTTTTCATGGCCTGTTCGTGCCGCCGGCCGGCGTTCCGAACCAGCCGATTCGCGCCAAGGTGCTTGCGCTGCACGGCTACGACGACCCGATGGTTCCGCCGGAGCAGGTCACGGCACTGGCGCAGGAATTGACCGCTGCCGGCGCCGACTGGCAGATCCACATGTACGGGCGCACCACCCATGCCTTCACGAACCCGGCGGCCAACGACCCGGGCTTTGGCACGGTGTACGACGCAACGGCTGACGCGCGGTCCTGGCTAAGCCTGCAGAGCTTCCTGCGCGAGGTGTTAACATAGCGCGTTTTTCGCCACCTTCCCGCTACGTCAAGAATAAAACGGCATGGACCTGAACTTCCTGGATTTCGAGCAGCCAATCGCCGAACTCGTCGCCAAGATCGAGGAATTGAAGCGCGTCGGTTTCGACAACGAGATCAATATTTCCGAGGAAATCGCACGGCTCGAAGAGAAGAGCCGCAAGCTCACGGAATCCGTGTTCACGTCGCTAACCGCCTGGCAGATCTCGCGCCTGTCCCGGCACCCGTTGCGGCCGTTCACGCTGGACTACGTCGAGATGCTGTTCGACGATTTCGAGGAACTGCACGGCGACCGCAGCTTTGCCGACGACCCTGCGATTGTCGGCGGCGTGGCACGCATCGACGACCGGCCGGTGTTGATCCTCGGCCACCAAAAGGGCCGCGATACCAAGGAGAAAATCATTCGTAACTTCGGCATGCCCCGTCCGGAGGGCTACCGCAAGGCACTGCGACTGATGCGCCTGGCCGAGCGCTTCCATCTGCCGATCTTTTGCTTCATCGACACGCCGGGGGCCTACCCCGGGATCGGCGCCGAAGAACGGGGCCAAAGCGAGGCCATCGCGCGCAACCTGTTCGAGATGTCGCGACTCCGCGTTCCGATCATTTGTACGGTGATCGGTGAGGGCGGCTCGGGCGGCGCACTCGCGATCGGCGTAGGCGATCGCCTGTTGATGCTGCAATACAGTACCTACTCCGTAATCTCTCCCGAGGGTTGCGCATCCATTCTGTGGAAGAGCGCGGAAAAGGCGGAACTGGCGGCTGAAGCCATGGGCATTACCGCACCTCGCCTGCTTGAACTCGGCCTGATCGACGAACTCATTCCGGAGCCCCTGGGCGGCGCCCATCGCAATCCGCCGCAGATGGCGACACTGTTGCGCGATGCCCTGTTACGGCACTTGTATGATGTCGAACGCGAATCGATCGACTGCCTGATGGATCAACGCTACGACCGACTCATGCGCTACGGCGTGTACGAGGAAGGGGCGAACTGAAGCGCGACCCGCGGTGCGGAACCCGGTCTCCTCCGCCTCGCTGGCCGCGTTTCTGAACCGTCACCCGGCCAGCCCGCGGTATTGGGTGGCGCTCAGCGGCGGCCTGGACTCGACCGTACTGCTGCATCTCTGCCATGCGCTGAGAAGCACGCAACCCGATCTGCCATTGACCGCGGCCCACATCCATCATGGCCTCCAACACCATGCCGATGACTGGGTCGCATCCTGCGCGGAAGCCTGCCGCGCACTGGACATCCCGCTCACGATTTGCCACGTGGACGCGCGACCGAAGCACGGGGAAAGTCCTGAAGCCGCGGCACGCCACGCGCGCTATACCGCACTCAGCGGCTTGCTCGGGACCGGCGACACGCTGCTGACCGCCCAACACCGGGACGACCAGGCTGAGACGCTGCTGCTGCAATTGCTGCGCGGTGCGGGCGTTGCCGGCCTGGCCGCCATGCCCGAGCGAGCGGCATTCGGACCCGGATTTCTGGCTCGGCCCCTGCTTCAGGTCGGTCGAGCCGAGCTGACCGCCTACGCCGAGGAACACCAGCTGCGCTGGGTCGAGGATCCGAGCAACAGCGATATTCGGTTTGCCCGCAACTATCTGCGCCGGGAGATCATGCCCATGCTGCGCGCGCGCTGGCCGGGCGCCGACCAGGCGCTGGCGCGTAGCTCGGCGCACTGCGCCGAGACGAAGGATTTGCTGGATGAGCTTGCTGCCGAACTCCTGCATCGCATCACCGACGATAGCCGCGACACACTCGTCGTGGCGCGCCTCGCGGAGCTTGCGCCTGCACAACAACGACTGGTTCTGCGCCATTGGTTGAGTGCGAGAGGCTGCACGCTACCCTCGACAGTGCTTCTGGAACGTATCAGGACCGAGGTCTGCCGAGCAGGTCGCGACCGGCAGCCCGTCGTGGCCTGGAGCGATGTGGAAGTCCGGCGATTCCGGGGACAGCTTCACCTCTGCCAGGCGACGCCCAACCCAGACCCGTCATGGGAAACCGAGTGGGATGGCCGGAGCCCCTTGCTTCTACCGCCGAACAACGGCCGGCTGCTCGCGGAGCGATGGCTGGGGCCGGGGCTGGATCCTGCCCAGTGGCATCAAGGCCGCATCACCGTCCGCTACCGACGAGGCGGCGAAAGTCTGCGCCTGCCTGGCCGCGGCGGCTCGCGCGAACTCAAGAAGCTACTCAATGAGGCCGGCGTTCCCTACTGGGAGAGAAACCGGATCCCGCTCATCTACATCGACGCGGCATTGGCGGCGGTGGCAGACCGCTGGGTCAACGAAACGTTTGTCGGGAAACAGGCGGCGGAAAACATCCGACTCCGGTGGGATCGCCCGGCATCGGGATAGCTTTCCTGCCCATCGCAACAGGGCCGGCGAAGTCGCCTTCCTGCACCCTCCCAAAGCCGGTGCATCGATTCCCTGAATCGGGCGCGGCGCGGGCACCAAGGCACGGGCACGCACCACCCGAAGGCGTGCGCACCAGATGGGGGAAACACCGGCGTCCGGCAGGCCACCACTGCGGACGCACGCTGCGAACTGACTCGGCTGACTACGGCAATTGCATGGCCGGTGATGGCGCAACCGCCGTGACGTGGCGCCAGCTTTCGAGTAAAATTCGCGGCTTAGCAGCACGAAGAGCCCGAGAGCGCGCGGCATACGATGCCCTCCAGACCCCCATGCCCCCGCACGACCAAGCCTTAGATTCCATGACCAAGTTCATTTTCATCACCGGCGGTGTGGTTTCGTCGCTCGGCAAGGGCATCGCTGCCTCGTCGCTCGCGGCCATTCTCGAAGCCCGCGGTCTGAAGGTCACGCTGACCAAGCTCGACCCCTATATCAACGTCGATCCGGGGACGATGAGCCCATTCCAGCATGGCGAGGTGTTCGTTACCGAAGACGGTGCGGAGACGGATCTGGACCTCGGTCACTACGAGCGCTTCCTGCGCACGACGATGGGGAAACGCAACAATTTCACCACCGGCCAGATCTACGAGAACGTGATCCGCCGCGAGCGCAGGGGCGAATACCTCGGCGCCACCGTGCAGGTCATCCCCCACATCACCGACGAAATCAAGCGCGGCATCCGCCTCAGTGCCGAAGGCTATGACGTTGCGCTGATCGAGATCGGCGGGACCGTGGGCGACATCGAGTCCCTTCCCTTTCTGGAGGCAATCCGGCAGATGCGGATCGAACTCGGAGATGACCGGTCCTTGTTCGTGCATCTGACGCTGGTGCCGTATATCGCGACCGCCGGCGAGGTAAAGACCAAACCCACGCAGCATTCGGTCAAGGAATTGCGCTCCATCGGTATCCAGCCGGACATCCTGATCTGCCGGTCCGAGCGCCCGATCCCCAAGAGCGAGCGGCGCAAGATCGCGCTCTTTACCAATGTGACTGAAGACGCCGTCATCTCGGCGATCGATGCCGACACGATCTATCGTATTCCCTTGCTGTTCCATGCCCAGGGCTTCGACGACATCGTCGTGCGGAAGCTCCGGCTCGATGCGCCGCCCGCTGATCTGTACGAATGGGAGCGGGTCGTGTTTGCGCTGGAACACCCGCTGCGCCGGGCCACCATCGCCATGGTCGGAAAGTACGTCAATCATTCCGACGCCTACAAGTCGCTGACGGAAGCGCTGGTGCACGCCGGGATTCACACCAAAACGAAAGTCACGATCCGCTGCATCGATTCCGAACAGATCGAGGACCACGGCACCGGCGCGCTCGAAGGTGTCGACGCGATTCTCGTGCCCGGCGGGTTCGGCGAACGCGGCATCGAGGGCAAGATCGCGACCGTGAAATATGCCCGCGAAAACCGTATCCCCTATCTCGGCATTTGCCTCGGCATGCAGGTCGCCGTGATCGAGTATGCCCGCAATGTCGCCGGGCTCGAAGGCGCGCACAGCACCGAGTTCCTGCCCAAGACACCGCACCCGGTGATTGCGCTGATCACCGAATGGCAGGACGACTCGGGCGCGATCGAACATCGCGGCCCGGAGTCAGACCTCGGCGGCTCGATGCGACTCGGCGGCCAGAAGTGCCGCCTGAGTCCCGGCAGTCTGGCGCACAAGCTCTATGGCAAGGACGTCATCACGGAACGGCATCGCCACCGCTACGAGTTGAACAACCACTATCTGAAGACGCTGGAGGCAGCCGGCCTGACGATCTGCGGCAAATCGCTCGACGGTCGGCTCGCTGAGTTCATCGAGATCCCCGAGCACCCGTGGTTTCTCGCCTGCCAATTTCATCCGGAATTCACTTCGACGCCGCGTGGCGGCCACCCGCTGTTCTCGGGCTTCGTCCGCGCTGCGGCGGACCAGGCGGAGCAGCGGACCCCCGCGGTCGAAGCGTTCCTTTCCCAGACAGGTCAACCCTCATGAAGCTGTGCGGATTCGAAATTGGCCTTGACCGGCCCCTGTTCCTGATCGCCGGCCCCTGCGTGGTCGAAAGCCGGGACCTGTGCCACGACGTCGCAGGCCGAATGCAGGAGATCACCGGCAAGCTCGGCATCCCCTACGTTTTCAAGGCGTCCTTCGACAAGGCCAACCGGTCCTCGTTGACCAGCTTTCGCGGTCTGGGGCTCGAAGCCGGTCTGGAAATCCTGGAAAGCGTGCGCGAAACCTTCGTGGTGCCGGTGCTGACCGACGTGCATGAAGACACTCCGCTGGGCGAAGTCGCCAGCGTCGTCGACATCCTGCAAACCCCGGCGTTTCTGTGCCGTCAGACCAATTTCATCCAGAGCGTCGCCGCCCTCGGCAAGCCGGTCAACGTCAAGAAGGGTCAGTTTCTCGCCCCCTGGGACATGAAGAACGTCTCCGACAAGGCGAAAGCGACCGGCAATCCGCATATCATGGTGTGCGAACGCGGCGTCTCGTTCGGCTACAACAACCTGGTCTCCGACATGCGCTCGCTCGTGATCATGCGCGAGACCGGCTGCCCGGTCGTATTCGATGCCACGCACTCGGTACAACTGCCGGGTGGTCAGGGCAATGTGTCGGGCGGACAACGCGAATTCGTGCCGACGCTGGCCAAGGCAGCGGTGGCCGTCGGCATCAGCGGCCTGTTCATGGAAACCCATCCGAGGCCGGAAGAAGCCCTCAGCGACGGGCCGAACTCCTGGCCGCTGCACCGCATGGAGGAACTGCTGGAAGTCCTCCTCGAACTCGACCGTCTGGTCAAGTCCAGGCCCCATTTATGACCCGCCCGCGGCGGCCTTTGGCCGGGGCTGCTCGCATGCCCCGCGGCGCCATCGCCCGCGGCCATACCCGATCTTTTTCCCACAACCCGTCAAGACTGGTGACTCAATGAGCAAAATCGTCGAAGTTCTGGCCCGCGAAGTCCTCGATTCCCGAGGCAATCCGACCGTTCAGGCCGAGGTCGTGCTCGAATCGGGCGTGGTCGGCAGCGCGATGGTGCCCTCCGGCGCCTCGACCGGTACGCGCGAAGCCATCGAATTGCGCGATGGCGACAAGGCCCGCTACCTCGGCAAGGGCGTGCTGAAGGCGGTCGAAAACGTCCGCACCGAAATCCGTTCGGCCGTGCTGGGCATGAATGCCGATGACCAGAAGGCACTCGACGCCAAGATGATCGGCCTCGACGGCACCGACAACAAAGGCCGTCTCGGAGCCAATGCATTGCTCGCGGTATCGCTGGCGAATGCCCACGCGGCCGCCATCGAGAACAAGAAGCCGCTGTACGCCTCGCTGCACACGGGCGGCGACTTCATCCTGCCGGTGCCGATGATGAACATCATCAACGGCGGCGCGCATGCCGACAACAGCGTCGACATGCAGGAGTTCATGATCCTGCCCGTGGGCGCCCCGAGCTTCCGCGAGGCCCTGCGTTACGGCGCCGAAGTGTTCCATGCGCTCAAGAAGGTGTTGTCCGATCAGGGCATGGTCACTTCGGTCGGCGACGAGGGTGGCTTCGCGCCGAACCTGCCGTCGAACGAAGCCGCGATTAGCGTGATCCTGACCGCCATCGAAAAGGCTGGTTACAAGGCCGGTGAAGACATCTTCCTGGGCCTCGACGTCGCCAGCTCGGAGTTCTACAAGGACGGCCACTACCTGCTGGAATCCGAAGGCAAGAAGTTCACGTCGGAAGAGTTCTCCGCCTACATGGAAGACTGGGTCAACCGCTACCCGATCATCACGATCGAGGACGGCATGGCCGAGAATGACTGGCATGGCTGGGGCGTGATGACCAAGAGCCTCGGCAACCGGATCCAGCTCGTCGGCGACGACCTGTTCGTGACCAACCCGAAGATCCTCAAGGAAGGCATCGAGAAGAGCATCGCGAACTCCATCCTCATCAAGGTCAACCAGATCGGCACGCTGACCGAAACCCTCGATGCGATCGCGATGGCCCATGCCGCCGGCTACACCTCCGTTGCTTCGCACCGCTCCGGCGAAACCGAGGACACGACGATCGCCGACCTCGCCGTCGCGGCCGGCACGGGCCAGATCAAGACCGGTTCCCTGAGCCGATCGGACCGCATCGCGAAGTACAACCGCCTGCTGAAGATCGAAGAAGAGCTGGGTAGCCGCGCGCGTTACGCCGGTCATTCGGCGTTCAAGCGTCTGAAGTAATCGAACGAATCCCGGCGCAAAGGCCCGAAGCTCCGTGCAGCGGATCATCCTTCTTTTGCTGGTGCTGATCGGCCTGCTTCAATACCGGCTGTGGTTCGGGGACGGGAACGTCCTCGAACTGCGCCGAATGAAGGACCGAATCGTCGAATTGCAGCGCGAGGGGGAGCGACGCCAGCAGCGGAATGCCGCGCTCGACGCCGAGGTCACCGACCTGAAGCAAGGAACGGAAGCGATTGAGGAAAGCGCACGGCAGAATCTCGGGATGATCAAGCAGGGCGAAGTGTTCGTGCAGATGGTCGAGGACCGCCCCGAGGAAAAACCACCCGCCACTGAAGTATCCCCAGCGACTCCGCCCAAACCGCGGCGTCGTCCCGTGGCACCTCGCTGACCCGAGGTGGGCCGCATGAGCGAGGCGTCCAGGTTCTGGGGCATCGTCCCCGCCGCTGGCGTAGGCCGGCGCATGGGAGCAGACACTCCCAAACAGTATCTCAAGGTACGGGGCAAACCCGTCCTGCAACACACCGTCGAGCGGCTTCTGGCCGTTCCCAGGCTCCAGGGGCTCGTGGTGGCCCTCGGCAGCGAAGATCCTTTCTGGCCCGAACTCGATTGCGCCTCGGACCCCAGGGTTCGCACCTGCAACGGGGGCCGCGAACGCGCCGACTCCGTGCTGGCCGCGCTGACCTTCTTGTCGAGGGAGGCAGCGCCGGACGACTGGGTCCTGGTGCACGACGCTGCCCGACTCTGCATCACGGTCGGCGACGTCGACCGCCTGATCGATGCCGTTCGACATCACCCGACCGGCGGCATCCTGGCTCTGCCGAGCAGCGACACACTGAAGAGCGTGCAGGATCGCACCATAACGGAGACATTGGACCGCAACCGGGTCTGGCGTGCGCTGACTCCGCAGATGTTCCGCCTGGGCGCGCTGCGGCAGGCGCTGGACGCCGCGGCCCGGCAAGGGCTCACCGTCACCGACGAAGCCAGCGCACTCGAACTGCAGGGCAGTCATCCGCTGGTGGTCGAGGGACGCCCCGACAACATCAAAATCACGCGCCCCGAGGACCTTCCGCTGGCCGCGTTCTACTTGGAGGCACAATGCTGCGAATAGGCCAGGGCTATGACGCCCATCGTTTCCAGGACGGCGGACAACTGGTCCTGGCCGGCGTCGCCATCGATTACCCACGCAGCCTGGCGGCGCACTCCGACGGGGACGTTGCCCTGCATGCCTTGTGCGACGCCCTGCTGGGCGCAGCCGGCCTGGGGGATATCGGCCGCCATTTTCCCGATTCCGATCTCGCCTTCAAGGGAATCGACAGCCGCCTGTTGCTGCGCGACGTCGTCGGCAAGCTGACGCAACTGGGTTTCACCATCGTCAACGTCGACGTGACCGTGATCGCACAGGCGCCCAAGCTGGCCCCGCACATCGAGACCATGCGTCAACGGGTCGCCGCAGATCTCGGCATCCCGCCGGAGCGGGTCAACGTCAAGGCCACCACCACCGAAGGACTCGGCTTCGAAGGCCGCGGCGAGGGTATCGCGGCCCAGGCCGTCGCACTGCTCGATCAGGCATGAGCCCGGACCGGGATCCTTCCCTGGAGCCGGCGGAAGCCCCTCCCAGGCACGCCGGGGCCGCGACTGCCCTCCCCTACGCGCACGGTCAGCCGCCGCACACGGGGACACTCAAGGCCAGCCCCGAGGATTTCTGCGTCGACGAGATCCTGAGCTTCGCACCGAACGGGGCCGGCGAACATGTTCTGCTGCGAATTGAAAAGCTCGGGGAGAACACCGACTACATCGCGCGCCAACTGGCACGCTTTGCCGCGGTGCCTGCCTCGGCCGTCACCTATGCCGGCCTCAAGGACCGGCATGGCCGCACGTCGCAGTGGTTCTGCATCAGCCTTCCCGGGCGCCCCGAACCCGATTGGCACGCCTTCGAAACGCCAACCGTTCGCATCCACGAGATCACGCGGAATCAGCGAAAGCTGCGGCGCGGGGCGATCAGCGGCAACCGTTTCCACATCACCGTGCGCGACCTGAGCGCGGATACCGCAGTGTTGGCCGAGCGGCTGTCCCAGGTTGCGATGGATGGGGTTCCGAACTACTTCGGCCCGCAGCGCTTCGGACACGACGGCGCCAATATCGGCGCTGCCCTGCAGATGTTCGAGCACAACGATCTCCGCCGCGTGCCACGGCATCGGCGCAGCCTTTATCTTTCCGCGGCGCGCGCTTACCTGTTCAACCGCATCCTGGCCGAACGCGTCGCCGCTGGCAGCTGGAATCGTGCAATCCCCGGAGACGTGCTCATGTTCTCCAGCGGACACAGCCTGTTCCGGGACGACGTTGCCCGCCCCGATATCGTCGAACGCATTGAACGTGGCGAGATCCATCCGGCCGGAACGCTGTGGGGGATCGGCGAACGCCTGACCACTGCGCAGGCCCTGGCCGCCGAGGACCGGGCTTTGGCCGACGGTTTGGCCTTGATGCAGGGCCTTGAGCAGGCGGAGGTCCGCTCTGCGATGCGCCCGCTGCGCGTTCGCCCCATCGATCTGGAATGGCAGTTCGACAACGATCGCAGCCTGACCCTGAGCTTCATTCTGCCTTCCGGCAGCTACGCGACCAGTGTCCTGCGCGAGTTGGTCGACACGGGTGCCACCCGCTTACCCGAGCCGGACGACAGCGACGACGGGCGCCCCGGCGGCTGACGGCCAGCCCCGAGTTGTGCCGGGCGCCCATCACTCACCCCGCGCGCTTCCGTTCAGAGGGTTGCAGCACCGAGTCGTCCGTTCGGTCCCCAGAGCGGGGCTGAGGGGTTACAATACCGGAACACGCCTCGCCGCCCTGGGAGAGCCGCCATGTCCGTAGGAACCCTCTGCAATCGCACTACTGTCGTCGCCCGCCGTGGAAACTCCGTGGTCGAAACCGCGAAGATCATGCGGGAGAACCACGTCGGATCGGTAATCGTCGTCGACGATGCCGATGGCGCCCCTACCCCGGTCGGCATCATCACCGACCGCGACCTCGTGCTCGAGGTCATGGCGGCGGAACTCGACCCCGATACCGTGACCATCGGTGACCTCGTCGCCCGCGAACTCGTCACTGCGCGCGAGACCGACAGCCTTTGGGAGACCCTGCAACGCATGCGGTCCCATGGCACGCGACGCATGCCCGTGGTTGATCACCAAGGTCATCTGGTCGGCATCCTGTCGGTCGAGGACATGCTCGAACTACTGGCGGTCGAACTGAATGAATTGGCGCGGGTCAGCGCCCGCGAGCAGGCGCTCGAGGAAAAGATGCGCCCCGCTGTACGCTGAGCCGGCCCAGACTTACCTGGTTCCATGAAAGTAACCCTTTACCACAATCCGCGTTGCAGCAAGTCCCGGCAAGCCCTGGCGCTGCTGACCGAGCGCGGCGTTGAATTGCAGGTAATCGAGTACCTGAAGTCCCCGCCGACCGAGCAGGAAATCGGCGAATGCTTGAGGCTGCTCGGCTTCACGCCGCGGCAGTTGATGCGTCGCGGCGAAGCGCTGTACAAGGAATTGGGCCTGGACGCGCCGGAACTCGGTGATACCGAACTGATTCGCGCGATGGCAGAGCACCCGGTGCTGATCGAACGCCCGATTGCTCTCGCCAACGGCAAAGCCGCCCTGGGGCGCCCGCCAGAAAACGTGCTGACCGTTCTGTAGACCAGGGCTGGTTGCTGCTCGTGTCGATGCCGCCGGTCGAAGTGCTCGTGCTGTATTACAGCCGCTATGGATCAACCGCTGCGATGGCCGATCTGATCGCACGCGGCGTCGAGGAACGCGTCGGCGCTGTCGCAAAGATCCGCAGCGTGCCGGAGGTATCGCCGGTAAGCGAACAAACAGCGAGCGCGATTCCGGCCGCCGGCCCGCCGTATGCGACTCTGGACGACCTGAAACACTGCGATGCGCTGGCACTTGGTAGCCCGACCCATTTCGGCAATATGGCAGCGCCGCTGAAACATTTTCTCGATTCCACCAGCGGCCTGTGGTTCTCGGGAGCCCTTGCCGGCAAGCCGGCCGGTGTGTTCACCGCCACGTCAAGCATGCATGGTGGTCAGGAAACGACGCTGATCACGATGCTGCTGCCGTTGCTGCACCACGGGATGATCCTCGTCGGGCTTCCCAGCACCGAACCGGCCCTGCTGGAGACCAAGACGGGCGGAACCCCGTATGGTCCGAGCCGGCTGACCGGCAGTGACAACGAATTCAGCGAGGAGGAGCGCCGGCTCTGTCGCGCCTTTGGCCGACGGCTAGCGCACGTCGCCCAGGCACTCAAAGCGTCCGAAACCTGCTAGAGGTCCCGAGGCACATGGCTTGCAGGTTTCCATCACGCTGTCAGCAGTCCCACTGACATGGCCGAGCAGATTCCTCTCGCTCTGGGCTTCCAGCCCCGCGCCACGTTCGACGAATACTGGCCTGGCGCCAACGCCGAGCCTGTCCGACATCTGGAGGCGATTGCGGACGGCCACGGAGAGCGGTTCATTCTGCTCTGGGGTGACGAGGGTTCCGGCAAGTCGCATTTGTTGCAGGCCACCTGCCGCAGCGCGCACCACCGCGGCGACTCGGCCGCCTACCTGCCGCTGCGGCTGCTGCGCCCGCTCGGCGCGGAGATCTTCGAAGGGCTCGACGACCATGCTCTGGTTTGTATCGACGACCTGGATGCCATCGCGGGACAGCCGGAATTCGAACAGGGACTGTTTGGGCTTTACAACCGTCTCCGCGACTGCAATGCCACCCTGGTCGTGTCCGCAGCCGGTCCACCACAGCAGTTGGACATCGGCCTCCCGGATTTGCGGAGCCGGTTGGGCTGGGGCCTGGTCCTGCGCCTGGTGCCGCTGGACGAGAACGATACGCTGGCGGCCATCGCCCTCTATGCACGGCAGCTCGGACTGGAGCTGTCTCCGCAAGTGAGCCGATTCCTGCTGGCTCACTGCCGGCGCGACTTCACCTCGCTGCGGCATCTCCTGGAACGCCTGGATCGAGCAACACTGGCGGCTAAGCGCCGGCTCACCATTCCCTTTATCAAGGCTCTGCTGGAAGAATTGGCATGAATGTACTCGTCATTGGAACCGGAGCGATCGGGAGCTTTTACGGCTCCATGCTGGCAAAAGCCGGAGTCGATGTCTCGGTGGTCGCGCGTACCGATTTCGAGTACATCCGGCGCCACGGCATCCACCTCCAGAGCAAACTCGGGAACTACCATTTCCTGCCGAAGCAGGTCGTCCGGGACGCTGCGGAACTGACCGAGAAGCCGGACTACGTACTGCTGTGCATCAAGGTCGTCGAGCAGGTGGACCGTCCGGCCTTGCTGCGCGGGGCGCTGGGGCCGGACAGCGCGATCGTGCTGATCTCGAACGGCATCGGGGTGGAACAGGAAATCGCTGATGCCTATCCTCAGCATGAACTGATCAGCGGCCTGGCGTTCATCTGCGTCACGCGCACCGCACCCGGCAGCATCTGGCACCAGGCCTACGGACGGCTGGCGCTGGGCAACTACCCCCGCGGCGCGTCGGACAAGGCGCGAGCGCTCGGGGCGATGTTCACCGAAAGCGGCATCAGTTGCATCCTGACTGAAGATATCACGACAGCGCGCTGGCAAAAGTGCGTCTGGAATGCTCCCTTCAATCCGCTGTCGGTGCTTTCGGGCGGCCTGTCGACCAACGACATCCTGGCCAGCCAGGAGCCGCTGGTGCGTGCCTTGATGGAGGAAATCTGTGCGGTCGCGGAAGCCTCGGGGCATCCGCTGCCGGCGGATAGCGTCGACCGCAACGTCGACAGCACCTACAAGATGCCGCCCTACAAGACGAGCATGTTGCTGGATTTCGAGGCGGGCCGACCACTCGAAACGGAGGCTATTCTGGGTAACGCGGTCCGCATCGGTCAGGGCCTGCGCGTCCCGATCCCCCATCTGGAAGCCGTGTATGCGCTGATGAAATTGCGCGAGCTTCGTGTCTCGCGCGAAAGCGGCGGGTGAATTTTATCGCGGGCGCCATGCAAACGGCTTGCGCCCGCCGACGGTCCGGCCGGTCGTCAAGACATCAAGCACCGAGTCCCGACTCGGCCACCGCATCGGGTACGTTGAGGATGCGCGTATACAGGGCCCGGTATTGTTGGTCGACGGTCGGCCCGAACAAGGGGTCGGCCCGGTAGGGGAGGGAGCGGTTTAACTGCTCCCAGTCCTGCACTTCGAACAACTGCCGCAACAGCGGCAGGATGTATCCCTCTTCGGCATTCAGATGATCCATCTGCTGCGTCACATAGGCCGATATCTGCTCGATGAACACATCGCGCTGGACGATGTCCCCGTGCAGGATGCCATCGATGGCGAGGCGCACCCGATTGGTACTCTCCCATAATGCCCGATGCTGTCGTCGCAACTCGTCGACTTCCGCCCGGGCCACATCACTGCGTTCCAGGTGATAGCGGAAGATCAGGTCTTCCCGAGGGTGGTGGTAGAGGTCGGCGTAGTTCTGCAGGTAATCGATGGTGTCCAGCATGATCTCGAGGTCTGGCATTCCGCCGTCCTTCAAGGTCACGACCTGACGCTCCAGCAGATTCAGCAAGCGGCTGAAATTGATGTGGTCAGCGTGCAGTGAGTCGATGATGGTGTACATGCGCGATTCGCTCCCGGTACCCGCCGCGCGGCCGCGGTCGGTTGATTCATCAGATATTCCCCAAGCTCTTCGCGATCAGAGCAAGCGCACTCCCAGAGCCATCCCTTAAGGACTCCTATCATGCCACGGGTCCAGACCCTTGAACAACAGCGCAAGATCCGCGGGTCATCCCGCCAGCCAGCGAAGATCAAGGCACCAAGGCGTCAAACTGCCATCGGGGGCGGCCACCGCCGGCCTCAATGCGACACGGGGACTTGGGCGACTCACAAGCCGCTCGGCGCGTCGCGCACGCGCCTCGTCCAGATCCTCCGGCAGGCCCGGATAAGGCCCCTGGACTGGCCGCCACTCATGCCAGGTGACCTCGCACGCCTCCTCGCAGGCGGGGTGATGCAGCACCAGCCTGAGTTTGTCACGCGCGCCCAGTGTCGGATGGAGTCCCTGCCAGGGCACGAAGCTGCGGTAGCGCACACCGAACACCTTGACCGGCCTCCCCTCCCGTTCGGTGAACTGAAACGGCAATTCGATCCCCTCGACCTGCAGCCCCCACGCGGAGAACGAATGTTCCGTCTCGCTCTCCGACTGCAGCATCACTTCGAGTCGGTGCGTGCTCGAATCGACCAGCCTGCTGGTGCCCGCTTCCTGGCTGCCGGCGTCGCCGAGGAGTGGCCAGAACTCCAGCGCGCGGCGCAAGCGCAAGCTGACGCCCTGAAAGCTCAATTCGGCCTGCTCGCGAAACTCATCCTGAAACAAGGCCGCAACGATCGACTGACCGACGGCGAGTCCGGCTGCCGCCAGATCCCGAAGAACCACGAGCAGATCGTCCTCGAGACAGAACGGCAGCGCATAGCGGTCGTGCAGCGCGTCGCCCCAGGACCGGAGGTCGACCGCCGGGTCGGAGTTCATCAGCATCGCCACCACGGCGCGGAGCAAACAGACGAGAGCGGTCGCACGCTCCGGCGTATGCTGCATCCTGAACGCCCGAAACTCGACCAGGCCGAGTTGGCCCCGTCCCGGCAGGAAGGGATTCCAGAGCTTCTCGATGTTGAGCTCCGCGCGATGGGAGTTGCCGACCCCATCGGTCAGAAACGGCGCGAGACTGCGCCACAGGATTTCCGGGGTCGGCTCCGCGTCGCGCGCCAACAGCGCCAGTCCCAGACGCAACTCGCGAAACGCATCATCACCCCGTTCATCGACCCGGACGGACTGGCCCGAGCCGCCCACGAAATCATGCGCGAACAGATACGACAGGGAGGGATGGCGCTGAACGTAGCGAATCAACCGCGGCAGGAGCGCGTAGTCGACAAAGAACGGGCTGGCACCGGGAGACGGACCGCCGAGCGTGATCTGTCCGCCGCCTCCCGAGTCGCCTACCGTGCCATTGAAGTAGAGCCGGTAAGGCGTGAGCTGCTGTTCCCGCGCCGCGGCATAGATCGCGCGGCTGCGTTCCAGAAAAGCCGCAGCGGACCGGTCCGGAGCCGAATTGATCTCGATGACCGCAGGATCCGGGGTGATGGTCATCCACTCGACCGAGGCATCGCTGGGTGGCGGAAAACCGGCCAGGATCAAACCGGGCAGGCGGAGTCCCGCGGCCGCACGCCCAATGGCAGCCAACAGCCGCAGGAAAGTCGGCACGTCACCGATACCGGGCAGCTCGATTCGGGCAACCGTCCCCGTCTCGACGACCTCCGTCGCGATGATCAGCAGGAACAATCCCTCGCGCGCCAACTCGTCGCATAACCCGCTCGCGGGAACAGGCACCGCATGGATGGACGGCCGCAACAGGCGCGGGTCGTCCTGTTCGGGCTCGATGTCACCCCCCAACCGGAAGACCAGCCGCCATTCGCCCTTGGTCGTATCGGGCACATCCCAGACACCCAGACCGTCCTCCGCCAGCGCCGACCGCAACGCAGCGCGCAAGGCCTTCAGACACGGTTCCCGTGGAATGGGGTCGCTCAATGTCAACGGATCAGGCGGCCCCTCCCAGATCGCCCGTCCATCGCGCCGCCGATACAGGCCATAGCTCCAGCGCGCCCGCTCTTCGCCAGGATACTGGCGACCGATGGTGCGCAGGATGACCGCCCCCGGCGTCGCGCGATGGACCGATCGCACGAGCGCCAACGCGCGCTGCACCTTGTCTTCGCCCAGCGCTTCGTTGGTCCATTCCGGTGCAGTCGACCAGCGATCGGTAAAGGTGGGTTCGCTCCCGACCCAAAGGTCCACGCCGAGTCTTCGGAGGTCCGCATCGTGCGCGGCAACCGCAGCCCCGAAATCTTCCCTACTCGGCACAGCGGTTCACCTCGGTGTTGATGCTGAATGAAAGAAAAAGTGAAACCCGGGGTTTGGGGAAGGCCCCAGGCAGGGGTAAAGTCCGCCCCAGCGCATGCACCGGTGCCTCCATCCCCTGTAGCATTCGCTGTCAGGTCGAAATGCAAAGCTCACGCCATGTCCGCAGTTCAGCCAAGCATGGCAATCTGAGCGCCCGAAACGCCCGAGCACCCTGGCGGACTGCACCAAACCAGCCCATACCGGAACGGCTCCGACGAGAGGCGCTCAATCCATGTGCACGATCAGATTGTTCGCAAACTCCGAGCACTTGACCTCGGTCGACCGCGGCAGCAGACGCGCGAAGTCGTAGGTCACGCACCGCGTGGCGATCGCGCCATTCAGGCCTTTGACGATCAGATCGGCCGCCTCGGTCCAACCGAGGTAGCGGAACATCATCTCGCCACTCAGCACCACGCTCCCGGGGTTCACCCGGTCCTGATTGGCGTACTTCGGCGCGGTCCCGTGCGTCGCCTCGAAGATCGCGTGGCCGGTGACGTAGTTGATGTTGCCGCCGGGCGCGATGCCGATGCCCCCGACTTGGGCCGCGAGCGCATCCGACAGGTAGTCCCCGTTCAGATTCAGCGTCGCGATCACATCGAAATCCTCGGGACGGGTCAGCACCTGCTGCAAGGTGATATCGGCGATCGCGTCCTTGATCACCAGCGCGGCGCCCGGCTTCCCGTCCGGGATCGCGCACCACGGTCCGCCGTCGATCTCGACCGCACCGAATTCCTCCTTAGCCAGCGCGTAGCCCCAGTCGCGAAAGGCACCCTCGGTGAACTTCATGATGTTCCCCTTGTGCACCAGAGTGACGTTGCGCCGACGGTGCCGGATCGCGTACTCGATTGCCGCCCGCACCAGCCGCCGGCTGCCGAGCCGACTGACCGGCTTGATGCCAATGCCCACGCACACGTCATTTCGCTCGTCCCACCGGGCGCCGGCCGAAAACTCCTGTGCCTGATCGAAGGTTCCAAAGCGGATCTTGCCGAATTCCTTCGGGAAGCGCTGGGCCAGAAAGTCCAGCAGCGCCTGGGCATCCAGCGAACCGCCCGGGTATTCGATGCCGGCGTAGATGTCCTCGGTGTTCTCGCGGAACATCACCATGTCGACCTTTTCCGGATGCTTGACCGGCGAAGGCACGCCCTTGAAGTACTGCACCGGACGCAGGCACACGTACAAATCCAGCAATTGCCGCAGCGCAACGTTCAGCGAGCGGATGCCGCCGCCGACGGGTGTCGTCAGCGGGCCCTTGATGCCGACGAGGTACTCGCGGAAGGCCTCGACAGTCGCCTCGGGCAGCCAGTCGCCGGTCTGTTGATACGCGGCCTCTCCGGCAAAGACCTCGAACCAGGCGACCGAGCGCGCATCGCCGTAGGCCTTCTTGACCGCCGCATCGAACACCCGCTGCGCGGCCGCCCAGATGTCCGGTCCGGTGCCGTCGCCACGGATGAACGGAATGATCGGACGATCCGGCACCTGCAGCCGGCCGTCCTGCATCGTGATCTTGCCGATCTCGAGGTTGGTCAGGTGTGACTGGGACATCCGCATCCTCCGCATGACTTGGATAGAGCCGTGCTCCGGAGACGCTGCGCACCGGAACTCCTCGCGATTCTAAGCCAAATCGGTCCGGCGGGAATGGTCTCAGCACGGCGAACCGCCCGGGAAGAGCGCCCCCCTTTCGTCTTCCGAACTATGCGCGCCTGCGAAAGAACCCGTCCACCGGTCCGCGGAATTTCGGGACGGCTTTCATTTGGCACTGCTCGCCTCCACCACATGACATCCGCTACGCCCGCCCTCGTCGGCCAGACGCTTGCGGATCATCGCTGCACCTTGGTGGAAGAAAGCCAACTGCGGCGTGATGTTCGGCGGCTCAAAAAGTCCTTCAAGCAGCGAGCGCCCCGCCATGCCCTGGCACCTCCGGCTCGAGCCGGTAACTCGCGCCTTCGACCTTCGGCCCGCCGACGATCGGGTCGTCGGCCAGCAGCAAGGGCGTGTCGAGATCGATCCAGTCGAAGCCGCCGACTCCCGCCGCGAAATGCGCGCTGAAACCCATCGCGAGGCGGGTTTCGACCATGCCGCCAATCATCAGGCCGATGCCGGCGGTCCGAGTCAGCGCGGCGATTTCCAGCGCCTGGACTACGCCGCACTTCGCGAGCTTGATGTTGATGACCTGGGCCAGCGAGCCGCGCACGATGCGCAGCGCCTCGGCCGGATTGCGGCAGGCCTCATCGGCAGCGACCGGAACGCCGGCCTCGCGCGCGAGGCGGCCCAGTCCGTCCCAATCCTCCCTTGGAACTGGTTGCTCCAGCAGGGCCGGCTCGATACCGGCATGCCGCAAAGCGGCCAGCACCGCCAGCGCCTGATCGGCGGTATAACCCTCGTTCGCGTCCATGACCAGACGGCAATCAGGGTGGCCGCGGCGGATCGCGGTTAGCCGGGCGATGTCATCGCCAGTGTCCAGGCCGATCTTGACCTTGATCGTCGCGAAGCCGCGCGCCCGGTATTCGGCTGCCAAGCGCTCGGCCTCGTCGTTCGCGCAGATCGGGATCGTGATGTCGGTAACCAGCTCACGGCCGTGCCCGCCGAACCACTGGTACAAAGGCATACCAGCCTGCCGCGCCAGCGCGTCGAACAATGCCATTTCGATACCGGCGCGCACCGAGGCCCGCTCCGGCAGCCGCTCATTCAGCTCTGCGGCGATCGATCGCCAGCCGCCCGCATCGCGCCCGGGCAGCCATTCAGCTGCACTCCGGGCGGTGGACAGGGCCATCGACTGGTCCTCGACCGTCACCGGCGGCAGCGTGGGCGCCTCGCCCCAGCCTACCGCGCCACCCGCGAGATGCACCGCGATGGCGACGTTTTCAACCGAGTCGACGCGCGAGGACGCGATCGTGAATGGCGCCAGCAGCGGTGCGTCGAGCGGCCGGACCTCCACCCGGACGATTTCAAAACGGTTGCGCATCGGTCGAACGGCTTATTTCCTCTATAGGGAACCTATTTTAAACGGCGGAGTGGCGGTGCCTACGCCGACCGCTGACTAAGCATTTCAGCGGATGGGTTTGTGCCACGCTCATGGCTCCAGTACAGTTGAATCCGGACAATCTCACGTGGGGGGAAACGACATGCGCACGCGGCGCCTCGGCGCAACCGACCTTGAACTGACGACGGTAGGACTCGGCACCTGGGCCATCGGCGGGCCGTGGGCGTTCGGCTGGGGTCCGCAGTCCGACAGCGACTCGCTCGCCACCATCCGGCGCGCCCTCGATCTGGGGATCAACTGGATCGACACTGCGCCCGCCTACGGCCTCGGCCACGCCGAGACCATCGTCGGTCAGGCCATCGCCGGCCGCAGCGAGCGCGTGATCATCGCGACCAAGTGCGGCCTGGTCTGGGATGACCCCGGCACCCGGGCGGTGGACCACCGACTGACCGCCGACAGCGTCATCGCCGAGGCCGAGGCCAGCCTGCGACGCCTCGGCGTCGAGACCATCGACCTGTATCAGATCCACTGGCCCGTGCCCGATGAGCAGATCGAGGAGGCCTGGCGGGCCATAGACAGCCTGGTCCGGTCCGGGAAGGTGCGTCATGCCGGCGTTTCGAATTTTTCGACAGCCCAGCTCGATCGCGTGCGGGCCATCGCGCCGGTCGCATCCTTGCAGCCGCCCTTGAGTCTGCTCGACCGCGCAGCCGAGTCGGCGTTGCTGCCGTATTGCGTGGACCACGACATCGGGGTCGTCGCCTACGGTGCGATGGCGTACGGGCTGCTGACCGGAAAATTCACGCAAGCGGCCCTCGCGGCGCTGCCGGCAGACGACTGGCGCCGCCAGGGCGGCCGTTTCCGCGAACCCGAGCTGAGCGCAAACCTGGAATTCGTCGAGGGGCTGAAGCCACTTGCCGCACAGCAGGGCTGGCCGCTGTCCCACCTCGCACTGGCCTGGGTACTGCAGCGGCCGGGCGTCACCGCGACCATCGTCGGCGCCCGGGATCCGCAGCAGATCGAGCAAACCGCGGCCGCCGGAGATTGGGAGTTGCCGGACGACACCCGGGCCCTGATCGATGGGCTGCTCGCGCGACGGACCAAGCGTCTCGGCACCTACCGGCCAAAGGTGCCGGTATAGCCTGCGCATTCGCGCAGGACGAGCACGACGCAGCGCACCGGGATGGCCGGGCCAAGGCGCCATCCGGTCGCGCCTCCGAACGGGCAGCATGATGCGCTCGACCCATCGCTGATCTCTGAAGACTGGCACTGCAACATTCGATGGAACACCAGTACCCCGCCCTTTTCTCCGAACTGCTCGTCGTTTTCGTAGCATCGCTCGTCAGCGTCGTCGTATTCCAGCGGCTGCGGCTGCCGGACACCCTGGCCTACCTGTTCGCCGGTGGCGTCATCGGACCTTTCGGGCTGGCCTGGGTGGCGGACAGCAGCGACGTAAAGTTCCTGTCCGAACTCGGACTCGTGTTCCTGTTGTTCGAACTGGGACTGGAGTTCTCCCTGCCGCGGCTGATGAGTATCGGCCGCTCCGTGTTCGGACTGGGTTCGCTCCAGGTCGGCGGCACCGTGGCGGTTTTCGGCGCCATCGCCTACTGGCAGGCCGGGCTGTCCTGGCACAGCGCGCTGGTGATTGCAGGCGCACTATCGCTGTCCTCCACCGCGCTGGTGGTCCGCGAGTTGCGCCACGGCAATCTGACCCATCGTCATCATGCGCAGCTGGCGATCAGCGTGCTGATCTTCCAGGATCTGGCCGCGATCATCGGGCTGATCCTGGTCCAGGCCTTCGGCACCGAAAACGCGCTGCCGCTGGCCGACCAGATCCTCGAAACCGTCGAGAAGGGTGTGGTACTGGTGGCCATACTGCTGAGCGCCGGGAAATGGGTTCTCCCGCACATCTTTCGCGAAGTCACGCGCACCCAGTCCGAGGAGGTGTTCGTGTTGAGCGTCGTCGTGATCATCCTGCTGTCGGCCTGGCTGACCAGTACCTTCGGCCTGTCGATGGCGCTCGGCGCGTTTCTGACCGGAGTCATGCTCGGGGAGAACGAGTTCCGTCATCAGGTCGAACTCGACATACGGCCGTTCAAGGACATCCTGATGGGGCTGTTCTTCGCATCAGTCGGCATGCAAATCGACTTCAGCCTGCTCGGCAGCCCAGCGGCCTACACGGTGCTCCTGGGCGTGGTGCTGCTGATCGTGCTCAAGGCATCGGTAACGGCGCTCGCCGCGATGCTGCTCGGCGAGACGATGACGACCTCCCTGAAGACCGGCATCATCCTCGCGCAGGCCAGCGAATTCGGCTTCGCGCTGCTGATCCTGGCGCGCGAACTGGGCGTGATCACACCGGATCTCGCCTCCCGCATTCTGTTGATGGCGCTGGGTAGCCTGATCGCAGCGCCGTTCTTGGTGCGCTACAGCTTCGAGATCAGCCAGCTGTTCGTGCGGCTGATTCCCGGCTCGCAGTCCCCACGCGAACGGGAATTCAGCCGCATCCCGCCGAACCTGACCGATCACGTCATACTGGCCGGCTTTGGCCGTGTCGGACAGATGATCGGCAAGCTCTTGACGGCGAATGGCATCCCCTTCATCGCCCTGGATACCGATCCACATCTGGTCAAACGCGCCCGATCCACCGGCGCATCCGTCATTTACGGCAGCTGTCACCGCCTGGACCTATTGAAAAAGTGTCACATGGAACGGGCCCGATTGGCGATCCTGACGTTCAAGTCACTGGAGGATGCGAAGCGCGTCGTCTCCGAAATTCGTGAACGGGGCTACAAATGCCCGATCATGGTGCGCACCGAGCACGAGGGCAACTACGCCGATCTGCTGGCGGCCGGCGCGAACCACGTGGTACCCGAGATGCTCGAATCGAGCCTCGTGATGTCGGCTGAGGCTTTGTTGCTGTTAGGTTTTCCCAAAGCCGCGGTCGACGAGCAGATCGCGGCAGAGCGGCAGGCATCGATCGTGCCTTCGCCATGACCCTGCCGGCCCCGGAAGCACCGAACCACATCGAATGGGCCTCGGGGGCCAGCTCAGCCCAGTGCGGCATCGTATCCACCCGGACACGCGGTGCAATTGACCCTGGAGAGCGCGAAGGATGAACAGCGAGGAACCTGTGACCACGGTTTTCGAACCCGATCTGGCTGCGCGCAAGCGAGACACCATCGAGTCCTTCCTGCGCTTTGCCGAGGGCCGGGAGATCCCGGCCTGGCCGCTCGAGCTCTTTCTCGAAATCAGCAACGTCTGCAACCTGAAGTGCGCCATGTGCTCCACGTTCTCCGCGCTGAATCCGCACCGCTACAGCGAGTTGAAGATGGCGGATCGTGGCTTCATCGATCTACAGAACGTGCAGTCGGGGCTCGACACTCTGCTGCAGCATACCTTGAACGTGCATTGCTTCGGCTACGGCGAACCCACGGTTCATCCCGATTTCCGCAACTTCCTGACCTACATCTCCCGCTACCGGGTGATGATCGACTTCTTCACGAACGGAATGTACCTGACGCCCGAGCTGTGTACTTTCCTGGTCGACAAGCGTGTGGAACGAGTAACCGTAAGCTTCTCCGGCGTGACCAAGGAGGAGTACGAGAACGTCTATCTCGGGGGCGTTTACGAGACCGTGCTGCGAGGCATCGAGTCCCTCGCCGCCGAGAAGGCGCGACAGCGCAGCGCCTACCCATTGATCGAGATCAACTCGTTGTCGTTCGAGCACCATGTGCAGCAGCTCGATCGGTTCGTCGACTTCATGGCCGATCACGGCGTCAACGTGATCCATCTCAAGCGGCTGCAGACCCAGTTCACGATCCCGCAGCTCAAGGGGCACGAGGCAGCGCTGCGTCCGTGGATCGAGGGAACGATCCTCGACCGCGCCCACCGCCGCGCCAAGGCACGCGGCATCGTGCTGTCGGCCGCACAGTTTCAGATGACCGAGGTCAAGACGGACGTCGAGTGGCAGGAGGCCAAAGCTCAGCAGGGGCTGCCCACTTCATCGGCCAGCGCAACCGTCATCCCTATCAGCGATTTCAAGCGCCTCAGCCGGGAGTCCAGGCCGCCGCGACCTCCGGAAGGCAGCGCGGTCGAAGAGACCGATGTCTATCATGAAGTTCCAGCCGGGCGCGTCCGCGAGTATCTGGGTATCAAGCCTGCGGCATCGGCGACCGACCCGTTCCACTGCATGGAACCGTTCAAGACGGTTTACGTCCGTCGCAACGGCTTCGTCAAACCCTGCTGTTTTGCGAATGACCGCGCACCGGCACTGGGCTTGACGACACGCAGCAGCGGTGCCGAAATCTGGCGCGGACCGCGTTACGAGGCTCTGCGCACGGGCATCCTGAACAACGAATACCCCGAGGCCGCGTGCACCTACTGCCTGAGGCACAAGATCGGGCCACGCCGGCATAGCGCCGAAAACAAGGTCGACGCTTACCTGGCCTGGTATCGCGAAAATTTCGGCGAGCCGCTGATGCCGAGCCCGGTGGCGCGGCTGAGGGCACTCGGCGACAACCGCGACATCGCCGAGCGTTTTCTGCGCCAACACCCGGAACGTCGCGCGGCAGCGGCGACCCCGGTGCAACCAGCGCCTGAGCATCTATTGCGCCATCCCTGGGCCGTGAAAAGAATCGCCGAGCGCATCACCGAACTGAATCAGCAGGGCCACACCCTGGGCGATGTGGTGCAGGGCTACCTCGACGGCATCAGCGGCAGGCAGATTTTCGGCTGGGTCTGGTCACCGCTCTTCCCGCGCAAACGTTTCAACGTGGCGCTTTACGATTTCGAGACCGAGATTGGCATCGTCACGGCAGACCATTTCAGGCGCGATCTACAGCAGGCCGAAAAACACGATGGCCGGTGTGGATTTGCGTTCGAGATTCCCGAGGAACTCTTCGACGGCTGCGTCCACGGGTTTCGCGCGCGCCTGCTGGGAACCGACTTCTTCCTCCGTTCGGTACCGATGCTGATCGAACTGGCCCCTCCGCTGCTCGACCGCAGCCCTGTTGACGCTCCGGCATAAGAATCAGGCGAGCCGAGCCATCGCCGTGGCGAGCATCCGCCGACTTGATGGCCTGCGCGGAAAGGGACGGCCTCAGTTGGACAATACAGCCATGTCCGAGCCGCTCGCTGCGGCATCCTGGCCCGGGCGCTCGAGGTAGCACCGTAGCGAGACGATCAGCTTGCGACAGCCGGAAGCGGGGAAGCCCTCGACATGAACCTGCGGGTCGTCGGTGTCGAACTGCATCTCCCCCGCGGCGGTCATCGTCCCATTCAACGGTGACAACGCCAATGGGAACTGCTCGCCCCGCTCACCGATCGCGGTGGCCGCACTGACGACCACGCGAGTGGGCGCGTTGAACGGATCGAACCGCAAGCCCTTGATCTCAGGAAAGCAGGACACGTCGAATTCCACCACCTGATCGCGGTCCGGCACGATCGGCTGAATCACCGACTCGGCTTCGTTGAAGGCAGATCCCGTATCCACGAAAAGCTGCGCGGAAAAGCTCGCATCGCTGATGAAGGTTTGCCCGGATACCGCCTTGAGCCAGCTCGCGTAGGCATCCACCATGCCCCGGAAATTGAGGTGTTTCGGATAGCTCTTTTGCTGCAGACAGGCTTTGCAGATCTGCATCGGATAGCGGCCTTTGCTGATTGCCTTCCGCACGGTATGGAAACCGATGCCATTCCAGATCGCTTCGGCAGGATGCGCGTCGAGATGCCCGAGGTGAGCCTCTGTGAAGCCAAAGCAACAGGGCCGTATCGCCCCCTGCTGACTCACGTAAAGCGTCTTGAAGGGTTCGTAGCACATCGATGCCGGCGGCGTGTCCAGGGCCCTGAGTTTCAGAAATGGACGTATGGTTTCCGGGGTTTGGTCCATCGCGGTCACCCGCCGTGTCCCGACCTCATTCCCCTTGGGCGGGCGAATCGGCTGGACGGCCCTGGCCAGCGACTTGAACTCGGCCAGTGGCACTGCCACTTCCGCGACCTTATCCCCCCAGAGGAGCTGCCTGCGCACCGCCGCTTCCTGCTCCGGCGCGCCGACCCGGGTCACGTTGCTGAACTCGTCAACGAAGTGAATGCGATGTTCGGCGGCCACCCGCTCCGCTTCGGCAATCAGCTTTCCTTCGTGCCAGGGACGCATGACCGCCGCGTGGCTGTGCAGTTCCGGCAGGACCTCGGACATGTGCAGCGGCTTCAGGTAGATCGTATCGACGCCGCGGGCCGCCATCTGCTCCACAAAGGCGGGGAGTCGATCGACATGGTGCTGGAAGGCAATGGAGTTGATCTCGATCAGCGGGTAGCGGCCCCCGCGGGCCGCCTTCAACTGCGCGATGCGCTCGATACCCTCGAGGACGGTCTCGTACCGACCGTCGAGGTACATGTTCTCGTAGTCATCCTTCGTGGCACCGGAGAAACTCACGGTAATCCGGAAGACACTCCGGTCGACCAGAAACCTGCACAGCTCGGGGGTCAGATTCATCCCGTTCGTGAAAAAATCGACCAGCACTTCCTTGTCCAACAGGAAGTCCAGCAACTCCGCGAAGCGTGGATGTATCGTCGGCTCACCGTAACCGAAGCAATGCACCAGCAGGGCATGCGACAACAGGGAATCCAGAGCACCGAGATGATCGTCGGGCATGAAGCCCCTGTCACTGGACTTCAACACGAGGAGACGCTTCGGATTCAACTCCGAGAACACGCTGCACATGGCGCACTTCATGTTGCAGACGTTGCTCACCTCGAGAAAGATCTCCAGCGGGTAGGCCGGAAAGTCCCCTCCGGAGAGAAAGCGTTGAAACGAGTCTACGGCCTGCTGCTTCAGAGCCGTGAAGACGGGTTTTTCCTTCATGTCTGGGAATGAACTCCGGTTAGCGCTGCAAACGACCACCCGTGTCGAACCACACGATGACGGCGCTGACGGCAGGAACCCAGCGGCAGGCCAGGACACCGTGAAGCGCCGGCGGGCTCGCGCCGCGCTGCGCGGGGGCCCGCCCGGAAAGTCGTGACGTGGTACAGTCACGCCATGGCATTCCAACGCGGCGCGGAAGCGTTCCAGCGCCACTCTCACCCGCCGCTCGGCGACTCGACCGACGGCGCTGACCGTATGCTAGCAGACGACGAGACGAACGAGCTTACCTACAGAGTCACGTGGGCTCGGTGCAACGATGTCGCGGCCTGAGCGCGGCCGCGAACAGATTCGCCGAAAAGCGGCGCGCATGTTAAGGCAGCGGTCTCGTTCCGGAGCCGCAAAGCCGAGCCAGGCATCCCCGTCACCCGACACGCGACGATCGCCCGCGCGACGTTCGGACATCATGCATGGCGTCTCCTGCATGCTGGCGGCCAGCCTGCTGTTTTCGATCATGAACGCCTGCGTGTTCGGCGCCACCCGCGCCGACCCGGCTTTGCCTTCAACTGTCGTCAGTTTCATCCGCGTAATCATCAATCTGGCCTGCCTGCTGGTGCCGGCTTTGGCGGTGGGACGGCTCCGTCCGCTGCTGGGTGATCTGCGTCCCTCTTTGTGGTGGCGCGGAATCTTCGGAGCAACGGCACTGATGTTATCGTTCGCCGCGATCGCGCGCATCGGAGTGGGAGAAGCCGCTTTCCTCCACTCCAGCAGCGGGATCTTCCTGGCACTCCTCAGCCCGTGGGTTCTGGGGCAACACGCGAGCCGGTGGAGCTGGCTGGCAATCTTCGGGTCGCTGGCCGGCCTGGCACTGTTGCTGAGCCCCCGATGGGAATACGGCCACTGGCTCGGCCCGACGATGGCACTGTCCTCCGGCTGGCTCGCCGCCCTCGCCTATCTGATGGTGGCGCGTTCCGGTCTGAGCAACACCCCATCGACCATCGTGTTCTACTTCTGTTTCGTAGGCATCCTGCTTCATCTGGCCTGCTTCGCCTGGATTGCGCCGCACTGGCCTCGAGGCCACGCGACGTGGTTCTGGATCGGCGGTTCAGGCCTCGCGGCCACTGGCGCGCAGCTGCTGATGACGCGCGCCTATCAACACGCGCCGGCGGCGTTGCTCGGTGCCGTCGGCTACACGGGGCCCGTGTTCAGTCTCGGCTGGAGCGTACTGCTGTTCGGCCAGCGCCCGGACACGTTGCCGCTGCTGGGTTGTGCGCTGGTACTGGTCTGCGGTGCCGCACTGCCCCTTTTGATCGCCCGAGCCCAGACTCCGCGCGACGCCGCCTGAAAGCGTTGCAGCAACGCTCGCTCACTCGCGACAGGGGGGCATGCCAGGGGCAGATGTGCGATGTGGGAAACACTGTATCGTCAGAGTCGAGTGGCATGTTTGTTTCGTGGCCGGTAGATTACGGGAGGATCAACCCCGTAGCCCAGAGCTTCTCGACCTGGAGATTCAATGCTGACCCTGCCCCAAGAAAAAGCACTTCGCGACCGAATTCGGCTGATAACTCTCCTGTTGAGCCGCATCTTGAAGCGGCAACTCGACCGGTCAGTCTACGAGGCCATCCGGGAACTCCGGCAGGGTTTCATCGCACTGCGTGCTAACGACGATCCGGTCAAGCGCCGCCAGTTGATGGCGACGATCGAAAGCCTCAGCCCGGAAGCTCTGAGCCAGATCATCCGCGCGTTCAACATTTATTTCAGCCTGCTCCACGTGGCCGAGGAAGTCTTCGCGCTGCAGGAGCGGCGGCGCGATACCAATCCGCAGAGTCACCTGTGGCGCGGGTCGTTCCACGACACGCTGATGACCTTGAAGGCGCAAGGCGTGCAACCTGACGAACTGCAGCGCCTGCTCGACCGCCTCCGTTACATGCCGGTGATCACGGCGCACCCTACGGAGGCCAAACGGCGGACGGTCAAGACCGCACTACGGAACATCTTCCTGAGCCTTGAGTCGCTGGACGACCCGAGGGTCCAGGGCCGGTTTCGCGATGAAGCCATCGAAGTCCTGCGCGACCGCATCCAGGTGTTGTGGAAAACCGACGAGGTCCGCGCGTATAAACCCGACGTGCGGGATGAGGTTCGCGCCGGCCTGTTCTACTTCCCGATCTCGCTGTTCCGTGCGACGACGACCGTGTACCGCAACTTCGCGCGGTCGTTGCGCGACGTCTACGGGGAAGCGGTGGCGGAACAGGTGAACGTGCCGACCTTTCTGCGCTTCGGCTCATGGATCGGCGGCGATCGCGACGGCAACCCCTTCGTGACACCGGAGACCACCGCGATGGCATGGCGGCTGCAGGCGCGCACGGTGCTCGAGGAATATCTGCAGCGGATGGATCAGCTCGCCAACCAGCTCTGCTACTCATCCTCGCTCTGCACCCCTTCGCCGGCCTTTCAGGAGAACCTCGACGCCGACGAGCAGCGTTATTCGAAGACCGTGTTCGGCGAGCGCGCGGATCGTTTCCGCCAGGAGCCCTACCGCAGCAAGATCGAGTTCATCCGCCATCGCCTGCGGCGGAACCTGTTGCTGGTCGATCGTGCCATCGAGGGCATCGACGTCGGTCACGAAGAGCCGGGTTATGCCAGCGCCCAGGCGTTCCTGGCGGACCTGCAGTTGATGCGGGACTCGCTGATCTCTCACGGCGACGCCGAGATCGCGCGCGGCGAGATCCTGGACCTGATCTGGCTGGTCGAGACCTTCGGCTTTCACCTGCTGGAACTCGACGTGCGGCAGGAATCGACCCGCCATACCGAGGCCGTTGCGGACATCCTGAAGTCCGCCCTCGGCGCCGACTACGAGGCGCTGGACGAGCAGGAGCGCCTGGCCATGCTGAGCGACGCGATCAGCAATCCAGTCGCCTTGCTCTACGACGTGGCCCGGCTTTCCGAGCGCACCCAGGCGACCCTGCGCTCGTTCCAGGTCATCGCTTACATGCGCCGCACCCTGGGCGCGGCCTGCTTCGGCAAGTACGTGATCTCGATGACGCACTCCGCCAGCAACGTCATGGAGGTCATGTTCCTGGCCGCGCAGACCGGTCTCGCCGGGCGCCTGGCGGGCAACTGGTTCTGCCACATCGGCATCAGTCCCCTGTTCGAGACCATCCCTGACCTGGAACGGGTCGAGGGCGTCCTGTTGACGCTGTATCAGTTGCCCGTCTATCGCATGCTGTTGCAGGCCTCGAACGAGGAGCAGGAGATCATGCTGGGCTACTCGGATTCCTGTAAGGACGGCGGCATCCTGGCTGCCGCCTGGAATCTGTATGACGCGCAGAAGAAGATCGTTGCGTTGTCGGAAGCGCATGGCATCCCGTGCCGGCTGTTCCACGGTCGGGGCGGCACTGTTGGCCGTGGCGGCGGCCCCACCCACGAGGCCATCCTGGCCCAGCCGCCGGGCACCGTACACGGTCAAATCAAGTTCACCGAGCAGGGGGAGGTGCTGTTCTACAAGTACAACAACCTCGAGACGGCCACCTATGAAATGACCCTCGGCGTCACCGGGCTCCTGAAGGCCAGCATGAGCCTGATTCGTCCGGCGGAGCAGGATCGCAACGATTATCTCGGGATCATGGACGAGATTGCCGAGATCGGCGAGAAGGCCTACCGCGACCTGACGGAAAGGACGGAGGCGTTCCTCGACTATTTCTACGAGGGCACACCGGTCCGCGAGATCTCGCTGCTGAACATCGGCTCAAGGCCCTCGCACCGGAACAAAAAGGACCGTTCCAAAGCATCGGTAAGGGCCATCGGGTGGGTCTTTGCCTGGGCGCAATCGCGCCAGACCCTGCCGGCCTGGTACGGGATCGGCACCGCCATCGAAGCGTGGCGCCAGAATGATCCCGCACGTCTGGCGAAACTGCAGCGGATGTATCGCGAGTGGCCGTTCTTCCGCACACTGCTGAGCAACGCACAGATGGCGCTTTCGAAGTCCGACATGGCGATTGCCGCGGACTACGCCGCCCTCTGCGAGCGACCGGAGGTCGGCAGTCAGGTCTACGCCATGATCGCCGAAGAGTACCGACGTGCCACGTTCCAGATCCTGAACGTGAGTCACATCAATGTGCTGCTGGAGGACTCACCCGCACTGGCCGTGTCCCTATATCGCCGCAACCCCTACCTCGATCCGCTCAACTATATCCAGGTATCGCTACTGCGGCGGCTGCGCGCCGCGCCCGACGACGCATACGGGGAAAGCCCCTGGCTCGGTCCGTTGTTGCGGTCCATCAACGCCATTGCCGCGGGGATGCGAAACACCGGTTGAGCCGATCGCCGTGATGAGCAGCGGGGCCTGCCCCGCTGCCGCATCAGAACGCGAGCCTGAAACCCGCCTGCGGATCAGTGTCGCCGTACAGCCATTCGAGTCGGCGGGTGTCGGGCGGATCGCAAACTTCACCCGAGTAGGCCTTCAGCAAGGCCCGGGCGCAGCGCAGCGCCGGCGGCGTGAAGTACAGGCGGTAGGTCGCGCGGTCGTCACCCCAGCCCCCGTAGAGAACTGCCCCGCGAGGTCCGTTGCAGGCGATGTAGGCACCGCGAAAGGCCGCGCGAACGATCTCGGTTTCGCCCGAATCAAACTGCTCGCGAGACAGGTTGATGCGATACCACGCTATCGGCAGGGATGACATGCGAACAACTCCCGGTCTTGTACCTATGCCCGCCGCCAGCGGGCCTCTATGTCATTGAGCGGTCGCATGGGTAAGACTACAATCAGCCTCCCAACGCACATGACGCACTCACCGTGACCGACTCCCACCTCCAACAGGCCGCGCACGAACTCGCCGACGCCGGCCGCCAGCTGCATGCCCGTGGCTGGGTTCCCGCAACCAGCGGGAATTTCTCGATCCGGCTACCCGATGACCGCATCGCCATCACGGTTTCCGGCAAGCACAAGGGGTGCCTGACACCAGAGGATATCATGCTGGTCGACGCCGACGGCCGGGCGCTGGACCATCGCAAACCCTCGGCGGAAACGCTGCTGCATACGTCGATCTACCGCGCTTTTCCGAATGTCGCCGCGGTCCTGCACCCCCATTCGCTGAATGCGTCCCTTGCCTCCCGCTTGTTCGGCGACGCGATCGTGATCGAAAACTGCGAGTTGCTGAAGGCGCTGGAGGGCATCACGACGCATGCATCGAGGGTCACGATCCCGATCTTTGCGAACGACCAGAATATCCCGCTGCTGGCGGCGCGCGTCGATGCCTATGTCGACCAGCATCCCGACATCAAGGCCTACATCATCGCCGACCACGGGTTTTACACCTGGGGCACCACGATGCAGGACGCGCTGCGCCATGTCGAGGCGCTGGAGTTCCTGTTCGATCTCGAAATTCGCTGGCACGGAGTGAAACGCGCATGAGCCTGCTGACCATCCATCCCGAGGAGCGGCCGGAAGAGGCCGAGTGCATACGTGAACCGGACGCCATCGCAGAAACCCTGGCGGCGATCGGCGTCACCTTCGAACGCTGGACGGCTGACCGGGACCTGCCCGCCGATGCCGACCAGGCCACGATATTGGAAGCCTACCGCGGCCCCGTCGAGCGACTCAAGGCGGCACACGGCTTTCAGTCGGCGGACGTCATCAGCGTGGGCTCCGATCACCCGCAGAAATCGGAATTGCGAGCCAAATTCCTCAACGAACACACCCATAGCGATTTCGAGGTCCGCTTCTTCGTCGATGGGCAGGGACTGTTCTACCTGCATCCCGACGAGCGGGTATTCGTCGTGCGCTGCGAGCGCGGCGACCTGATCAGCGTGCCGGCCCAGGTCCGTCATTGGTTCGACATGGGCGAAAGCCCGCACCTCAAGTGCATACGACTGTTCACGAGCCCCGAGGGCTGGGTCGCGGAGTTCACGGGCGATCCGATTGCCAGCCGGTTCCCGACGCTGGACGACCACCGGACCCGTTACGCATGATCAAGGCAGTATTGACCGACATCGAGGGCACGACGTCGTCCATTTCATTCGTGAAGGACGTGTTGTTTCCGTATTCCCGTGAGCACCTCGCAGAGTTCGTCAAGCTCCGGCGCGACGACACCGATGTGAGGAAGATCCTCGATGAGGTACGCGCCCTGGAAGGCGCCGCCCTGTCGGAGCAGGAGGTGATAGGGCGACTGCGTCAGTGGATCGACGAAGACCGCAAGTCCACGCCACTCAAGACGCTGCAAGGACTGATCTGGGAACACGGCTACCAGCACGGCGACTTCCACGGCCATGTTTATGAGGACGCAGTCCGGTGTCTGCGGGGCTTCAAGGCCAGAGGGCTCCGCCTGTACGTCTACTCGTCCGGTTCCATCTACGCACAGAAGCTGTTGTTCGCGCACACGCAATTCGGGGATCTGACCCCCTTGTTTTCGGGCTACTTCGACACGCGGATCGGCGCCAAGCAGGACAGCGAGTCCTATCGCAAAATCGCCGCATCGATCGGGCTCCCGGCCGGCGAGATCCTCTTTCTGTCAGATGTCGAGGGAGAACTCGACGCGGCCCGCGCCGCCGGTTTCGGCACGCTGAAACTGGTTCGCGATGGCGGTCTGCCGGCAAGTCGGCACCCGCAAGCGGCGGATTTCGACGCCGTCTGTTGCTGACCGCCGGCACAGCCCGCAGGGGAGCGCCGCGCTGGCGAATCGGTCGACCCGCAGCCTCTTCGGTTTCGAAATCCCTCGCGTCGGAGCATGTGTTTATGCTGGCAAATCCGTCGTTTGAAGCAGCACCGTCAAGATGGTGCCAGGCCTGTTTCCCGGCCATGAGCTTGATTTAACCGACTTCTTTCAGCAGAATAAGCCTTGGCCAGACATTGGGACGTAGTATGCGTCCCTGCCTGGCCAGTACGACAGGACGCCGAAAAAGACCCCGGCTTGAAGGCCCGGCTGAACCCATGGCGGTCAGCCTCGGGGGATTTTTTTCAGCACCCTGCCCTAAATCGCAGACGACCATATGGGAGGGTTCATGACCAATGGCCGCATTTTGCCCGCCGTTTCTCAAACCAAACAGGCTGGCGTTTCCCGACGATCATTTCTGATGCGAGCGGGCGCTGCCGCCGCCGCAACGCTGCTCGTACCTTCCGCGGAGGCCTTCACCCGCAGCCTGAGCCGCGAACGAATCCTGAATTTCTACAATCCCAACACCGAAGAAGACCTGACGATCGCGTGCTGCATCGATGCGGAATACGATGCTCGCATCATTCGCCGCTTCAGCTATTTCATGCGGGACCATCACTCGAACAAGGTCCACTACATCGACCCGGCGCTGATCGATTTGCTGTATGCGGTTTCCGTGCTGACCCGCAGTCACGGCACCTTCCAGGTTATTTCCGGCTACCGTGCGCCCGAAACGAACCGGATGCTCCGCCGCACGAGTCGTCGCGTCGCGGAACACAGCCTGCACATGGAGGGCAAGGCCATCGACATACGGATGTCCGATACCGACACCCGGAGCCTGAGGAAGGTCGGCCTGGCACTACAGCGCGGCGGCGTCGGGTATTATCCGTCTGCGAATTTCGTCCACCTCGACACCGGCGACGTGCGCTCCTGGTAAACATCGGCCCGGACTGCTGCGACGGCGCAGCGCGTCGCAGGAAGAGCGCCGGGCGCGCCGCTTCATGGGTCGTGTGTGCTTCGCCCCCGGACGGCGGAACGCGACAGGCCGGCGTAGATTCAACCGGACCGACCCCAGGGCAAACTCGGGTTCAGCGCCACACGTCGCGCTGACCATGCTGCGGCCTCTGGTCGGCGTGGCGCGCTCGCCATCATCGACCGGACGGCTTCTACGAAGCGTTAGAGCGCCGCGGTTATCAGCGGCACATACATCTCATCGGCACTCAGACCGCCGTGGAATCCGATATGAGAATACCGGGTCTCGCCCGGAAGCCAGTCCTTGATGACGCAGTTGTCCTTCATCAACAGCGTGTAGTCGCCGACCCGATCTCGCAGCTGGGAATGCTCCGGCCCCCTGCCAAAATACCCCTCGCTCAGCAACTGCGTCCGTGACAACACTGCCGCACGGTCCCCAAGTTGCTCCTTCACATAGGCCTCGAACTGCGAGGTCCGTTCCGGTTTAACGTAGCAATACGCCACCCGTCGCTCACCGCATAACGGCAAGATCAAGGTTTCCGCGAGTGCCGGATGATCCGACAGCTCGATGCTGCGGCTTTCGTTGCAGTCGAGCATCCCGTGGTCAGCCGTTAGAGCGACCCAGGTGTCACTGCCCGCCAAGCGGCGACAAAAACAAGCGAAACGCTCATCCAACTGCGCCAGGTGTGCGGCGCTCTCGACGCTGGCGGCGCCGGTTTCGTGGCCCAGCGAGTCGAGTTCGGGCCAATAGGCATAGATGAACTTCGGACGGTCATCCTGTTCCCGCACGGCCATGGCCACGGTCAGGAAAAACTCGTCCAGAGAATCATAGGTGCGCAGATCGGCCGGCCCGAGATGCGACAGGTTGTAATCGGAATGGGCGATCCGTCGCGGCGTTACGACGATGCTTCGACGACGTATCCCGGCAAAGAAGGGACGGCTGTCGAAAATCATCTTCGGTTCGATGCCGCTCCGGCTGAAAGTGGCTCCGCCACACCGTGGCCTCGCCGGAAGGATCGAATACACGCCGGCGAGCTCGCGTAGGTACATGAACCAGCCCGTCAGGCCATGCTGCTGTGGCGCCTCACCCGTCAGGAAGGTCGTGATCGCGGCCGCCGTGGTGGAGGGAAACACCGAGGTGAGCCGCCTCAGGCGACGGGAATGCATTTCGCCTCCCGGGGCGGCGCGCTGCAGGAACGCATCCCCCATGCCGTCGAAGACCATCAACAGGACAGTGCGGTGCCTTGCGATGTCGGCCGGGTCGAGTTCTGCCAAGCCTGGATAGAACACCGACGGATCCGCGCCCCCACAGGCGGCTCGCAGCGAACTCATCAGATTCACGATGCTGCCGCCGCCGTAGTCGGGCAAGACCCAGCCGCTCGGGCCAGCGCTCCTGGCCGGTGCAATGGATAGGGTTGGGACGCGTTTGGTCGGGAAAGCAGCCATGGCGTTCTATCCGGGAAATCCGAACGGCAGGAGTCGAACGTCGCTCCGTGCGGCGGTGCGGACGTACCGAACCCATACCCTCGAGAGCGTTTCAGGGCAGCCGCTGAACGGGCGCAACGATGCACCGCACCCTTGCCTCAGGGCGCCAACGAGTGCGGTGAAGGGCCCGCCCACGGCTGTCCCTGCAGCGGACCGTATCGACTGCAACGGAACCCGGGTCGTAGGCTGGCCAAAGGCTGAAAATATCAACGACCGGCACACAGCAGTTCCATCGGGACAGCAGCGATTGAAAAAGTGCGGGACGTCCAGGCACCGATGTCCAGCCACGTCGCAGTGACATCGCGGAAACGGGCATGGGATTTCTGCGGTTCCAGCAACACTACGGCACCGACCGCATGCCGCTGTTCGGCTGTGAGGCGGCCGAGCGTCAGGCCTTGAAAATAGTGCCCTCCCAGCACGGCCGGATCCAGAAACGCGCGCTTCTGTTCTTGCGCTGCGAAGCCAGTCGACGGAATGTCGGCATTATCGCCCCCGATCGACGCCAGATAGACCAAACCGGTCTCCGGGTCCCGTCTCAAATGGGTCCGGAGCGAGATGGCCTCTTCATAATGCGCACGGGGGTTGGCGACCAATATGACCGGGCGTTGAATGCCGGCGCAGTGGCGGGCGGCAGCCAGCAACTCGCCCAGCGCGACTCCGTCTCTGCCGTACTCGTCGAGATGCTCGCGAGTCCAGCGCAACCGCCCGTTAAGCGGTTGGATCAGCAGAACGATGCCGACCACGTAGAGCAGGACGTGAGCAGGTCGCAACGACTCGACCGCCAGAACAGCGATAAACGCAGCCAGCATCACGACCGGGTTCCAGTAGTGATCAGCCCAACCCGATTTCGCATACAGCAACACCTGGGGAATGGCTCCGATCAGAAACACGGCCCAGCCGAGCCAGAGGCCATTCACTGGCACGGGAACCCGATGACGGCGAGGCCAGAATCCGACACCGAACGCGAAGACACTCGCAGCGGCCGGGACCCAGAGCTGGCCGATCCGGGCGAGCGCGAGGGCGGCCGGCAGTATGCTGGCCAGTCGGAATGTCTCAGCGTCGACGCCCGCGTACCCCGTCCCACGGCTCCCCACGAGCCATAGCAACCCGGTCAATTCGGCGCTCGCTACGATGCCAAGTACCGCGAAAACCGGCAAGGAGTCGCGCAGAGCCGCCGGCACCGAGCGCCCAAGGAGCCGGCACGAAAGCCAGACGCGCATCGCTGCGAGCGCGGGAAGGAACAGGATCATGCCTTCCTTGGCGAGGGAAGCCAGCACGGCGGCGGCGATGCCGAACACATCGGGCCAACGGCCCGGCCCGGGCTCCCGGGCTGCCCACGCAAACAGGCACAGAGCCAGGGCGGCCAGGGCTGTGGCCTCGGTCTCGGGTGTCCCGAGCCGCCACCAGACCGTCGACGGCGGGCCGAACACGGTGAGCGCCGCGAAGGTCAGCGAGGAAATCGACGAAAAACCCAAGAGCAGCCCGAAAACCGTCAGCAAGCCGCTGGTCATCGTCGCCAGGCCGAGGTTGTAGGCGACCCAGGCCGGCCAGTACAACCCCAGCCATTCCACCCGCACGACCCTGCTCGCATAATACAGCGGCCGGAAGCGTCGTTCGGCGAGATCCGTACGAAACCACTCGCCCAACACCTGGCCCACATTGCCGTCGCGTGCGGACAACTGACCATGGATGTCGATCAGGCGGTGATCGTCGATCAAGTGGAAACCGGAAAGGAACACGTCGAGTTTCCAAAACAGCGCGCCCCAGATTAGGGCCCACAGCACGAAGGGCCATGCCAAACCGCCGAGTGTGACCCCTGCGCCCGTCATCGGCGAAGACCCGCGCCCATCATCCGGGAGAACCCGCTCTTCCGCACGGTGTTGGGAATCGCGAGGTGCGACCTGATGGCACTGCTTCATGCGACGCCCGTGCTGGTCCAGAGCACAGACCCAACGAAACTCAAGTGCAGCAGGCGCATCACAGCGGGCCACCCCAGACCCGGCCTGGTCGCACTACATGGCGCTCTGTGGAGTCATGGCGTCGATCGGGGGTTTGCATCACACCGCCAGGGGCCTCGAAGTTGCGATGCGGCACGGGACGCGCCACGGGTCGGACGAAAAGCTGCGCGCAGTGTATGCTCAATGGGGGATGGTCTCAATCCTTGGGCTCCAGCCCGCGCCGGCCGAGGTGCCCTGCGAACTGCCGCGGCGCACCTCGGATCGGGCCGGCTGCCGCACCCTAGCGGCGACACCACCATCGTACCGTTTTCCCGACGTAGTCATGACCCAGCGACGCTTCCTGCGCCCCCTGCCCTACTTCGCTGAACTCGAGCGGCTGCTGGAGGCGGAAGAGCCCGCCATCCGATCAGCCTTCGGACGCCATGTACATTGGGGGTATTGGCCCGATCCGGCACGCGCGGGTACCGGCGCCGGCGAATTCGAGCGCGCGGCCGATGCACTGAGCCTCGAATTGTGCCGGCTGGCGGAGCTTGATGACGGCCAGCGCATTCTGGATGCGGGCTGTGGTTTTGGCGGCACCCTGCGGCTGATCGGCGAGCGTCACCGCGACATGCGACTCACCGGGCTCAACATCGACCGGCAGCAACTGTGGCGCGCCAGCGACAACCAAAGGGATAACGTTGCGCGCATTCCTTTCGTCCAGGGCGACGCGTGTCAGCTGCCCTACTCGGACGCGTGCTTCGACCGGATTCTCGCGGTTGAATGCATCTTTCATTTCCCTGACCGTCGTGCCTTCTTCCAGGAAGCTTTTCGCACCCTCGCTCCCGGCGGCCGACTGGCCTTGTCGGACTTCGTCCCGTCCACCCTGCTGCGTCCGGCAACCGCGCTGATCTCGCTCCGCCCCGCTTCGATGGGTTTCTACGGCGACTGTGACTTCACCTACACGCTGGAGGATTATCGACGTCTGGCCGACGGTATCGGTTTCCGCGTCGGAGTCGAAAAGGACATCACGGTCAACACGCTGCCCACCTATCGCTTCCTGCATACGTTAGCTGGAGTGATCCGGGCGCGCCGGCTCTCGGCAGTGGCGGAAACGCTGTTCGCCGAGGCAGCCAGCCGGACCGGGCTACTGCGCTATCAGCTATTGGTCTTCGAGAAGCCGGGCTGACCGACACTATGCGCAGGGCCGGTGGGCACCGGGGAAAAACCTTCCTCCAGTCGCGCCCGCAAGGTGGCATCGTGTCCGTACAGGTCCGGATAAAATATCAGGGCACCGCTCTCGTCGGCCCAGACCGTGGAATAGAAAATGGTCACCGGCAGCGACGGCGACAGCGTCACCGTCCGGGGTTTGTCGCCGTGCATCGCCTGCACGATCCGCTCCCGGTTCCAGGCGGCGTCATTCCGCAGCACCCATTCCGCGAGCGCGACCGGGTCTGCCACCCTTATACAGCCGTGGCTGAAGTCGCGGCGTGTTCGAGTGAACAAGCCCGGGTTCGGCGTGCTGTGCAAATACACCGAATCGTCGTTTGGAAACGCAAATTTGACCAAGCCGAGCGCGTTCCTGGGTCCCGGCTTCTGGCGCAATTTCAGCGTCCCGCTGGACACACGCTGTAGATTCTGTCGCGTCGGCGCGTACACGGCCGCGTTGCCGCCATACCCTGATACGATTTCGATGTTGTGACGGCTCAGATAACCTGGGTTGCGCATCGCCCCCGGTAGCATCTCTTTCGTCGCGATCTTGTAGGGCAGATTCCAGTGGGGACGGAACACCAGATAGGTCATCTCCGCCGCGAACAGCGGGGTCTGCCGACCATCGATCGCCTGCCCGACAATCACCTTCATTGCGAAATCGGGCGACCGGCTGCCAGAACCGTCCGCGAATCCGAACAACTGGAAGGCCGGAACATTGACGAGCAGATGGCGCCCCGCCGGCTGCACCGGCAGCCAGCGCTGGCGCTCCATGGCCAGCCGGATCTGCAGGATCCGGTCAGCGTCGGTCACTTGCAGCCGCTCGACAGTCCCACGGCCGACGACACCGTCGGGTTCGAGGCCGTGGCGTACCTGGAAACGCTTGACGGCCTCGACCAGCGCCGGGTCGTAGAGATCACGGTTCTCGGGCGCCGCAGGCTCAGCGGGAGCCTCGCCGGATGCCGTCAGGACAGCCCGCAGCTTCGGCACCTCGGCGTTGCGATCACCCGGGGTCAGCTTGGAAGGCAAGGTCAGCCGCGGATCGACGGTGCTCTGGGGCGCCGTCCGCAGCGCCCGCAGCCCTGCCTTGAGTTGGCCATACAGCACGGATCGGGGCTCCAGCGACTGGAAAATGGCGGCGGGCTCGGCCCCAGCGGCAAGTTGCTGGAGCGCAGCGAGGACCTCAACCGAGGTGTCAGGACCGGGGTCCAACCTGAAGCCGACCGCCCCGGGCGACACGCGACCGCGGTGCAGGCTGTTCGCATAGCGCATCACCGCGATCGTCAGCGCGGTGTCGAACAGCGCCCGCTCCGCGGGATCGGCCGTCTCGGCCACTCTAGGCAACCATTGCGCCAGTAGGCCGGCATCGTAGTCCGCAGGATTCAGACCCTGCGCCTCGGCATCGGCAAGGCTGGCCACAATGGCCGGCACCTGGGGCGCCGTCTGGTCCCGTATCCAGACCGGCCGGTCGCCGCGAGACCGGTAGAAAGCATCCAGGACTTCACGGACATCTGCGATGACCGACCACTTGAGTCGCGGATGCTCGCGTGAGTCGAGCACATGACGTATCGCTACGGCATCGGGATGAATCAGCGGGGCTTCCATCGGCGCTGTGTCCGGTGGCGCTGCTGCCGGTGGCTCCACCTGCCCGTGGACATAGGCCGATGACAGGGTCAGCAGCAGGAGCAAGCTGCGGCCCGGGCCGATGGAGGGATGTCTGATCGTCGGCGCGGGATCCGGGGTCATAGCGCTAAATGAGGAGGTCGATTTCCGCCAATTATACCGGGTCCGCAAATCGCCGATCGGGACGGCGGGCATGCACCCAAAAAGGGCGGTTTCAGAGCGCTTTACTTGGGATTCTATCTAGGACTAAAATAGTCCTAAATTGACAGCGAGCCAGCGCAATGCTCAGAATCAGCAAGATGACCGACTATGCCATCGTCGTCCTGAGCCTGATGGCCCGGGAGAGCGGCCGCACCTTTGCCGCCGCCGAAGTCGCCGAGCGGACCGGCATCACCGCGCCGACCGTGTCCAAGTTGCTGAAGAGCCTGACCCGGGCCCAAATCGTCTCGTCCATGCGCGGCGTCAAGGGAGGTTACCGGCTGTCGCGGCCACCCGAGGACACCTCTGTCGCCAGTATCATCGACGCCCTCGAAGGACCGATTGCGATCACGGAGTGCGGCGTGGCACAGGATTCCTGCCAGCAGTCGCATTCCTGCCATATCCGCGGCAACTGGAACGTGATCAACCGTGCTGTGCGAACAGCGCTGGAATCCGTCACGCTGACCGATATGGTCAAGCCGCAGCACCCGGTGGTCGAAGAATCCGTGATTCATCTGACTACCCTACAGCACACCCCCCGTTAACCTGCGGAGCGCCGCCATGTCCGTCACCGCTGAAAAACTCGATCACCTGATTCGACAAGAATACAAGCCGGGCTTCGTCACCGATCTTGAATCCGACACGCTGCCTCCGGGTCTCAACGAAGACGTGATTCGCGTCATCTCGGCCAAGAAGAACGAGCCGAGTTTCATGCTCGAATGGCGGCTGGAGGCTTATCGCCACTGGTTGACGATGACGGAACCGGAATGGGCCTACGTCGACTATGAGCCGGTCGATTACCAGGGCATCAGCTATTACTCGGCTCCCAAGAGCGGCGACCGCCCCAAGAGTCTCGACGAAGTCGATCCGAAGCTGCTGGAAACCTACAAGAAGCTCGGCATTCCGCTGTACGAGCAGGAACGGCTGGCCGGCGTTGCAGTCGATGCGGTGTTCGACAGCGTCTCAGTGGCGACGACTTTCAAGGACAAGCTGGCCGACGCCGGCGTGATTTTCTGTTCGATGTCGGAAGCCCTGGAAAAACATCCCGAACTGGTTCAGCAATATCTGGGCACTGTGGTGCCGGCCGGAGACAACTTCTTCGCGGCGCTGAACTCGGCCGTGTTTTCGGACGGCTCCTTCGTCTACGTGCCCAAGGGGGTCCGCTGCCCGATGGAATTATCGACCTACTTCCGGATCAATGCGGCGAAGACGGGCCAGTTCGAGCGCACGCTGATCATTGCCGACGAGGGCAGCCATGTCAGCTACCTTGAGGGCTGCACCGCACCGATGCGCGACGAGAATCAGCTGCACGCCGCCGTCGTCGAACTGATCGCGATGGAGGGCGCCGAAATCAAATACTCGACGGTCCAGAACTGGTATCCCGGCGACGAAGAAGGCCGCGGCGGCATCTACAACTTCGTGACCAAGCGCGGCGAGTGCCGCGGAGCGCGGTCGAAGATCTCGTGGACCCAGGTCGAGACCGGCTCGGCGATTACGTGGAAGTACCCGAGTTGCGTGTTACGCGGAGACGATTCGGTTGGCGAGTTCTATTCGGTCGCGGTAACCAATCACCGCCAACAGGCCGACACCGGCACGAAGATGATCCACATCGGGAAGAATACGCGCAGCACAATCGTTTCTAAGGGCATTTCTGCCGGGCGGGCGCAGAACAGCTATCGCGGGCTGGTCAAGGTGCTGAAGAGCGCCAAGGGCGCGCGCAACTACACGCAGTGCGACTCGCTGCTCATCGGTGACCGGTGCGGTGCGCACACGTTTCCCTATATCGAGGTCAAGCAGCCGTCCGCCACGCTCGAGCACGAAGCGACGACCTCGAAAATCAGCGATGACCAGCTCTTTTTCTGCCAGCAGCGCGGGCTCTCTGCCGAAGACGCCGTGTCGATGATCGTCAACGGCTTCTGCAAGGAGGTCTTTCGTGAACTCCCGATGGAGTTCGCCGTCGAGGCCCAGGCGTTGCTGGGCATCAGCCTCGAAGGCAGCGTTGGCTGACGGCACGGCCCGGTTTCATCAAGGATTTTTCATTCAGGTCATGGTCATGATGCTCGACATCGAAAACTTACACGCCCGCGTCGAAGACAAGCCGATCCTGCAAGGGATCGATCTGCAGGTCAGTCCGGGTGAGGTCCACGCCATCATGGGTCCGAACGGCTCGGGCAAGAGTACGCTGTCCCATGTGCTGGCCGGCCGCAGCGGGTACGGAGTTACCGGCGGCACGGTGACCTATCGGGGGCAGAATCTGCTCGACATGGCACCCGAGGAACGCGCCCGGGAAGGCGTGTTTCTGGCCTTCCAGTATCCGGTCGAAATTCCAGGCGTCAGCAACATCTATCTGCTGAAAGCGGCATTGAACGCGCAACGCAAACATCGTGGCGAGAGTGAAGTCGATGCGATGGACTTCCTGCGTCTGGTCAAGGAAAAGATCCGCAGCCTCGACCTCGACGAGCAGTTCCTGTACCGGGGCGTCAACGAGGGCTTCTCGGGCGGCGAGAAGAAGCGCAACGAAATACTGCAGATGGCGATCCTGGAACCCAAACTGTGCATCCTCGACGAAACCGATTCCGGACTCGATATCGATGCACTTAAGGTCGTAGCGGATGGCGTCAATGCGCTGCGCACCGCGGAGCGCTCGTTCATCCTGGTGACCCACTACCAGCGCCTGCTCGACTACATCAAGCCCGACTTTGTCCATGTGCTGGCCCAGGGCCGGATCGTCAAATCCGGAGACGCCAGCCTTGCGCTCGAACTCGAGAAGAAAGGTTATGGGTGGATCGAACAAGAAATGGCAGCGGTGGCCTGAGATGAGTCCCGGCCCGAACCCCGATTACTGCGAACATTTCAACGCCCTGGGCGAACAGCTGCCGGGCGCCGGCAGCGCTTGGGTCAACCACGCACGCCGGATGGCGCTGGCCCAGTTCGACCAGCAGGGATTTCCGTCGCCCCGCGACGAGGATTGGCGATATACGAACGTATCGGCCATCGAGAAGAAGCGGTTCAAGCCGCTGATCACCTCCGGGGACGCTGCTGCCGATGCCGACTGGTTGAACCGCTACCGCCTGACCGACGCGTGGTCGCTGGTCTTCGTCGATGGACGTTTCTCGGCACGCTTGTCCGACATCCATGACTTGCCGGAAGACGTTACCGTGCAGGCGATGTCAGCGGCACTCGCCAATCCGCCGGCCGCGGTCGAGGCGGAATTCGGGCGCGTCGTGGGTCAGACGTCGCGCCACGGCTTCGTCTCGTTCAATACCGCGTTCTTCACGGATGGCGTACTGCTGCATGTCCCAGCGGACACGGTGCTGTCCCGGCCGGTGCAGATCATCCATGTTGCGTCCCAGCCCGAAGCTGCAACCAATCTCCGCAACCTGGTCATCCTGGAATGCGGGGCACAGGCGGCGCTCGTCGAAACCCATCTCTCGATGGAGTCCGCGGGCTCGTTGGCGGTATCGATCACCGAGGCGGTCATCCGCGAAAGGGCGCAGCTCGACGGCTACCTGCTGCACGGCGCCAGCCAACGTGCCTTCCGCTTCGGCGGGTTCTATGTCGATGTCGGCACTGCCGGCCACTTCACCCATACGAATCTGAGCCTGGGCGGCCTGCTCGTCCGCAACGAGATTCACGTCGACCTCGCGGAAAGCGGCCAATGCGCGCTCGATGGCCTGTTCGTCGGCCAGGGCCGCCGTCACGTCGACAGCCACACGCGGGTCCGCCATCGAGGCGCTCATGGCACCAGCCGCGAGAACTACCGCGGCGTGCTGTCCGACCGCTCGCGTGGCGTGTTCCAGGGTCGGATCGTCGTGGAACCGCAGGCACAGAAGACCGACGCGCAAATGAATAACCGCAACCTGCTGCTGTCGGACGAAGCCGAGATCGACACCAAGCCGCAGCTCGAAATCCATGCGGACGACGTTAAGTGCGCTCATGGCGTCGCGGTCGGGCAGCTCGACCCGGAGTCGATCTTCTATCTGGAGTCGCGCGGCGTCGACCCGGTATCGGCGCGCAACATGCTGACATTCGCGTTCGCCAACACCCTGGTTGACGGGATATCGTTGGCAGGTTTTCGCGATATCGCCCAGGATGCCCTGCTGGCGCTGTTCCCGGAGGCTGGAATCAGGAAGGATTGGCTATGAGCATTGCCCTCGCACAGCGTCCGCGCCCGGTCGCGGACCCGCACCACTTCGACGTCGCCCGAATTCGGGCGGATTTCCCGATCCTCGCGGAAACCATACACGGCAAGCCGCTGGTCTATCTCGACAATGCCGCGACGACGCACAAGCCACGGGCCGTGATCGATGCGATCAGCGAAGTCTATCAGCGGCACTACTCCAACGTGCATCGCGGCGTGCACACCCTGAGCCAGCGCTCGACGGATTTGTTCGAGGGGGCGCGGGAAAAGGTGCGGGGCTTCATCAATGCCGCCAAGGCGCGCGAGATCGTGTTCGTCCGCGGCACGACCGAGGCGATCAACCTCGTCGCCCAGACCTACGGTCGCGCGAACATCGGCGCCGGCGACGAGATCCTGATCACCGCCATGGAGCACCACTCCAACATCGTGCCGTGGCAGATGCTGTGCGCGCAGACCGGCGCCACGCTGCAGGTCGTGCCGATCGACCGACGCGGTGAACTGGACATGGAGGCTTTCGAGCGCTTGCTGAACGACCGGACACGTCTGGTGTCGGTGGTCCATATGTCAAACGCCCTGGGCACGGTGAATCCGATCGAGACGATCATCGACAGAGCCCATCGCCGCGGCATCCCGGTTATGGTTGACGGCGCGCAATCCGCTCCGCATATGCCCATCGACGTCCAGGCGCTCGATTGCGATTTCTTTGCGTTCTCCGGCCACAAGCTCTACGGTCCGTCCGGCATCGGCGTCCTGTACGGCAAGGAGGCCCTGCTGAAGGCGATGCCGCCTTATCAGGGCGGCGGCGACATGATCCGGCAGGTCACGTTCGACAAGACCGAGTACAACGAACTGCCCTACAAGTTCGAGGCCGGCACGCCGGCCATTGCCGACGCCATCGCGCTAGGCACGGCGATCGACTATCTGCAGGAAATCGGCATGACAACCGTCGCCGAGCACGAGCATCGGTTGCTGAGCTATGCGACGGAACGGGCGATGCATATTCCGGGGCTGACGGTGATCGGTACCGCACACGACAAGGGCGCGATTCTGTCGTTTACGCTGGAGAGGGTGCATCCGCATGACGTCGGGACCCTGCTCGACCAGCTCGGAATAGCCATTCGTGCCGGCCACCATTGCGCGATGCCCGTCATGGATTTCTTCGGCGTGCCGGCCACGGTGAGGGCTTCGTTCGCGCTTTACAACACCGCGCAGGAAGTCGACGCGCTGATGGACGGTATCCAACAAGTTATCGAGGTTTTCGCTTAATGCTCGATCAGATCCGTGATCTCTACCAGGAAGTGGTGTTCGATCACAATCGCAACCCGCGCAACTTCCGGGTCATCGACGATGCCACCCGGAAGATCGACGGTTTCAACCCCTTGTGCGGCGATCGCATCACGCTCTACCTGAAGCTCCGTGACGGGGTCATTGAAGATGTCAGCTTCCAGGGCCAGGGCTGTGCGATATCGACGGCCTCCGCCTCCATCATGACGGAGGTCGTGCGCGGGCTGACCGAACAGCAGGCACATGAGTTGTTCGCAACCTTCCATCGCATCACGACGGGCCAGGATGACGACGTAAAGCTGGAAGATCTTGGCAAGCTCGCCGTGTTGGCCGGGGTGCGCGCCTACCCGGCGCGAGTCAAATGCGCGACCCTGGCCTGGCATTCGCTGGAGGCTGCGCTGGCCGACGAGGCGACAACCGTCAGCACCGAATAAGGACTGCCGAGATGGAGGACTGGATCGATGTCGCCAGCGTTGGCGACGTGGAACCGGGGTTACCCTGCGTGGTCGATTTCGACGGCATTGCCGTCGCGATTTTCCAGATCGACGGCGACTACTACGCGATCGAGGACCGGTGCACGCACGACGATGCCGAAATCGCCAGCGGCCGGATCGAGGGGCACCAGATCATCTGCCCCCGGCATGGCGCCCGCTTCTGCCTCAAGACCGGAAAGGTCATGAAACCGCCGGCCTATGAGGATCTGGATTGCTTCAGCGTGCGGGTGCGCGATGGCCGTATCCAGTTGCGCGAGGCGCCCTGACGCGTGATCGACGCTTCCCCGGGAGACTGGCCGAAGCTCCCGGATTGCAACCCCTCTCAACGGTTCGACTGGCGCCCTGAAAAGTTTGGCCACTCGCCTACTGTGAGCCCCACAACATGTCCTTGCGCACCCACCCGATTTCTTCGCCTTCAATGTAATACGCGATCTTGACCCATTCGCCCTTGTGCCCGGTGACCTTGTAGACCTCGCCCTTGGCCACTTTTTTGACGACAGCGTGCTCGGAACCCGGCCCTTTGCGGACGTTTACGTCATCGCCCACGACCACGGCTGTCCTCACGTCACTGACGAGCGGCTTGTGGACCCAGCCCACCGTCCCCTGCCAATCCTTGAAACGCACCCAGTCTCCTTGAGTCTTGTCGATCTCAATCGGGTAACCAATGTGGGTTTCGTACAAAACCTCGCTGTCGAGCTTCGGCGCCTTTCGGACGTTAACCGCATCCTTCCCGATGCTCTTCATGGATGCTCCCCAACCGGAAAGCGAAACGACCATCAAGGCCGCGAATAGTGCTGCAGCTCTTCGCATCGGAATACTCCTCTTTTTTCGGAAGCACCTCGCCCGGCATCGGGGAGGCGCTGACGGCGCATGTTGGCTCGCTGACCGGTGCCGACCACGGTGCGAGCATGACGGGTCGACACTGACGGGCGCCGCACGGAATCTGACTCACGCAGAATGGAGCTCGCAGCCGGCTCGATCGGCGTAGTGGGCATCTGAGCTATCCTAGACAGCGCTGATTCAGACTGTCAACCCGGCGAACGCCGCGGTGCTTATCCCTCAGCCTAACCACGCGCGGCGGGTGAAGAGCGTGCGCAAGGCCAGAGCCAGATAGGACAAATTCTGTCTGAAGCTGCGGCGTCCGGTGTAGACGGCATCGCTCAGCACGATCTCCTCTTCCAAGGCATCACCCGGTAGTAGCAATTGGCTGGGACCGATCAGTCCGGCCGGCGCCCGATCCGCTTCCCGTTGCCAGGGTTCGATCCGCTCAGCAGCCTGCGCCTCGGTGATCGGCAAGGTTCCAACCAGACGCAAATCGCCGCTCACGACCGCGAACAGGCGCGGCAGGTAACGCAAGACCGGAGGGCGACAATTCCACTCCACGGCCCTGAAGGCTCGACGTTGACGAATCCCGAATTCGTTCAGTTCGATGCGATTGCCGCGTAGGCACAACCACTTCATTGGCTGGGTCGGATTCCGAAGCAACGCCAGAGCGGCAGCCACGGGCCACAGCGGCAAAGACAACGCCAGCACCACCAAGCCGGCCAGACGGTTCAACGGCCGCATCAGATAATCCAGATTCCCGTGGCGACCCAGATCAGCCACCAGAAAGGTGTCGTTCACATGCAGGTGCGCGCCCGTGTCGACCCGAAGGATCTCGGCACCGAACACGATCGCGTTCCGGATATCGACCAACTGACCGATGTAGGTATTCGGCAAAATGACGCTGTCCTGGATATCCGCGTCCTGATCGACCAAGACATCGTCCGCAATGACCACTTCTCCGTGCAGCTTCGCACGGCTATCGATGCGGACGTTCGATCCGATCAGTGCAACACCCTGCCGCAGCGAACGCGGCGACACCCGGCTGTGCCGTCCGACCGTCAAGCCCACCGCCACTTGACGCCCGGGCAACCGCAGCCCAGGCACGCGCCCGCAAGCGGCATCGAGATTCACCCGGTGATAGGCAGCAACGTCCTCTAGCGCGCAGTGGTACCCATCCGAGGCGCACTGCCGACCCACGCCGTGGGCGGCGTCGGCGGCAAGCTCATTCCAGGCCAGTGTCTGGACACCGGGCGTCCCGGCTACGCCCGCCGGCAAGTAGATCGCACCGACGCGGCGATCGGCAAATACCAGATGAGAGGGCTCGCTTGCGGCGGACGGGAGTGCTTCCAGGAAGTTGCGGAGGCAAGGCGCCCTCAGCACATCGCCCCGGAGCACCAGCCGAGGGCGGTCGGACGCCAGGGTCAGCCGACCCAGTAATTCATCGGGGCGCTCTTCCCCACGACTCGGCAGGTAGTCAATGCGCAAGCCCCAGCGGGCACCGGTGCCGATTTCGGCCCGGACGAGGTCGGCATGCTCGGAGACGACCAGCGTCAGGTCCCGCAGGCCGGCCATTCCGATATCTTCGATGCAATGCACCAGCAACGCCTTGGCCGCGACCGGAAGCAAGGCGACGGGACAGCGCTCTGTCAGTGGACGCAACTCCCGTCCGCAGCGATCGGCCAGTACGATTACATGGGTCATCAATAGGCTCCCTTCCCGAGCAGCACGGCCGGGATGGTCCAGAGTAGTATCCGCAGGTCGGCGAACAGCGACTGCGACTCGATATAGTGCACGTCGAGCTGCACCTGCTCCTCGAACGGAATGTCGGAACGGCCGGAGATCTGCCAGATGCAGGTGATGCCGGGGATGACTTCGAGGCGCCGGCGATCTGCCAACGAGTATTGATCCACTTCCGCCGGTACCGGGGGGCGCGGCCCGACCAGTGACATGTCGCCGATGAAAACATTCCACAGCTGCGGCAGTTCGTCCAGCGAGGCGCGCCGGATCAGGCGCCCGACGCGAGTAATCCGCGGATCTTCCTTCATCTTGAATATTACGCCACCGCGCATTTCATTGGCCGCGAGCAGCGCCTGTTTGCGTGCTTCGGCATCGATGTACATCGACCGGAACTTATACATCGAAAACAACTGTCCCCAACGCCCGACCCGCGTCTGACGAAAGAGCACCGACCCGGGCGACTCCAGCCGGATCGCGGCGGCAACGCCGATGAAAACCGGCGTGAGCAATACCAAGCCCGCACCCGAGACGACGATGTCCAAGGCGCGCTTGAGGACGTAGGTTCCCCTTAGCACACCGAGCCACAGCATCCGCTTGAAGACCAGCCGCCCGTGCTGCAATGATATGCGCAGACGAGGATCGGCATAACGTTCGAGCACGCGTGCCCTCAAGCGGTCCTGTTCCGTCTCGGCAAACTCGATCATCGCGATTCCCTCGACTGCAACCAGACCCGGTAGAGAAACAGGGGGTTACCTACCACGTAGCGACGCCACATCCGCCCCGGCTCCAGGTAGAGGCGATAGGCCCACTCGATACCCGCTTCGCGCATCCACTGCGGCGCGCGGCGGATCTGTCCGGAATAGAAGTCGAAGGCGGCCCCCACCCCAAGGCGGACGGATGGTGCCAGCGACTCGTGATGTCTGGACAGCCACAGTTCCTGGCGCGGTGCCCCGAATGCCACGAACACGATACGGGCTCCGGAAGCGTTGATCCTGCGGATGACATCCGCTTCCTCATCGGGTGTGAAATACCCGTGTTGTGTGCCGACCACGCGCAGCGTCGGAAACCGCTCCCGCATCTTCTGTGCGGCCAGATCGGCAATGCCGGGCTTGGCGCCCAGAAAGTAGATGGGCACGCCCGCCTCGGCTGCGCGGCCGCAGATACGCGGAAACAGGTCCGTCCCATTGACATTGGCCTGCATTGCGACACCCAGCAGATTGCAGCCGATGCGCAGCCCGATACCATCCGGGAGCACCCGTTCCGCCTGCTGCAGAACCGCGCGATAGTCGTCATTACGGTATGCAATGTTGAGGCAATCGGGGTTGACGAAGGCGGCGAGCGTGCGGGATGGCGTTGCAGCCCTGGCCAACAGCCAGTCGAGCGCTTCGTCCATCGTCGTGTTGACGACCGGCACCCCGAAAAAATCGATGGTGGGAGGTACGGGCAGCGCGCTGTCGCCGCCAAGCGCAGAGCTGACCGCAAACCGTGCCATGACACCCAGATTCCTACGGATGCCATCTCCGAAAAACTGGTCGCGTTCCACCACCTCCTCCGGCTCGTAGGCGATGCCGACATTCTTCCTGAGATGGAACACCGAGATCAGGCCCGGACGCTGCAGAAACACGATGCCTTCCGCATCTGCGGCACGTTCGCCTTCGTCAACGGCCCGCGGTCTCGGTCCAACCCAGCTCATGTCGCCCCGGAATATATTGATCAGCACCGGGAGTTCGCGACCGAAGGCGGGGCCGGCGAAGCGCAGTCGATCAAACGACTCACGGTGACGTCCCAACATCGCTTCGCGCTCGAACAGATAACCGCAACTGAGCTTGGCCTGCACCGCCCTTACCGCGAAAACCGGGGACAGCAACAGGATGAGGGCCGCGCTCAGCGACACATCGATAAAGCGAGGCAGGCCGGCGTAAATGACCCGAAGGACAGGCGCGACGTTGCGACGCCAGGCCGAGTGCCGCGCTTTTCCGAGCGGTCCGGGGATCTGATCGGCGTCAGACATCGGATCCCTCACCACGGCTCACCGAGCGACGCGGAATGATCCGGGCCGGCACGCCAACGGCCAGCGAGTTCGCAGGCACATCGACGATAACGACCGCATTTGCCCCGATTGCAACGTCGTCGCCGATGCGGATGGGCCCCAGGATCTTGGCGCCGGCGCCGATGTCGACGCGATGGCCGATCACCGGCGCTCCGCGTTCGCCCGTCCGGCGCAGACCGATGGTGACCCCGTTCCGCACGATCACGTCATCGCCGATCACCGTGTCACCGCTGATAATGATGTCGCCGAAATGCTCGATCAGGAAGCGCCGTCCCAAGGTCACCTCGCACGGGAGTTCGATACCGGTGAGGATCTGCGACCCGACCTTCAATAATTTGTAAACGAAGGAGAATGGAAGACGGAGCCAACGCTGGCGGATGCCATAACGCCAGCGTCCGAAGCGATAGACGACCATGACCCAGAAGCCTTGCCGGGTCCAGTCCCTCTGATACGTATCCCAGTCTTCGCGCAAATTCTCGAACATGGCGTGCCACCAAAAACGATTACCAAGGCTGGGGAGGCGACACCGCGCCTGCGGCCGTGTCCTCCCAGGCCTGCCGCCAGAGGCGCAGCGTAGTTTCGGACTCCTCGCACTTGGCGGCATTGCGCGTTCGGTTGCGCCAGGCCCGCAGCCGATGCCAGACCATTTCCTGCCGGCTGGCCCACCAGGTAACCCAGGCGCCGTGCCACTGGCGATAGTAGAGCAACTGGCTGCGCATGCGCCAAAGCGTCAGTTGCGCTCCGCCGGACGCCATCGTCAGGTGAGTCACGGTCTTGGAGGATTCACCGCCGATGTGGGTGACGACGATGTCGGGCCAGTACCAGATCTCCCAGCCCGCTTGCCGGATGCGCCGACACAGGTCCACCTCTTCGTAATAGAGGAAAAACCGCGGATCGAACGGCCCGACCTGATCGAGCACCTCGCGCCGGATGATGGAAAACGCGCCGGGCACCCAATCGACCTGACTGGCCTCCGCGGGATCAGCCCAGGTCCGGTCCAGGCGGCCGAACACCCGGCTGTGCGGGTAGCGCGCCGCCAGGCCGGTAAAGGTCAGCAGTTCCAGCCACGGCGTTGGAAAGGAGCGAGCCGATGGTTGATTACTGCCGTCCCGGCTCTTCAGCAGCGCGCCCCCCAGGCCGGCCCGGGGTGTCCTATACATGTGATTCAGCGCCTGCGTCAACGCCCCGGGAGCCAGAAACGCATCGGTGTTGAGCAGGACCACGAAGCGACCGGAACAGCTGCCAAAACCGAGATTGTTGGCATTGCCGAAGCCAAGATTGACCTCGCTGCGCATCAGTTTGACCCGGGTGAATTCGCGCTCGATCATGTCGGCCGAGCCATCCCGGGATGCGTTGTCGACGACGATCACTTCGCCGGCAATGTTGCCCCGGTCCAACTCGGCGAACACGGCTGTCAGGCACTCGCGTGTCAGGTCGCGCGTGTTGAAGGAGACGATCACCAAAGACACATCGGGACACGTGTTCATGCTGTTGCCCTATGACGACCGCTCGGTACGAACCCACACGGCGTTCCTTCCCGCCTTTGCGATCACTTCCGGCAGCATCCGCAGCTTCCACAATAGATACACGGGGATCTGGGCGAGGAGTAGCAGGTCTCGCCACCGCCCCCCCAGCCCTACGGCCGTGACCGTATGCGCCACGACGATCAGGAGCGCGATGAACCCATAGAGTTGTGCCCAGGCGCTCGGAATCAGCAGCAGCGGAACCAGCAGCATGACGTGATACGACAGTGGCAGCAACCACAGTTCGAGTAGAGGCTCCAGCGCCCAGGCGCGCCCTTTGCCGAGTGCCCGGATCAGGCACGGCGTCCACTCGCGAATCGCGGCGATCCTCCCGCCTTCCCAACGTGCACGCTGGGTGCCGGCGGCGGCCTCCCCGGCCGGCAACGCAGAGTGGACCGAGGTGTCCGGGAGAAACTCGACCCGGTACCCCGCGCTCAGCAGTCGCAGGTGATAATCGAGATCCTCGGTGATCGAACTGACTTCGTAGGGCACCTGCATCAGCACGTCCCGCGTCACGCCGAAGCCATTACCGAGGATTCCGACGGAGAGCCCCCAGTGTTCCCGGCCTCTTGGCCTGACGACGTTGAAAGCGAACCAGAGCAGACCGCGAAGCCGAGTCCTCGCGTCCGCTTCGGTTTCCGGAGCCCGATAGACGCACTGCAAAGCCTCCGCTCCGGCGGCGAAGCGGGACGCGAACGCTCTCAGGAAATTCGGTTCGACCAGACTGTCCGCGTCCACCACGATAAACGCGCCGAAACCCTCGGCGAGCAGCTGTCGGAAAGCAAAGTCCAGCGCATGCCCCTTGCCGCGACGCTCGGGATCATGCCGCGTGATGACGCGCGCGCCCGCGCGGGCCGCGACCTCGGCCGTGTCATCCGTGCAGTTGTCGGCGATCACGATCATGGCCCATTCGGCACCTGGCGGCTCACAGGCGCGAAGCGAGGCCAGGCAGGGAAGGATGGCCGTGCTCTCGTCATGGGCCGGAATCACAACGGCAATGCGTGGGAGCGACCGCGATGCCGTCACGCCTTCCGGCGGGCGATAGAACCATGCACTCGCGGTCAGAAACGCCAGTTCGACGGTGCCGGGCAAAGTGACGGCGAGCAGCAGCAGAGCAAGCGTTTCGAAAAACACCGGTAACCTCGGTCAAGCGCCAGGAGGGGTTAGCGACAACCGTAGCAGTCGGCGGAGGGTCTCGCCCAAGGTCCCGACGTTGCGCTCCAGGTCATACTCCCGCAGGATGCGTTGACGCCCGGCCCGCCCGAGCCGTTCGCGCAATGCCGGATCATCCATCAGCAGCCCGATCGCCGCAGCAAGTCCGACGTCATCGCCGGGAGCGACCAGCAACCCGTCCTGTTCATTCTGGATGAGTTCCGGGATCCCGGTGATATGCGTGGTGACGCAGGGAATCGCCATGGCCATCGCCTCCATCAGGACTACCGGGATACCCTCGGCAAAGCTGGCGAGCGCGAAGCAATCGGCCGACGCGTAATGGTCACGAATGTGGTCCTGATCGACCGGCCCGGTCAGCCGCACCGCATCAGTCAGATGGTGCCGCGCCACCCAGTCCTTGAGCAGGTTCTCGAGCGGTCCCCCGCCGACCAAGATGAGCCGCAGCGACCGGCCATCCTGCTTCAACCGGTGGACGGCGCGCAACAGAATCACCGGCCCTTTCGCTTCCGACAGTCGCCCAACGGAAACGATGGTGAAGGGCTGGTCCGGCTCATTTTTGGCAACCGGTCTGAACTCGGTCGGATCCACCCCCAGGCGACAGACATGGAGCTTGTCCCAGTCGGACGGTAATGAGAGCTTCATCAGTTGGCTGCGCGCAAAGTGACTGATGCAGAGTATGAAATCGGCACCCGCAACCTTTTCGCGCAGAGCGTATCCGGGCACATCGTAGAACTCGTCCGGCCCATGCACCGTCAGCGAGAAACCGATCGGGAAGGCCTTACGGGCGAGCAGGCCGACCGTGGCCGCGGGTGTGGCAAAGTGGACGTGGAGGTGCTTGCAGCCCTGTTGATCCATCCAGTGGCCGACCAACAGAGCCTCCAGCCAATAGAAGTGATTGAAGGCCAGTCGGTACAAATCCCACCGGGCCAGCTTCCAGGCAAACAGCAAGGACTGCAGCGCACCCGCCGGGTGCGTCCGGAATGCCCAGATCAAGGCCGTTGCAATCGACTTTGCGCTCTGTTGCTTCAGATAGTGCGTGGCCTGTGCCTCGGCGCGCTCGGTGTTCGTCAGCTTGTCGAGCGGACGGTCGGGTGGGTTCACCGAGGCAACGCGGATAATGAAGCCCTGCCGGCGCAGCATGGCGATCTCACGCAGTATGAAGGTGTGGGAAAAAGACGGGTATTGACTGACCAGGTAAGCGACCGTCGGACCCTCGGGCTTATGCATCAATGGTTCAGCGGCATTCATCGGTGCAACAACTCCCCGTATAGCGCCAACGCCTGCTTGATCTTTGCATCCCAGGTGTAATGAGCCCTAACGCGTTCCAGGCCAACCCGTCCCTTGGCAGCCCACTGTGCCGGGTTCGCCGTCACCTCCTCGAAGACCTTGACCAGTTCATCAACCACCGGGGTCCGTCCCTCCGGCGGAATCGCGCGCCCCACGTCCTCATCGACGATCTCGGCCGGTCCGCCGTAAGCGATGGCTGCCACGGGGCGCGCGCACGCCATCGCCTCCAGCAACACCGCCCCCCCCGACTCTCGCACGGAAGGCAGCACGAACAGATGCGCAGCACCGATCAACTCGGCAACGTCGTTGGGCGACCGTTCGCCGGCAAAGGTCACGCAATCGTCCAGCCCCCGCTCCGCCACCTCACGATGCAGTTCGCTGGCCAACGGCCCATCGCCGACCAACGTCAGTTCGACCCTCTGGCGGGATCGGAAGCGTTGCACGGCCTCGAGCAACATCGTGACTCCCTTGACCGGAATCAATCGGCCCACGAAAACCAGACGGAGCGGTTGCCGCGGCGACGGGGAAGCCGGATAGCCGGAAGCCCGGAAGACATCGGTATCGACGGCATTCTCGATCATCAAGCGGCAACGGTCACGGTCGCCGGCGGGCACCGCATTGCGCGTGCTGCGGTTGGCGACCAGAATCGCGGAGGCATTCCGGGTCGACCGGCGCACGGCATTGATCAGCTTGCCCAGATTGCGCAGCGGATAGGTCCAGGCGGCCTCCGCCCGGAGTATCTCGGGAAAGTTCTCCGGATTGGTCAACCCCCCATTCCACGGTCCCAGGACCAGGGGCAGCCCGGTCCGATACAGCAGCGTCGCCGCCATCGGCGAAACCGGCGTGGGCACGTGCACGATGTCCCACGCGCCAGCGGCCGTCCGCGCGGCGACGGCGCGCAGCGCGGCCCGGTCGTAGACGAAGTAATCGACCGAGGAAAACAGGAACACCGTGTGCTGACTATGCGGAAACAGCCGGCTCATCACTTTGTACAGGGGTCCGGCGAGCCATTCGGTGTCGACGTAGAGCACCTCGCTATCCGGCAGCGGGGCACCGGCTTCGACCAGCGCCGTCCGGTTCCTGACGTGAGTCAGCAGTGTGACCGGAACCAGCCGGGCAAGCCGCGAATACCACTGCCAGCCTAGCTGCGAGACCGAGCCCATCCCCGGTCCGCATTGATACGCCGACAGCAGCACGCGTGGTGTCGATTGCGTTGCCATTTCAACCCCCAAAAGCGGAGCTCAGCTGCGCTGCCGCCCGATACGCCGTTTTCCGAGCGTCGTAGCTGCCGCCCGCGTTCATGACCGGGAGCGGCTTTTTCCGCCGGAAGCGGTGTCGCCGGGCAGCAGTCGCTCCCAGAACGGCCTCATGTCATCCAGGAAAGTATTCTGCTCGAGGTAGGCCTTCACCGTATCAAATGCACACCGGGCAATTTCGATGCGCTCGTCCTCGTGGTCCAGGTAGTACCGGACTGTCTCCTCGAGATCGCTGAGATCCCATCGAACCGGTACGTAGGTCCGATGCGCCTGAAAAATGTCCGGCCGACTCTCGATGTGATCCATGTTCGGCTTGATCAGCAGGGCGCCCGCGAAGGCCGCTTCGTAGTCCCGCCAACAGACCTCACCGTAACCGAAGGGACTGAAGCAGATCTTGCTGGCGAACAACTCCTTGAAGTACTCGCTGCGTGGAACCCGCCCGCGGCTGACCAGGCGGATGCCGGAGATGCCCTCGACGACATCCAGCGCTTCCTGACGCATCCGGGTATACCACTCCGTGCCCTTGACCGCGATGCGCGCATGCACGTCAAACGCCTTCGGCGACTCGGGAAAGTCGCCGAGGAAATAGGGGAGCATATGCGCGGAAAAACAGAAATTGGGGCCCAGCACCAATTTCGAAAAGAAGCCCGCCGGAATGCTGAAGCGCGTCTCCGGCAGATCGAGGCCGTAACGGCAGGAGAAGTAATCGGTGAGGTTCGTGTCGCCGCGAGTCGACTGCGAGTAGGCACTGCGATCCCGAAAAACCTGCTTCTTCAGATAAACGGCAACGGAGTCGTCGACGGCCTGTGCATACCGCAAATCGGTCGGAGCGAACCAGTCGAAGTAGGCGATCCTGGCCTCGGGAAAGGCCGTCCGGACCTGTTCAAGCAATTGCCGCAGATCGTCGTCTGACAGGTCGAACCAGGTCTGCACGCAGACCACATCGACGCGTTGCCGGGCGAACACATGCCCTCCGGCGCGGAAAGCAGCCAGTGGCAGCTCCCGGAGTTCGATGCCGGGGGTCTGGCGCAGCGCCTTGCGATGAAAAAGAAATGGATAAAGCTGCGTGTGGCACAGTTCATTGGGCGCGCTGATCAGCAACACCCGATGCAGCGGCGAAGAACTGAAACGACGCTGGTAGCCCAGCCGATCGGTCAACCAGCGCTCAGCCGTCCACCGCCAGGGTATCAGAGCCCGCATAACTGCCGACGTCCCTATTTTTGTTATTCTCGTCCGCGAACCCGGAAAAGCCGCGGGGCCATCCGAGATTCGCCGATGCCTAAACCGGGTGAAAGATTACTCCACTAAAGCGTTACGCGGTAGAGTAACCATCGCACGGGCGGACATGGCGCCTGCGCCCTCTAAAGAAAAAGCGCGGAGTGCAACGTGTCAGTCGGATGCATCCGCAGATCCGTCAAGGAGGCTCAACGTGCCCAACTCGAACACATCGCCACCGCGCGCACAGGCTTCGGACTGGCCATCGGACGGACTGGAGGCTCAGCCAGCCTGCCCTGTCTGCGCGACCGCAGACCGACAGTTGGCCCACCCGGCACTGGTCGACGGCATCTTCTTTTGCGCGCCGGGACGTTGGCAGATGTTCCGCTGTCAGGGATGCGGCTGTGGTTATCTGGATCCCCGCCCCACGCCGGCAACCATTGGCCTGGCCTACGCCAGCTACTACACACATTCGACAACCCCCGAGCCGCGCTGGCTGTCTGACGCCAGCTTTCTCGGTCGCCGTCTCCCGAGTTGGCGCAATGGTTACCTGAACCGGCGATTTCGACACTTACGCCGGAAACCCTCATCCGCACTCGGGGGGCGGCTGGCGCCATTGTTCCCTTACGCGCGCGACTTCGCCGAGCGTGATGTACGCCATCTCCCGCCCCCCGGGGCAGAAGCGCGGCTGCTGGACATCGGCTGCGGTGACGGCAACTTTCTCCGCATTGCCGAGGCGATCGGGTATCGTGCCGAGGGGATCGAGTTCGACCCGCAAGCCACCGCGGCGGCCTGCGCTCAGGGCCTGAGGGTTCATCAAGGCGGTCTCCCCGATACCGGATTGCCCGGCGGCACTTACGATGCGGTCACTTTAAGCCAGGTGATCGAGCATGTGCACGATCCCCGGCACGCCCTGGCGGAATGTTTGCGCCTGCTGAAACCTGGCGGAACGCTGTGGGTGGCAACGCCAAACATGGACGCACAAGGTCATGCCCGCTTCGGACCGCACTGGCGCGGTCTGGAACCCCCCCGACATCTGGTGCTGTTCACGGCCGATGCGCTGCTACGGGCCTGCACCGAAGCCGGATTCCGCAACCTATCCTTGAAGCCGATCGGTCCGGTCAGCGCGTGGTTCCTCGACGCCAGCAACCGCATCCGCACCGGGACAGCCCATCGGACCGGGACCCCGTCATTGCTGACGGAAAGGCTGGCCGCGATCTGGATGGACTGGCGGGCCTTCCGCGATCCGCGCCGCGGCGAAGAACTGATCGTGGTCGGTAACCGGCCGTTGGCATAGCCGGCCACAGCGCACGACTGCCCGTCGACGGCAGGCACCGATTACCCAGCCGTCGGCTCGGTTGCCGACGACATCGATCGAAGCGAGAATGCGCCTGCGCGCATACGGGGAGCATCGCAGCCATGGTGATCTGCATTACCGAAGACCGGACCAAGGAAGAGATCGCGGTCAAGCTGCTGCTGCTGAGCCTGACACGCCACTGCCCCGATACCCCCATCGTCCTCACCTATCCCCCGGCGTCGCCCCAATTCGCGCGCTGGGTGGCCGCCACGATACCGGGCTGCACGCTACGCACCGCGCGCGTATCGGGAAGTTCCGGCTGGAACATCAAGGCGGACGCGTTGCTCGGACTGCTCGCAGAAGGCCACGACGAAGTCTGGTGGCTGGACTCGGACATCATCGTCACCGGGAACTTCATCGAGCGGTACCGGGATATCCCGCCCGCCACGCTGATCGTCTGCGAGGAAGCGCTGTATGGTGCTTATCGCGACGACGGGGCCCGGACGCGCGGTTGGGGATTCCCGGTAGCCCGCTCGCTTCCCTACAGCCTGAACACCGGCGTGATGCGCGTGTCCACGCTGCATCTCGACCTGCTCAAGCGCTGGAAGGTCCTGCTGGAGGACGAGCGCTATCGGGCGGCGCAAAAGGATTTCTGGCACCGGCGCCCGATCCATCTGATGGGGGATCAAGACGTGCTGAGCGCCTTGCTCGGCGCCGAACCCTTTGCCGAGACGCCCATGTACGTCCTGCAGCGCGGCCGCGACATCCTGCAGTATTTCGGTTTTTCCGCGTATACGACACGCGAGCGCATCGCGAACCTGCGGTATGGCCCGCCGGCCTTCATCCATTGCCAGGGCTGGAAACCCTGGACCAGCCTCGAGCCCGAACGGCGCGCAAGCGACCTCAAGACCCGCTTGCAGAATCTCTATATCGAGCTGTCTCCCTATTCTTTTGCGGCCGAAAGCTACCGGAACCAACTGGATGCGCCGCTGCTGTGGCTGGAACACCTCAGTCCGATGGCGCGGCTGTTCCGCCTGCTGGGATTTCATCATGCGGCTCTGACCGGCCTGCCCATCGCGATACTGATCGATCTCGTCAGGGCGGTGAAAGGCTCCGGGCGTCGGCCAGCGGGGGAACGTGCGTGAGCCAGAGCAGCGGACCCGATCCGATCCCCACCGAAGAACGCCCGCTTTCGAGCGTCGAGGACGGGCAGCGCGGCGACCCGAAAGCGGACCCGCCCAAGGGCCAAACGACCGATAACAGCCCCGCAACGGGCGGCGCCCCGTCGCGGGTTTTCCGCAATGCCGCTGCTCAGATCGGCGGACGGGGCCTGTACCTCCTAACCCGCGTTGCACTGCCCCCGTTTATCCTCGAACACATCAGCCTGCAGGAATATGGCATCTGGGCGACCTGCTTTCTGCTGATCGGCTACATCGGCATGGGCACATTCGGTATTGCCGGCGTCTACATCCGCTACTCCGCGGAATACTATGCGCGCGGCGAAATGGAGCGCATCGGCCGGCTCGTCGGCGCCGGTATCCTGTTGACCGGAACCGTGAGCGCTGCGCTGATCATCGCACTCTACGCGTGCATGCCCATTCTGTTTCGCTGGTTTCACATCGAACCGGAACTGCAGGGCATAGCCGGCGTGTCGATCCTGAGCGTCATCGGCGCAATGCTGCTCGATCTGCTGCTGCCCTATGGCTACGTGCTCCAGGGTATCCACCGCAACGCCGAGCAAACGATCGTCAACGTTCTGAGCTTCCTGCTGGAGACGGCCCTGATCGTCGTTTTCCTGATCAAGGGATGGGGACTCGCGGGACTCCTGGCTGCCTACGTACTGCGTTCGATCTTCGCGCTGATGGTCATGCTGGCCTGGTTCCCCCGCATCCTCCCCGGATTCCGCATTCGCTTTCGAGGCCTGGGGCGCGACGAGTTCCGGCTGTTCTACCGCTATGGTGGCGCGCTGCAGCTGATCGGTGTCATCGCGATGTTTCTGAATACCAGCGAACGCGCCATCGCCGGCTATCTGACCAAGGGGGTGGGCTCCGTAGGCCTGCTCGATATCGGCCAGAAGTTTCCGGTGATGATCTCCCAGATCTTCAATGCGGCCACGAACACCTATCTGTCGGCGTTCACGCATTTGCACAGCCTCGATCAGCACCAGGAGCTCCAGCGTCTTTACGTCAAGTCCTCGCGCTATCTGAACCTGCTGAACGGTTTGGCGATGGGTTTCCTGGCGCCCTTTGCCCTTGCACTGATTACCGCCTGGATGGGCAAGTGGATCCCTTATGAGGAGGCGGGCACGGTGCTGCTCTACGCGGCGCTCGGCTTTCACGTGCAGGCGCTCACCGGACCGGCAACCACCTATGCGCAGGCCACCCATCGGGTCGGCGCCACGCTGTGGTGGTTCCTGCTGCCTCAGTGTCTGGTGCTTGCGGGTGCTCTGGCCTGGATCCTGATGCGTGGAACTCCCACGGTGCTCCATATCGCCGAAGCGGCCATGTGGTCGAGAATCACCAGCAGCGTGATTGTCCTGATTTATACCGTCGGCCAGCTGAAATTGTCGTTCCTGCGATATGTCAAGGATGTGGTTCTGGTGGGGGCACTACCCTACGGCATCGGCTACGCACTGGCCTACGCCATCGAGAGACAACTCGACCTGACCACGTTACCCCGTCTCCACTCGCTCGGCATCCTGGCCCTGACGGGCACCGGCTACCTTGTACTCACGCTGGGCTTGCTGATTGCCTTGGTGAGCACGCGCGAGGAAAGGCAAAGCCTCGGCGACCTGCTGACCCGGCGCTTGTCGCCGCGCCGCGCCTGACGATCGCCGGGGAGTATCGCAATCAATCGCCGTCAGTTCGTGACGGGGTCGGTGCTTATCTGCACCGGGGGCGTCTCGAAACAGATGAGACCTACAGCACGCGACGGAAGTTGAAGGGACCGATCGCCGTGCCTCCTCCCTCGGGCGTCCGGCGAATCATGTAACTCTCGGCCCAACCCACCAGCATGAAGAACATCGGAATGGTCTGCTGTCCCATGAAGACTGTCGCGATCGCGATCGTATAGCCGACAAAGATCCCAGCGAGGGTAAATGACAGCGCGCCACCGCGAGGCCCACCCGGTGGCTGTCGCATGCCGTAAACCACCAACCGAATCATCGTTCCCAGCAACAGATAAAGAAAAGCAACCATCGCCAGACGCCCGTGCATCAGCAACAAGAGCAGATAATGATTGTCGATGGACGCCATGCCGGGTATTGCCGGCCATTTGGTCAGTCCCCACCCCCATAAGGGCTCCTGGGCAGCGATATCAATGTAGTCCTCGATCATCTCGTAACGGTAGGCCGAGGTCTCCTGATTGGCATCCTTGGCGTTTTCCCGCCCGACCGATGCATACGCAATGAAACCGGCGGCAGCCGGTATACCCACCAATACCAGGGCGCTCAGGATGCCCACCATTGCCAGAAAACGATGGCTCTTGACCCGCCCCACCGCGGTCAGCGTCGCGCCGACAGATGATGCCAGCCAGGAGCCTTTCGCCAGCGAGAAGACCAATCCACCCGTCACGATCAGCGTCAGCATGCGTGCCGGCTTGATCGGCATCCATCGCCAGCGCGCCGGCCAATCGGCGGGCCACGCGCCCGTCCACTCCAGCCAGCGCTGCATTCGAAACGCGACGAGCATCATGATCCCGTTCAGCAGGGCATGCGCGTAGGGTCCGGCCGCTCTGGCCAGGCCAAAACGAAAGGTCGTCACCCAGGATTGACCCTGGCCTGGAAAAAACCGGTCGAATAACCAACGCCATGCATTGAACCCCAAGCGGGTTTCGATGACATCGACGCAAGCCACGAAGGAGAAGCACAGCACGCAGACTTTCGTGAATACGACCCGCAGGCCATAAGGCTCGATCAGCCCCTTGGCGAAAACATATGGCGCGATACCGCCGAAAAGCATCCCGAAAATGAGATTTTGCGCATCCGCGTACCCGGACGCGCGATACTCCGAATAACCCACACAAAAGGCGTAAAATAAGACCCAGAGATCAGTTGCGCTGAAAACAAATCCGGGAAAGCCGGCCATCGCGTAGGCGATGAACAGACCGACACCGGCACTCTGACTGAAGTTCGGATCCGGGATGCCCGGCGTGATGGCGCGGTAGTAATCCGGCAGCAGCAGCACGACCGGCAGGTAGACGCGAAGAAACGCAAACGGCACGGAACGACGGTTAGCCAGGAGGTAGGCCAGAACACCCGGTATAAAGGTGATGTAGGAGAGCACGTCAGTTGCTGTGGCCGATAGGGCTGAAACGTCGCTGCAGGCGGCCTCAAAGCTCGCCCACTCCCACGCTGGGGGTTGGTCGGGGTATCAAAGTATACCCAGCCGTCGGCTCCGCGACGAACGCGCACGGCGCAGGACCCTGCTCGAAAATCAAGGTGTGGCCCGTTCGATACGTTCGGTATCCGCGGCATGAAGGAGGTCGGAAGACGATGATCGCATTCATCGAACAATCACCGCGTTGGGTTCTGGCTCGAGCAGCCTGGATACTTTCGGTGGCATTGATCACGGCCGGGTGCAACCGGACCGACCCCACCCCGGAACAGCGGCCGCTGCGACTCGGCGTCAATATCGAAGGCTTGGCGTACTGGGGCACGGAGGCGGCATTCGTCAATCTGGCGAAAATGGCATCGCCGTGGCTCACGCAGTGCGACCCGCGCCAGGATCCCTATTGCGCCGACGGGCTATTCGGGGTTGCCGGCGCCAACAGCTGGAATACCAAGGAACAGGACAAACTGGACCTGGACGAAAAGGGCTACCCGAGAAGCCTCCCCGACGTCAGCCAGGGCACCGTCAACCACACCAACTTCACGTCGGTCAGCACACTGATTCCGACGGGCCTCAGCCCGCTTCGCACATCCGGCCGCTTCGTGGTGCGCTACGACGGCGAGGGACGTCTGGTCTACGGCCGCGGCGCCACGCGGAACGCGGCGCTCTCCAAGCCCGGACGGGACGTCCTCGATGTGACCACGGACGGAAATCAGACCTGGTTTCAGCTCACCATCGCCGCGACCGATCCACGCAAAAGCGGGCGCTACCTCCGCAACATACGCATCTTCCCCGAAGGTGGTGCGTGCGCCTCCGATCCCGCCCTCGCCTGCAGCATTTCGGACACCGGAGAAGCGTGCCCGAACAACGGCACTTGCCGATCCTTCGAGGACAGCGAAACCGATCAGCCCTTTCATCCCGCCTTTCTGTCGAACCTGCGCCCGTTCCGCGCGATTCGTTTCATGGCTTTCCAGAACACCAACGCCTCCTGGACCGAACGGTGGGACCAGCGGACTTCGCCCGAGCGCTTCACCTGGGTTTCGGACCACGCTGATGGTGGTCCGGTTGAAATGATCGTGGCTCTCGGCAACCGGACCGGAACCGACATCTGGGTCAATATGCCCACCCGCTCGGATGACGACTACGTACGACAGTTCGCGACCTACGTTCACGACCACCTGCAGCCGGCGCGCCGAGTCTATGTCGAGTACAGCAACGAGGTCTGGAACACCGCCTTCCCGGGCGGCGCGTGGGTCGAAGCCAAGGCACTGGCGCGCTGGCCGAACGCCAAAGACACCCCTTTCGGCAAGCGCCTGCAATGGTACGGCATGCGCGCGGCCCAGATCTGCGACCTCTGGCACCAGGTCTTCGCGGCCGATTCGGCCCGCCTGACCTGCATCATGGGTGCGCAGGCGGCGAACCCCTGGACCGCGAAACAGGCGCTGGAGTGTCCGCTGTGGGCGAGCGAAGCAGGCAATACCCCCTGCGTGAAACACGGCATACAGGGCCTCGCAGTCGCCCCGTACTTCGGTTTCTATATCGGCAACCCCAAGCATCTTCCGGCTCTGCGGTCCTGGGCGGGGCAACCGGGTGGCGGACTCGACAGCGTGTTCGCCGAAGTGTTCGACGGCGGTGAATTCGATGACGGCCCGCAACAGGGCGCCTTGAGCCAAGCGAACGAGCATATGCGGCTCAGCGCGGCCGTCGCCCGCAATCATGGCCTCGAATTGGTGGCTTACGAAGGTGGCCAGCATCTGGTCGGCCTGGCCGAAACGCTCAACGACAAATCGGCGAACGAACTGCTGATGGCCGCCAACCGCGATACCCGCATGGGAGAAGCTTATGCGCTTCACCTCGACGATTGGCAGGCGGCCGGGGGCGGTCTCTACAACCTATGGAACAGCGTGTCGCCTTACACGCTCTGGGGCAGCTGGGGACTCAAGGAATATCGCGATCAGGCAGACGCTCCGAAATACGATGCGGCCGTGCGCGCGGTAGAGCGCGCCCGGGAAAAGCCGGCGCAGCCGGAACTGCCCTCGCAAGCACTCCCGTCGACTGCGATCCCTGAGCGGGCCGGCGTCATGCCGCCGGCAGATCCCTCTCCAGCGTCAGCACATTGATGCCGTCCTCGACGCGATAGCCGATGCGGTCAAGGCAGGCTCGAATGATGGGCCAGCCGCGGCCGCGCTCCTCGGCAGAGTCCGGGAAGTCTGCACCGGGCGGCAATGCCATCGGCTCTCCGCGGTCGCGGATTTCGATCCGCAGTCGGTCGCGCTCCTTGTGCCAGATGACCGTGATCGGCTGGTCCGACTGTTGCCGGTACCCGTGCACGGCAATGTTGCTGAGCACCTCAGCCATCGCCAGTTCGATCTTCCATGCGACCCCGCTGGCGATCTCGGTCAGATCGCACCAGGCCCGGACCGCAACGATCGCGTAATGGATGGAGCCCAGTTCGCTGGTGAAGTCGAGTTGCAGCCGCACCGACGCGGAGGCACCCTCCGGCACGGCCCCGATCGCTTCCTTGTCCATGCTCATGGGCGCTCCAGGACCAGTAGGCTGATGTCGTCGTCGAACTCCGCGACGCCCCGCCATGCGAGCAGCTCGGCTCGAACAGCCGGGATCAGCTGTTCGAGGCTCCGGTCGGCGTGCGCGAGCAGCAGGCGCTCCAGCCGTTCCACGCCATATGCTTCGCCCTCGGCGTTACAGCACTCGACGATCCCGTCGGAGTAGAGGACCAGCCGATCCCCCGGTGTCATCTGTAGCTGGATCTCGTCATAGGGCAGATCCGGGAAAAAGCCGATCGCGAACCCGCCGGACCCCACGTGACGGGCGCCGCCGCCATCGCCCCGAACCAGTACCGGCGGCGGATGCCCCGCCTGAACGAAGGTAACGTTACCGGATGGATGATGAATCAGCCCGTAGATCATCGTGAAATAGATGTCACGATCGTCAGCCGACGCGAAATGGGCATTGAGTTCGGCGGCAACCTGAGCCGGAGGCGTCAGAGTGAAGTATGGAGGCGACGTGCTCGGGCGTTTCAGCAGGCTGTAATTTTCCCCGCTGGGGGTAAGGATCTGCGCGACCGAAAAGGAAAACAGCGCCGACGGTACGCCGTGACCGGATACATCGAGGATGAAGAACGCCAGATGGTCCGCGTCCAGCTCGAAGTAACCGAACATGTCGCCGGCCAGCATCTGCGCCGGCAGGAAGAGCCCATCGCTGCGAATCCCACCCATGGTCGCCGGAGCCGGCAGCAACGACTGCTGCAACTTCGCCGCCGCATCGATGTCCCGGCACAGTGTGCTGTAGATCTTGTTGGCGCCGTCGAGCTCGCGGTAGACACTGTCATACCGCTGCTGCAACTCGTTGTTGAAATGTTCCAGCGCCCGGTTCTTCTCGGCCAGTTGTGCCTGCAGTTCGATGAGGCGCTGACCGGCCCTGATCCGGACCTTGAGCTCTTCCGGATCGACCGGTTTGACCAGAAAGTCGTCAGCCCCCGCATCCATGCCGTCGATCAACGACTGTTTGTCGTTGCGTCCCGTCAGCAGGATGAAATAGGTGTAGGGGCGGCCCTTATCCGAGCGCAGCCAGCGACACAGATCGATGCCGTCCATGCCCTCCATGTTCCAGTCGCAAAGCACCAGGGCAACGGATCGCTGCCGCAGGATCGCCTGCGCCTCGAGACCATCGCGCGCTTCGATGACGTCGAACTGCAGCGTCCGCAGGCGCAGCCCGATCAACAATAGCGTCGTGGGATCGTCGTCGACGAGCAGGATTTCCATGGCACGGGTCAGCGCGAGTGCGGGTTGGCCCCCCGCATTACAGCACGGGCCGGGATACCGACGACCGTCTCGCCGGCGGCGACGTCACGGGTCACTACCGCGTTGGCGCCGACGACCGCCCCCTCGCCGATCGTAACTCCCGGCAGCACCATCACGCCCCGTCCGATCCACGCGTTGCGCCCAATCCGTATCGGCTTTGCGACGTGGCCCGTGTCGCGCGGCGACTCGCCCGGGACGACACGGTGATTGGCATCGCGGAGGCTTGTGTACTCGCCGATCATCGCCCCATCGCCGATGCTGATCTCCTGGAACGCGACGATGTGCACCCCGCGTGAGATCACGACACCATCGCCGATGCGGATGTACCCGGCCCCCTGGGTCTCCAGGTAAAGGTCCCGGTAAAGGTAAAGATGCTTGCCGAAAGTCATGGCCCGCGTGCCATGCAGCTCTGGACAACCCAGGACTACGGTCGTTGGATCGAGCCGACCGCCCATGGCGAGGTCCAGCCGGGCGTAGGACCACAGCCGCCCTGCCCCGTCCAGCCGTCCGCTCAACCACGCCAGCGGCAACAGCAACCGGGCAAGCAGACGTTTCGGGTCAACGGCCATGGCTTATTTGTACTCGATCAGGAACCGGGGCTGTCCGCGCCAGCGGTCCCACCAGTAGCTGAGCTGGCCCAGTGCGATCGGGATCTGCTGGAGATGCGAATGGACGCCGTAGCACGCCAGGGTCAGCAGGTCTCGGGACTTCCAACGCGCTTTGTAGGCCGAGCGCAGAACCAGGCCGAGCGCCAGCGTCGCAGCCAGAAGGATCGGCCACCACGCACCGATCAAAAGGGCCATGACCGGCGCAGCGACCACGAGTGCCAGCAGCACGGCCGCGTGGATCAGGTTGCGGCGCGCATCGCGCACCCACAGCGGAAACCCGCTACGCTTCAGCCGTTGCGAAACCTCCGCATACGCATAGCCCGCACGCACCGCGCGCTTCCAATAAGCCGGCCACCGCTCGATCGCAAGATCGTGGCGCGTCATCAGCTGGTCGACATGCAGAATCGTAAGGCCACGAGCGCGGATGCGCTGGCACAGCTCCGGCTCCTCACCGGCTATGAGTTCCTCGGAAAAACCGCCAACCGTTTCAAGTACCGCGCGCCGCATCAGTGCGTCTCCCCCGCAGAAATCCGAGGGTCCCGGCGGATAGATCCAGTCCAGGTCCATGACCCGATTGTAGAACGACGCCTCCGGCCTGACTTCGCGCCGATGGCCCCAGACCACGGCCACAGAGGGATCCTCGAATTCCGCCACAGCCCGTTCGACAAAGCCCGGCTCCAGCAGCGTGTCGCCATCCAGGAACAGGACGTTCTCGGCGGCAGCCGAACGCCAGCCGGCATTACGGCCGATGGCGGCACTGGGGCGGGTCGGACGAACGGTGATGACGTTCGCACCGAACGAGCGAGCCCTGTCCGGACTGCCGTCATGCGAGGCCGAGTCCACGTAGATGATTTCGACGGAACCGATCGCGGCAGTCGCCAGGCGGATCGACTCCAGGCAACGAACCAGCCGTTCACCTTCGTTGCGACCGATCACTACCACCGAAAGCGAAGGGGGCATATTCATCGCATCACCAGATTCAACGGTCACGCCGGAACGGATTGGGAACCGAGGTTCTTGATCGCTGCGGCTTCCGCCTCCTCGAAGTCGCGCACCATTTTGGCATAGTAGCCACCGGCCCAGGTCACCTCAAGGTGCGTGACGACGAAACTGATCGCCTTCGGGCGGGCGCGTTCAAGGATCGCCGCGGCCCGCCTGAGTTCGCCGGGCATGACCTGCATCGCACCGATCAACAGCAGCGTCAGATCGGCTGATCCAGCAAGGTATTCCACATCCGCCGACAACAGCACCGGCGGCGCATCGAGCAGGATGACCCGATACTGCTGCTTCAGTTCGGTCAGCAGAGCGTCCAGCTTGTGATAGCCGAACAAATGAGCCTCGGGTGTCAGCCCGATCCCGAGCCGGTCCGGCAAGGCTCCCTCCGCCGGGACGATCGCCGACGCCGCCGGCACATCGGCGGCGAGCACGTCGAACAAACCGTCATGCGTGGCCGAGACGCGATACCTCGCATCGGGCTGAACCGGATTGACCTCCACGACCAAGGCCCGCACGCCGAATAGGTCGAATTCCCGGGCAAGGTCGAAAGCCAGGGACGTCACGCCTGCGCCTGCCTTGACCGAGGTCATCAGCATCACATCGGCTCCCTGTTCGCGTCGTTCGCGCTCCAGCGCGAGGCTCAAGCGCCGCTTCTGGTCAGCCAGGACGCGCCGAATGGCCGTGCTGGACGAGTCCGCCAGCAGCGACGCTAATGGCGCATGGCCCAGGATCTTGTGCACTTGACCCGCGGTACGGATCCGGCGATCCAACAAGTCGATCAGGATGGGAATGCCCAACCCCAGCGCCAGCGCGGCGACCAGCGCCATCATTAACGGCTTCTTCTTGCCACCGCCGATCGGGATTTCCGGCGGGCGGGCGGGACTCTCCATCCGGATGAATCCGGGTGCATTGGATTCGAGTTCCAGAAAACCGATGCGCTTGTCGATCGCATCGAGTTGGGTACGGTCGCGTTCTATCTCATCCGTCAGACGGACGCCCTCGTCATATCGCTCCGCAAACCAGGACGCCTTCTGGCGACTTTGGTCCAGCTGTTCGCTCAGTTGCCGTTCGATCTGGCGCGTCAGTCTCGCTTCCGACAATCGCTGTTCCAGCAGCATCGCTCTGACCGTTTCGGTCACCTTCTTCGTCTCGCTGCCCAACTCGTTGTCGATCTCGTCGATCTCGCCCTTCACTTGCGCATAAATCGGATGCTCCGGGTTCAGTCCGCTAAATGCTTCCAGCAACTTGGTGCGCCGCTGATTCAGATTGGACTTCAACGTGAAAAGCCCTCCGTCCTTGGCGACAAGTTCGCTGGTCGCAGCGGCCAAGGCAGCTGCCCCATCCTTGTTGCGCGTCGCGTCGAAGGCATCGGCGCGAGCGTCGGCCTCCATACGCTCCCGCGTCGCCTCCGCCAGCGCATTGCGGCTATCGGCCAACAGTTGGTCGAAGGGGTTCACGCCCCTGTCCGAAAAAGTGGTGACTCCGAGCTCCTGCGCGATCTCAAGACGGCGCTTATTGCTCTTGGTGATCGCACCGACCAGCGTCTCGCGCTGAGACCGCAGGTTGGCGAGGCGCTGATCAGCCGCATAGAAAAGATCCTCACCGCGGACCTTCATGAGATAGGTGTCCACCACGGAATTGACGACCTCATCCAGTCCCTCACGCTGTGCGGCCTCCAAACCGACCGTGATCAGGTAGGTGTCTTTGATGGCGGTGATTTTCAGCGACGCCTGCAGCCGCTCGGCAGCCCGCCGTTCCGTTTCGCCCGGAAGCTGCCATACCTTGCTTCGCTCGCCCATACGGCGCAACGCATCGACCAAAATGTCATAGCGGCCGATGGTGCGCGACTGCTGTTCGACGAATTGCCGGTAGGCTTGGTAGGACGCAATCTCCTGGCCGCTGCCTTCCTGCAGGATATTGACGAAGCGCGGCGCGACGTAGATGACGGCTGTTACGGCATAGATAGGATCGCCTTTGATCCACGCCACTGGCAGGCCGATGATCAACATGACCGAAGCGATTGCCGCTCCGATCTTCCAGCGCTTCCGCAGACTGTGCAGCGGCATGAAAGCACCGGTCGACAGATTCGGCGGCGGCGTGCCTTCGCTGGGCGGTGCGCTGCTCATGGCTGCCCTCAGGGGAACGCGAAGGCTTTGATCAGGAACAGGTACCCGAATGGATTCATCTGCTGAACGATATAACCGACTTTAGCCACTCCGCTACGCGGCACGTAGAGAATATCGCCTTCTTCTATCGCGACATTTAGTTTTGGATCCGCGCTGAGCAGTTCTTCCATCGACAGCGCCAAGTTCACACCCTTGTTCGGACGTATCACGTGAATGTCATCCATATTTGCCTCTCGGCTGGGCCCGCCGGCCTGGCTGAGTGCGTCCATTAACGACATCTGCGGGGTGAGTCGGTAAACGCCGGGCTGCTTGACTTCGCCCAACACGAACACAGAGGTGTCGGTACTGTCAGGGATGTAAACGACGTCATCGCGCTGGAGGCGGATATTCAGTGCGGTATCCCCTGTGAGCAGGCGTTTGAGATCGACCCACAGAATCTTTTCGCCCCGGATCACCGCACACCGCGTAAGCACCTGCTCCTTGCGAATCAACGGCAAGCCCCCCGCCTTGGCCAGCACTTCCAACAGGTGGGGGGGCGTCTCGAATGCCAGTGCTCCGGGGCTCTCGACACGTCCGATCACGATGACGCGATTGGAGTTGTACTTGTCGACGCGCACCGTCGAATAGACGTTCCGATAGTAGGGCAGCATCGCTCTTGTGATGGCATCCGCCGCTTCCTGTCGGGTCAGGTTGCGCACCATGATCGGCCCAGCCACCGAGAGTGTGATACGCCCGTCTGGGCCGATGCGATGAGCCCCGGAAAGTTCGGGGCGCCCTACGACTTCCAGAAACACGTCATCGCCGTCCCCAAGGCGATAATCCGAGGCTTGGTCGGTCTCAGCCTTGAACGCGTTGACGGCAGCGTCAGGGGAAACCTTAGTCGAACGTTTCGGAACTTCGAAGGCTTCGATTGCCCCGGGTTGCCCATCGGGAACGACTTCCCAGGCTCCGCAGCCAGCCAGCATGAGCGGCACACACAACATCACCCGAAGGAAAACCCACAGGATAATGCGGCCCCCGAGCGTTGGGCCCTCCGCTCCGAGTAGCGTTGTCTGATTGTGAACCGGAAGGGAAAATTTCTGGAGTCTCTCCGAGAACCTACGTCTTGCGGACACCTTGGGCTCAACCAAAAACGGCAGATCTGCCGCGCTCAGCGCCATCCCGGTCCCCGCCAAAGATTTCGCTCAGGATTTGTTCAGCGCAGCGACCGCAGATTCACGCGTCTGAAAAATCTCGAAGATCTGCTGCAGCCGGGTCAGTTCGATCAGGGACTGGATATTGGCGGTCGGTGCCGCCAGAACCATTCGACCCTGGCGACTTTGTGTCGCCTTGAACGCCGAAACGAGCACGGATAGGCCTCCGGAATCCATGAACGTCGTGCCCGACAAATCCACGATCAGTCTGCCCGTACCCGTCTCCGCGATGTCTTTCAGCTTTCCTCGGGCCTCCGCGACCTCGGCGAGCGCCAGCCGGCCTGAAACCTCGACGATGTCGATGCCTTCATCGAGCCGATGGGTCAGCACCATGCCGTTTCTCCGTGTGTAATCGTCAACGGTGCATGATACCAACAATTGCCTAGGTAACGGGAGCATTCCCCCTTAAGGCGCAGCCTGATCGGGCGGCCTCGCGGGTCTGGTCGGCAGTTCCGGCGATGAGCCGGAACTCGACCGCCAGGATCTCCTCCTCGGCATCGAAGCGGCGTTTGAGCCGAAGCTCCGGCGCGACCAGTACGTCGTAGTGCAGACTGCCATCGGGTACGTTGCGACCCTGGGCCCGATGCAGGACAAACGGAGCTGGAGCCTGACCACACCAGACTATGCCGAAACGGTCATCGACATTGATCCAGTTTCCGGCGAATGCGGTGCGCTGGATGTCCAGGCCGAGCTGTCGACCCAGGCGGCTGATGATCCGCGCCAGCAATCCCGACTTGCCTCGACCGAAAGGATTCGGCGCATGCGGGTCGAAGACGATCTCGGTCCGTCCATCCGACGCATGGTAGACGCGCCGAAAGCCGTTGAAGCGGTCATTGGCAATCGCAAGGGTCAGCCCTAGGGCGGTGCGAACATGAATCCGCCGTTTCGCCACAAAACGGCAACGGACCGTCGCCGCCCGGGCCTCGGGGTCGACATCGTACACCAGGTGCTGATCGTACAGTGGCCGCGCCTGATGATCCCGATAGGCGACGATCCCTTCGACGCGAAAACCCGAGCGGGACGTGGTCATGGACCTTATCGCGACCGAATGTGCCGGCTCGTCGGCGACAATGCGGCCAAGCAGATTGTTGCCCTGCCATTCCGCCATGTCGTCCGCACCGATGGGGATGAACAAGGCAATCGGGAAGGGGGTGGTGAGGGTACGCCAGGAAAACGAGGCGAAGACCTGTTCGCTGCGCGCAAATGCGACGCCGCATTCGGGGCTGACATGGCATCCGCGGAGATTCCGTTGCAGCTCCGACGGTGGCGTCGGCTCCAACTGCGGGCGTAGCAGCGCATGTAATCGGTAGGTCAGCGCCAGATTGGCAAAACAGTCAGTCTCGTACTTGGCCGGCTGCCCATAGCGTATGGGGTCGGTAAAGCGTCGACCGAAGAACGAACCATCCGGATTTTCGGCTTGCTCGCTCGCCAGACACTGCACGCGGGCGGACTCGATCGCCCGCGCATCGCCGTCCCGGTAGCGACTCTGGACCAACACGAGCGCCGGCACGATGAAATACAAACCGTAGGTGTAGCGCGCCCAATCCTTGCCGCTCACATACGCGAATCGGGTGTCCAGAAAGGTGGGTTTGACCCGCCGCCATAGATCCTCGACGTGATGAAAGAGGGCCTCCGGGACTGGCAGCGGTGCATCGCCGCCCGCAAGTGCGTAGAACGTCCAGGCAATCGACTGCAAGGGACTGGCTACGTAGCAGAAATGGTAGGCACCGTGATTCTCCAGCGTGTAATCGCTGTGCAGGTTCGTCGTATACACCTGATCGCGGATGCGGCGACCATCGACCACTCGCTCGTCCCAGCGATCCTGGGGAACGGACAGCGTATTCATCGCGAACTCGATCAGCTTTTCGCGCCACGCGGTGGCGTGCGCGTGCGCGGGGAACAGCGCCAGCGCGGCCGCCAGTATCTCGGTGTCCCACGCGTTCTCCTCGGCCTTGGTGTCTTCGGCCAGGCCGCTCGGCACGATGCGCGGCAACTGAAGATCGGCTTCGAACACGATCACCCGTTCGACATCGCGCCGCTCGTCCTCGGCCAGTTGCGGCCACAGCAGGCGCGCACCCATGGCCATCCGCGTCGTCCACCAGGCCGACTGCCAGACGCCACCCCATTGACCACCGTCCCCGCACCGACCCGCACCGGTCCGATGGCCTTGCGTCATGTACCGCAGGGCCTTGCGGGCGTAACCGAGCATCTCCTGCTGAACCGGCGCGGCGCCGTCATCTGCACACAGCGAATCCGTTGCCAGGAGTGCCGCGGTAAACACGACGTTACCCATCGCGCGCATACCGGCTTCACCGTGTGAAGGATCACCGAAGTATTCCGGTTGGCCATCGGGCATCCGCCACCCGCGCCGCAGATAATCCGGGAATCGGCGCAGGATGTCCTGATAGTCGGACAGGGCCGGGAATCCGGGACGAGAAGCCGAGGCGTCGGGTTGCGATGTCATGAGGTGTGGTGCCCTGGCGACGTGGCGAGAAACCGGTGAATGGGTGACGGATCCGTCATGACGGTTCGACACGTGCGACGGCTGCAGCGGAGGAGGCGGTCCTCCAGTTTTCGAGTTGCTGTGCCGTCGCCGGCCATTCCGCGTCCAGTTCGGCAACCAGCCGGCTCAAACCCAAGCCGTCGCGAGCCGAGGCCATCGTCTCGATGGCAAGCGCCAGTTCCGCCAGTCTGATCGCGCCGATCTGGCTGCTGCTGCCCTTGAGCCGATGGGCTAGCCGGGCCACGCGCTCGAAATCGCCCGCTGGCAGCGCTTGCCTGAGTTCGCGCAAGCTGACGGGCGTGTCGGTCAGAAACACCGTCAGGACCTGATCCAGCACCACCGTGCCCGACTCTCCCAGGTCGTCCAGCAAACCGGACAACACCGACCGATCCACCCGCACCGGAAACTCATCTGGCACCGCCACCGGCCGCGGCGTCGAGCGGGAGTCGCGTCTTGGCAAGGGTCCGCCCGCGTACGTCGGCCGCGATTCGGCACATCGCGCCAGGGCGTCGCGCAGTTTCTCGAGGCTCAGCGGCTTGCTCAGATAATCATCCATACCGACTGCCAGACACTGCTCGCGGTCCCCGGCCAGTGCATTGGCCGTGACCGCGACGATGTACGCGCGCCCCAGACCGGGATCGGCCTGCTCCCGGCGCCGGATCGCCTCGGTCGCTTGAAACCCGTCCATTACCGGCATCTGGCAATCCATGAACACCACCTCGTAGGCGTGCTGCTGCATCATCTCGAGCGCCTGCTGCCCGTTGGCGGCACAGTCAACCTGGTACGCCAGCTTTTCCAGCATCATCAGAGCCACGCGACGATTGACTTCATTGTCCTCGGCCAACAGCACGCGGCATGCCGGAGTCTCCCGTTCGGGGCGAGGTTCTGCTGATGCGGGCAGTTCCGGATCGGCACGGGAGACCGCGCCCTCCCCCCTGTCGCCGGCGGGCTGAGACACGAAAGCCGAGAGACAATCGAACAACTGGGAACGCCCGACGGGCGCAACCAGATAAGCGTCGACCAGTGAATCCAGTTCATCGTGCTCGTCCGGCAAGTCGCCGGCATGCGTCAAAAGGACGAGCCGGGCCAGACCACGAGCCTGAATGCGCGTCGCGGATTGCACCGACATCAACGCTTGCTCAACGAGGATGATGCCGGGACGCCGCTGTTCCGGCTCCGCGGCACTACAGGCGGAAATCGCCTCTTCGAGGCTGCGGACCGAGTGGCAGTCGACGAACCAGGACGCCAGGGAATTTTCGAGCGTTGCGCGCAGATCCTCCTGGTTCACGACCAGGCAGACCTTCGCACCCTGGAACATGTTCACATTGGCGCGTGCGGCCGCTTTTTCCGCGGGCACCAGAGTCACCTGGAACCAGAAGCAGGAGCCCTTGCCCGGCGTGCTCTCGACCCCGATATCTCCCCCCATCAACTGCACCAGCTTGCGGGAGATCGCGAGCCCCAGGCCGGTACCGCCGTAGCGCCGGGACGGGGTTGCGTCACACTGACTGAAGGGCTGAAACAAATTGCGCTGTTCGGGTTCCGGGATACCCGGGCCGGTGTCGAGGACCTCGAACCGCAGCGTGACGAGATCGCGGTGAGCATTCAGCCGCATGACGTGCAGCGTCACCTCCCCGCTCTCGGTGAACTTGACCGCGTTGCTGAGCAGATTCAGGACCACTTGCCGCAGCCGGCCGGCATCCCCCCGCAGCGCTCCACTGAGTCGGGGATCGCAACTCGACTGCAGACGCAGACCCTTCCGCCGGGCTTCGGGCCGGACGACATCAAGCGCCTCGCTCAATAGCGGAGCGAGGTCGAAGTCGTCTTCCTCGAAGCTGATCGTCCCCGACTCCACCTTCGAGAAGTCGAGGATGTCATTGATGATTCGCAGCAGAGCGGAAGAACTGGTCTGGATAGTCTCGACCATCTCCCTTTGATCGGGCTGCAAATCGGTATGCGACAGCAGTTCCGTCATCCCCAGCACGCCGTTCATCGGCGTGCGGATCTCGTGGCTCATGGTCGCCAGAAACTCGCTCTTCGCGCGGTTCGCCGACTCGGCCGCCTGCGCGGCATCCAGCATGATCTGTGCCGCCTTCCGCCGTTCGGTGATGTCGTTCAAGGTCCCCGAGACACCGCTCAGATCGATGCTGGCGTGCGCGGAGAATTCGACCCAACCGTAGCGCTGCGAGTGCATCCTGAGACGGCATTCGTCCAGGAAGCTGGCAGACCCGTCACCGTCGACCACGTCCGCCAACGAGCGGCGGAAGCGCGCACGATCATCCGGATGCAGAAAACTGACGATCGTCTTGCCAAGACTCTCATCGACCGCCTGACCGGTGATCCGCGTCCAGGCCGGGTTCAGGAACGTCAGCCTCCCCACTGCATCGGTCTGAAAGACCACCTCGCGGAGGCTGCCGACCAACAAACGGTAGCGGATTTCGCTGGCCTCGAGCGCGGCGGCGCTCAGGCGCCGTTCGGTTACATCGGACTCGATACCCATGAAATTCACGACGTTTCCGTCTTCGTCGCAAATCGGCTGGACCTCGATGGAAACCCAATACTCCCGCCCGCTCTTGTGGTAATTGAGCAATTCACAACGGAAGCCCTGCCCCGCCCTGAGCCGGGCGCGGATTTCCTCCAAGGCATCGCGGTCCGTGCCGGGCCCCTGCAGCACGCTGCCCGGCGTCTTGCCGCGCATCTCCTCCAGCGTATACCCGGTCATCCGTGTGAAGCCTTCGTTGACCCATTCCGTGCGACCGAGCGCGTCGGTCAATACCACGCCGTTGTCCGTGCCGGCTGCGACCAACGCCAACTTGCGGGTCTCTGCCTCCTTGGCCTGCAAGCTGAGCTGGGCCTCCTGCAGCAATGCGTACTGCTGATTCAGGGCCGCGTTGGTCTCGCGCAACTGGGCCCGCTGGGCAGTCAGCTTGTCCGCGAGTTTGCGCACGTCAGCCAGCGCCATGGTGTGGGACCTCACCACTTGGAGGAGATCGATGACCGGGTCGTGCAGCGGGAAATCCTCGACCGAAAGCCCGTGGGATCGGATCTCTGCCGTGTCCGTCAACCAAGGCGACCAAATCATCAGCAAGCAGCCATTTTCCGGCTGTTCCAGCACATGTCCCCGCAAAGTCAGTTCGGACCCGATGCGCTGCCACAGCAGCAGCTTTCCCGCCGACTCGCGCAACGCCGCGAACCCGAGCGCAACCTGGGGCCGCTTCAAGGCAAAGAAACGGGTCAGCACGGAACCGACCGGGACGTCCGGACACAGTCGACGAAACGACCGGCCGGCGCTGACGATCGTCAGGTCGCTGTCGATGGCGACATGGAAAGGAAACAGGGATTCAAACTGCGCATTTGACAGGCCAGGCGCCGGCTGCGATCGATCCCCAGTCGAAGTCATGGGTCCGCTCGGGAAATCGAATCAGGGCCACGCGAGCAGGAAAACGTCATGATCCGCGCCCGCGTCCCGGCTCTGTTCCAGGGTCACGGACAGCTCGGTGTCGAAACGCGCACCCAGACCGTGCAGCAAACCGACCAGGAATGCGGTCAGACCCGAGCGGTGGGTCCGATAGTGAAGGCGAACCGAGTGTTCCGTCAGATCGGTGCATTCGAAGATCGGAGGCTGGAGTTTCGGGAATATCATCGCGATACGGGTATGAAAGCTGGGCAGATTCGACAGAAACTCCGGCAGCGTGTCACCGCAGGCGTCGAGTAACTCGCCATAGCCTTCCCTTGCCGTGCAGAGAATCCAGTGGCGGCCAAAATCTTCGAGGAGAGCCTGGGCCGGGAGACCGGTGACTTCGGCCGCCGCCGTCACCAGGCCGAACGACATTTCGTCCGGGTAAGGGTCATTGCTGACGAACACGTCCACGTCGACCCCGGCGCGCGTCTTGATCTCCTCCCAGACGGCATCCCCCAGGCGCGCGCACACCATTTCTTCAAGCGCCTTGTTCACCATTCCGTACATCGCCCGAGCTCCCATGTCGCCGGCATTCAAACGTTATTGTGAACCAAGCGGAACCTGTGCGCCATGCGAACACCGTCCGCGCCAGCGCGCTTCCTCGCCGTAACGTTCCGTGGCAAACTCCCAGCCGCTGATCGGGGCTTCACCGCCCCCACTCCCCCGCCCGGCGAGCCCAAGCCGGTTCGTGAGCACATACGCCGTAGGCAACGGAGAATCTTTCCATGACGCTGTTGGATTACTTCGACCGCTGCTATGTGGTCAATCTGCCCGAGCGGGCAGATCGGCGGCGGGAAATGCAACAGGAACTGATCGACGCGGGCATGCCGTTCGCACCCGGCCGCGTCGAGTTGTTTAGCGCGGTACGCCCGCCGGATGCGGGCCTCTTCCCGAGTCTGGGCGCGCGCGGCTGCTTCGAGAGCCATCACCGCATCCTGCGACAAGCCCGCGCGGAAGGCCTGCGCAATGTCCTGGTGATGGAGGACGACCTCACCATCGACCCCGGGCTGAGGGCTCATGCCGCGGAGATGATCGAGACGCTACGGACCAACGACTGGGGCTTCGTCTATTTCGGACACGCGCTGGAACAGGCAACGCCTTCCGGCGACCCCGCGCTGCTGCAGCCCTACTCAGGCCCGCTGATGACCACCCATTTTTACGGCATCAACGCAGCGATCTTCGACCGTTTGCTGGACTTCTTCGATGCCCTGCTGCAACGCCCCCCAGGCCATCCGGACGGCAGTCCCATGCATGTCGACGGTGCCTATTCCACCTTTCGCAAGCAGAATCCCGACGTGCTGACCTTGATCTCCGTGCCCAGCCGCGGCGGTCAGCGCAGTTCGCGTAGCGACATCTACCCGAATCGGTGGTTCGACCGCTGGCCGGTGTTCCGCGAACTGGCAGCGATAGCGCGCCGCGTCAGGTCGCGATGGAAAGCCGGGCGGCGCTCCCCATGACCCGCCCGCGCGTGCTGTTGGTCGAGGACGAGGAAATCATCGCCATCGTCATTCAGGACAATCTGATCGACGCTGGTTTCGATGTCGTTCTGGCGGGCGATGGACAGGAAGCGTGGGAGCGGCTGGCCGCCGGCGATCACGCTTTCGAAACCATCCTGCTCGACTGGGAAATGCCACGGCTCGACGGGATGCAGTTGCTTCGACAGATCAAGGCCATGCCGGAACTGATGGACATTCCGGTGATCATGGAGACCGCCGTCACCGACCCGGCCAGCATTCAGGAGGGCCTGAACGCCGGGGCGCATTATTACCTGACGAAACCCTTCGACCCGAAGGTATTGATCAGCGTCGTCCGGGCCGCGACCGCTCAATTCCGTGAACACCGGCAAATGCTCGACCGGGTCCGATTGGCGCACCGGCCGTTCCAGCATCTGGAGAGCGGCATCTTCCGTTTTCGTTCGATCGAGGACGGGTGCCTGCTGGCCGATTTTCTCGCTGCAGTCTGCCCCGAACCGGAGACCGCGATCCTCGGCCTGCGTGAGCTGCTGATCAATGCCGTCGAACATGGCAATCTTGGCATCAGTTACGCCGAGAAAAGCCACCTGCTTTTCAACGACGCCTGGCACGAGGAAATCGATCGTCGCATGAACCTGGACGAGAACCGCGACAAGCGGGTCCGTCTGCATTTCGAGCGTCGCCCGACCCAGATGGTCATCACCATCACCGACGAGGGGCAGGGCTTCGAGTGGCGAGATTATCTCGACTTCGATCCCAAACGCGCCTTCGATCTGAACGGTCGCGGCATCGCGCTGGCGCGCGTCAAGAGCTTTGACACCCTCGAGTATCAGGGGAATGGGAACAGCGTCGTGGCGACGATACGACTGCCCTCCCCCTGACGAAACGCCGGACCAGAGCCGTCTAGATAAGGTGCGTTTTGGGCCTGCCCTCACCGTTGCGGATCGCGGCGCCGGGACAAGCACAGCGCACCCAGATGGCGCAGCCTGACGCCGCGAGCCCCAAAAGCGATCAGCCCGTGATAAGGGGCTCCTCGCGAGTCAGACGCTTACGGAACGGCGCAAAAACTGCTTAGGGCTTAAGGAATATCGCTGGAACCATCAAACGGTCCCTGAGGTCCGGCCCGCACGCTTCTGAAACCGTACCAAAGTCGAGGACACCCAACCGTGGACGTCAAAAAGGCCATCGGGCTCACGCCTGCCGACTTGAACCCCGACGAATCGCGGCTACGCCGCCGTCATTTCCTGAACATCAATCTGACCCTCGCCGCGGCCGGTCAGCCGATCTGCCAACAGGTCAATACCGGTGATTTCATCAGCGTGGCCGAGGATCTCGTTCACTGCTACCGGGCCCAGTCGCGTCTCGTCCCCGACTACCTCTGTCCTGCCGACCAGCGCATCCAGACTTTCCTGGACGCCTATCTGGCCGATTTGCGCCTAGCGAATCCGCTGCGCCTGCCATCGAATACACTGATCCTGCATCGGTTCGGTATCGCCCGGGAACTGTCGTTACCGCCGGATGGTGACCGGTTCGAATCGGACATCATCAAGAGCTACCGTGTCCGCCAGGGCGTGCTGCACAACACGCTGCGCGACCGTCGAACCACGAAGGGCTCATTCCATATCGCCGAGGGGGGCCTGCCGATCCCCAGTGACAAGCGCGCGGTCCCCAAGCTGGCCTTCGCCCGGCTGTTGCAGGCGGCATTGAATCCTCCCCGTGACTTGCTGGGGCTGCCCTTCACCTGCCGCGAGGAAGAGCCGGCCGAGATTTTCGTATCCCTGTTGCTGCGACCCACGGTCAGCCCCGCCGTGCCGGGAGTCCTGCCGGAAAAGAGTATGGAGATCCGCTTCTTCGCTCCGGGCGGCATGGTATCCAACCTCGACTTCGTAGAAAGCATCTTCGGCAACGCCGGCAATCCCCACCTGCCGGAAAATGACGCCGGGCTGGACATCGACCATTGGACCGGGCATACCGGCTGCATCATTCTGGCTCCGCATCTACTCGGCATGACCAAGAAGGAACTGGGACTGCCGCGCTACAGTCAGGCAACCGAACGCCAGCGCGCCGACCGAATGTGCTGGCAGGACGAGAGCGAACTGTACAACGACGGCGAACCCTACAAGATCACCGCGCGTGATGCTTCGGGAACCATCGTCACGCTGATTACCGACAACTACTTCGGGTACTGCAAGAAAGAGGTCAAGACCCAGATCAGCTTTTCCGCGAATCTGTTCGGTCTGGCCGAAGAAGAACATGCCGGCGGAGCGCTGACCTTCGCCAGTCACAATCATGGCGAGGAATTCGGGGCCGACCCCCGGATCCGCCTGACCGACCACAACTTCGCCGATGTGAAGGCCCGCTTCGGCGACATCATGGACATCCAGCCCGAAGGCTATGGCATCGACAAGCGATTTCCGCAGTTGTGCTATCTGCCGGAGGACATGCAGGTCGATCTCAACAACCAGCGCATCAGTTGGCGGTTGGGTGACAGCACCCAGCGAATCCCGCTCCGCCCAGGCCAGGTCTACATGCATCCGACCGGCTACAAGATCGAGATGCGCAAACATCCCTCGGCACCGTCGTGGCGACTGGTCGGCACCGATGCCGAGGGACTGTTGTGCCACAAGCCCTGCACCGTTTCCGGCGGCGGCAAGTCGGAGATTTCCAAGTCCATCGACAACACGATTCTGTTCGGACCGGTCTTCGTCGCCGATCTGGAGCAGGATCTGGATTTCGTCGAGTCGCTGTGCAACCGCGACTATAGCGACCGGTACCGGCCCGGGATGGGACCGGACTACAGCAAGCGTCGCTGCACCCCGCTGCTCAGCCCGAAGCGCAGCCTCGGTTCGGTGATCAAGCTGCTCAACCCGTCACCGAGCACCTTCACCGACGACTATAACGCCTGGCTCGAAACGATCCCGACGCGCATCAAGTCGATCGTTTTCATGATCAAGCGCTTCTATCGGCCCGAATGGGGCACCGACTGGCGCAGGCATTTCGCTACCGACATTGTCAACGGCAGTCCCGGTCATGAGTTGAAGATGGACGACCGGGCACTGGTCGCGTCGTACCTGCGTATCGGTTTCGAACAGAATGGCTCGTGGCGCGTGTTCAAGCTGCGTCAGGACTACATTGCCGCCGAAAAGCTGCAGATGGAGGACGACATCACGGCTTCGGTCGTGATTCCGACCCATCAGTTGCGGAATCGTCCCCCGGCAATCGTGAATCCCAGCGTCAAGCTGACCCACAACTGCGAATACCGCCTCTTCCAGCGCCCCGACGACGCCGTGCACCGTGGCCTAGACCTGCAAGCCGAGCGCGATCTCACCCAGAGCGGCAACTTCATCTCCAATTTCGAACCGCTGGGAACGCGCGAGGTGCAGTCGTTGGTGGACGACGTGATCGGCTTCAACCAGTACAGCCCGCCGATGCAGGAATTTCTGCAGGCCGCGGTCAAGTCCGGGGAGGGTTTCGCGGTCTCGTCCGCACATCCACGGATCGTCGACGGAAAGCCGAGCAAGAATCCGCGCTATCTGCAGTTACGGCAGGATCTCGAAGACGAGTTCAAGCCTTATCTGGCCGAGATGGGGGCCCGCCTGAGCCGACGTATACCGCTGCACGAACCGGTAATGTGGCCGGTCGGTGCCGTGCTGGCCGGCCGGCGCAACAATCCGCCCGACTGGAAGTCCGGAATCCGACCGCTGTGCGTCTACAGCCCGATCCATTATCAGGAGCTGCCCGAACTGTTCATGGATTTCATCTGCAGCCTGACCGGCAAATCGCCGTCGACGACGGGGGCGGGCAGCGAGGGCGCGCTGACGAAGGGTCCATTCAATGCCCTCCGGGCGACCGCCGACCTCAACGCAGCGCTGGTGTCCTACATCCTGACCGGCTACGGGGGTTTCAGCACCGCAGCGGGGCATGTGGGACCCCACTTCCGTGTCGATCACGACATCAGCCTGCTGGCGCCCGAAATCTGGTGCCGCCTGTCACCCCAGGCTCAGGATCCCGACTACCTGATCCGAGAAGGCTACCTGGAACCCGTGCTCGATTTCGAGCACGAGGGGAAAACCGTCCTGGCCAGTCGGCTCGGCTACCGCATCACCAGTCATTTCGTGCACCACCACTTCGGCAAGTTGTTCGACACCCCGTCGCTGGTGCTGACCGAGGAGATTCTCAAGCCGGAGAAGCAGGATCTCGCCTGCTTCGTGGACGGCATTGCCAACATCGTAGAAACCCAACGGCGCGTCGCTCAGGAGTATCTGGACGACGGCAGTATCGACGAAGCCTGCCCCCCGCTCCGCGCGCTGCTCTACATCATGGCAACGGGGAGCTACGAAGGCAAAGGCGCGCATCACCCGGCGATCCGCTCGATGTTCACTCGAGAGAATCTGCTGGGTTCGGCCTGGTACCGGGAGCGCTTGCGCACCAAACAGGAGCGAGACATCGAGCTGTGGCGCAAACACGTGCTGTACCTGGAAAGCTTCCTGGACCAGCACCACCACACGCCCTACGCCGAGAAGCTGCGGATCATCGAACGCCTGGAAAGAGCGCGCCGCACCCTCGCCGAAGTCAGCGACGCGGCCTACCCGGACCGGCTCGTCGGGACGCTGGGAGCGGATCCGATGACACCGCGGGCGGCCGGGCGCAAGACCTCGGCTCGGCGGAGCCGCGACGCCACGGCCGAAGCCTGACCTCGGAACGAGCCCGGATGCCGCGCCTTGCAACGGAAAGGCGCGGCCCCTGGGCACGCGGTTACCGCGATGCCCTGACGCCTCCGCCGGCTAGTGCGGGCAGCCCTCGAGCTTGATGATCGCGTAACCCTGGCTTGCGACATCCCGCCTGACGTCCTCGGGCGCTTCCACCGAGCTGTGACAAAAGCAGCAACTCTCCGCTCTGACCGCAGCCGCGGACTCGCCGATACCGGCGAGCCAGTCGCGAGCGTGAGCCAGGGCTTTTTCCTGGCTCTTCTCTGACAGGACGACGTCGAAATGCAGAATGCGGCCATTGCCGCTGACGGCATAGGTATCGAAAACATGGAACTGGGTCATGGGGTTCCTCTCGTGAGTGCTCGGCAAAGAACCAGCGCCGGCAACCAGAGGCCTCTCGATGCTGGCTCCGACGCTTTCTGGTTCGCTATCGAAACTAGATTGCCGCGATTGATCTTTCGTGTCAATCACGCTGCGCGACGCAGTGCGGCGGATCCATCCTCTCCGACGTTTCTCACCAAGGCATCAGCTCGTGTAAAATTAGGGGCTTTTGCAAGCGGCCGCCACCATGCGCGAACTCAACCCCCTTTACCAGCAAACCAAGGATCTCAAGAGCCGCATAGAAGCTCTTAGGGGGTACCTTTGACTTCGACATCAAGCAGGAACGCCTCGATGAAGTCCTTAAGGAACTGGAAGATCCGAAGATCTGGGACACTCCCGACAAAGCGCAGAGCCTCGGCCGGGAACGCACGCAGCTCGAAGGGGTCGTCCATCGCCTGATCCGGCTCGGGCAAGGCGTGAGCGACGCGGCCGACCTGCTCGAACTCGCAGTCGCCGAGGACGACGAAGACACCGTGGAAACGGTCGCCGCAGACCTGGAGGCGGCGGAAAAAGAGGTCGCCGGACTCGAGTTCCGGCGCATGTTCTCGCGCGAAGCGGATCCGAACAACGCCTTCCTGGACATTCAGGCCGGATCGGGCGGCACCGAAGCCCAGGACTGGGCCGAAATGCTGGAGCGCATGTATCTGCGCTGGGGTGAGCGCCGCGGCTTCAAGACCGAACTGATCGAGGAGTCCCCGGGGGACGTCGCGGGCATCAAAAGCGCGACGATCCGCTTCGAAGGCGACTACGCCTACGGCTGGCTACGAACCGAAACGGGGGTCCATCGGCTGGTGCGGAAATCGCCCTTCGATTCGGGCAACCGGCGGCATACGTCCTTCGCGTCGGTCTTCGTCTCGCCGGAAGTGGACGACAGCATCGATATCGACATCAATCCAGCGGATCTGCGCGTCGACGTCTACCGTGCCTCAGGCGCCGGCGGGCAGCACGTCAACCGCACCGAATCGGCGGTCCGGATCACTCATAATCCGTCCGGCGTCGTCGTGCAGTGTCAGAGCGAGCGGTCACAGCATGCCAACCGCGACCGCTGCATGAAGCAACTCCGCGCGAAGCTGTACGAGCTGGAGATGCAGAAGCGCAACGCCGAGAAGCAGGCCCTGGAGGCGACCAAATCCGATATCGGCTGGGGCAGCCAAATCCGCTCGTACGTTCTGGATCAATCGAGGATCAAGGACTTGCGTACCAATTGGGAAACCGGCAATCCGCAGGCCGTGCTGGACGGCGATCTGGATCCCTTCATCGAGGAAAGTCTGAAGAGCGGCTTGTGACATGAGCGATACCCCCGACGACAACAAACTGATCGCCCAGCGACGCGAGAAGCTGGCGGAACTCCGCCAGGGCGGCGTGGCATTTCCGAACGACTTCCGGCGCAACACGCTGGTCCAGGCGCTGCATGAACAATACGGCGAAGAGGACGGCGCGACGATCGAGACGCGTCAGGTCCGGGTCAAGGCCGCCGGAAGACTGATGGCCAAGCGTCTGATGGGCAAGGCCAGCTTCACCCAGATGCAGGACATGTCCGGCCGCATGCAGGTGTTCCTGCAGAAGGATGCCCTGCCGGATGGCGTCTACGAGCAGTTCAAGCAATGGGACATCGGCGACATCGTCGGGGTCGAAGGCACGCTGTTCCGGACCAAGACTGGGGAGTTGTCGATCAAGGCCACCGACATCCGCCTGTTGACCAAATCCCTGCAGCCCCTCCCCGAGAAGTACCACGGGTTGACCGATACCGAGACCCGCTACCGGCAACGCTACGTCGACCTCATCGTCAGCGAAGAAACGCGGCAGGTGTTCCGTCAGCGTGTGGAGATCATTCGCTACATCCGGAATTTCCTGAGCGACCGGGGCTTTCTCGAAGTCGAGACCCCGATGATGCAGCCGATACCCGGTGGCGCCCGGGCCAAGCCGTTTGTGACGCATCACAACGCCCTGGACATGGATTTATATCTACGGATCGCGCCCGAACTCTACCTGAAACGGCTTGTCGTCGGGGGGTTCGAGAAGGTGTTCGAGATCAATCGGAGCTTCCGCAACGAGGGTCTGTCGACAAAGCACAACCCCGAATTCACGATGATCGAGTTCTATCAGGCCTATGCGGACTATCGCGACCTGATGAACCTGACCGAGGAATTGCTGCGGGGCATCGCGACGTCGCTGTTCGGCACGACGCTGCTCGAATATCAGGGTCATCCCTACGATCTGGGACCTCCTTTCCGACGCCTGTCGGTCCTGGAGTCCATCCTGCTCTACAACCCGGACATCGCGCCGGGCGATCTGGCCGACCGCGAAAGTGCCGCGGGCATCGCGCGGGGGCTGGGAATTTCCGTGGCCGCCACCGACGGTCTGGGCAAGATCCAGACCGAGATCTTCGAGAAAACCGTCGAACATCGGTTGATGGAGCCGACCTTCATCACTGCATACCCGGCCGAGGTCTCACCTCTGGCGCGCCGTAACGACGAAAACCCGTTCATTACCGACCGCTTCGAGTTTTTCGTTGCCGGGCGGGAACTCGCCAACGGCTTTTCGGAGCTGAATGATCCGGAGGATCAGTCGGCCCGCTTTCGCCAGCAGGTCGAGGACAAGGCCGCGGGCGATGAGGAGGCCATGCATTTCGACGCCGACTACATTCGCGCGCTGGAATACGGGTTGCCCCCGACCGCCGGTGAAGGCATCGGCATCGACCGGCTGGTGATGTTCTTCACCGACTCCGCTTCGATACGGGATGTCATCCTGTTCCCGCAGATGCGTCCGGAGCTCTGAGAAAGCGGCGCCGACAGCAGGGCGGCCTCCAGCGGCCGCTCGCGGATTCCCAAAAGCGTCACATTCAGACCAGAACCAGCAATAGCAGGGCCCCGGTCCACAGAAACATCCACCCGCCCATTATCGACATGGCTTTTGCGATTTCCGCAGGAGTCTCAACGATGCTCAGCGCCTGCATGGTCACGCCTTGGCGTTCTTGACTGTTCATGATGGCTTCTCGCGTCTCGTCCATTTGCTCTCGATATTGCATGATTCATACCCGCCCCATCAGGCGCTTCGAGGAGGGACGCCGATCGGGTAGCTGCTCCTTGCCATTCAGCTGGAAGCCCGCAAGCCCCAAGGTTACCGCTTGAGCCGCCCACCGTCCACGGCCGGCGACCACGTCGCCCAGGCCGGCGCGGGGTCCGGAGACGCAGACGTGTCGAGCTGATCGTCGCGATGACGGAAGGGGTGGCGATCTGCCGCTGTCGACTGCTGCACAGGGACCGCATGGGGAATTTTTCACTGCAGACGACCAGGCCGCGGCTTTATGATCGCCCACAGTCAAGACGACGAGTAAGTAACACGGATTGAACCCTTTCCGTTTTTGGCTTTCCTAGACTTTGCTCGAAAGACGTAGCCAAGCAAAAAGCATTACGGCCATGAACAACGAACAACTGCAACAACAAAGACTGGAACGTCTCCACAAGCTCGTTGCCTGGGTCAATGAAGGGTACGGGAATGCGCTCCGCCTCTACGGCGCGAACCACCCGCTTACGCGCAGTTGGCTGAAGGAGAAACTCGATATCGAGTGGTTTACCGAGCATGAGGAAGACAACCAGCATCAGACTTTTGCCTGATACGCGATCATCCCGTCGCCATACGCCGCGAGCGGTCGCTGCAAGCGCTCAACCGCTCCCGGCCGCTCGCTAACGGGGCGCTCCCGCCGATCCGCCCGTCTGACTACGCCATCGGCTCAGAGCTCGCCGCTGATCCACAGCATCACTTCGTTCGCGCCGCGCGTGTCCTGATTCACCAGGTTGAAGCTGTGCGCGTAATCGAGCATGACCATCGTGTCGCCTATGAAACCGGTGCTGAGGCGCGCCCCCATCCACGGCAGCAACTCGTTCGAGCGCCTGAGCTCGTCGCTGGCGGTCGGACGATATGGATCGAGGTAACCGACGCCGCCATGCGCGGAGAGATAGGAGAACCAGCTCAGTTCCCATCGGTACTCCAGCGCTCCGATCAGATAGTGTTCGGGATAGAATTCCCAGATCGACGTGCCGGGTAGCACGGGCATGGCCGAGGCCCCGTATTCCATCCCCATCGCATTCGGTCCCCCGCCCACCCGGATCGCATTGAACCGGTCGACATTGTGTCCCACTGCACCGTGCAACCAAGCCACCATGCGATGCCGCTCGCTGTCCACGAACGGGATCCCGCCACTGGCCACGGCATAGGCATTGACGATCGAATAGTGCTGGCCTTCGTTCCTCGAGAAAGAATACCCAGGGGTTCCCCAGTCGTCCCATTGGGTCCGGAAGCCCTGCACGAAGTCGGCGCCGGCAGCGTAACCGGCATGTGGCAGAGACAGCAGGTTCCGCTCCAGGCCATCCCAGCGCACCAACACCCGGTTACGTAGTTCGAAAGTACTGCGGGGCAACACCATGTCGGCAGCCGTCTGGCTGCTGCGGCCCGAGTAGAAATATCCAGGCTCGACCACCCAGTTGATCTGCCACATGTTATCCGAGCGTCCGTTCTCCAGCGACTGGCGATAGCCGAGCGTGAAGCCAGGGCGCACGAAGCCCCAGTAGATTTGCTGTGACTTGTCGGTCACGCCGTCATAAACCTCATTCCAGGCTTCGGGCAGCGTGAAGTTGTTAAATGTGAAACCGAACTCGAAGTCGCCCCAGTCCTCGGGCTTCAGACTCCAGAAGACGTTGTTGTAAACGCCGGCGATCTCAGCCCGATAGAGATGCCGCTCGTCGGGATGCCGCCACAGGTACAACGCTCCCGCGGGCAGCACCAGCCGACCCGTGGGCGCGGGCACCTCGAACTGGGCACCCAGCTTCCACGCGGTGACGTGACGCGGATCCCGTGCCGGAACGACGACTTCCTCGCCGAAGAGATGGGTCCGGAAGCCCTCGCCCAGGCGCGGCGTGCGGTACGACGCTGCGGCTGAATCCAACTCGGGCAGTTCCCGGCTTGACAGATGGGTCTCTGCCAGGGAGATGGCCGCGCATCCCGAATCTGCAGCAAGGGCGGCACATAGCGCCAGACAGCACGATCCGACGTTTGCGACGTGTGGCATGCGTGGCCTTGCGGGTGACCTGTTTCGCACGGCGCCACCTCCCCGTCGAGCACTCCATCAGGCGAATCCATACAGGGCCAAAGCGACGCCCGTGGCCGCCAGCATCGCCCGACGGACTGAAGTCCCGAAATGTGCAAACCGCAGAACAGCCATGGTTAGAGGCGCCACACTCCGGAGCAATGCGACACCCTTGGTCGCGCAGCACCAGAGCCGCCGTGCCGCGATGCCCAGGCCCACCAGCAGCGCGCCCATTCCGCCCCAGGCAACGATGACCTGCGCCGTGCGGTGCGAGAGTCCGAATGCGCCTTCGAGCAGGCTTTTCAGGGCGATCTCGATCCAGCCAACGATGACATGTAACACGCTACCCATCGCCGACAGGGTTGCGTCGGGAAAGAACCACAACATCGCCGTCAGAAGACCGAGCCATAGCGCACGGGATCGAAGGGCCCCCGCCAACGCTACGGTACTCATTGCCGACCATCGATTCCCGCTGACGCCTGACTTCATTAATGCCTCCCGTCCGTTCAGCCACAACGCCCCTCGCCCCATCCGGCGCGGAGCGCAAGTCGAAATGCCAATCATCGTGCGCCGGAGCAGGCAGTGATAACGGGTCTGCAGATCCCCAGCCACGGGGAAGTTGACGGCTACCGGCCACGAGTCGCCTAGACACTATCAGCCGGAAAAACGTTGATCAAATAGATACTATTGAATTTTTACTTTTAGTAACTATATCGCTGACCAGCTCAGAACAGCTCGCGGGCGACGCTCGGCGACCAGGGGACAACACAAAGGACGGTCAAGCGGCTGCCGGCCGGGGGGAGGTCACCAGTTCTCTGACCACCTGATTGGGAAAGCGGCGATTCGGTGTTATGGCATAGAAACACTCCCTAAGCCCCGGCACGCGACAGCGCTCGATCAGCGTGCCGTTCAGCAACTCATCCTTGACGACGACCGGCGGCACCAGCGTCACGCCGGCGCATTCCCGTGCCAGCAACCGTAACATCGCCATATCGTCGACCTCCGCCATGATCAACGGCCTGATCCCCGCTTGATCCAGCAACAGATCGAAAGCCGCCCGTAGATCACTTTCCAGGGTGGGCAGCAACAGTGGTGTCGTCCGCAGTCCCTCCGGGTAGCGGAAGTCGTCCAACCCGGGTAAGGGTCGGCTGACCAGACTAACCGGCTGCTCATCGATCAGGTGGCTGTGCCAATTGACCTCGGCATCACGCCTCAAGGGCACGTTGGAAAGGATGAGGTCCAGCGCATGAGCCTGCAGTTGCGAGCGGAGCTCGCGCAGGCTGCCGGAACGCACCACCAGATCCAGGCCTGGGCGGCCCAGGACGGGACGCAACAGATCGAGTTGGAAGTTCCGGGACAGGGTCGCCACCGCACCAACGCGCAGCACCTGCCGCTGACCGGCCGGCCGGTTCTGCAGAGTGCTCAGCAGTTCCTCGCCCGCCCGGAAGATCGTATTCGCGTACTCCATCGCAATCTGGCCAGCCTCGGTCAGCACCAGACGGCGATTTTCCCGGTCGAACAGCGCCTGTCCAATACTCTCCTCCAGCTGCTTGAGCTGAATGCTCAGCGCGGACTGGGATACATGCAGGCGCTCGGCGGCACGGGTCAGGCTGCGCTCGTTGGCGATGACCCAGAAGTACCGGAGGTGCTTGTAATTCAAATTTTTTGTCATTTAGAGAATAGATTTCATTTTTCGTTTTCATATATTGGATCAAATATGACGTCGTTGCTAGCCTATTCCGAACCTCATCGGTCAAGGGAGAGCAGCCATGTTTTTCGCAGAGTGTCTTAGTCACCCCTACAGCGGACACCCGCCGGCAGGGCAGCCGCGGCAAGCCAAGGGAAACCGGTTCCAACGGGACCTCGTGCCGGGTTCCCGGTGCAGAACCGAGGTGGGCTGCCGATGAATGCCTGGCTGCACGGATCCACGGCCTTGTCGCCCCTGCTGTTGATGGCATCGGCTCTCGTACCCAGCCACTGGGCGAACCGTCACGCCCGCACCATGGCGGTTGGCTCCGAGACCCTGATGTGGATCGCCTTCGCCGCCGCAAGTCTCGCCGCGATGGTGCAGGCACTCCCGGGCATACCGGAGAACGGAACCGCGATGACGGCGACATCCGCCTTCGCGCCGGTCGCGTATTTCGACGCGCTGACGGCCGTGATGCTGCTGCTGGTGTCCTTCATCGGAACCGCCGTGACACGCTACGCGCGCAATTACATGGACGGCGACCCGGAGCAGGGGCACTTTTGCAAGTGGCTTTCCGTCACCATCGGCGCCGTGCTCGGAGTCATCGTCTCGGGCAATCTGCTCTGGTTCACGCTGGCCTGGATGTTGACTAGCCTGAGTCTGCACCGCTTGCTGACCTTCTATGCCGACCGCCCCGGCGCCCTGCTCGCGGCGCGCAAGAAGTTCGTCATCAGCCGCCTCGGGGACGCGGCGCTGATCATCGCGATGGTATTGATCTACCGTGAATTCGGAACGCTGGAATTCGCCCCGATCTTCGCGGCAGCAGAACGCCTGGGCAGCGCGTCAAATGCAGGCGCCCCCGCGCTGTCGGCCACCGGGCTGACGGCGATCGGCGCTTTGCTAATCGCCGCTGCCGCGCTCAAGTCCGCACAGTTTCCATTCCATTCCTGGTTGCCCGAAATCATGGAGACACCGACGCCGGTCTCCGCCTTGATGCATGCGGGCATCATCAATGCCGGCGGATTCCTCGTGGTGCGGATGAGCCCCGTCATCGTGCTGTCGCCGGAGGTGCTGAGCGGGCTCGCGGTGGTCGGAGCGGCGACGGCGCTCTACGGCTCACTCGTCATGGTGACCCAGACCAGCATCAAGAAGGCCCTGGCGTTTTCGACAGTGGCCCAGATGGGATTCATGATGCTGCAGTGCGGGCTGGGCGCCTTCTCCGCCGCGATCCTGCATATCGTTGCCCATTCGCTGTACAAGGCTCACGCCTTTCTGTCGACGGGTAGCGTCGTCGATCTGGCACGCGCCTCCTGGGTTCAGGTGGCGCCGAAAAACCAGACTGCCGGTCCGCTGCTGGCCGCGTTTGCCGGCGCGCTGGCTCTCAGTCTCGCCTCGGCCTATGGCTTCGGCGTATCGCCCGCAAGCGAACCGGGCGTCGTGGCGCTGGGCGCGGTGCTCACGCTGGCCGTGACCTTCCTGCTGTGGAAGTCCGCCGGCGCTCATCCCGGGTACGGGACGGTTGCCCGAGCGACGGCAGTCGCGGCCTGTGTCTGTATCGGCTACTTCGCGCTGCAGACCGCTTTCGCCCATCTGTTGCGCAGCGCCCTGCCGCCTCTTCCGCCGCGAGCCAGCGATTTCGATCTGACCCTTACCGCGGCAGTGACCATGCTGTTCGTGACGATGCTGCTGGTGCAGAGCCGACTTCCCGGCCGCATCGACAACCCCTTGTGGCAGCGTCTCTACGTGCATTTCTACAACGGCCTCTACATCAGCACGATCGCCAACCGGGTAATCGAGCGGATCTGGCCGTTGCCCTCCGCATCCGAGCCCTCATCGAACTGGGAGTAGCGTCATGCCACCTCGCGAGAATGCTGTCATCACACCCTTCGTCGCCACCGAGCCGGCGCTCGAAAACCGCAGACTCAGCGCGTCCGCGCCGGTCCCTTCGGTGTCGCCGTTGCTCGAGGCAGCGATCCGCTCCGCCTGCATGCGGATTGCGCCACTTTGGCCCTTGAAGACCTTCGTCGCCGTGAATCCGTTCCTGGGCCTGAGCGACCAAACCTATTCCGAGGCCTGCCGCACCGTCTACCGCAATGCGCACGGCGAATTGCTGATGCCGGCGGATTTCTATCTCGCGCAAGTCGAACGTGGCTGGATCACTGAAGGGGACCTGCAGCGGGCGATCGATGAGCATGGACGGTCGATGCCGGACCCGATTGCCGAGGGCGGGGCGGCACTCACTCCGACCCGTCTGATCGAGCGACTGCGCGTGCTGCAGAGGATGCCGCCGAGTTCCTCTGCAGGACGCTTTCGAACCGTAGCCGATGCCCTGGATGCCGGCGGACGCTGGACACGCCTGACCACCGAGGAAATCTCTAAATGGTGTGCGGCGCACTTCGACGAGGGCCAGGCTTCGTGGCAGAGTCCTTGGCGGACCGGCAAACCTTATGTCTCATGGCGGCGCACCGCGCAATTCGACCGCAACGCGGAACTGAACGGCTTGCGGCGTTTCCGTCGCCACATTGCGCAGCTGCCCTTTGACCCGGTGATCACGATCGGCCGGGTCATGGCCGTGCTCGAGGTGCCGGAAGGGTCATTCGTGGACTTCCTGCATCGCGCATTGATGTCGATCGCCGGGTGGAGCGCCTATGTCCAGTATCGCGTCCGCGAGCGCAACCGCGCGGAACAAGAGGACGACTCGCTGCTGCAGCTGCTGGCGATCCGCCTCGCCTACGACTACGCGCTGTTCATAGAATTCGGGGAAGACCTTCCGGACCGGTTCTGGCATCCGTCCGGCACGGGGGAGCGCGACGACACACCGGCATCGCTACTTCCGGAAGCCAGTCTGTTCGCACGCCATCTTGCGCAGCAGGCCTACGAGCACGCCTTCCACCGGCGCACCATCGAGCGACTGCGGACCGCGAATGCTTACGACCGCTCCATTCCTTTCGCCCATGGGCAACGCCCCGAGGTAGCCGCCGTCTTCTGCATCGACGTGCGCTCCGAGGTTTTTCGCCGCGCGCTGGAGAGTCAGTCGCAAGGCATTCGCACCCACGGCTTCGCCGGCTTCTTCGGCGTCCCGATCGAGTACGTGCCACTTGGCCATAACCACGGGCCGGCGCAGTGCCCGGTACTGATCAAACCCCGCTTCCGCGTGCGGGAAACGATAGCCGGGGCGGGGCCGCGCGAGGTCGAGCGGATACTGAGCAAACGCATCGGTCGCAAGCGGGCGGCACGCGCCTGGAAGGCCTTCAAGTCTTCGGCGGTTTCATGCTTCTCCTATGTCGAGACCTTCGGGTTGCTGTTCGCACCGAAGCTGGTCAGCGATACCCTCGGCCTGACGCGACCCGTTGCGCCGCCGAGCCAGGATAGCCTGGAAGGACGCTTGATCGATCGTCTCGGTCCCACGTTGGACTTCCAGCCCGCGACCGACAGCGGCTCCATTCACCGGATGCCCTCGGGGATCTCCCGGGAGGACCGCGTGGAGCTGGCACGGAACGCGCTGCGCGGCATGGGTCTCACCGGGCAGTTCGCGCGTCTGGTTCTGCTCTGTGGACACGGCAGCACCACGGTCAACAATCCCTATGCTGCAGGACTGAATTGCGGCGCCTGCGGCGGCCACAGCGGTGAGGCCAATGCCCGCACGGCGGCAGCCATCCTGAATGATCCCTGGGTGCGAGCGGCACTCGCCGATGAGGGGCTGACGATCCCGCCCGATACATGGTTTCTGGCCGCACTCCATGACACGACCACCGATGCCGTCACGCTCTATGACCCGGACCGGGTACCGTGGTCTCATCGCGACGATCTCGTCCGGCTGCGGCAATGGCTGGATGCGGCTTCAAGGATCGCGCGCCGTGAACGCGCGCCACGCCTCGGCATCACCGGGACGAATGCGGAACAGCTTGACCGACGGATCGAGGCCCGGAGCCGCGATTGGTCGCAGGTCCGCCCGGAATGGGGCCTGGCCGGCAACGCGATCTTCATCGCAGCCTCGCGCGACCGCACCCGGACCCTGAATCTTGAAGGGCGGGCCTTCCTGCACGACTACGACTCGGCCACCGATCCGGACGGTTCGCTGCTCGAGCTGATCATGACCGCACCGATGGTCGTTGCGAGCTGGATCAACCTCCAGTATTTCGCTTCGACCGTGGACCCGGAACTGCTCGGCAGTGGCAACAAGACGCTACACAATGTGGTGGGAACACTGGGGGTATTCGAAGGCAACGGCGGCGATCTCCGGGCGGGCCTGCCCTATCAGTCGGTACACGACGGCCAGAAGTTCGTGCATGAGCCGCTCCGGCTGATGGTATTCATCGAGGCGCCAACCGCAGCCATCGACCGCGTCATCGCCCGCCATGCCCACGTACGGGAGTTGGTCGCAAACGGCTGGGTCCATCTGTTCGCCATTGCGGATGAAGGCAAGCGTTATCTGCGCCACGGAGGTTCGGTAGAATGGCAGCCAACTTGTTGACCGAAAGCTGGCCCCGACACGCGAAAACCATGGCAGTAACACCGAACCGAAGCGGCCCGGCGGCCGGATGCGCGACCCAGTTTGCCGCTGGCGTCGGCGAATTCGCTGAAAAGTACGACACCTGGCTGCTCGACCAATGGGGTGTTCTGCATGATGGGCATCAGCCCTTTCCCGGTGTGATCGCCTGCCTGCGGCGGCTCGTTGGTCTGGGCAAGGACATCGTGGTGCTGAGCAACTCCGGAAAATCCGTCGCGGCGAACACCGCCCGCCTGGCTTCGCTGGGCATCAGCCCGCACCTCTACCGGGCCGTTGTAACCTCGGGCGAAATGGCGCGCGCCCTTCTGGCGCAGCGTGAACCGCCGTTCGAAGAGGCGCTGGGGCAGCGCTGCCTGCTGCTGAGCAGCGATCGCGACCGCTCGATCACCGATGGACTGCCCATAACCCGCGTCGCGACGGTCGGCGATGCCGACTTCATCCTGTTATCCGGTGTCGATGATTCTCTGCCGCGCAGCTACTACCAGGCGACCTTCGAGCTGGGCTGCGCGCGCGGCCTGCCCCTGATCTGCGCGAATCCGGATCTGATGCGCTTCACGGACGAGGGAGTGGCGCCCAGTGCCGGGGAATTCGCGCGATTGTACGAAGACCTCGGCGGACGCGTGCAATACATCGGCAAACCTCACCGGGCGATTTACCGGTTCGCACTGGCACAATGCCGTTCGGCCGACCCCGCCCGCACGATCGCGATCGGCGACTCGCTCTACCATGACATCGGTGGCGGCGGGCGGGCGGGCCTCGCGACGGCGTTCGTGACCGACGGAATACATCGGCACGAATTCGCCGCGGCGCATGACACCACAGAACGGCTCGCGCTGCTGCGGGAACTGGTGCAGGATTACGGCGCCGAGCCCGACTGGGCGATCCGGGAGTTCCGCTGGTAGGACCCGATCGACTCAGGCGACGCCTGCGCGCACCACGGCACGGTGGATTTTCGGTGTATGCTACCGGCCGCCGCAATGCCCCCGTCGCCTGAGGAATCCTCCGCATGCTGAACCTGTCGCAGGCCGCCGCCGCCCTGAACTCCCCATTGCTGGGCGCAGACGCCGCCTTCACCTCGGTGTCGACGGACACGCGCACGATCGAACCCGGCGCCCTGTTCATCGCACTGAGGGGCGAACGGGTGGACGGACATGACTACCTCGAACTCGCACTGGAAAAGGGTGCCGCGGGCGCGCTGGTGGACCGCGCGGCCAATCTCACCGTCAGTCCGCTGTCGTCCCGGTTGCCACTGATCGAAGTCCACGACACCCGCGTCGCGCTGGGTCAGTTGGCGCACGACTGGCGTGGCCGGTTCAGCATACCGGTCATCGCCGTGACGGGCTCCAATGGCAAGACGACGGTGAAGGAAATGATCGCCGCCTGCCTGCGCGCCCACTTCGGGCCCGCCAACGTGCTGGCCACCGCGGGCAACTTCAACAACGACATCGGTCTCCCGCTGACCCTGTTGCGTCTGCACGCCGACCACCGCGTCGCCGTGGTGGAACTCGGCATGAACCATCCCGGCGAAACCGCTCATCTCGCCGCGCTCGCCGAACCCACCGTGGCGCTGATCAACAACGCCCAGCGTGAACATCAGGAATTCATGAAGGATGTCGCTGCCGTGGCCGAAGAACACGGCGCCGTGATCGCGGCGCTGCCCGTAGACGGCACGGCCGTCATCAACGCCGACGACGAGCATGCCGCCTACTGGCGCAATCTCGCCGGGCACCGGACGGTGTTGTCTTTCGGCACCGAACCGAATGCCTCGGTCTCGGCCCAGTACCGGCTCGGCCCGGTATCCAGCGCGGTGGATCTCCTGTCATCGCTCGGCCGCGCCACCTTCGAACTCCGGGCGGCCGGACTTCACAACGTCCGGAATGCCCTGGCCGCCATTGCGGCCAGCGGGGCCGTCGGCGTCCCCGTCGCGACGGCTGCCAAGGCCCTCGGCGACTTCGAACCGGTCAAGGGTCGACTGCAGGCCAAACAAGGCCGCAATGGTTCGCTGATCATCGACGACACCTACAACGCTAACCCGGATTCGGTCAGGACGGCCATCGACGTGCTGGCGAAAAACCGGGCGCTGAAGGTGCTCGTGCTGGGCGACATGGGCGAAGTCGGCGACCAGGGCCCCGCCTTTCATGAAGAGATCGGGCTTTACGCGCGCGAACACGGTATCGATCGGTTGCTGGGGCTGGGCCCGCTGACCAAGACCGCCGTCGTCGCCTTCGGCCCTGCAGGAAAGCACTTCGAGAACGTGGACGACCTCATTTCCGCGGCATCCGAATTGCTGGACACTGCGCCCGCGGTGCTGGTCAAGGGCTCGCGCTTCATGCGCATGGAGCGCGTCGTGGACGCGCTCCTGCCGTCGGTTCCATCCTCGGACTGATCCGGCTATCAGCCGGGCGACTCGTGCAAGGGATGGGATTGCGGCGATGGATGCGGGGCTGCGGCCCCGACAGCACGGCGTGAAGCAGCCACCGGCCTGGGTCACATTGCCTACCACCCGGCGGCAAGAGCCCCTCCGGCAAACGTGCCAACAAACCATAAGGCCAACCCGGTTAACGCCTGCGTATTCATGCCTTGTTTCCATCGAGCCGCCGGTGCTGTATCGGCACAGACCGCGGTGACATCCCGAGCCTGGGGTAGCTCCCTCCCCTTCGTCGCCCCTGGTAGGCAACGCCGGATTGCCGGATTGCTGGCCGCCATGATCGGCGGCTGCAGCACGGACACCCCGCGCAACACTGTCGCCTTGAGCGCGCACTATCAGCCGCAATCGTTCATCATCTCGATCGACAGACCGGCGGAGAGGGCATTGTTGCACCAACCCAGCCGTCCCGCGGGCCCGCTAGGGAACCTCTGAACAATTCCGAGTTGACGCGCAAAAGCACGTCCCGCAGGGAATCAGGCTTTGAAAATGGGCACTGGTAGGCGAAATTCCGTGCTCACCGGGGCGATTTCCGTCCGGATTCGCCCGTTGGGGCGGATTCCGGGCGCACCTCGCCCGTCAGGTCATCAAGGCATGCCTCTTGAGATAAAGGTTGGTCAACCCGATCAGCGTAAACACCTGGGCGGCGTTCTTGGCCAGGCCGCGGTAACGCGTCTTGGTGTAGCCGAACTGCCGCTTCATCACGCGGAACAGGTGTTCGACGCGGGACCGTATCGACGACATCTTCCGGTTGCGGCGCTTCTGCGCCGACCCCAGGCGGCGTTTCGGACGGGCCTTCAGGGCCACGCCCCAGACCACACCCGCTTGCCGCGCGGCCCGCTTGTAGGTGTCATTGACGTAGCCCGCATCGCCGATGACGATCCGGTCGTCCTCCCGCAGCAAGTTCGGCAACTGGCCGATATCCGAGGCATTGGCCGGCGTGACCGAGACCGTGTGCGCCACTCCGGTGTGAACATCCGCACCCACGTGCACCTTCATGCCGAAGTACCACTGATTCCCCTTCTTGGTCTGGTGCATCTCCGGGTCGCGTGCTTTCGCTTTGTTCTTCGTCGACGGCGCGGCATGAATGATCGTCGCATCCACCATCGTACCGCCCTTGAGCAGCAATCCTCGCGCCTCCAGCACGTCGTTGATCGTATTCATCAACTGCGCGGTCAGTGCATGCCGCTCCAACAGGCGGCGGAACTTGAGGATCGTGGTTTCATCGGGCAACGCATCGTCGGCCAACTCGAGACCCGCGAAGCGTCGCATCGATTCGATCTCGTACAGGGCATCTTCGAGACCGGGATCGGACAGCGCGTACCATTGCTGCAGGAAATACAGCCTCAGCATCGTCGCCAACGGGAATGGCTGACGACCGCGCCGCCCGGCTGTCGGGTAGTGCGGTTCGATCACCGCCAGCAATTCCGACCAGGGCACCGCCTGCTCCATCTCGGACAGGAACTTCTCCCGCCGAGTCTGCTTCTTCTTCTGGTCATAGGCCAGCGAGGCGAAGGTAGTCTGTTTCATCCGGTCACCGCATTCACGCGTTGTGTTGGCGATAGCTTACCAGCGCCATTTGTTCAGAGGTTCCCTAGGGAACGGCCTCGAGCCACTCG
>SEYW01000042.1 GCA_004168015.1 Methylolobus aquaticus
GCCATCGGAGCGCAGATGCATCTCCTGCCCGGCATGCTTGCACGGCACCAGCTTGTGCGGTTTCCGACTCGTCTGATTGAAGTGGAAGATAAACTCGAAGCTCGGCGCGAAGCGTCCGGCCCAGTCACCCGGCATCCCCGGCCCCTGGTCCCAGACGTACCAGCCGAAACGGCGCCAGCCCTGGGTCCGCATCCAGTCCAGCCAGCCGTTCCAGTAGGGTTGGAACTCGTTGTCGCGGTGAATCAGCCCAAGGTTGACCAGCACCTGGCCGTCGGCGGTCAGCGGCAGATGAGCGAAGACGCCGCGCATCAGGACGTCCCAATCGCCGCTGCCGGCGCCGGTGTAGTCGCGTTGGTTGCCGTAGGGCGGCGAGGTAAAGCACAGCCGGGCGCGGTCGTCCGCCATCAGGGCGGCGACGATGTCGGGGTCGGCCGCATCGCCGCAGATCAGCCGGTGGGCACCGAGGGCCCAGACATCGCCGGGACGGGAAACCGGCACCA
>SEYW01000018.1 GCA_004168015.1 Methylolobus aquaticus
ATGCCGCGTGAGAAAGTCCGTCAACTGCAGAACGCCGCGCTGAAGCAACTGAAGCGGCTGGCGCAGGAACAGGGCTACGACGCCGAGGTCCTGTTTCACTGAACTGACAAGGTATTCCGTCAGGCTGTGACGCCCCGTCACGGCCCTCCACCACGGCTTCCGACCGACAACAAGGGCTTTCAGTGACCGTCGTACCCGATAGAAGGGCCGTTTCCATCGAGAAAGCGGTCATTGATCGCTACCCTCTAAGTGTTACATCTTCCGCCGGAAGCGCATCACCGTCATCGCCAGCGACGCGAGGGCGTCGAACAGCAGCCCGTTCATTGCCGGTCCGCCAGGCAGGATGGACGATAAGACGACATGAAGCATTCGAACATGTCTAGGGTTCCTCTTTTCCAGGGCTAGTCCGTACTCTCCAGCCACACGACTCGCATCCTCCGCTTGCAACCCTCGCCGGTTCGAAGGACCATTCCGCGAACTTAACCGATATCCGCCTTGGCTGGGGCACGACCACGTGCCCAGAGCGGCGGCAACCGGTATGGCAGCAGTGGAACGTGGGGAGGTCCTGCCGATGCTTGCCGAATTTTCGGACGACGAAAGCGTTGCGCACCTGTTGGTCGGCCGTGCGCGCACGGCTCAGGCGCAGATCGAGGCCTATCGCCAGGACGAGGTCGATGCGCTGACGACGGCCGTTGCGTGGTCGGTCGTTCGTCCCGATCGCGCCGAAGCGCTGGCGCAGCTTGCCGTCGAAGAAGGCGGTTTCGGCAACTTCGCCGACAAAGTCGTCAAGATCCGCAACCGCATCATCGGAACGCTGGCGGACATGGCGGGGCTGCAAACCGTTGGCGTGGTTGAGGAGGTCCCGGAGCGGGGGCTGGTCAAGATCGCCAAGCCCGTCGGCGTCGTCGCGGCGCTGATCCCGACGACCGGGCCTGACGCGACGCCACCGCTGAAGGCCTTGCTCGCGCTGAAAGGTCGGAATGCCATCATCGTCGCGGCCCATCCGCGCACCCAGCGCACCACTGAACTGGCAGTGCGCTATATGCGCGAGGCCTGCCAGCAGGTCGGCGCCCCGGCCGATCTGATCCAAGTGATTGCGCCGCCCTCGCTCGGCAAGACCCAGGCACTGATGCGCCAGGCTGACCTGATCGTCGCGACCGGCGGGGAGGCCATGGTGAAGGCCGCCTATAGCTCGGGGACGCCGGCCTACGGCGTCGGTGTCGGCAATGCGGTGCACGTGGTCGATGAAACCGCGGACCTCGATGATTCCGCGAAGACGATCGCCGCGGCCAAGACCTTCGACTACGCGACGAGTTGCCTGGCCGACAACGCCCTCGTCGTTGAAGCCTCGATCTACGACGACTTGCTGACCCGGCTCGGCGCCCTGGGCGGGTACCTGTGCGGGGCAGACGAGAAGGCCGCGCTGGGTCGCTTGATGTGGCCCGACCCCGGTGCGCACGTTCCCGCCCTGGCCGTGATCGCGAAGTCCGCGCCGGATATCGCCCGGCTGGCCGGCATCACGGTGCCCGACAGCACACGTTTCCTGATCGTCGAAGAGGAGGGCACGGGTCCGGGTTACCCCTTCTCCGGCGAAAAGCTGTGCGTCGTGCTCGCGGTCTATCGCTACCAGGGTGCGATAGACCGGGCCGTGGAACGGGTGAACGCGATCACCGACTACCAGGGGCGCGGACATACCTGCGGTATCCATACCCGGTCGGACAAACACGTCGACGCGCTGGCGTTCGGTACCCGGACCGCACGCGTGATGGTCAACCAGAGCCTCAACGAAGGCGCCGGGAGCCCCCGCAACGGCTTGCCCTACACGCTGAGCCTCAGCTGCGGCACCTGGGGCCGCAATATCACGACCGAGAACGTCAACGCCCGTCATTTCGTCAACCTGACCTGGGTGTCGCGCTCGATAAAGCCGCGTCCGATCAGCGAGGATGCCTTGTTCCGGTCCCACTGGGAACGCTACGGGCGATAGGCGAGCCCATGGCAGCAGGCACCGCCGGATATGACTATGTGATCGTTGGTGCCGGTTCGGCCGGGTGCGTGTTGGCGAACCGCCTGTCGGCCGATCCGGCCTGCCGGGTGCTGCTGCTCGAAGCCGGCGGCGAGGACGATGCGCCTGCGATCCGCACTCCCGCGCTGTATCCACAGCTGCAGGACGGCCCCGCCGATTGGTCCGACCGGACAGTGCCGCAGCCGCATCTGAACGGACGCCGGATCTTCATGCCGCAAGGGCGGGTGCTCGGCGGCTCGAGCAGCATCAACTACATGATCTACATCCGGGGACATCGCGCCGATTACGACGCCTGGTCCGCGGACGGAAACCCGGGCTGGAGCTATCGCGAGGTCCTGCCCTATTTCATCCGATCCGAGTCCAACCGCGCGTTCGCCGGCCCTTTTCACGGCGTGGACGGGCCGCTGGTCGTCGAGAGCCACCCTGCCGGAAATCCGTTGGTGGAACGCTATCTCGCCGCGGCGCAGGAGATCGGCATTCCGTACAACCCGGATTTCAACGGGCAGAGCCAGGAAGGCTGCGGTCCCTTGCAGGCGACTTATGATCGACGTTCCCGCTGCAGTGTCGCCAATGCTTACCTGCATCCCGCACGGACACGGCCGAATCTGACGGTCCTGACGCACGCGTATGCCACCGGACTCCGCTTCGCGGGGAGTCGCGTGACGGGGGTCGATTTCCTGCACCGGGGCACGGCGGAAAGCGCGTTGGCCACGCACTGCGTCATTCTCTCCGCGGGTGCGATCCGCTCACCGCAACTGCTGCTGCTTTCCGGGATCGGTCCCGAGGAGGAACTGCGGGCAGCAGACATCCCGGTTCGTCTGCACCTGCCCGGCGTCGGCCGGAACCTGCAGGATCATCTGCACACGCGCGTTCGCTGCGAGATCACGCAGCCCTTGAGCTTTTCCGCGCTCGGGGCCGATGCGCGCGCAGCAGCCCTGCGTGCCTACGAGGCCGATCGAAGCGGCCTGGCCGGTTCCAACGCACTGGAAGCGGGCGCGTTCGTCAAGAGCCACCGGGACGAGGCCGTCCCCGGCTTGCAGCTGTTCTTCCTGATGAGCCTGTCCCCGGATTACCCGGAGGCAGGCTATGTCCGGCGCCATGGCGTGTCGCTGACCTCCTATGTCAACCGGCCGGTCAGCCGCGGTCGCGTCACGCTGGCTTCCGCCGACCCGCTGGACCGTCCGGTCATCGACCCCAACTATCTGGATAACCCTGAGGATCTGAGGTGTGCGATTGCCGGTGTTCGCTGGAACCTGGAAATCCTCTACGCGAGCGCCTTCGATGACATCCGCGGCAGGGAGATTGCCCCTGGGGTCTATACGCGCAGCGACCGGGACCTCGAAGACTTCGTCCGCAGGGCGGCCTCGACGACCTGGCACCCCGCCGGAACCTGCAAGATGGGCTGCGACGAACGCGCCGTCGTCGATCCGGAACTCCGCGTGCGCGGCATCGACGGCCTACGCGTCGTCGACGCGTCCATCATGCCAACCCTCGTCGGCGGCAACACCAATGCGCCGACCATCATGATTGCCGAGAAGGCGGCCGATCTGATCCTGCAACGACATCACCGTGATGTGTGACCGCCGCGTCGATGACTCGGCGCTCGCTCGCAACCGGAAAAATCCACTTGTCAACCGAGAACAAATACGGATTGTCAACTGAAAGTGGAGGGCGTATTTTCTCGATTCGGCCCATCGATGGCTTGACATGTGGCCGGAAGTGCCTGGAAGCACCAAAAGAAGACGGATCCACCGAACAAGACGCATCGGGCCCTAGAGGCTGGGGAGGGGAGCATGAAGATTCGCGGCCAGGAGATCACGATACCGACTAGCATGGTTGGCAACTATCCGAACCCGCGCTGGTGGGACGCCGAGTTCGCGCGCGCTTTCACCGGCGACCAGGAACCGCCGGACGCGCTGGTGCGCGAAGCGCTGGAAGATGCCGTCGGCGCGATCGCGCGCGACCAGGAGAACGCCGGCCTGGACATCATCGCCGATGGCCGGGTGCACGGCGACAACTACGCCGATCAAGCCCTTTACTACTACCTTCGCCGTCTGGGCTACAACCTGAAGGGCGGGCATCTCGGTTTTCCGATCTACAGTCGTCTGCACGCAGGAACGCTCGACCAGGCGATTCGCCGGCACGGCGGCATCATGGTGGAACAGGCGCGCGCATTGAAGCGGGCTACCCGCAAGCCGATCAAGGTGCAGTACACGGGGGTTCAGGTGCTGGCCCAGTGCACCAATGATCTGCATTACAAATCGTCGCGCGAACGCGCGATGGCCCTCGCGGCGGCCATCAACGAGGACCTTCGCGAGATCGATCGGCTCGGCGTCGATTTCATACAGCTCGACGAATTCACCTGGCCGTACGGATTTGAGGATTGGGCCATCGAGGCGTTCAACCGCGCGGTCGAAGGCGTATCGAACGCCCAGATCATCGTCCACGTTTGCTGGGGCAACTGGGGCGGAACGCCGGCTTACCTGCCGGACGATACCGCACAGTCGGGTGAAATCTTCGATCTGACCAAACGCCGCGGCAAGGAGCCATCCGCAACGTCATCGGTCGTGCCGAAAGCGTATCAGGCCAAGATCGATGTGCTGAACCTGGAAAGCTGCGGTCGGCGCAGCGACGACATGAGCGGCCTCGACGTGCTGCGGGCCCATCCCTTGCCGCCGAACGTCAATTTCTGGGCCGGTGTGATCGATGTGAAAAGCACGATTACCGAAACTGCCGAGCAGGTCGCCGAGCGCATCCGTCGCCTGCTGGACGTGATCCCGGCGGACCGGCTCGGCGTCACGACCGACTGTGGCCTGATCCTGCTGCAACGCTATATCGCCATCGACAAGCTGCACGCTCTGGTTCAGGGGACCGAACTCGTGCGAGCGGAACTCGCCAAGAAAGCCGCGGCCTGAGGGGTCATCTCACACGCCGCCTTTAGCGAGGTTGTCCCGGTGCCGGTCTACCGGCTGGAATGCCCCGATTGTGGCCACACCTTCTCCGGCATGGTGCTGTCCGGCACCCGCGAGCCGGAGGAGTGGGTCTGTTCGACCTGCGGAGGGAACCGCGCCCGGCCCCTACGCGATACGCCGCCGGTCCCGCATCCGCTGGAGTCCGCGCTTGGGGGCGGATGCCCCTGTTGCGGCGCTCCAGTGCACGACCCGAACAAGGCTTGAAGCCTGGACGTTGCCGGGGTAACCGAAGTGGTCGATGTCAGCGAGGCGCATTGGTCGACGAAACGCTGGGCGGAGGCCATCGAGGCTCGCCTGACGGAGAGGGCGGCGGGCGAGCCGCTGGTCAACATCCGACGGGGCGATACCCGTGAGTTCGACGCGCTCTTCCTGGGCGGCGGCGCCGGAGGCCGCTTCGGCGCTGCGTATTTGCGCGCCATGGGCGGGCGACCACTGATCATCGACCGCTGGCCGTTCCTCGGCGGTTCGTGTCCGCACCATGCCTGTGTTCCGCACCACGTCTTCTCGGACGTCGCCGCCCAGTTGATGCTGGAGCGCACCTTTTCCGGAAAGCTGTGGTTCCAGGATCTGCGGGGCAAGGCCGTCTCGATGCTGGATATCGTCGAGATGTTCCGGCGCGGACGCACCGGCCCCCATGCCTTCATGAATTACCAGAGCGCGGAACAACTGGAACTGGAGTTCGTGCTCGGCCAGCCCGGCCGCTTGCTGGATGCCCGTAGCGTCGCGGTCGGTGAGCAGGTCTACCGCGCCCGCAACCTCGTGCTGGCCACCGGCGCACGCGCTCGGCCGCTGCCGGGTGTCGCAGAGGGACTCAGTGGCGTCTTCAACTACGCCACGCTGGTCGACGCGCTGGACTACGAACCCGGCCCGGTCGCCGTCGTCGTCGGCAGTGGCAAGACCGCGATCGAGTACGCGTGCTTCTTCAACGCGACCGGGCGAAAGACCTTTGTCGTGTCACGGCAGCCGCCGCTGACGCTCTTGCCCGATGCCGAAACGCGCCGGTTCCTGATCGCGCGCATGGAAGAGCAGGGGATCGAATTCGTGAACCCTGCAGAGGTGGTGTCGTGCGAGGACGATGCGAGCGGTCGCATTCGCGCGGTGACGTTGTCGGGTTCCCAGGGGCCCCGGCGCATCGCGACCGATTTCCTGTTTCTCGGGTTCGGGGAGCAACCCAATTCCGAGGAGACTCACGCGGTCCTCGGCGTCGACCTCGACGACGACGGGTCGGTGCGGGTCGATGACCGGATGCGGACCTCGGTGCCGGGCGTGTACGCGGTCGGCGACCTGGTCGGCCGGCCGATGGAGATGTTCAAGGCGCGCAAGGGCGGGACCTGCGCGGCGCGCAACATCATGGGGGAGGACGCGCGCTACCAGCCGCGCGACTATCCGGATTTCCTGCATACCCACTACGAGGTCTGCTGGCTGGGACTCGGCGAAGAGCAGGCGCGCGAGCGTTACCGCAACATCGTCGTGTTGAAACTGCCGCCGGACAACCCCGACGGGCACACGGTCGCCCTGCCCGCGGGTGATCGCGTGATGCTGTACGCGATGATGAAGCCGGAGCTGTCCGGCTTCCAGAAACTGGTCATCGAGGGTGACTCGCGGCGGATTCTGGGCGCGTTTCACGTCGGCTACGGCGCGAAGGACGGATTCCAGTACCTGGCGCCGATGGTCCGTAACGGGTTGACGGTGGACGAACTCGGGGAGATGGATGAGCTGTTCCTGAATCCGTCGTATTTCATCCAGTTATGCCGACTGCGCGCCGGCAGCCGGACCTTGCGCAGTATGTGATGACCATGACGGAAGAACCTCGGTGACCGGGCGACTGGCCGGTAAGCACGCCGTGATCACCGGCGCCGCGGCGGGTCTCGGCTTCGCGATGGCGCAGTTGTTCGGTCGGCAGGGTGCGCGCGTCGTGTTGATCGACTGCGCCGGGGACAAACTCGCTCAGGCATCGGACGCACTCCGCGCCGAGGGTATCGATGCGGACGCCTATCATGCCGATGTGGCGCATGCGGAGGCCGTCGAGCAAGCCTTCGCGGCGATCCGCGGCCGCTTTGGCGGCGTGATCCACGTGCTGGTCAACAACGCCGGAATCGCCGAATTCGCCGGCGTCGAAGAGACCGAACCCGAACTCTGGCATCGCACCCTGGCGGTCAATGTGACCGGCACCTATCTGTGCGCGCGTGCCGCGCTGCCGGCGATGCGCCGTGAAGGCGGTTCGGTCGTGAACATCGCCTCGATCGCCGGCGTGATCGGCATTCCGCGGATGGCCGCCTATTGCGCGTCGAAAGGCGCGGTCATCGCGCTGACCCGGCAAATGGCAGTCGATTACACCGGGCTCGGCATCCGCGTGAACTGCCTGTGCCCCGGCCGTGTGGCCGGGACCGACCTCGACCGCGCGATCATGGCGGGCGACTCGGACGAGGACACCCTGGCCAAGATCGCGAAGTACCCGATCGGCCGGTTCGGACGGCCGGACGAGATTGCCCAGGCCGCGCTGTTCCTCGCGTCCGACGAGGCGAGCTTCGTGTCGGGGACGGCCTTTTGCGTCGACGGTGCGATGACCGCCCTATGAACGCCGCGGTCTACACACAAGCCGACAAACGGACGGATCTGGAGACTCTGATCGGACACATTCGCCCCGGCGACTGTCTGGCGATCGGCGGCGGGCTGTCGTCCCGTGAGCCAATGGCGGCGCTGCGGGCATTGATCCGCGCGGGTACCGGCGATCTGGAACTGATCGGCTCGGCCCACGGTATCGACGTGGACCTCCTGTGCGGAGCCGGACTGGTTGCCGCCAGCGCCGAATCCTATGTCGGCTTCGAGCAGGATTTCGGTATGGCGCCGAACTACCGCCGTGCCTGCGAGTCGGGGACGGTCGCGATCAGGGACTCGTGCTGCTACACGCTGGTTCAGCAATTGCGCGCCGCGATCGCCGGCCTGCCGTTCCTGCCGATCCGCTCGGTCAAGGGCAGCGGGTTTCTCGACCTGCATCCGGAGTTCAAGACCCTGGAATGTCCGTACACCGGCGAGGAACTGGTCCTCGTTCCGGCCCTGCGCCCGGACGTCGCGATCCTTCACGCGCACTATGGCGACGCGCACGGCAATCTCCACATCGCGGGGCCCCCGGTGGCCGATCGGCTGTTCGCGCGCGCGGCAAGGAAGGTGATCGCTACGGTGGAGCAGATCGTGTCGACCGAAGAACTCCAGCGCCTGGGCGTGACGGTCCCGTATTTCTACGTGACCGCCGTCGCCGAGGTCGCCTACGGCGCGCATCCCACGGCCTGTTACCCGTTCTATGGCTACGACCGCCCGCATACCGCGCACTACCACGCCTGTGCCAGCGCGGGTGCCGACCGTTTCGAAGCCGAGTATCTGCAGCGTTTCGTCTACGGATGTCCCGATCATGCCGCCTACCTGGAGGCGATCGGCGGGAGCGCCACCCTGGAGCGTCTGGCCTCCTGGAAGGATGGCCCCGACGCGTGGATGAAGCTCTATGACTGAGCCTCGAGGCAATCGCTGCAGTCTGGGCGAGGCGCTGATCTATCGGATCGCCCGCACGATCGAGGACGGCATCCTGGCCTTTCACGGCTTCGGTTCTCCCCTGGTGCAACTCGCGCTGCACGTGGCCAAACGTACGCATGCACCCAATCTCGTGCTCGTTGCGGGCGCAACCTATGCGGTCAACCCGATGCCGCCCTTTCTGGCACCGACCAGCAATGACTGGGTCATGGATCGCGACGCGGAATGCCAACTCGACATCGAGGAACTGTTCGATCTGGCGGCGGCCGGGCGTCTGGAGCGGATGTTCCTGTCGGGACTGCAGATCGACCGCTGGGGCAACCTGAACACGACCCGGCTGGGAGTGGATGCACTGAAACTGAAACTCCCCGGCGGAGGTGGCGGCTGCAACCTGGCCTGTGATGCCCGCCACCTGACGCTGTGGACCGCGGCGCACCGCGCCGTATCCGACGGTCGAGGTGCGCGACGTTTCCGCCTGGTCGAGCGCTGCGATTTCATCACCAGCTCCGGACATCGCGCGGCCGATGGGCGTACCCGCAAGGGCATGGGCTTGGTCGGAAATGGCCCGGACTGGCTGATCACCGAACTCGGCGTGTTCGACTTCGATGCCGCGGGGCACGCTAGGCTCCGCGAGGTCTTCCCGGATACCGATACGGAGTTAGTGCGGGCGAATACCGCATTCGAATTTCCGATCAGCGAGCCTGTGGCTACCACCCCGCTGCCGCCCGCGGCTGTCTGCGAGCTGATCCGTAGCCTCGATCCGCTGCGGATTCACGAGCGGGAATTGCGTACTGAAGACCGATTAAGGAGTTTTTCAGGCCCCGATTTCCGCCCGGAGAGACACGCATGAACGGCGCGGTGCTGGAGGTCGGAGGTCTCAGGACGACGAGGAACTTCGTGCCCCTACCTTATCGGCGGGTCAGCTTCCAGCCTTATGCCGGCCCGATGACCATGGCTGCGATCGAACGCCATCTGATGGAACGCGAGGTGTACCGGCGGACCGACGTCGTGGTGCTGCACGGTCCGGGCTCGCGCTATGCCATCGCGGCGATTCAGCGGGACGGTGCTGAGGATCTGTTCAACCGCGTCGTGGCGGTCGAGGTGCTTGCCCTGCCGGACTCGGCCGTGTTCGTCCACGCGCCGCACGTCGATCCCGCCAACCGCTCGGCGCTGGCGCGGCTGGCCCGGGAACACGGCATCGGACCCGATGGCACTCTGATCGTTCAGGGGGCCTTCGATCACATCAACCTGATTCACCATCCCGACCCCCTGGTGGTCCGCGTGGTGGAAATCTCGCCGCCGGCCCCGCCCAAACTGCTGGCCATGGCCGAGCAGGTGCTGAGCTACGCGGATCTGCCTGCGATCTGTCTGGAACTGGAACGCATCGAACTGCCGGCGCTGTGCCAGGGCAGCGCACCGGAGGCCTATTTGGTTCCCTGTCGCTCCGGCGGTCTCGACGACCTTGGCGCTCCGGTCTACTTCCTCGACGAGCGGCCGCCCAAGCGGAAAGCCTGGACCCTGATCGGTTGCGAACGCAGCCTGCAGTTCCATCGCCATTACTACGGCGACGAGCCGCCCCGTATCGAGATGTGTCCGCGCAAACTCGCCGCGGCCTCCTCGCAGCCGACCCTGGTGAAGTGCTGTCTGCTGGAGTTCGATCTCGAGCAACAGGGGACGACGGTCATCGTACCCTGGGGATCGGACCTCCCGATGATCGAACGTGCGCTCTCCCTGCTCGCAATGGAGCCGCGCGATGACTGAGCTGGCCTGGGACGCCATCGTCGGTGGTCTGATCCGCGACCGGACCCGGAAGCCCCGCAACCGGGGACTCACCATGGTGATCGACACCGGTGTCGGCGAGCGCCGTCTGCTGGATACCCTGGAGCAGGCCGCCGCGTTCATCGACCACTGGAAGTTCGCGTTCGGCACCTCGGTATTCCTGCCGCGCCCCTTGCTGCAACGGAAACTGGGTTTGCTGGCCGATCACGGCATCCTGAGTTTGCCCGGCGGAACGCTGCTTGAGGTCGCCCTGGTCGAACACCATTGCCGCGATTACATGAAGCACGCGAAGGATCTGGGATTCAGTGCCATCGAGATCTCCGATGGCACGATTCCGATGCCGGCGGTGCGGCGCAGGAACATCATCGCCTGCGCCCGAGATGCCGGCCTCGTTCCGATCACCGAGGTCGGCAAGAAGGACCCGCGCGCGCAGCCGTCCGCCGAACAGATGGCCGAGCAGGCGCTGACCGACATCGAACATGGCGCCGAATGGGTCGTCATGGAGGCGCGAGAGTCGGGGCGGGCCGTCGGCATTTATGACGAGCACGGCCAGGTGATCGACGACACGCTGACCACGCTCTGCGCGCTGCTGGGCGATGCGACGAGCCGCCTGATCTGGGAAGCACCCTTGGCGGCACAGCAGACGGTCCTGATTCGGCGCTTCGGTACCAACGTCGGGCTCGGGAACATTCCGGCCGATCAGATCCTGGCTGTTGAGTGCCTGCGCTGCCGTCTACGTTTCGACACCCTGCATTGGGTCACCGACGAATTGCTGCGCACCGGTGCCTGGGATCCGGCGCGGATCGAGCCGAAACAGGACGAAGCTCCGGTGAATCTGAATGCCCGTTGAGTCTGAACACGACCCCGCCGTCGGTATTGCAAACCAGGTGCTCGAGGTGGGATCGCGCCTCGCGGCAGGTCCGTCGGCGCGTTTGGTCGACACCGTTTTCCGGCGGGAACTCGCCGATCAGGCCGGACTGTTTGCAGCCCTTGGTCTGACCGACCTGGCGCATACGCTAGCGATGATAGAGCTCGGCGTGATTCCCTCCGCGGAGGGCAGCGAGTTGCTCGGCGCCCTGCTGAGGCTCCAAACCCAGCCGGAGGACTTTTCCGCCGATCCGACGCGCGGCGATCTCTACACCAACCGCGAAGCCTGGCTTGCCGGCAGGACATCGGCGGCCGGTTGGCTGGGCATAGGCCGGGCCCGGCGCGAGGCGACCACGACCGCGTTCCTGATGACGCTCCGCGCGGGATTGCTGGAACTCGGCGACGCCGCAACCCGACTGGGCCATACGCTGACCGCCCGCGCCTCGGAGTGGCGCGAGGCCTTGATGCCGGATTACACCTACCTGCAGGCGGCGCAGCCGACGACATTCGGCCACTATCTGGCCGGCTTTGCGGGCCCGCTACTGCGTGACGGCGACCGCCTGCGCGGGCTCTATGCGCGGGTCAACCAATCGCCCGCGGGATGCGGCAGCAGCAATGGGTCGAGGCTACCTCTACCGCGCGACCGTCTGGCTGAACTGCTCGGCTTCGACGGGATAGTGCCGCATGCCCGCGATGCGATGTGGCAGGCGGATCTGCCGATCGAAACCGCGGGCCTCATGACCACGATTCTTACTAATCTCGACCGCCTGGCCGAGGACTTGCAGATCTTCGCCACCGGCGAGTTCGGGCTGGTCGAACTCGACGACCGTCACGCGCGGGCGAGCAAGATCATGCCCCAGAAGAAGAATCCGTTCGCGCTGACGCATATCCGCGGCACTGCCAACGCGATGATCGGGACCCTGGCGGCCACCGCCGCGGCGGCCCGCACGCCGTCAGGACAGCCGGACAACCGGCTGAGCCTGTACGGTGCGATTCCGCGCGCGGTCGCCGGCACGCGCGAGGCCGTGTTGCTGCTCGATGAAGTGATCACCGATCTGCGCTTCGACGCCCAGCGCGGCCTCGAATTGTTGACAGGCGGCGATGCCGCGGCGACCGATCTTGCGGAGGTGCTGGTGATGGAATGCGGTCTGGATTTTCGCCAGGCGCACCGGCTGGTCGGCACGCTGGTCCGACAGACGGCCGGCTCGCGGCCGCTGGCCGCTCTGAGCGCGGACGACCTGTCCGCCTGTTCGATCGAGGTGCTCGGCTATCGGGTCGAGCTGACGCCTGCCGCGCTGGCACGTGCGCTGGATCCGCAAGAGTCCGTCCACGCGCGCATCGGGCACGGCGGCGCCGCTCCGCCTGCACTGGATGCGGTGCTCGCCGACCAGCGTGCGGGATTGGCCGAGATTCGGGCATGGACGGCCGAGCAACAGGAGCGACAACGAGCGTCCGAGGAATCCCTGCTGCAGCGGTGCCGGGAGCGATGCCCGACATGAGCGTGCACATCATGGATTCGGCCATCTTCGGCAATTCCTGGGCGACCCCGGAGATGCGTGCGTTGTTCGAGGAACGCTCGGTCGTGGCCGGCTGGATCGAGGTGCTCAGCGCACTCGCGGCGACCGAGGCCGAGTACGGCCTGATCCCCCAGCGCGCGGCCGACGCTCTATGCGAAGCCTGCCCGCAGATCAAACTCGACGATCCCTTTTTCGCCGAAGTCCGGCGCGGTTTCGAGCAGACCAATCATTCTCTGCTGGGCTTGATTCATGCGCTGCAACGCCGCTGTCCCGGTGACAGCGGCGAATGGCTCTGCTACGGCGCGACCGTGCAGGACATCACCGACACACACAACGCCCGCGTGCTCAAGCGAGCCCATGGCCTGATGCGAGAGCGCCTGGACGGGCTCGTCGGTGTGCTCGCGGGGCTCGCCGCACGCCATCGAACGACCCCGCAGTGCGGCCGAACGCACGGCCAGCCGGGGCTGCCGATCACATTCGGCTACAAGGTTGCCGGCTGGCTCGACGAGCTCCTGCGCCATCGGCAACGGATCGTGGAGATCTCACCCCGCCTCGCGGTCGGGCAGCTCGCCGGCGGCGTCGGCAGCCTGTCTTCCTTCGGTCCGCAGGGACTTGTGGTGCAACGGCGTTTCCTGGAACGCCTGGAACTCGCCGTACCCGCCATTTCGTGGACTGCCTCGCGTGACCGCCTGGCCGAGTGGCTGAACCTGCTGACCTTGCTGTCCGCGCTCGGAGACCGTATCGGGCACGAAATCTACAATCTGCAGCGACCCGAGATCGGTGAACTGCGTGAAGCCAGCGCGGCAGGCGTCGTCGGCAGCATCACGATGCCGCAAAAACGCAATCCCGAAATCAGCGAGCACCTCGGCACCCTGGCCCGGCAAGTGCGCCATGCCGCCGCGCAGATGGGCGAGAATCTGGTACACGATCACGAACGCGACGGCCGCGCCTGGAAGGCGGAATGGGCCATTGTGCCAGTGGCGTGTCTCGCCGCCGACAAGGCTTTGGCCTTGCTGCATGATGCGTTGATGCACCTGGAAGTCGACGAATCCCGCATGCTGCACAACCTGGAGGCAACGCAGGGGGCCGTGCACGCCGAACGCGTCATGCTCGCGCTGGCGCCGCAGCTCGGCAAGCAATCCGCCCATGCCCTGATTCACCGCCTAGCGTCCGAGGCCGGCAGCCGGGGTGTCCCGTTCCGGGATGCCTTTGAGAACTCCGAGGAGATTCGCGCGCAACTCGGCGATGAGGCGCTTCGAACCCTGCTGGGCGCACCCATCGACACCGGCCAGTGTGCCGAAATGGTCGATCGGGTCCTGCGCAGCGTCGGGTCGGGATCGAACCAATGACCCCGGTGGGTCGAGGCGAGGACAGTGTCGTCGCAAGGGCATGGTCTGCGCTGGAGCAGATTCCGCGCGTCGGGCTTGCGGAATTTCCGACCCCGCTGCTTCGGATGAAGCGCCTCGGAGCTGCGCTCGGTGGACTCGACCTCTGGTTCAAGCGCGACGATCTGATCAGCTTCGGACTCGGCGGGAACAAGGTGCGCGGCCTGGAATTCCTGCTGGGCGACGCCCTCGCACGGGGAGCCGACACGCTCGTGACCGGCGCCGGGTGCCAGTCCAACCACGTGCGCGCCACGGCCGCGGCCGCCGCGCACTGCGGCCTCCGGTGTGTCGCCGTCTATTGGGGCGATCCGCCCGCCGTGATCGATGGCAACTACCGCCTGACCCGCTTGCTCGGCGCCGAGACCCATTTCACGGGCGATCCCGACCGCGCATCGGTGGATCGCGGGATCGCAGAGCAGTGTGCTCGCCTCCGCGCGCTCGGTCGACGACCCTATGCCATACCGCGCGGCGGAGCCTGCGCGCTGGGTACTCTGGGACACGTCCTGGCAGCGCGCGAAATCTTCCTGCAATGCCAGGTTCAAGGGATCGAACCGGAAGCCATCCTGCTCGCGGCAGGCTCGGGTGGGACTCACGCCGGCTGGCTGGTTGGCAAGGCGCTGCTCGGCTACCCCTTGGCGTTGCAGAGCATCGCCGTCAGCCGCGATGCGGGCGCCACCATCGCGCAGATCCAGCGGTTGGCAGCGGAGGCCGCTTCGCTGCTGGGAGTCTCCGCACTACTCGCCGCTACGGCTCCTCCGATCGTGCATGCGGGGTTCCTCGGTGAGGGTTACGGCATCCCCAGCGCCAAGGGCACGGATGCGATCCGTCTGGTCGCACGCACCGAAGGGATCCTGCTGGACCCGACTTACACCGGCAAGGCAATGGCTGCCCTGATTGCTTTGCGGAAAGCCGGCCAGCTGCCCTTCCGCTCCGTGGTGTTCCTGCATACCGGGGGCGAGCCCGCCTTGTTCGCCGGCGATGGCGCCTGGTTGCCCGACCGCGCCACTTCCAGTCCGGAACCCTCGTGCGTCTTGTAATCGTGGGCGGTGTTGCCGCGGGTACCAAGGCCGCCGCGCGGGCGCGCCGGGTCGATCCTGATCTCGCCATCACCCTGTTTCAGGACGAACCGTGCGTTGCGTACAGCGGGTGCGGTCAGCCTTACGTGCTCGGTGGTGCGATAGCCGAGCCGGATGCATTGATCATCCGGCGTCCGGAAGACTTCGCGCGTGATCGCATCGACGTGCGGGTTCGTCACCATGTGACCGCAATCGACCCTGTAGGCCATCGCGTTCATGTCCACGATCTTGAAAGCGATCACAGGGAAACAGTGCCCTACGATCGGCTGATTTTGGCAACAGGTGCCCGCGCGATCGTGCCGGCGGTACCCGGCATCGACCTGGCGGGTGTCACGACTCTGCGAGGCATGGCGGCAATGCATCGCTTGCTGGCCGAACTGGATGAGGCAACGACGCGACAGGCGGTGGTCGTCGGCGGGGGATACGTCGGGCTCGAAGTTGTGGAAGCCTTGATGATGCGCGGGCTCGAGGTGTGCCTGCTGGAACGCGCTGACTATTTCCCGCCGCGGGTGGATCCGGACATTGCCACGATGGTCCGCGGCCTGTTGGATCGGAAAGGGGTCAAGATCATCACTGGCGAGAGTCTGATTCGGATCGATGGACGTGGGGGGCGCGCCGAGTCCGTCCTCACCTCGGGCGGTAACACCCTGCCGGCACAACTCGTCGTGCTGGCCCTGGGCGTGCGACCCGCAGTCGAACTGGCGGCCGCGTCGGGTATCCGAATCGGTCCGACTGGGGCCATTGCGGTGGACGAACGAATGGCAACCAGTGCGCCGGACGTCTTCGCCGCCGGAGACTGCGCCGAATCGCGGCACCGCCTCACGCGGAACGCAACGTGGCTACCGCTTGGAGACAGCGCCAATCTGCAGGCGCGGGTGGCTGGCGAAAATGCGGCGGGGGGCGATGCGCGCTTTCCCGGTGTGTTCGGCACCAGTATCTGCAAGTGTTTCGAGCTTGCGGTTGGCGCGACGGGGCTCACCGAGGCGGATGCCCGCCTGGCGGGTTTCGATCCGATCACCGCGCTCATTCAGGCGCAAGACACCGCGCGCTACTATCCCGGAGCCAAACCGCTAACGCTAAAGCTGGTTGCCGAAGCGGGATCCGGGCGCCTGCTCGGGGCCCAGGCAGCCGGTACCGGCCGGGTCGACAAACTCATCGACATCGCCGCCACGGCATTGCTGGGTAAGCTGACGTGTGACGACCTGCAAAATGCAGATCTCGCCTATGCGCCGCCATTCAGCCCGGTGCTTTCGCCGATCATCGTGGCCTCCGGACTGCTCGCCAGGAAGACGCGTGATCGGATCTGACATCCGGTCTTGGTGCGACGTCGCGGCGGCGGGGGCCGGGCGGCTGCCGGAACTGGTCGCTTCGAGCCGATCGGCACCACCGGGAAAGCCCCTCCATCAGGGCAGCGACTCGCTCAGCGGGGCTTCAGGTTCCACAAAACGTTTTCTGTACCACCTCATGGGGCTCGGGAGGCAGGCGGTAGGCGCGAGTCTCGGGGCCCTCGTCCCAGGGGCGGCTGAGTACCCGCAGCAGCGCATCGAGCGGATCGAGGTCGCCGCTCACGGCGGCATTCAGCGCGGCCTCGACTCGGTGGTTGCGGGGAATGACGGCCGGGTTTACGCGACGCATCGCGGCTGCCCGTGCCTCCGGGTCGCCCGCTTCGCTGGCCAGGCGCGCATGCCAGAACCCGAGCCACGCGTTGAGGGGCGCCGCATCGGCGAGCGGGGCCGCATCCGGCCCGGCCGTTCCCGCCGCGGCGTCGCACAGGCTGCGGAAGGTGTTGGTGAAGTCGGCCGCGTTCTCCGACATCGCCAGCAACAGTCCGTCGATCAACTCGGGATCCTCGTCCCGTGCTTCGAAGAGACCGAGCTTGGCCCGGAATCCGGCAAGGTAAGCCTGTTCGAAGCGCGCGGTGTAACCTTCGATGAGGTCCTGGGCTGCCGCCAGGGCCTGGTCCGGATCCGGATCCAGTAACGGCAGCAGCGACTCGGCCAGACGGGCGAGGTTCCACTGCGCAACCCGGGGCTGGTTGCCGTAGGCATAGCGACCGCGGTGGTCGATCGAGCTGTAAACCCTGTTCGGGTGATAGGCATCCATGAAGGCGCAGGGGCCGTAGTCGATGGTCTCGCCGGCGATCGAGGTGTTGTCGGTGTTCATCACGCCATGAATGAAGCCGACGCCGAGCCAACGCGCGACGAGTTCGGCCTGGCGTCCGATGACCGCCGAGAGAAAGGTTCGGTAGGGCTGCTCCGTCGCCTTCGCCTCCGGGTAGTGGCGAGCAATCACATAGTCGGCGAGCCGCCGCAGTCCGTCGACGTCCTGGCGCGCATGGAAGTACTCGAAGGTGCCCACCCGCACGTGGCTGCGTGCGACCCGCGTCAACACAGCGCCCGGCAGCACGGTCTCGCGCACGACCTGCTCGCCGGTCGCGACCGCGGCCAGAGAACGCGTCGTCGGGATCCCGAGAGCATACATGGCCTCGCTGAGGATGTACTCCCGCAGCACCGGACCGAGCCAGGCCCGGCCGTCGCCGCCGCGCGAGAAGGGAGTGCGCCCGGAGCCCTTCAAATGAATGTCGAAGCGCTCGCCGGACGGGGTCAGTATCTCCCCCAACAGAATCGCACGGCCATCGCCGAGTTGTGGCACGAAATGCCCGAACTGATGGCCGGCGTAGGCCATGGCCAAGGGCGCCGCGCCCTCGGGCACGCGGTTGCCCGAGAGGACGGCCAGACCTTCGGGCGAGCGCAGGGCGTCCCGGTCCAGCCCGAGGCTCTCGGCGAGCGCCTCGTTGAGTTTGACGAGCCGTGGCTGCGCGACCGGAACCGGAGCCAGCCGTTCGAAGAATCGCTCGGGCAGTTGCGCGTAGGTGTTGTCGAAGGCGAAGGTCATCGAGGTTCCTGGGTAACGGGGCTGTGGATGGAATTAGGGCGAGACCCGCTCGGTTGGTGCAGCTTCCTGGCTTCATTGGACCGCTTCTGCCCGCCAATTGCTCGATGAACGGCACGACGGACGCGTCCGGCCAAGCCTGTCGGGGGCGGTCGCGTCGGTCCCCGACCCCGGGGACGCCGCGCGCACAGGCCGGCTTTGGCGGCATGGATCAGGCGATAGCCTACCAGTTCATGCCATGCCGGCAGACTGACTATCAGTGCCATGCGCGACGGCACCGCCTCGGGCATGGTTACCGTGACGGTTCTCTTCAATTCCACCGCCGGGGATGGCGCCACGCGCATCTGCACGGCCTGCCCGGATCGTCATTCGTGCGGTGCGCACGCGGGCAGGCCAGGTCGGCCATCTTAATCCTGCTCGGCCGCGGTCTTCAGTTGGGCAAGACCGGCTTCGAAGTCCTTCCCGCACATCTTGTCCATGCTGTAGAACGTCGTCATCAGCTTGGAGAGGTAGGGCATCGGGCCGAACATCGCCCACGTCACCCGCGTCGCTGCACCCTGCGCCTGCAGAGTGAATTCCACCGTGTTGTGGGCTTCGAACGGCTTGATGAAATCGAGTTTGATGACGATTCGGTTCGGCGCCGATGCCTCGATGATCTCCATGCGGCCGGTGCCGACGTTTTTGTTGCCCTCCCAGGCATAGGCTGCGCCCTTGCCGCTGTCGGTGCCGCTGAAACTGCGCCGCATGCCCGGATCCTTTGCTTCCCAGGGTGACCAACGGCTCCACGCGCGCAGAACGTTGATCAACGCAAAGACCTTTTCCGCTGGTGCCTGGATGACGATGCTGCGCTCGATACGGAAGGTGCCGGGCCGGGTCGCTGCGTAAACGAGCAACGCGGCCACCAACACCGCGATGCCTATCAGTGTGTTCGCCAACATAATTACCCCTCGCTATTCGACGATGATCATCCACGAGACCCCGAAGCGATCGGCGACCATGCCGAAGCGCGGCGAAAAGAACGTTTTGCCCAGCGGCATCTGCACGTGCCCGCCTTCATTCAGCACTGCGAACAGACGGTCGGCCTCGGCCTCGTCGGCCGCATTGAGCACCAGCGAAAAGCCCTGAAAGTCGGGTTGCTGTGCAGATCGGCCGTCGGAGGCCATCAGCGTCGTGTCGCCGATGCGGAGGCTGGCATGCATGACCTTGTTTTCCCAGCCGGGCGGCATCTGGCAGTCGGCCGTTGGCGGGTCCGGGTTTTCGCTGAAACGCATCAGCGCTTCCACTTCGGCTCCCAACGCCTCGCGGTAGAAGGCGAGCGCTTCGTCGCAGCGGCCATCGAAGAACAAATAGGTTCTGACATGCATGGGCTTTCCTCGCGGTTGGGTACGGTTGGTCATGACCGGCCGGCATTTGCCAGCGCGGCGGCTTGGCGGCGCAGGCGCGGTTCCTGCCCTCGCAACTCGGCGGTCAGTTTCGGCATAACCATTCACCCCCCCCTTTGCTGGGAAGTGGGAGCGGGCGGGGAGGTGTGAACCGTTACAGTTCCGGCAGGCACGGACATTTCATGGGGGCCTTCGTTGGGTTATTAAGCGGTCGATCGCCGGGCCGTCGCTGGGATGGAGCTTATCCGACATCCCTGTCGATCCGGGAGGACAGAATGCCTGAACCCATACCGAATTTGTGCTCGCCGCAGGCTGCATGCGTTGCCAAAGCGGTCTGCTCGGCCGACATCGCCGTCTGGCGCGGAGCGTAACGGAGGCCGCCGCGCAGCGCTGCAGGCCGACACCGAGCCTGGAAAAGACAGCCCGAGCGGGAGCAAAGGGGCTGCCGGCTGTCTAACGACCAGCGGAAGCAGCATAGAATCAATCTTGGTCTCCGGCGCTGGCCGGTAAGTCGGGAGTCCCTTGCGATGATGGGTGTATCTGAACAGCGCGTCCCGATATCCCCGCGGCGCGGCATCCGACGCACCAGCGAGTCGAGCGCGACCGCCATCCCCATGGCCTGGCACCGCCTCGTTCGGGGAGGCGCCAGGCGGCGAAAATGTTGCCCGGCCGCACGCATTGGTATGGAATTCCGCAGGCCCTGGTCGAGAACGAGGTTGTGCTGAGAATGTGGCGAAGCGCTACCGTTATCGCGGGACCGACGAATGAACCGGGGCCAGCCCTTCGATCATACCGGGACATGCCTGTGGCCGATGAAGTTCGTGTCGCGATTGCATCGGACGACGATGTCCTGACAGCCCGTCAGCAGGCGCGGACGCTGGCCATTGCTCTGGGCTTCTGGTCCGTCGAACAGACCTTCATCGCGATCGCAGTGTCGGAACTGGCGCTCAACATACTGCAGTATGCAGGGCGCGGCGACATCGTGCTTGCCGAGGGAGAGCAGCGGGGCGCTCGCGGCATCATCATCGAGGCGCGCGATGAAGGACCGGGAATCGCCGACACCGCGTTGGCCCTGCGCGAAGGCTATTCGACGAGCGGTCGAGCCGGTCTGGGCTTGCCGGGCGCCAAGCGCTTGATGGACGAATTCGAACTTCGGTCGGAGCGCGGCAAGGGCACCACGGTGACGATGAAGAAATGGGTGAGGTGAAGCCGGATGTCACCTTGCGCGCTCCCGGCGGTTGACCCGCGCGCCGGTGTCGGCAGCCTTTCCCACCCGGCGGGATGACAGGGCTGCAGTGCCGCGAACGTCAACCGGATTTGAGCACCGGCACGGGGCCAATGCCACGCTCTGACTGAGGTAACTCGGGAGGCGAGCATGACTGACGACAGTCCGTGGGTTTCGGGCGAACTGAGGCCCCGCTACCGAGCGGCCGTAGCAGACTACCTGTCGGGCGCGTCGGATGAAGCCCGGCTGCGGAGCTACGAACTCGGCTGCCAGGCCGTCATCGAGAAAGTGACGGCGCCGACCCTGGCGGCCGTGCATCAGCAAGTGGTGCATGAACTCTGCCTCGAGTCCGCCGCATCGCGGCTTCCAGACGAGGCACCGCCCACGCTTGACCACCGCCTCCAGCAGACCTCGATCCTGCTGGAGACCATTCTGTGCGGTTACGAAGAAGCGCTGAAGATTCGCAATGCCGCCTACGAAAGCGTCCTGGAGGACCACCGGGCGCTGTTGGAGGCGGATCGTGAAAAGGACCGCACGATTGCCGAGTTCCAGCGTGACAAGGTCGAAGTGCATCGGATGCGCGCCGAGTCGGAGCAGCAATCCGCTCGACAAAACGCCGAACTCACTGCAGCGCGCGCACGACTGCAAGCAGAGATCACGGAGCGACAGCTGACCGAGGTGGCCTTGCGCGAGAGTGAGGCGAGATTCCGCATCCTCTTCGAACGGGCGGGCCTCGGTATCGCGCTGCTCGACAAGCTTGGGCGCATCCGGGAGAGCAATCCCGCCCTGCAGCAGATGCTGGGGTACGACGGCGACGAACTGCATGGCAAGACCGTGTTCGATCTGACGGCGCCGGACGACATGGAAATCACCCTCCGCTGGTTCCAGGAACTGGTGGAAGGGCAGCGCAGCGAATACCGACTGGAGAAGCGATTCATCCAGAAAGCGGGGACCGCGGTCTGGGTGCGCAAGACCGTATCGGGTGTCTACGCACCCGCCGGCGAACTGCAGTTCGCGATCGGCCTGATCGAAAACGTGACCGAGCGCAAACTGGCCGAAAGAAATCTTTCGGAGAGCGAAGCCCGCTTCCGGCAGGTGGCCGAGATGACCGGCGAGTGGATCTGGGAGCAGGACGCGGAAGGGCGTTACCTCTACTCGAGCGCCGCGGTGCAGTCCATTCTGGGCTATACCGCCGGCGAGGTTCTCGGGAAGTTCTATTACGACCTGTTCACCGAGGCGGATCGCCACCGCGTCGCGCCGGCCTTGTCATCCCTGCTTGCCAGCAAAGAGACCTTCCATCGGATTGTCAACCGCTATCAGCACCAGCAGGGACACGAGGTATTCACGGAGTCGACCGGGGCGCCGATCCTCGATGCCGAAGGCAATCTGGTGAAGTGGCGGGGGGTGGATCGTGACGTCACCGAACGCAAGCGGTTCGAAGATGCCTTGCGGTTGCGCGATCGGGCCATGGAGGCATCGAGTGTCGGCATCATCATCACCGACCCCCACCAGCGCGGCAACCCCATCATCTACGCGAACCCTGCCTTCATCGCGATGACGGGTCACGCGCGGGATGAGGTGATGGGGCGGAATCCGGGGTTCCTGCAGGGACCGGACACCGATCCCCAGGCGATCGAGCAGATCCGTCAGGCGCTGCGCGACGGGAGCGACTGTCACCTGACGCTGAAGAACTATCGCAAGGACGGCAGCGAGTTCTGGAACGAGTTGTTGATCTCGCCGGTCCGGGACGATCAGGGCAGGCTGACGCATTTCATCGGGACGCAGACCGACGTTACCGCGCTGCGGAGGCTGGAGGAGGAACGTCACGAGATGGAAATCGCCAAGCAGATCCAGTTGTCGTTGCTGCCCACCGCGCCCTTGTCCGGAAATGGGGTCATGGCAGCGGGGATGTGCCTGCCGGCGACCCATGTCGGCGGCGACTATTTCGACTACTTCAGTTCCGGCACAGCGGTCGATGTCGTGATCGCCGACGTGTCCGGGCACTCCGTGGCCGCGGCGATGATCATGGCGGAAGCGCGCACGACGCTGAAGCTGGAAACCCACCGGATGATGCGCGATATGACCGGACCAGCGCGGAGTGCGGCTGCCATCCTGTCCCATCTGAACGAACTGCTGTTCGCTGATCTGAACCGTTCGGATCGCTTCATCACGATGTTCTACGCCCAGTACGACTCGGCCACGCGCGAGTTGACCTACGCCAATGCCGGGCATAACTGTCCGTTGCTGTTGCGGCAGGGGAGCCGTGTCTGCACCGAACTCGATGCCGAGGGACTGATACTGGGAGTCCAGGAAAACCCGAATTTCGAGGAGCGCCGGCTCCGCCTGCAGTCGGGCGATACCCTGCTGTTCTACACGGACGGCATCACCGAGGCGCAGAGCAAGGGGGGGGAATTCTTCGGCACCGACCGCCTGCGCGCCGTTTTTGCGGAACAGACGGAAGCCGCGCCCCAGGACATCATCGATGCGGTCATCGCCCGTCTCCAGTCCTTCTGTGAGAGCAGGGCTTTCTCGGACGACGTGTCGATGGTGGTGCTGAAGCTGACCTGAGTGGCCGGGGGCCGGCCGCGAAAACCGCGGGTATCGTGGGGAATCTATCGGCGCCCCACCGGGTCCAACCGGTGAATCACATACCAGGTGCAACGTGAGCACATCAGACGAATTGCTCCGGGAGCCGATGCCTGTTCCGGTCGTCGAAGCCGGTGCGGAGCATGGCCCGCATGGGGAAGCCGAGCCAGCGCCCCTGTTTCGGCGCCTGCATGTCGTGTGGGTGCTGGCGGGTTACAGCGCGGTCTATCTGCTGGTGCGCGCCTATGAAGGCCGCTATGGCTGGTCGGCCGGGCTGGACGCCTTCGCTCCCGAGTTCGAGACCTACTGGATGAACTTCATGTACACCAACCTCGTGCTCGAAGTCACAGTAGGCGCCTTGCTGTGCGGATGGCTGTGGCGGACCCGGGATCGCAACCTGGAGCTGTACTGGGCGCGGTTCATCGCGACCGAGACGCAACTGGCGCGGCGCGGAGGCAGCGGCCTCAGGGAATTGCTGTGGAAAAGCCGGGACGCCGCGTTTGTGACCTTGGCGCCGCGCGAGGAACTGCGCCGCAACCTGACACATCTGCTGTGGCTGATGGCCTACGCCTGGGCCATCTACTGGGGGAACAGCTTTTTCACCGAACAGGACGGCACCTGGCACCAGACGGTCGTGCGCGACACGGACTTCACACCCAGCCATATCGTGGTGTTCTATTTGAGCTATCCGATCTACATCATCACCGGGTTCGGCGCTTTCCTGTATGCGCGGACGCGCCTGCCCTATTTTGCCAAGGGCTTGTCCGTGCCCTACCTGCTGGCGGTCATCGGGCCGTTTACGATATTGCCCAACGTGGGGCTGAATGAATGGGGCCACACCTTCTGGTTCATGGAGGAAGTCTTCGTAGCGCCACTGCACTACGGCTTCGTGGTGTTCGGCTGGTTCGCGCTCGCCATTTGCGGTGTACTGTCCCAGGTTTTTTCAAGCATCGCGTATCTGATCAAGGCCGATCTTTGCCCGGATCTATGATCGTCGATTTCGTTGGCGAGCTGGCGCAGGCGTTTACACGGGCGATCGACCACGCGAAGCTTGAGTACGCTGGACGCCGGGCTCAGGGGAGTGCATGCTGATGCGGGTCCGGTAGATTCAGGTTTGGCCCAGGCCAGTGGCCTGACCATTTAACAGCGGGGGCGGTCATGGGGATACCAGAGATCGAAGTCGACGTCGTCATCCCCGGCCAGACCCGCTATCTCGCGATGGTGGGGAATATCGGGGAACAGATCGCGAGCGCGATCGACCGCTATTCGGGCGACCGTGACCTGCTGGCTTACAGCTTGAATCTTGCTTTAACCGAAGCGGTGGTCAACGCGATCGAGCACGCCGACCCGAACGGACCCGAGCACAAGGTTCACGTCCACATTCGGCTGGCCGACGAGGATCTCAGGATGACCGTGTGCGACCAGGGGCATGGGTTCGATCTCGACGCACTGCCGCCGCCAGATCTCGATGAGATGCTCGAACGCGGGCGCGGCCTGTTTCTAATCCGCAACCTGATGGATTCGGTTGCCTCCTACCGAACCGAAGACGGCCACGTGCTGGAGATGACGAAGACCCTGGGGTGACGCTCCAGGCGAAAGGACAGTGTTTCTCAGGACAGGGTTTCTAAGGTGTCGGTCAGCGCGGCGCCGCCTTCACTTGCGGCAGGCATCCTGTGAGTGGGGCGGGGGGGGCCTCGGGCAGGACGGCAAGCACGGCGGCGGGCTCAGCAGCGAAGTCCTGCAGCGCGGCAACCCGCGGCTCGGGCAGGGCGATGCAGCCGGCAGTGCCGGTCGTGGGATTTTTCCAGACGTGAATGAAGATGCACGAGCCGGCGCGTGTCGCGGCGCTCGTGGGGTATTGCACGACGAGCCCACGGCGATAGAGCGGGCCGCTGCGCATCATCTCGACGCTCACGCCGGGCCCGATGCTCTGGCGCGCGGTGATCGTATTGTAGGCAGCCGAGCGAGGGTCGTCGACGCAGACCGTGTCGGGCTGGAGATGCAGGTAGTCCGGCAGCGGAGACGGAGCGAACCCGAATGGCGGTCCGAACGCGAAGATACCTGCCGGCGTTCGCTGGTCGCCTTCGCGCTTCACCGGATCGCGGCGGCGCTTTAAGTGCCTGAACGCCTGAGCCCAGGCCGCGCCCTTGGCTCCCAGCATGACCGGTTCTGGTGGTCGCAGTGCGCGCCAGACGTCGTCAACGCCTTGCCGTTCGAATAGCCGCAAGGTCGCCGCGGGCGAGGACATCGTCGTGAAGGTGACCAGCGCGAGGCGCCGTGCGCCTTCCAGCAGGGCAGGGCAGGCCTCGGCCCGAACCGCGGGCGGCATCAACCCAGCGCCGCAGGCAGCCAGCACCAGGAACAGGCGCTTCACACTGTAACCCTGGCCCTCATTACAAGTCGTCCGCAATCACTTCCATCGCGATCAGCTGCTCCCGCAGCGCCATGTGGGCATGGAAGCCTTCGTCGGGGCTGTAGAGTGGGTCGCCGTAAAGCGCTGCGGTGGCCGCGTCGTCGGACATGTACACCCGGCACAGTTGCAGATCGGCCGCAATCGCGGCGACGCAGGCTTCGAACTCCGAGAACGGTTCGGCGTCGTAGACGCCGTCTCCGAGCAGGTAATCCGCTCGATACAGTGTCGTGTCCCAGCCATGGGTCTCGCCCAGCGTGAAGATCGCGGCCTGTTCGCTGCGCGCAGTGGCTGACTCCGGTGCGTGTCCTGCTGCCGCGAGCAGTTGCCGCGGCGTCGCCGTCCCGAAGATAAGCTTTTCTCCGGTGTGTCGGGCGTGGACCTTGCGTGCCAGGTCTTCCTTGTCGAAGGCAAACCAGGCGCGGGGATTCCCCTGATGCGGAAACTCGACCACGTAGATCATCTGTATATCCTGTAGCGCAATGACGCCACGCCCGAAGTGCAAGGGGCCTGGGTCGATTAAACCAACAAGTGCCCGGGTTTGACCCGCGGGCATCTCGACCTGCTCCTCACATGGCTGTCTCGGCCGTCCCCGCGCGGTCAATGCAGCCGCTTGCTGGCCCTTCACACGCTGAATCGAGCGGAGAAACTGCGTGCTGCCCAAGCGCTGATTCGGGCAAACTCCATTGCCATCACGTTAAACAGTTCCGGTGGAAATGATGCCGGAAAAATGTCCGCCAGGCCAACTAGAACCTCGAGGGTGCATCGGAACAAGCCTCCCGATATGTACTAAACATGGAGGCGTGGTGGCAACGCACCGATTCACCCGAGCCTGCCCGTGCGGGTATGTTAGCACGGATCTAAAGAGGTAAATTCCCATGAATGCGCTGTGGCATAGACGAATGTTTCGTAGCGTTTGCTTAAAGTCCGGCTGCCTGATTCTCGTGTCGGCTTTGTCCTTGTCTACCCTGGTGGAAGCTTCCGAGTACAAGGTATTTCACCAGTTCCCTAAAGGTTACGGCTTTACGCCGACAACAACTGGGATATTGGTTCAAGGTCAGGACGGTAATATTTATGGTACAACACCCAATGGTGGCCGGGATGACTGCGGAGTTGCTTTCAGCATTACGCCGCAAGGGCAATATGCCGAATTTGCAGGTTTCTGTGACAATCCCAATGCAGCATTTCTTGCTCATCCTTCCGGGGGTTTAATGCTAGGATCAGACGGCGCATTTTATGGCTTCAGCGGCGGGCAGTATCCGGCATACCTGTTTAAACTCAAGAACTCACATCTTTATGTTGCAGGATATTTCAAGGATGAAGAAACCCTATCAACCGGGGCACCTGTCGAGGGAGTTGACGGCAGTCTGTATGGGTTGGCGACGGGATTTTCGAATGGCTACTACGATTATGTCTATGGGTTTACTCCCGGATCCGGCTTATATCTCGTGAAAAAACTTGGTGCAGCGGGTCATGATGCACAATCACCTTTACTTATTGGTTGGGATGGCAATCAATATGGCCCAACCTACTATGGCGCCGCTCAGGAAGGTGGGGTTCACGGCCAGGGTCGGCTTTTCTCGATCACCATAGACGGTATGTATCAGCAGTTAAATGGCTTGTATGACTTCACGCACAAGCCGACATCTGGAAGATTGCCAAATGGTCCCTTGATCCGCGGACTGGATGGCAATCTTTACGGCACTGCACAGGATGGTGGGAGTGCCGAACGCGGTGTCGTGTTCATGCTCGAGCCAGGAAACTCGGCACGAGTCAAGCGGATTTATAGTTTCAAGGGTACCGGAGACGGTTCTACCCCCTTTAGCGGAATGGTGCTTGGTAGCAACGGTGTCTTTTACGGCACTACGGCAAGTGGCGGTGATTCAAAGGCTTCATGCGGAACACTGTTCAGTCTGACACCGAATTCCCCGGCCGCGCCCACGGCATATACTTTTGCAGTCGAGCATGTCTTTCAAGGCGGTGCCGCAAACGATGGCTGCAACCCAAAGTCACCACCGATGCTGCACACCAACGGGCGCATCTATGGTCTGATTGCGGGTCAGGACCAAGCGCTGATCTATAGCCTGGATGTCGGCGCCCCCCAAACGGTGACGGTACTGCCGCAGGCCGCCAAGATCGGTCAGAGTGTCACTATATTGGGTCAGGGACTTAACAGTACGACGGCCGTTGCATTTGGAGGGATCGCTGCGACGAGTTTCAAAGTGGTGTCCCGTACGCTGGTGAAGGCTACGGTGCCCGCCGGTGCGGCAACGGGTGTCGTCACGGTGACCACGTCGAGGGGCACGGTTTCAAGCCCGACGAGCTTCCCGATCGTTCCATGACTATCCCTAGTACCCGTGCCCAGCCTTGGCCGCCGGTATTCAGGTGGCCAAGGCGAACCACAGACCTTCTGTTGGTGGATTGAAAAAGGTGTCCAGGTCAGTACACGAACTAGCGTTTCGGTTCGGCCCGCCGACGTCCCGACCTGCTCCTCACGTTGCTGTCTCGGCCACTCGCCCGGTCAACGAACCCGTTGCTGGACCGTCAACCGGTCAAGCGAGACGAAAAAAGCGCGCTGCCCAAGAGCTGGTTCCGGCGAACGCCATCGGCATCGCGTTAAGCGCTTCCTGTCGAGATAATCCCGGAAAGCTCCCGCCGCTATAACCGATGCAGCCAGTAGGTCCGATTAGCTCAGCGTAATCGGATGAATGCATCGTTACCTCGGATCCTGGCATTGGTAGGACTACCGTGTCGGCTGGGCCTGAGCGGATTCACTTGAACGTAATTCTCATCCCGTTTGAAGTCCGAGAGGTCGCGAGAAAAGGCGTTCAAAAGATTCCATTCCTAAATTCCTCGCTTCTTCTCAGGGAGCCGAAGATCAAAACGTTTCACCCGCTCGTGTGACGCTCTTGGAAGCGCGAATTTCGATCAAGCTCCAGCGAGATTTTCAATTGGCACTTCTTGGCAGTAGCGCCCATACGCGGTGCAAATGATCGCGCAAAACCACCCTCTGTCGATTTGAAAGGTGTAATGCCCGCGAATCCGACGCAGATGCGCTGCAAGAGATTCAGCGTAAAGAATCAGGTTCCACCTGGGATGAACGTGTGTCGGTAGTGGGGCATCGGTGGCTTAACTGCCGAGACATTGCATCCTTGGTCCAAGACATTCGTCCGATTACGCTCCGCTAATCGGACCTACGCGGGTTTACGAGTTGCCGCTGGGTTCACTGCCCTGCCCGCATTCAGGCGCAACGGTCCGGCGGGCGGGGTTCAGTTGGGGAAGGGCTCGACGTGAGTTTCTCCGAGCCGGCCGAAGTAGGTCACGTGACGGCCGGCCAGCCAGACCATGTAGCCGACGCAGCCGGCGGCGCGCGACCGCGCCAGGAATTCGGGAAACATCACCTCACCCTGTTGTGCAGCCTTGATCGCCGCCTGGATGGCGGCGGTGTCGAAGGCCTCAGCAATCGGCGTGGCGGGCGGCGCTAGTGCAATGGAGTGAGCGTCGCCGTTCGGCAGATAGTAGGTGGTGGCGTTGCCCCGATAGTCGGCGTAGTAGCTCTCGACGCCGGCGTCGGTCAACGCCTTTACGACGTCGCCGAAGTGCGCCGTGCCGGCTTTGGAGGCGTGGGCGCAGTCTTCGATGATGGCTCGTGTCTGTTCGTTCATGGTGATCTCCTGTGGGTGGGGGAGGTCAGCGTACCGGCACTTTCCTCAGTCGGTGCAAGCGCACCATCTCTTCCAGCAGTTCCCGCAGCTCCGCTTGTTTGGCCTCCGGGAGATGGCCGAAGAACCTTGCGTCGTTGCGGTCTGCCAACTCGGCCAGCCGGGGCACGAGCTTGCGTCCGGCCCGGGTCAGCTTCACGTTGAGAACGCGGGCGTCCGACTCGCTGCCGCGTCGCATGACCAGCCCCTTCTGTTCGAGCCGCGCAATCACCTTGGAAACAGCGCCCTTCGTCATGCCCAGCGCCTCGGTCAGGCTGCGATGGTTGGTGTCGGCGGCATCGTAGAGCGTGCGGAGCGCGACCCACTCGGTGACCGAGACGCCGCATTCCTCGACCGCCGCCTGGAACTCTTCCGAGACCCGGTTGGAGACGAAGCGCATCCAGAAGCCCAGGTGCGCTTCGAGCGGACTGACCTGTTTGATGGCTTGTTTCATTGGTTTCCCTGGAAACTTTGCGGGCAGTGTAGTTTCCTAAGAAACTAAAAGTCAAGGCGCGGGAGTAGGGGTAGCTGATAGGGGTGCGTCGTGCTCTTTCGGCTGCGGCACGCGGATCGAGGCGGGAGCGAGATGATGCCGCGGAGGTCGTTTCCGTGTCCGCTGGCGAGCGGGACTGACAGGGCAGCGGATGCGCGCCAACGGTCGTGGCGGAGGCGTTCCGGGTTAGCCCGAGTTGCGGGAATGGCGGGGGACGATTACGCGCCGCGTTGCACTGACAGGCGCGACGTGGAGAACCCTCACGAGGTGGGGCTGATGTTCGTCGGCTGATGCCGGGGCGGCAACAGGGCGCGCACGTCCGGGGCGCATTTGCCGCATACCGTTCCCACCCGCAGGCAGCGCGAGACGTCCCGATGGGTGCACAGACCTTCGCGGACGGCTTCGCGGATCTGGGTTTCGGTGACGGCTTTGCAGATGCATACGTACATCGATCTCTCCGGGAGTGACGGTGACTCAATTACAACCAAGCACGAGGCGTGCCGCTGAAGCGCGGACTGGTCGGATACCAAATGGGAATGGCTCTCAGGCGCTTTCGGCACCGTCATGATTGCTGTCGCGTTTGTCACGTCGCATCGACGTGCCGGGCCGTTTTGTAGCAAATGCGACAAGCCGCCCCGGCTGGTACCTGACCGGTGCGCCATCGGTGGATCGGGGTCCGAGAACCAGAAGGTACTGCGGACGGTCGGCGGTCCACGGCCGCTGCGGCCCAGCCGACGAGGTCTAGCGCGGCGGGGATTCCCTGGTCCGCAGCCGTCGCCCTGACGGCCGGCGGTGCATGGCTCGCGGCCAGCCGGTCAGCGGCCTCGGCCGGTATAAGGTTTGCAGCCGTCATCGTGGTGCAGTCGCGGCGCGCTTTCTTCCGTCACCAGCGACTCTCCCACGTGCTTCCCGCTGTCCGCATGAGCGCGTCCCGACGCAGTGATTCCGCGTCTTTCGTGAGGCCTCCGTGGCCGTTTTGTCGGAAAGCAGACAAAGCTCGCCGCCGAATCGGCTCGTAGAAATAACTTAAAGTCAGTTGCTTATGCGATTTCCAATGATGGCGCAGGTATTGCTTTGTCCTGTAGCAAGAACGCGCAATCCACAGCAGCTGGCGATGAACGATCGATCCCAGTGGCGAGCGAACCTCGGAGAGCATTTGATGAAGTTACCGGTTTATCTCGATTACTCCGCAACGACTCCCGTCGATCCTCGCGTTGCCGAGAAGATGATTCCCTTCCTGACGGAGAACTTCGGGAACCCGGCGAGCCGATCCCACAGTTTCGGCTGGACGGCGGAGAAGGCTGTCGAGGAGGCCCGCGAAGAAGTCGCGCGGCTGGTCAACGCCGATCCTCGGGAGATCATCTGGACCTCCGGTGCGACGGAGTCGAACAACCTGGCCATCAAGGGTGCGGCGCACTTTTATGAGACCAAGGGTCGCCATCTGATCACGCTGAAGACCGAACACAAGGCGGTGCTCGACACGATGCGCGAACTCGAAGCCCAGGGCTTCGAGGTGACGTATCTGGACCCCAAGCCGGACGGCCTGCTCGACTTTCAAGCCTTCCGCGAAGCCTTCCGTGCCGATACCTCGCTGGTGTCGATCATGCACGTCAACAACGAGATCGGTGTCATCCAGGACATCGCCGCGATCGGCGCCCTGTGCCGCGAGCGCGGTGTCATTTTCCACGTGGATGCAGCCCAGTCGACCGGCAAGGTCGAGATCGATCTGGCGAAACTCCCGGTGGATCTGATGTCCTTTTCGGCCCACAAGACCTACGGTCCGAAAGGCATCGGCGCGCTCTACGTCCGCCGCAAGCCGCGTATCCGCCTGAAGGCGATGATGCACGGGGGCGGTCACGAGCGCGGCCTGCGCTCCGGCACGCTCGCCACGCACCAGATCGTCGGCATGGGCGAAGCGTTCCGGATCGCCCGCGAAGAGATGGCCGCGGAGTCCTCCCGTATCCGGGCTTTGCGCGACCGGCTGCTGGCCGGCATCGCGGACATCGAAGAGGTCTACATCAACGGCGATCTGGAGCAGCGCGTGCCGCACAACCTCAACGCGAGCTTCAATTATGTCGAGGGCGAGTCGCTGATGATGGCGATCAAGGACCTGGCCGTTTCCAGCGGCTCGGCCTGCACCTCGTCCAGTCTCGAGCCGTCGTATGTCCTCCGTGCCCTGGGGCGCAGCGACGAGCTGGCGCACAGTTCCATCCGCTTCAGCATCGGGCGCTACACCACGGAAGCCGATGTCGACTTCGCGATTTCACTGATTCACAAGGCTGTCGAGCGCCTCCGCGACATTTCCCCGCTGTGGGAAATGTACAAGGACGGCATCGATATCAGTTCGGTGCAATGGGCCGCTGCCGCTCACTAATCGGTCTTCTTCATCTGCAAAAACCTCAGGAGTCCCCGTCATGGCGTACAACGACAAGGTCATCGATCACTACGAAAACCCGCGCAACGTCGGTTCCTTCGACAAGGAGGACGACGGTGTGGGCACCGGCGTCGTCGGCGCGCCCGCTTGCGGCGACGTCATGAAGCTGCAGATCAAGATCAACGACGAAGGCGTCATCGAGGATGCCAAGTTCAAGACCTATGGCTGCGGTTCGGCCATTGCGTCCAGCTCGCTGGTGACCGAATGGGTCAAGGGCAAGACGGTGGAACAGGCGCTCGCGATCAAGAACACCGAGATCGCCGAGGCGCTAGCCCTCCCGCCCGTGAAGATCCATTGCTCGGTATTGGCCGAGGACGCGATCAAGGCCGCGGTATCCGACTACAAGGCCAAGAGCGGCACGGCCGAAGACGGTTACAAAGTCTGCCAGTCGGCAGCGTGACGAACAGAGGACGATGAACATGGCTGCTACGAACGCAATGCAGGATCTGACCCCGGTGTCGCCGCCGGTGATCTTCACGAGCAACGCTGCCGGCAAGGTCAGCGAGCTGATTGCCGATGAGGGCAATCCCGACCTGAAGCTGCGGGTTTACGTCTCCGGCGGCGGCTGCTCCGGCATGCAGTACGGGTTTTCGTTCGAAGAAGGCATCGCCGACGACGACACCACGGTCGAGACGGATGGCGTGACCCTGCTCGTCGATTCCGCCAGCCTGCAGTATCTGGCCGGCGCCGAGATCGATTACCAGGAAGGCCTCGAGGGTTCCCGCTTCGTGATCAAGAACCCGAACGCGTCGGCCTCCTGCAGTTGCGGCAGCTCGTTTTCGGTCGACGGCGGCGCATCCTGCGCCTCGACCCAGTAATCGCGAGGGGTATGCCATGTCGATTCACTTGACGGAAAAAGCGGCGAAACAAATCCAGAAGCACCTGACCGCACGCGGTCACGGTCTGGGACTGCGGCTTGCGGTCAAGACGTCGGGCTGCTCGGGGCTGGCCTATGCGCTGGAGTTCGTCGACGAGTCGGCCCCCGAGGACCAGTGCTTCGAGAGCCACGGGGTCACGGTGCTGGTCGATCCCAAGAGTATGGCCTACCTGGACGGGACCGAACTCGATTTCGTCCGCGAGGGAATGAACGAGGGCTTCAAGTTCAACAACCCGAACGTGACAGGACAGTGCGGTTGCGGTGAGAGCTTCAACGTCTAGATGAATCAGGTCATGAGTCCGGTCGGCGTCGACAATCATTTCGAACTGTTGCAGATGCCGGTGCGCTTTCGACTGGACCTGGCCGAACTGGATCGTCATTACCTCGAAATGCAGACGCGGGTGCACCCCGACCGCTCGGCGAATCTGAGCGATGCGGAGCGACGCCTGCACCTGCAATGGGCGACGCTGACCAACGAGGCCTACCAGACCTTGAAACAGCCGCTCGCCAGGGCCCGGTATCTGCTGAAGATCCGCGGTGTCGACACGCAGGAAGAGGACAACACGGCGATGCCGACGGAATTCCTGCTGGAGCAGATCGACTGGCGGGAGGAGTTGCAGACGGCCGCCGGCGATCGGGACGCCTGTGCGCTGGGCCGCCTCGTGACGCGCCTGAAGGTCGAGCGCAACACCTTGTTCGAGACGCTGGCGACGCTGCTCGATGACGATCACAAGCTGCCGGCGGCGGCCGCTCTGGTCCGCCAACTGGCTTTCCTGGACAAACTCGGCCGCGATATCAACGACGCACTGGCCGCACTGGAGGACTGATGCTGCTGCAAATCTCAGAGCCCGGGGCACCCTCGCCAAGTCAGCAGACGGTTCGGCGGCTGGCGATCGGCATCGACCTCGGCACGACGAATTCCCTGGTGGCGACCGTGGAAGACTCGGGCACGACCGTTCTGGCTGATGCCAAAGGCCGCAGCCTGCTGCCTTCGGTCGTCCGCTATCACAAGGACGGCGAGATCGAAGTGGGGCACGGGGCGAAGCTCTATCAGAGCGAGGACCCGGCCAATACCTTCGTTTCGGTCAAGCGTTACATGGGCCGCGGTTTGAGCGATGTGGCCGCGCGCGGGGAAGTTCCGTACCGCCTGGTCGACATGCCCGGCATGGTGCAGTTCGAGACCGTTGCGGGGCTGATCAGCCCGGTGCAGGTGTCCGCGGAAATCCTGAAGGCCCTGCGTGAACGGGCCGAGCAGGCGTTGGGCGGCGAGATCGTCGGCGCGGTGATAACGGTTCCGGCCTATTTCGATGATGCCCAGCGGCAGGCGACGAAGGACGCCGCCGCGCTGGCGGGTCTGGAGGTGTTCCGGCTGTTGAACGAGCCGACTGCCGCGGCGGTCGCCTACGGTCTGGACCAAGCGGCCGAGGGCACTTACGCGGTCTACGATCTGGGCGGCGGCACCTTCGACATCTCCATCCTGAAGCTCACGCGCGGCGTGTTCGAGGTGCTCGCGACCAACGGCGATCCGGCGCTGGGCGGCGACGATTTCGATCATGCCGTGTACGACTGGCTGTGCGAGCGCAATAGCTACACAGCGCTGTCGGCGATCGATACCCGGCGGCTGCTGAGCGCGGCCCGCGAGGCCAAGGAACTGCTGTCGAAGCTTGAGGAAGTCGACTTTCACACGGAGATGTCGGACGGTTCCATCGCCAATATCGCCATCGATCGTGCGACATTCACCCGCCTGACGGAAGGTCTGGTCAAGCGCACCCTGAGCCCGGTGCGCAAGGCGCTGCGCGATGCCGATCTGACGGTAGAGGACGTCAAGGGCGTGGTGCTGGTCGGCGGCGCGACGCGCATGCCGATCATCCAGGCGGCCGTGGCCGAGTTGTTCGGGCAGACGCCGCTGACCGACCTCGACCCGGACAAGGTCGTGGCGCTGGGCGCGGCGATGCAGGCCAATCTGCTGGCCGGCAACAAGACAGGCGACGACTGGCTGCTGCTCGATGTGATTCCGCTGTCGCTGGGCATCGAGACCCTGGGCGGGCTGTCCGAAAAGATCGTTCCGCGCAATGCGACCATCCCGGTGGCCCGGGCGCAGGAATTCACGACCTGGAAAGACGGCCAGACGGCCATGACGATTCATGTCGTGCAGGGCGAGCGCGAACTGGTCAGCGAGTGTCGCTCGCTGGCGCGCTTCGAACTGCACGGAATCCCGCCGATGGTGGCGGGCATGGCGCGGGTCCGGGTCACCTATCAGGTCGACGCCGACGGTTTGTTGAGCGTTTCGGCGGCTGAGCAGATCAGTGGCGTCGAGGCGCGGGTCGAGGTGAAGCCGTCTTACGGACTCAGCGACGGCGAAGTCGCCCGCATGATCGAGGATTCCTACGCCCATGCGAAGGACGACCTGGAAGCGCGGCGGCTGCACGAACAGCGTGCCGAAGCCGTGCGCCTGCTGGAAGCGACCGAAGCAGCCCTGGCCGAGGATGCCAATCTGCTCGATGCGGACGAACAGGCCAGCATTTTCGAAGGCCTGCGGACCTTGCGCGCGGCCACGGAAGGGACCGACTGGCTGGCCATCAAGGGGGCGGCCGATGCCCTCAACGAGCTGGGCACCGAATTCGCCGCGCGGCGGATGGATTTGAGTATCCGCACGGCGCTGACCGGTCAGCGCGTCGATGCCTTGAGCATCTGATCAGCAAAGCTGCCCGCAGTGACTTCTCCGGCCATTCCACACCGCTGATTCGTATGCCAACCATCACCCTTCTGCCCCATGCCGAGCTGTGCCCCGACGGGGACACGATCGAAGCCGAGACTGGCCTTTCGATCTGCGACGCGCTGCTTGAGGCAGGCATCGAGATCGAACATGCCTGCGAGTTCTCCTGCGCCTGCTCGACCTGCCATGTCGTCGTCCGTGAAGGCTTCGCCTCGCTGGAACCCTCGGAAGAACTGGAGGACGACATGCTGGATCGCGCTTGGGGCCTTGAAAGCAATTCGCGACTTTCGTGCCAGGCGATCGTCGGAACTGCGGATCTGGTCATCGAGATTCCGCGTTACAGCCTGAACCTGGCCAAGGAAGCGCCGCACAAGTAGGGGAAGTCATGAGCGATAACGCCTGCATCATCATCAACGACACGACTCTGCGCGACGGCGAACAGACCGCCGGAGTCGCGTTCAACGCCGAGGAAAAGCTGGCCATCGCCCGCGCCCTGGCGCGAGCGGGCGTGCCGGAAATGGAAGTGGGCATACCGGTGATGGGCCCGGAGGAACGCGAGGTCATCGGCGCCATCGCGGACCTCGGTCTGCCCTCGCGGCTGATGGTCTGGGGACGCATGTGCGACGCAGATCTCACGGCGGCCGGCCAGTGCGGCGTCGATCTGGTCAATCTGTCGATCCCGGTCTCCGATATCCATCTGCAACACAAGATCGGGCGCTCGCGCGCCTGGGTGCTTTCGACGATTGCCCGCTTCGTGCGCAAGGCGCGCGATGCCGGACTGGAGGTCTCCGTCGGGTGCGAGGACGCGTCCCGCGCTGACATGGACTTCTTGCTGCAGGTCGCGGCGGTTGCCCAGGAGGCGGGCGCGCGGCGCATGCGGTTCGCCGATACGCTCGGACTGCTGGAGCCGCTGTCGACCTTCGAGCGGATTCAGCGACTGGTGCGCGCGGTCGACCTGGAGATCGAGATGCATGCGCACGACGACTTCGGCCTCGCCACCGCGAACACGCTGATGGCCGTGCGCGCGGGCGCGGCGCGCGTCAACACCACGGTCAACGGTCTGGGCGAGCGCGCGGGGAACGCGGCGATCGAAGAGACCGTCATGGCACTGCACGTGCTGTACGGGCGCAAGACCGGAATCGACGTGAAGCAGTTCCCGGCGATTTCGGATCTGGTGGCCCGCGCCTCCGGCCGCCCGGTGGCCGCCGACAAGAGCATCGTCGGCGAGGCCGTGTTCACGCACGAAGCCGGTATCCATGTCGATGGCCTGCTGAAGAACGTGCTGAATTATCAGGGCGTCGATCCCCACGCTCTGGGTCGCGAGCATCGTCTGGTACTGGGCAAGCATTCCGGGTCGCACGCGGTCGTCCGGCGCTACCAGGCGCTGGGCATCGAACTCAGCGACGGCGATGCCACGCAGCTGCTGCAACGTATCCGGGTCTATGCCAACGAGACCAAGCAGACGCCCGGCGACAACGAACTCCGGCGCTTTTACCGCGACGCGGCCGGCGCTCAATCACCCACCGCGTACCGTCGCCGACGCGACCAGCGGCAATTCAACGGCCAGGAGCACAACGCATGAATCCTTTATTGCAGCGCATCCAGACGTTCTCGGCGGCCGAGGAGTTTCTCGATTTCTTTGGGGTCGACTATCAGCCGGACGTGGTGCATGTGAACCGCCTGCATATTCTGAAGCGCTTCAACCAATACCTGAACCGGTCCCCGATTCCGGACGACATGGACGAGGCGGCAGCCCGCGAGGCCTGCAAGGTGCTGCTGACTCAGGCCCACGACGATTTCGTGTCGTCAACCGCCGCGCAGGAGAAGGTCTTCAAGGTCTTCCAGGAGCAGGACGGCAAGAGCGTGTCGCTGGACAGCATGCGCGTCAGCCTGGCGACGCGTTCGCAGAAGGCCTGAGACGGGCCGCGACGAGCTGGCCGGCAACCCCAAATTCCCAACAGAGCGACCTCGGAGTCATCGATGCCCAAACCGAACAAGCATGTCTTCGTCTGCACTCAGAGCCGGCCGCCGGGCCACCCGCGGGGGTCGTGCGGCCAGTTGGGCTGTACCGCCGTGTTTCAGGCGTTCATGCAGCAGTTCGAGCAGGGCCGCATGTATGGCGAGTTCGCGCTGACCGCAGCCGGCTGTCTGGGCGCCTGCGATTCGGGACCGACGGTACTGGTGTATCCCGACGGGGTGATGTACGCGGCGGTCAAGCCGGAAGACGTGGGCACGATTGTCGAACAGCACCTCAAGGGCGGCGAGCCGGTCGAGAGTCTGCTGGCGCCCGCGGCTGTCTGGGGCTGAGCGCTGCACGGCCAGGAACCGGAGATCCCGATGCGCGCGCTATACGCGGGAACCGTCTCGCCGAAGATCAGCGGCCTGCTCGACGAAGCGATGACCGCCTACGCGGACACAACGCGTGCCGAGGCGTTGCTGAAACAGGCGCAGCGCGAGGCGCCGGAGGCGTTGCCGGTGTATTTCTCTTTGTACAAGTTCTACTTCTACAAGGGGCGGCTGGCCGACGCCGAAGCCTCGGCGCGACTGGCTTTGGCAACCGCGGCGCGTCAGGGTGGATTTTCCAGCGATTTTCGCGAGCTGTCGGCGGATACCGTCGATTGGTCTCGGCACGACGGACCGCAGCACTTCTACCTGTTTTCGCTTAAGGCGCTGGCGTTCATACGCCTGCGGCGGGGCGACAAGCCGGGCTGCGACCGGATTCTGGAGAAGCTGGCCGAGCTTGATCACGGCGACAGCGTTGGCGCTTCGGTTATCGGCTCCATCGCCGCCGCGATCTGAGCACCCGATTTGGAGCCGAGGTGCGGTCGGGCCTGTAGCGCGACACCGGCCCCGGACGATGAATTTCTGACAAAACAACAAATAGGAGTCACATCACTATGGCAACCGTCACGATACTGCCGTCGGGCAAGACGATCGAAGCCGAGGTCGGCAAGACCTTGCTGGAAACCGTTATTGCCGCTGGCGAAAAACTGAAACACGAATGCGACGGCAATTCCGAATGCGGGAGCTGTCACCTGTTCGTGCAAGCGGGTCGCAAGAGTGTGTCGCGGATCCAGCCGATCGAGAACCAGAAACTCGACACCATGGTCGGCATCGGTTCGAAGTCCCGACTGGCCTGCCAGGCGCGGATCATCGGCGACGAAGACATCACGATCGAACTGCTCGGTTTCGCGTCGGGATTCTGAATTCGAGCACGAGTGCCGCGGCGCTTTTCTTCAACCCCTTAGCGGACAGACCGATGACTATTGAAGAGACCATAAGAGAGCAGATCGCCCAGCACCCGGTGCTGCTGTACATGAAGGGCGTGCCGGACATGCCCCAGTGCGGTTTCTCGGCGAAAGCCGTCGGTTGCCTGCAGGCGGCCGGTGTGCCGTTCGCGTACGTCAACATCCTGGCGGCGCCGATGATCCGCGAGAAGCTGCCCAGCATTTCGATGTGGCCGACTTTCCCGCAACTGTTCGTCGCCGGAGAACTCGTCGGCGGCAGCGACATCGTCGACGAGCTGGCCCAGAAGGGTGAGCTGAAGCCGATGCTGGAGCAGGCCGTCGCCAGCCAGCCCGCGGCCGGCTAGCCGGATGGAGATCGCCGAAGTCCAGGACCTGATTAAGGCGGCGCTGCCCGATAGCGAAGTCATCGTCTCCGGCGAGGGCTGCAGCTTCACGCTGGTCGTGGTGAGTGAGTCGTTCGCCGGACTGAATACCGTCAAGCGGCAGCAACGGGTGCTGGCCGCCGTCAGCGAACCGTTGTCGACCGGAGCGCTCCACGCCGTCAGCATGAAGGTGTATACGCCGGACGAGTGGCGTTCAGCGCAGGCCGCTGCCGGCTAGCCAGCATCATGGCCCGGTAGCGCGCCGCGTGATTCGAAAGATCCGCGATCCATGAGGAACTCCGATGCCACTGTACGATTTTCATTGCACCGACTGCGATCGGACCTTCGAACTGCTGGTGCGCTTGTCCGATACGCCGGCCTGTCCCGAGTGCCAGGGGACAAACCTGGAGAAACAGGTGTCGCGCCCGGCCGCACCGGGTCAGACGGCCGGAATCCTGGCCAAGGCACGGAGCCAGGCCGCGCGTGAAGGGCATTTCAGCAATTACAAGCGCAGCGAACGGCCGCGCACCCGCTAGCGGCCCGGGCCCGCGCCGGGTTGGTCAGTTGTAACGCTCCGAGATTTCGACACCCATGAAACTGCGAATCGACCGCTGTCATCTGGACGCCATGGTGGGTGCGTTCCCCGGCCTGGCACCGCTGAAGGATCAGCTGCGCTTCGGCAACACCGTCGAGGTTCCCTTCGCCCGCCTCGCGAGCGCGGAGGTCGCGTTTCTGCAGAATCTGTACGCGTCGGCCGGTCCGGACTGGCAGTCGCATGCGGTCCAGCTGGCGACGCTGCAGCAGGCACTGAACGATGACGGGGTTCGCTTCGAAGGAAACGACCTCGAGATGGTCGTGCCGGCGATGGCGCGCTACCTGGCCGTGGGTGCCATTCGCGGCTGGCTGTTCAGCGCTCAGGTCACCGGGCGTCCGCTCCCGTATGTGATCACCCGGCTGGACTACACGCCGACCTCGACCGATGAGGCCGGCAAGGTCTTCATGGAACTGAAGGCCAACGCAAAAGGCGGATTGGCGACCGGGACCATTCGGATCACCGCCAGTGACATCGCCGGCAAGACGATCAGCGAAATTTTCGCGGCCAAAGGCTTTCTGAAGGAGACCCCGGACCTGATCGCCGCCTACGACCAGACGGCCGAGCGCTATTTCGACTGGCGCGCGCGCTATGGCGTGCAGTTTTCCGGGCAGGGGATCGGTTTCTATGCCGAAGACCCCTCGGCCACGCACCGCGGTACAGACTGGACGCGCAAGGATTGCGTCGTACTGTGTTCCGGTGACGGCATGGCGCGGCTGGTCAACGACGAAGGCATTCTGACCTCTCGCGTGTTGACGCTGGACGCGCCGGGCGACATTCTCGGCCCTTATCTGCGCAAGGCCGCGAAGAGCAATCGCTACGAAGCCGAGGACGAAGTCCAGGCACTGCAGGAGAGCATGCCGGCGGACCTGTTCACGCATCTGCCGGTGCATGCCTACATTCTGATGTTTCATCTGGAACTGCACCATTACGTCTGGGTGCATGTCGACGACCTCGAGCCGTACCGTTATCAGCCGGAACTGAAGCACAAGTTGGTGCTGCCCGAAGAACAGACCGAACTCATCGACATTCTGACGGCGGAGATGGATGTGCTGGCCGAAGACATCATTGCCGGCAAGTCCGGCGGCACGACGGTGCTATGCGCCGGTCCGGCGGGCGTCGGCAAGACGCTGACGGCCGAGGTCTATTCGGAAATCATCCAGCGACCGCTGTACCGTGTGCATTCCGGACAACTCGGGCTCAACGTCGGCGCGATGGAGACGGCGCTGAAGGATGTCCTGACCCGGGCCCAGCGGTGGGGCGCCGTGATGCTGATCGACGAGGCCGACGTGTACATTCGGCGCCGGGACGACAACATCGCGACCAACGCGGTGGTCGGGGTCTTTCTTCGAGTGCTGGAATACTTCAACGGGCTGCTGTTCATGACCACCAACCGGGTGGACGACATCGACGAGGCGATCGTGTCCCGCTGCATCGCAATGATCAAGTTCTATCCGCCGGATGCCGATGCGCGGCGGAAGATCTGGACCGTGATGACCGAACAGTTTCAGTTGCCGGTCGACCCCGCCCTGATCGACGAACTGACCGAGTTGTTTCCGGCGGCGACCGGGCGCGACATCAAGGGGCTGGCCAAGCTCGTTGCGAAGTTCTGTGCCCACAAGGCCGTGCCGCCGTCGGCCGAGGTGTTCAAACGCTGCGCCGTTTTTCGCGGTCTTGACATCGGGAGGCCGAGTCTCCATTGACCGGCAGGGCCAAGCCTTGCGGCGAACGGCCGTCAGCCGCCAGGGACTCGGATACCGGCGTTCACGGGCATGTGGTGCCTGCGTATTGCAGTAATGTTCGGGCCGCAGACCGGGCGTGGTGGACCTTGCTGCCGCGCTTGAAGATATCTCCCTCCCCACGCCGCCTTACTCAGGAGAGCCGCTGCCGATGAATCTTGCGTTCCCGCCCGCGCCCGTCGTGACCCTCGAGGCAATGTCCAGCAATCCGTTTCCGGTGCGCCGGATCTTCTGCATCGGCCGAAATTATCCCGGTGCTGGCGGGGCAGGGGCTAAAGGCGAAGAACCGATTTACTTCATGAAGCCGGCCGGCGCGATGGCGCAGAACCACTCGACGCTGCTCTATCCGACGGGGACGGCTGATCTGCGGGCTGAAGTCGAGATGGTCGTGGCGCTGCACAAGGGAGGCCGCGACATCCCGGCCGCGCGTGTCGACTACGACTACGTGTTCGGCTACGCCGTGGGTCTCGACATGACGCTGCGCGATGCCTTGGAGCATGCCAGGTCCGAGGGCCTGCCGTGGGAACGGGCCAAGTCGTTCGACCATTCCGCGGTCTGCACGGCGATTACGCCGGAGTACTTCTGCGGCAACATCGCCGCCGGGAAGATCGAATTGACGGTCAATGGCGAGGTGCGCCAAAGCGGGAATGTCGCAGATATGCTCTGGAAGATACCCGAGATCGTTCACTACCTGTCGACTCGCGTCGAGCTGTTTCCGGGCGACCTGATCTACACCGGCACGCCCGGCGATGCGGGCCCGGTGACCCGCGGCGACGTGGTCGAAGCGACGGTCGCGGGCCTGGAACCACTGCGGGTGACCATAGGCTGACCAACTGCCGATGGATAGTGGATCAGCTGATCGAATGGGCCAGCATCAACCAATCACGTGCTGTCGCCGCGGCAGCATAAAGTCAGGGGAGGGCTGACCGTGCGTGTCACGACAATCCTCGTCAACGATGTCCCGAGGGCTGTCGTGTGGCCCGTCGATCGCAAGGCACTGGCCCGTTTTCTGCGCAATGGCCACGGGTATCTGACCGAGGGTTTCCCGGACGATGCGATCGTCACCCATCGTGACGCCCAACACGACGAAAACGCGCGCTGGCAGTCCGCGTTCCGTCTGCATCAGGTGTGGGGCGGCAGCGACGACACTTTCTTCGGCATTCCCCTGTAAATCAAAGCATGAACTCAACCGCGCAACCCCTAACGGAGACACTAATGCCGCTAGTCCTCGGTATCGAAGGCAAACACGCACACCTGGCGTCGCCGGACGAACTCGCGCGCGGGATTCAGGCCGCTAAGGAGGTGTTCGCGCGCAGCAATGCCGACGTTGCGGCGGCAGCGGCGGCGATCAGGAAGATCGACAACGACGAGTTGCTGACGCGCGAAGAGGCGCTGCTGTGCGTGGTCTGGGACGATGCCGAGGACGCCGCGCTCCGGGCGATCACCGTGGGATGGCTTAGCCGGGACGTCGACCTTCAACTGGCCGTTACATCAGACGACGCAGGCTGAGACGGGGCGGATAGCCAGTGAGCTTACGACGGCGCCCGATCTTCCAACCGGTAGGTTGCCAGCCCGGTGTCTTTTCGCAGGACACATCAGCGGGAGAGTGACGCCAGCGCGGCTACGGCGCCATGCTCGCTGCAGGCGGGATCGACGAATAGAGCGTGCGGAGCACGCCGCGGTGGCAGTGAAGTCAGCGACCGAAAGCTCGGGAGCGACAAGGCCACCCAAGATGGCGTTTGCAATGCGACAGGCTTCTGACATATAATGCACGGCTTCGAACGGCAATGCGGTCTCCTCGATGCGCCCCGCTGGTTCGAGTGACAGCCGCTGAATCACTTCGCGGCCGTCACGGGCTCGACTCTCGTCTACAGCCCTCCCCATCGATAGATATCTTTGGGCCATTAGCTCAGCTGGTAGAGCAGCGGACTCTTAATCCGTTTGTCGTAGGTTCGATCCCTACATGGCCCACCAATCACGCACCGCAGAATCCTTCTCTCCTTTTTCCGACGCGCTCTGAGCCGCACGGCTGGCGTGGGTTCCAGAGTATGCCTGTTGACGTCTTGTCGTCTGACTCGCCGATTTTTGGCTAATTTCGAGCCAATTTTCCTCTCACCTCTCAGTCGAGCTGTTGACTGTCAACAGGTCCGATCCAGGAAACATGCGGGTTTCAGCGGGTCGGGTTGGCGGGGGAGTTTGGTGGGCGGTTGGGTCGCGGGGCAGGTTTTTGTACCTGCTCAGCCTCAACCAACTCCGCCTCGATCGGGCCCCTGCCGCCCGAGCTTCGCGAGACCCTGACCTATGACCCAGGCAAGGGGAGCGCCCGACATGAGGAAGTGGCAAACCGGCTGCGCCTCCAGGTGTGCTTCGCCGATCCCCACAGCCCTTGGCAGCGCCCGAGCAACGAAAACGCCAACGGTCTGATCCGCGAGTGCCTCCCCAAGGGCATATATCGGTCGGCTGTGTCGCAGGCGCAATTGAAACCACCCGCCCTTACCGCAATGCCGTTAAGTTAAGGCAATTTGTACTGTCGCCGAGGTCGCGGGTTGACCCGATGAAGCGGACTTGGGGCGGATCGGCCGGGTCGTTGCAACTCCAGGGTATTCCCGGCCAGTTCCAGTAGGGTCAGGACCTGTTCCGGCGAGACGCGCTGGATGAGCCAGGCGAACAGGCGAGGCTTAAGGGTCTGCAAGAGGTGCGTGGAGATTGGGGCGGTAGCGTTGGGCCTTCTCCTCGGGCAGCGCCTCCTGGGTGGTGCGCGCCAAGGCCTGGGCGAGGTTGGCGGTGAACACCTTGGCGTGGAAGTCCTGGCGAATGCTCTCGGGCAACTCGCCGGTGAACTGCTCGAGGTGGAGACGATGTTTCAGCAGTTTGAAGGCTTCCTCGATGGTCCAGCGGGCGTGGTAGAGGTCGGCGAAGATCTCGCCGGGGCCACATCAAGCAGCGAGGTCATCACGATGTGGCACTGGCCGTTGGGACTCAAGACTCGGATGAGGCGGGCGGTGCAGGGTTGGCGGTGAACATCGTCGTCGTTGGCATCCTGTTTTGAAGGTGCCCCCAGAGTCACCAGACACTCGCGCCGGCCGGACTAGCGGAAGGTTTTGACGCAACCGAAACCCGCGTCGTCGACCCGCATGCAGAACGGAATGTGGCGCTGGTTCAGGGCGGCGATCCTGGCGCGGAAAGGGTCGAAGCCGAGCTCGCCGGGATGATCAGGAATGCGACTGGACGGGAAGTCTGAGATGTATCCCCGCCGCGCTCTGATTCAGCAGGCGGCGCAGGACTGGCTGTCGCTACCAACCGGAGGGCAACAGGAACACCTTGTGTTCCGAGCGGGATATCCATGACAACACCAAGAATAGTCGACGTGAATATCCATCGCCCGGAACCTGGCAAGACAATCTGATTACCGCGTTTCCTCGGCCATGGTCCGATGCATCTTGGCCATGGCCATGTTTTCATCCGCAGCACTGCTGTAGATGCTGACCAGTCTTGCACAGTGACTTTGTAACCCTTCGGTTTGCTTACCGTATTTCCATGGGTTCGCCTTATATTGGCTTAAGAGCTTCTGATGCTCCTGCATTTTGTCCCGCATATCCTTTGCAGCCTCTTCATAATGTGTGGCCAGCGTCTCGTGATCGGCCTTGCTCTTGGCGTTTTGAACGGCTGCGGTCATGTCCATGGGATGAGGGTCAGGCTGTGCACAGCTGGCCAACAAACCCACCGTCAATAGCACGATAGAGAGCACTTTGATTACCTGGTTCATGTCAGACCTCATTGATAGTTTCTGTTCGATACACGGTGCCGGTTAGCCGGACACCCTACGGTTCTGAGCGTGTTCATTCGCTACATCGCGCCTCCCGCCGATAAAGCCCGGCTTTCATCAGCTTGGCGTTTGATGGCGTATTCCTTGACCAGGGCATAGATCGCCGGAATCACGATCAAGGTGAGTAGGGTCGACGAGACCATGCCGCCGACCATGGGCGCGGCGATGCGCCGCATCACTTCGGAACCGGTGCCGGTACTCCACAGGATGGGCAGCAGCCCGGCCATGATGGCGACCACCGTCATCATCTTCGGCCGGACCCGTTCGACCGCGCCTTCCATAATGGCCTGGGCGAGATCCGCGGTAGTCAGTGCGCGGTCCTCGGATTCCCGCGTGCGCTGCATCGAGTCCCAGGTCTGGTCCAGGTAAATCAGCATCACCACCCCGGTTTCCGCGGCGACACCGGCCAAGGCAATGAAACCGACGGCGACCGCCACGCTCAGGTTGTAGTTCAGCAACCAGATCAGCCAGATCCCTCCGATCAGTGCGAACGGCACCGACAGCATCACGATCACGGAGTCGCTGAAGCGCCTGAAGTTGAGATACAGCAACAGGAAGATCAGCAGCGCGGTCACTGGAAGAACCAGCTTCAACTTGGCGATCGCCCGCTGCATGAATTCGAACTGTCCGCTCCAGGTCGCGTAATAGCCGGGCGGGAAGCGCACCTGGTCGCGTACCGCACGCTGAGCATCGGCTACGTAACGCCCGAGATCACGGCCCCGGATGTCGACGTAAACGTAAGCCGACAGCAGGGCGTTTTCCGTGCGAATGGCGGGCGGTCCCTTGGCGAGACTGAGCCGGCAGACCTGCCCCAGCGGCACCATCGCACCGCCGGGTGTGGGTACCAGGACATGCGCGGCAATGCCCGATGGGTCGCTTCTCAGCTCCCTGGGGTAGCGGACGATCACGCCGAATCGTTCCCGGCCCTCGACGGTCGTGGTTACCGTTTCCCCGCCCAAGGCGGCGCCGATCACTTGCTGAACCTCACCGAGCATGACCCCGTACCGGGCCATCGCCTCGTAATCCGGATCGATGTTGAGGTAGTAGCCCCCGGTAATGCGTTCGGCGTAGGCACTGGCAGTGCCCGGTACCGCTTGGACCACCCGCTCGATGTCCTCGGCCAACCGTTCCATCTCTGCCAAGTCCTTGCCGAACACCTTGACGCCCACCGGTGTCCGAATGCCGGTCGCGAGCATATCGATGCGGTTCCTGATCGGCATCGTCCAGGCGTTGCTGACGCCTGGAATTTCCAGGGCTGCGTTCATGTCGGCGATCAAGCGGTCGACCGTCATGCCCGGTCGCCATTCGGACTCCGGTTTCAGGTTGATCACTGTTTCGCTCATTTCCAACGGCGCCGGATCGGTCGCGGTGAGTGCCCTTCCGGCCTTGCCGAATACGGAGGCCACCTCCGGAAAGCCTTTGATGATGCGGTCCTGGGTCTGGAGCAATTCGGCGGCATTCGTCACCGACAACCCCGGCAACGTCGTGGGCATGAACAGCAGCGTGCCCTCGTTCAGCGTCGGCATGAATTCGCTGCCTAAACGGGATGCCGGGATCACGGTCACGGCCAGGATGATGAGCGCCACTGCCAGCGTCGCTTTCTTCCAGCGCAGGACGCCGCGAATGACCGGCCGATACGCCCAGATGAGAACGCGGTTTACCGGGTTTCGACTCTCCGGCAGGATTTCCCCCCGCACCCACTGCGACATGAGTACGGGTACCAGTGTGATCGAAAGTATCGCCGCCCCGGCCATCGCGAAGGTCTTGGTATAGGCCAGCGGATGGAACAGGCGGCCTTCCTGCGATTCCAGCGCAAAGACCGGCAGAAAGGAGACGGTGATGATCAGGAGACTAAAAAACAAGGCCGGGCCGACCTCGCGGCACGCCGCGTATAGGATTTCGAAACGCGTCTGGCCGGGAACGGCCCGCTCCAGATGCTTGTGGGCGTTCTCGACCATCACGATGGCGGCGTCGACCATTGCGCCGATCGCGATCGCGATGCCGCCCAGACTCATGATGTTGGAGTTGATATCCAGGCCGCGCATCACGATGAAGGCAATCAATACCCCGACCGGCAACATCAGGATGGCGACCAAGGCACTGCGGACATGCAGCAGGAACACCACACAAACGGCTGCTACGACGAGGCTTTCCTCAACCAGTGTTTGCCGCAGCGTGTCGATGGCGCGGTGGATCAGTTCGGAACGGTCGTAGACCGTTTCCACCCGCACGCCTTCCGGCAAGCCGGGGGTGATGTCCGCCAATTTTTCCTTGATGTGGTCGATCACGGCCAGTGCATTCTCGCCATAACGCGCCATCGCAATGCCGGCCACAACCTCGCCCTCACCGTTGAGTTCGGTGATACCGCGCCGTTCCTCGGGCACCAGCTCCACCCGCCCGATGTCGCGGATTCGCACCGGCGCCCCCTGGTTGGCCGCAACGACCAGGCGCTCGATGTCACCCACACCCCGCAGATAGCCGCGTCCGCGCACCATGTATTCCGTCTCGGCGAGTTCCACCACGCGACCACCAATGTCGGTATTGCTGCTGCGGATGACCTCGATCAGCCGCTCCAGCGGAATGCCGTAGGCCTGCAGTTTGTGCGGATCGACCGTGACCTGATACTGCTGGACGAACCCACCCACGCTGGCCACCTCGGCGACGCCGGGCGCCTTGCTCAACTGGTAGCGAACGAACCAGTCCTGCAGCGTCCGGAGTTCCGCGAGCGTGCGGTTCGTCCCCAGTAGCGCGTACTGGAAGACCCACCCGACGCCGGTGGCATCCGGACCCATGCGGGGTGTTACACCGCGCGGCAGCCGCCCCGCGGCGGTATTGAGATATTCCAGCACCCGGGAGCGCGCCCAGTAGACATCGGTGCCATCTTCAAAAATGATGTAGATAAAGGACGCGCCGAAGAATGAGAAGCCGCGAACTACCTTGGACTTGGGTACGCTGAGCATCGCGGTGGTCAGCGGATAGGTGACCTGATCCTCGACCACCTGCGGCGCTTGGCCGGGGTACTCGGTGTAGACGATCACCTGGACATCCGACAAATCGGGTAGGGCGTCCAGCGGCGTCTTCAGCACCGCGACAACGCCAGCGGCCACGATCAGGGTGGTGGCCAGCAGGACCAGAAAAGGGTTGCGGAGCGACCATTCGATGACCCGCGCGAGCATGTCAGTGAGCTCCGTGCGGGTGAGCCGGGGGCGCGGCGCGGGCTGGCGGGGAATTCACCCCCGCGGGCGACGGCGAAGATTCAGCCGGCGGTTCCCGGCCCCCCATACCACGCAGCGCAGCCTTCAGATTGCTCTCGGCATCGATCAGGAAATTGGCGCCGACGACGACGTTTTCTCCGGCGCGCACGCCGCTCAACAGTTCGACGTACCCATCGCCCTGCTGACCGAGCCTGACCGTCCGCGGTTCGAAGGTATCCTCGCCATGCCGGACCAACACCACCTGCCGCGTGCCGCTGTCCAGTACCGCGGAATCCGGGACGGTGACACCGGCTCGGTGACCGGCGTCCTCCAACTCGACGCTGCCGTACATCGCGGGCTTCAGCAGGCCCGCGGGGTTGGGGAGTTCGATCCTGACCTTTCCCGTCCGTGTTTCGGCACTCAAAGTGGGGTAGACGAAAGCGACCCGCCCGCGAAATTGTTTGCCCGGATACGCATTCACGTGCAGCGTGACCGTCTGACCCTGCCGTATGGCGCCGAGGTCCTGCTCAAACACATCGGCCAACAGCCAGACCGTCGACAGATCGGCGATGCGAAACAGCAGCTCGCCCGGCATGAAGCGCATGCCTTCGACCGCGGGTTTGTCCAACACCGCCCCGTCGCCGGGCGCCGCCAGCGTTACGGTCGGCGATGACGTGCCCTCGGCCTGCAGCCGTTGCAGCTCACGTTCCGGGATCTGCCACAGCCGCAGTCGCTGCAGCGCGCTTTCGGTGAGCTGCTCGGCGGTCGTCCGACTCTGCGGACCGGCCTGCCGGAGCGTTCGCCGCCCCTTGGCCGCGATCAGATACTCTTCCTCGGCAGTCAGCACTTCGGGACTGTAGACGTCCAGCAGCGCTTGGCCGCGTTGGACGTGCTGTCCCGTGACATTGACGTACAAGCGTTTGATCCAGCCCTCGAAACGCGGGGTGACCACGTGCTGCCGACGTTCATCGATGACGACGGTACCGACCGCACGCACCCGCTGGGAGAGGCGGCGGGGCGCAGCTGCTTCGGTGCGGACACCCAGCTTCTGGATCTTCTCAGGGGTGATCCGGATACCGTGATCGCCATCGGTCTCGCCTTCGTAAACCGCGAGGTAGTCCATGCCCATCGAATCCTTCTTCGGCGTGGGGGAGGTAGCCGAGGGATCCATCGGGTTGCGGTAGTGGAGAACCCTCCGCTGCGTGCGAGCCTGGTCGGTGGCACCTTCCTCTGCATAAACCGGGAGATAGTCCATGCCCATCTCATCCTTCATCGTCCGGTCCGACGTCACCGCCGGATTCATCGGATGCCGGTAGTACAGCGGCTTCCTCTCGGAGCTGGTGCCTTCGACTGCCGAGACCCGATCCCGCTGTTGAATGCGCTCCAACCCATACCCCAGGAGCAGCCCGAGAGCCAATGCCGCGGTGGCCAACAGCACCGCACGGCTAGTTTTCATCAATCTTTTCCTCCCCAACGGCCGCCGCCATCTCAGCCAGGGCTTGCTGACTGCGGGCCAAGGCTTCCCAGTACTGGATTTCGTAATCTAAGGCGGTGGTCTCGGCGCGCAGCAGGGTGTTCATGTCGGTTTGTCCGGTCCGGTAACCGGCCAGCAGCGATGCCACCGTCTGTTTGGCCTGCGGCACGATGTCGGTCTCGAATAATTCCAAACGTTCCCGCGCGTGCTGGTAACTCGCCAAGGCTTGCGTGATGTCCGCCTGCAGCTTGCGGAGACTCTCCTCCAATGCGAACTGTTCTTTGAGCAGCTCGCTATTCCGCTGGTCGACCGCTTTTGATTGCTTCTGCCCGGCATAGATCGGCAGGTTGACGCTGAGCCGGAACTCGGCGAAGTCGCTCCGAAACGTCCCGTCCGGGGCGTTCTGCCGGAATGCGTAACCGGCGCCGACATTGAGATCCGGCCAGTAGTCCTTGTGGGCCAGTTCCAGCCGGGTCCGCGCCGCATCGATCGCTTTACGCTGTTGGGCGATCTCGGGCCGCGTTTGCCCGGCCGTCTCGAACAGCACCGTGTCGGCGACCAGTTTGGGCTCCAGTACATCCGCCGTGTCCGGGAGTCGGACCGCGGTGTTGCCGGAACGGTTTAGCAGCGCATTGAGCCGGGCCGCTTCGCCGTGCCGTATGCCGATCAGTTCCAGTAGGCGGTCCTTGAGTTTGGAACATTCCAACTGTGCGATCAGCACATCCTGCTGCAAGCCTTCACCGGCTCGGTACTGGGCCAGGGCTACATCGACTAATGCTTGAAACGCCGTCTGAGCATCCTTATTGACCATCAGCGCTCGATCCAGATAGAACAGCTGCCACCAGCGGATCGTCACGTCACGCGTCAGACGAAGGCGGGCTTCCTCCGCCGACTGGGCGGCCGCCTCGGCCTCCAATTCCGCAGCCTGTTCCTGGAGGTTCAACTTGCCGGGAAACGGAATCTGCTGACTGACGCCGACCGCCATCATCGTCATCTCGTCCTGGCGGAGGTTGAAGGTGTTCGAGGGGATGTTCAGTGCGCCGAAGCTGAGCTGGGGATCGGGCAAGGCCCCGGCCTGGGACGGCATTGCCGCCGCGGCATCGGCGCGTGCGCGGATTTCCTGGAGTCCGGGATTGCCGCTCAAGGCCTGCTTGAGGGCCTGCTGCAGCGTGAGAACCCCTTCGGTGCGAGCCGACTCCTCGGCGAAAGCCGGCTCGGCTCCGCCGACGGCAACGATGCAAAGCAATACCAGGCGTCGTGGGCTAAGACGCCATAGCAGCGGTTTTGGACTGAGCACGACGGACACCTTTCGCGTTGATGCGAGGATCACGCAACCAGGGAAGGCGGGCGCACGGCTGCCGCCTAGCGCACCCCGCGGTTGCGCGGATTCCGGAACGTTCGCGACGGAAGGCTAATTCAGCAGGGAGCAGAACTGGTAGATCAGTGGGACGGATCGCGGGTGTCGTCGCCTGCGGTCCCAACAGAAGGTATGCCCCGGAGAAACCGGGAAGGAAAGACAGAGTAACAGCGGAACGATCACGACCCAGGCCGTTGGCGTCGGATCCTTGATATCAAACGGGACCCATCGATCCGACGGGTCGTCGAGACAGGCCTTGAACGTGCAATCGTCAGGGGATGGCCGGGTCAGAGGGTCCGAATCATGGCCACCCATCTCCAGCGGGCAGGATACTGCCTCTTGAACGGGATGCTGCACCATCGGGCGGGTGCAGAAGGGGGCAAAGCTGAAGCACAGCCACGCCGATAAGACCAGCACCACGCCAAAGGCCAGGGCGGGCCGATGCTGCCGTCGACGTATCAGGCTAAGCACAGTGTTTGTCATTTCCTTCTGCAAGGATTGGCACCCATCTCGTATATGCCTAACTAACCAAATTGTCAAGAACGGGCGACTGCCGCGTCCGCGTAGTGAGCCACGGGGACGCCGCGATGGATGCCCCGCGAGGGGATCAGTGGATACCATGCTGGACCATGGGATTGAACCACGGAAGGGCCGCCAACACGGCGAGTGCGATCAGCGTGAGGCCAGTCAGTTGGCGAAATCGGTTCATGCCGGATAAACGCACCAGCATGCTGGTCATGAGCCCGATGCCCATGACCGCCGGCAGGCTCCCCAACCCGAACGCCAAGTTGGTCAGCGTGCTACGGCCGACGTCTCCGGCGGTGGCGGCCAGCGCCAGAGCCGCGTAGACCAAGCCACCGGGCAACCAGCCCCACACCATCCCGAGCACAAGCGCTTGTGACACGGTTTCGACGGGCAGTAGACGCCGGCCATAGGGCTCGTTCGCCGCGAAGGGACGGGTTGGACGAGTTGGCGGGTGACGTTCGATGACTGGAAGATCGAGGCCTGTCCGGAGCATGGGCCGGCCCTCTCGATTGCCGACGACGGCACTCACCACATCGCCTGGTTTACGCAGGGCAGCCAACGGCAGGGGCTCTTCTACGCCCGCTCCACTTACCGGGGCAAAAGGTTTTCCCCAGCGATGGCTCTTGGGGGGGGCGCCAGGGTCTGGCCGGGCATGCGGACGTGCGGGCACTGGACGCGCGTGTCGCTTTAGCCTGGCTTGAGTTTGATGGGCGCAAGAACACCGTGCACTTGCGCGCCTCCAATGATGGCGGTACGACTTGGGGTCCGGACAGGATCCTGGCGGAGACGGCCGGTGAGGCGGACTATCCGCTGCTGATCAGCGATGGCCAGTCGCTGTTTGTGTCGTGGAATGCCCGGTCAGACGGCTATCGGCTGTTGCGCCTGCCGTGACCCTCGGTCACTGGAGGCTCGGCGAGACACCATCCGACGGCACTGCCTGAATCGCCGGTCCCGGTGTGGTTTTAGGCTTACGAACTCTTGGGGCCAAACACGATGCTCCGCAACCGCCTTGGGGTCGCGGTGCTAGTCCTTTTTGCCACGCACAGCTGGGGTCTCCCGTCGGTGCCACGCCACTCCAGGTCTTCACGCCGGACAGCCTGCAACGGATCCAGCAGAGTCACCAGGGGCGTCCCTTCCTGCTGATCGTATGGTCGCTGGACTGTACGTCCTGCGTGCGCGAGCTGAACACGCTGGCTGATCAAGTCAAACGCCACCCGAACTTGCCATTCATCATGGTGTCAACCGACGATCCGTCGCGCCACTCGGCGGCAGAAGTGATGCTTGAAAAGCATCGCCTCGATCGGCTAGAAACGCGGATCTTCGAAGAAGGCAATGTCTAGCGGCTGCGTTAGGCGATCGACAAGACGTGGTATGGAGACATGCCGCGGAGTTACTTTTACGATGCGTGCCATCAACGCGTGTCGCTCAGCGGCGTCCTTATCGCGGACCACATCGGTGCTTGGCTCACCGCCACCCACGCGAGCTGAGGCCGACGTCTAATCGGAGGCATCGACCGAGAAAAGCGCAGAGGGCATACCTCCGCCCTTGTAGACACGTTGAGCATATCACGGCACGCCACTGTGTCATTTGCCACAGGCATTGCAACTCGTCTAATCAGCAGCCTAGCCGATCTCAAGCGGCGATAAAAGCGCCGCGTGCGAAAGCTCCTACGCCGTGGATCTCTGCCACGGACAGGAATGATTCCGAAAAGTAGAAACCACCAGGTTCGCTGCCCTCAGTGGCAGCTGAAGGAGGTTGCTACGCCATCGGCGCCGGCCCGAGTGCCGTTCACCGCACGACTGGAGGCCTTCATCAGGGCGATACGCAGCGCGCCGGTCAAACTCGCTCCGAGGCCGACTTGCGCCGCCAGCGCGGGGACCAGGATCAATGACGCAAACGCCAACCCGGTGCCGAGCGCCAATCTGCTCGAACCAGAGGCGGGACGCCTATTAGGAGCAGTGGAAGGGACAGCGATTGCAGAACTCATGGCTTTTTTCCGCTGGGCAGCTGTGGCAGCTTTGTTAACGACTGAAAAACATATAATCAATTACCGTGCCGAGCGTGAAGACCCGCGTGGAAAGTGGGCGGCGTCGGTTCGCCACCCTTTCCTCAGCGCCCTCTTTACGTGCTTTCACACAATGAGATGTGTGATTTCACACAACTTATGGCGATCCATCGCTAGGACAACGACCGGTTGTTCGCGCGAGTCCACTTGGCGGGTCAGACCCAGGCGGGCGCCAAGCGTTTAGTTGTCGCCGTCCCCGTGCGAGGCAGCGTCCACCACCGATGGCCCCACCCACGCCAACCGCGCAATCCGGCTGACCCGCCCGAGATCCATGCCCTCGGCCGCGGCGATCTCTCGTAGCGATCCGACCTTGCCGGTATCGAGCAGATGCTGCCAGTAGTGCGCGAGGCCGAGCGCCCTTAGCTCTGGCGCTTCCATCTCCGCGTCCCGCGGCGGCACAGTTTCCATCCGAAGTGACTCGGGCGCCCCGCTCGGCGTGACCACCTTCTTCCTCGCCCCGCGCTTCACCAGCGCCCAAGGAACGAATGTCTCCAGCTGCACACCGCCGGCCGGTTGCGGGATCGCTTTCGTCACCGGCCGTCCCTTGATCCGACCCTGGCCCTTGCGCGGCATCGCTCAGTTCCTCACTCAAACCGCGCGAACACGTCGCGCTGTGCGTCCCAATCATCCGGCAACGGATTCCGCTTGAGCGATCGCTGCGTCAGCGTGCGCGGCTGCTGACCCGCGAGACATCGCTCGACCAGTTCCGGCGCCAGGCACGCCAACCGCAGCACATGCGAGACGCTCGGCTTCGTTAGACCTTCGCGCTCCGCCAGCTCCGAAAAACTCGCAACGACGCCCGCATCCAGCAACTGCTGCCAGTACAATGCGCGCCCGATCGACGCCAACAGTCCCGGGTCGTGCGCTGGCTGCGCTGTGTTGACCAACTGGCTTTGCCGTCGCCGCAACCCGAACGGCACGAGCGTCTGTCGCTTCACGCCACGGCCTCCAACTCCACCAACTCCGCGCCGATGGTCTGGGGCCCGAACTCCCGCAGCAACTCGCGCCAGCCCAGCGGGTGCCAGGTGATCTTGAGGCCGCCGTCCACCAGGTCGATGCGCTCAATCATCAGGTTCACCAACCGATGGCGCTCGGCGGCGTAGAGTTGCTCCCAGACCTCGCCCAACTGTCCCAACCCCAGTACGATCGGCGCCTCGTCCAGCGGCGCTCCCTCGGTCTCGATCAATCGGCACACCGCGGCGATGGCCTCGGGGCTGCTGAGTACCGTCTTGATCTGAGCGACCGTGGCGCTCTCGATCGCGTCCGCCGGGATCCGCTCGCAGGTCTTGGCCGCGGCGCCGAACTGCTTCTCGGCCTTACTGACGTAGTAGCGGTATTCGCGGCCGTTCTTGCGCGTGAAGGTGGTGTGCAGCTTGGCGCCGGTGGCGTCATGGAGCAGCCCGCGCAAGAGCGCGTCGCTGCGCCCGCGCGCCACGGTGTCCGCCGCCCGCCGGTGGGCCTCGACCGCCAGGATCGCTTGCACCGCCGCCCAGGCCTTCTCATCCACGATCGCTTCGTGCAGCCCCGGATACCACTGGCCGCGGTACGACAGTTCCCCTCGGTAGATGCGGTTCCGCAGCAGGTAACTCAACGCCTTCTTGTCGATCGGGCTGCCGGGATTGAACTTGCCCTCCTGGGTGGTCCAGGCCTTGGTGGTGACGTTTTCTTCCGACAGTACCCGGACCAGGGCCGTCACCGACTGCAGCCGGCTGAAGTCCGCGAAGATCCGCTGAACGATCGCCGCCTCAAGCGGGTTCACCACCAGTCGTCGCTGCACCACGTCGTAGCCGAGCGGCGGTCGGCCGCCCATCCACAGGCCTTTCTTCTTGCTGGCGGCGAACTTGTCGCGGATCCGCTCGCCGGTGACCTCCCGTTCGAACTGGGCGAAGCTCAAGAGCACATTGAGCATCAGCCGGCCCATCGAGGTCGCCGAGTTGATCTGCTGCGTGACGGCGCTGAAACTCACGCCGCGCCGATCGAAGATCTCGACCATGCGTGCAAAGTCGGCGAGACTGCGTGAGAGCCGATCGATTTTGTACACCACGACGATATCGATCTTGCTCTTTTCGATGTCAGCCAACAGGCGTTTCAGGGCCGGCCGTTCCATGGTGCCGCCGGAAAAGCCGGGGTCGTCGTAGTCGTCGGTCACCGGAATCCACCCCTCGGTCCGCTGGCTGGCGATGAAGGCGTGGCCCGCTTCCTTCTGCGCGTCGATCGAGTTGAATTCCTGATCGAGCCGTTCGTCCGAGGACACCCGGCAGTAAACCGCGCAGCGTTTCGGAGGCTTATTCCCGATCACCGCGTTCATGCGCCACCCGCCAAGGCGCGCAGCCCAAAGAACAAAGGTCCTGACCAATGCGCCCCGGTGATGTGCCGCGCGACCGCCGACAGGCTCTTGAACCGCTGGCCCTCGTATTCGAACAGGCCTTCGGCGGTGACCGTGACCTGATGATCCCGTTCACCCCACTCGCGGATGAGTCTGGTGCCAGGCGCGAAGTGGAATTCGCTGCGGGTCGGACCGGTTTTGATTTTCGAGTGCTTGCGGCCGATAGCGATCAGGCGCTCCTTGGTCGCCGCCGACAGACCGCCGTAGGCTTCCTCCTGGATCTTGTACGCGATCCGGGACTCCAGGTAGCGGCGGTTCGGATGCTGCGGGCGCCGCGGGAAGTACCGATCCCACAGGATCCAGAGTTCCTTGATCGGCAGGGTAGGCAGGGCCGCCACCTGGGCGGCGACGGTCGGGTTCGAGGGTGCGGTCATGACAACGGCTCCGGTTGAGAAGGGGTTGTATGGACGCGCTTCCATGGCGAACAGCCAAGTCGAAAATCGGCCTCTCTGTCGGCCGGTGCGGTGTGTTCTCGGAGAATACAGCGCGCCAGGATGACGGTGATTTCAGCGGCGCGCTCGGCGGGGGTGAGTTGATCGGGTAGGGTGAGGAACTTGGGCGTCATGCGGTGTCCAGTCGTTGCGAGAAGGAACTGGACACCATTGTGATAGCCGAACTCCCGCTCGACCATCCCGGAATTTCAAGCGCTTAAGGGCGTTTGCGGGTGATTGCGAAAAGCGGGCGAAATTTTTCGCAGCCTTGAGCACTCCGGTCGTCGCACTTGTTCAAATCAACGCGTCCCGGCAAAGTGCACGAAGATTCTTCCGGAGCATCGAGCCATGTGTGGACGCTTTGCGGTGGCGCAAACCCGCTTCGAGCGGATCGAGCAGATCCTCGCGACGGAATTTCCCGAACGCACGCCGCGCTACAACATCGCGCCGACCCAAACCATCGCGGCCATCCGGCGGTCCGAGCACGGTGACTACGTGATGGAGGATTGCCGCTGGGGCCTGGTGCCGTTCTGGGCCAAGGAGTCCAAGCTGCCTTACAGCACCTTCAACGCGCGGCTCGAAACGGTCGAGACCAAGCCGGTGTTCCGGGTACCGTTCA
>SEYW01000019.1 GCA_004168015.1 Methylolobus aquaticus
ACCCGAACCCCTCCCAGCCGACTTTCCAACTGAACCCAAACCTTCCACCCGCAAGGATCCCAAACCATGAGCACCTATGCCTCCTTCCAAGGCCGCGTCTTCCTCGGCAAGCGTGATGACAATGGCCTCCCGATCGAAGTCCGTTCGCCCGGCAACGTCGCCGAGTTGAAGCTCGCGCTGAAGACGGATGTCCTGGAGCACTATGAGAGCCAGACCGGGCAGCGCTCGCTGGACCATCGCATGGTCAAGCAGAAGTCGGCCTCGGTGACCCTGACGATCGAGGAGTTCACCAAGGAGAACCTGGCGCTCGCGCTGTACGGCAGCCATGTCACCGGCACGACCGGAACAGTGACCGCGGAGCCGATCGGCGGCGCGACGCCGATCGTCGGTGATCGCTATTTTCTCGCCCATCCCAAGGTCGCGTCCCTGGTGATCACGGATTCCGCCGGGACGCCGGCGACGTTGACGTTGGGTACTCACTACACCGCCGACACGGATTTCGGCGCCGTCCAATTTCTGGATCTCACCGGTCACACGCTGCCGTTCAAGGCCAGCTACGCCTTCGGGGTGGCCACCGAGATCGGCATCTTCACCCAGCCGCTGCCGGAGCGCTATCTGCGTCTGGAGGGCATCAACACCGCGGCCAGCAATGCCAAGGTACTGGTGGAGTTGTACCGGGTGGCCTTCGATCCGCTGAAGGAGATCTCGTTCATCTCGGACGACTACAACAAGTTCGAGTTGGAAGGCTCGCTGCTGGCCGATCCGACCAAGCCGCAGGATGCGGTGCTCGGTCAATTTGGGCGAATTGTGAACTTGTAGTGCCATGGCCAAGCTCCCTGAAGCCTATGCCTGGCTGGCCGAAGAACCCGGGCCCCGCATGCTGGCCGAGGCATTGAAGCTCTACGGCACCGCGGAAAGGGCCGGCGCCGCCAACAACCCGACCATCATCAATTGGGCCGGCGAATGCGGTGTCGCCGGCTACGGCGCGGACTGCGTGCCGTGGTGTGGGCTGTTCCTGGCCACCGTCGCACACCGCGCCGGGAAGACGCTGCCTGACAAGCCCCTGTGGGCGCGGGATTGGCTGAACTGGGGCACTGCGGTACAGATTCCGGAACTCGGCGATGTGCTCGTGTTCTCGCGCGAGGGCGGCGGTCATGTCGGACTGTACGTCGGCGAAGACACCGGAACCTATCACGTCCTGGGCGGCAATCAGGGCGATGCGGTAACCATCCGGCGGCTGGCGAAGAACCGGCTGTTGGGCGCGCGCCGGTTTTACCGGGTCGGGCCGCCAGCGAATGTGCGCCGGGTGCAATTGCGCGTCTCGGGCGCGCTGTCGACGAATGAAGCCTGAGGCAAATCAATGGAAACGAATGAACTCGAGGTGTTGGTGCCGCCGTTGGTTGAACTCACCATCGGTGGCGAGACGCTGACCCTGGCACCGCTGAAGGTCGGTCAATTGCCGGCGTTCCTTCGCGCGGTCGGACCGATCCTGCAGAAACTCACCGCGCCGGAGATCGACTGGCTGACGTTGTTGGGCCTCCGGGGAGACGATCTGCTGACCGCGCTGGCGATCGCGACCAACAAGCCACGCGCCTGGATCGATGACCTGCCCGCCGACGAGGCGATCCTGCTGGCCGCCAAAGTGCTGGAGGTGAATGCCGATTTTTTTACCCGGACGGTGCTGCCGAAGCTCGACGGGCTGTTTACGAAGGGACTGATCGGCGGGCAGCCAACACCGGAGCCGGCTGGTTCGACGCCGTCCAATGGCTGACCAGCCACGGGCATCGGTTACCTGACATCCTCGAGTACACGCTGCCGCAGGTGAGAGGGTTCCTGGCGGCGATTGAGCGGCGGGAGGCTGAAGCGGATGCGCGGTTGCTGTCGCTGATCGCCATCGGCACGCGCAGTGAGGCGAAGCATCTTGAACGGACGCTCGAACGACTGGGACGGGCTTCCGAGAAGCCATGAAAATCTCCGTCCGAATCGATAGCGCTGCGGCGCAAGCGCAACTGCGGCGCTGGGGTGGTGAGTACCGGGCCAAGGTCCGCGCCGCGGTGCAGCGTGCCATGACCACCGAGGCCACGGAAATCCGCGCGGAAGTCCGTCGGCATGTGGGCGGCCGGATGGCGGTCGTTCGGAAGTCCTTTCTCAAGAGCCTTTCGGCGCGGGTGCTGGAGAAAGATCCGAACCGTTTGCCGGCACTGCATGTAGGCTCGCGCATTCCCTGGTCGGGGATCCACGAGTCCGGAGGCACGATCACCGGCCGCATGCTGATTCCGCTGCACGGGCGGGTCGGCCGCAAGCGCTTCAAGGCCCAGATCGCCGAACTGATGCGCGGCGGCAACGCGTATTTCGTGCGCAACGCCAAGGGCCACACGGTGTTGATGGCTGAGAACATCCGCGAGCACGATCGGCCGCTGGCGGGCTTCAAGCGCCGCTACCGCAAGGCCGAGGGCATCCAGCGACTGAAGCGCGGAGCGGACATCCCGATCGCGGTGCTGGTCCCGAAGGTCGTGCTCAGGAAGCGACTGGATGTCGCGCGGCTGGTGGCGGGGCGGGTGCCAACGTTGGTGGGGGTGATCGAGAGCAGCGTTCGTGGGGTGTCGTGATCAAATGTCCGAAGATCTTTCGGTGGGCGAACGGTGGCTTCACCTTGGCATCCGCGAACTCGGCTACCGCGAAGGACACATCCAAGTCAATAAGCAAGACCTCCTGGCTGACCAATAAGTGCTTTCGACCCGTTTCGGTCATGCAATGCTGCGAGCTAAATAACCGGAATCACGCACGCGGACTGGCACACATCACCGTGACACGCTGGTCGATCAAGCCGATACAGTATGCTCGGAACGTGGCTCGGGGCCTTCGATACCCTCGCTCGTGCGACAGCGCGCGTGTCCATTGATTCATCGGCTTTGCGCTTTCGGGGGATCAACGCGAGTCGAGGTATCTCCACAGGGCCAGCAGCGCTTGGTGTCCGCGCTCTATCCACTGTCCGACCCGCTGCTGGAACGGCGCAGAGGCTGTTGCCGCGCCGCCCGTTTCGCGGGAGGGCGGCGTATCCACCACAATGAAGCTGCCAGGAATCACGCCCATCGAGCAACTCCAGGGTACGACGCCCGGCTCGGTCGGCGTGAATTCTATCGTCTGCTGCCCGGGCTGGAGCGTGAACGTCAACCCATACGCCGGCACCACGATGCTTCGGTTGCACTCATTCAGTTCCTTGCCGTCGATCACCCATTTCACCGGCACCCCTTTGCGCAGAGTGAATTGGTTGGGTGAATAGCGGCCCACCAACACTTCCATCCGGATCATTTGTTCCGTTTCGGACAGCGCGGTGTCTGCCGCGACCGGCGCCAGCATCTGCGACACGCGTGCCGCCAGGGCATCGAAAGCCATACCCGACCCGGCCAGTGCCAACCCGCGGTTCAGCATGACGGCGCCGAGCACCACGACGATCACCCCCGAGGCTTTCAGCAGCTTCGGGGTTAGGTTCGTCGACAAGAGGCTGGCGAGAAAGCCGAAGCCCAACAACAGCGGCAACGTGCCGAGGCCAAAGAAGAACAACGTCGCCGCGCCGTCAAAAGCGCTGCCGGTGCCTGCGGCCATGACATACATGGCCTGCAACGGCCCACAGATGATCATCAGTCCATTCAGCAGACCGACGACAAAGGGCTGATTCCGGTGTTTCCGGTATTCGGTACCCACGAAACGCATGAGGAACTGCGGCGTCCGGATGTGGAAGCGTCGTAGCGACGGAAAGAGGTTCAGCATGTGCAGGCCGAACAGAATCAGGAACACGCCCGAGGCCACGCCGACTGCCGACTGCATCGGCGGCGTAAAGGCAATGACATCGCCGAGTGCGCCAAACAGACCACCGATGACGGTATAGGAGAGCGTTTTCCCAACGCCGTAGAGCAGATGGGATACGTGGGATCGCCTGCCCGCGGTAGCATCCTGGGTCGTGTAGCCGACGATTAGGGGCCCGCACATCCCGACGCAATGAAAGCCGGTCAAGAAGCCGACCAGGAACAGCAAGCCATAGCTTATATCCCGTTCGAGCTTGGGCAGATCCGCGCGGCTTGCGAGCCAGCGGTCGAGGCAGAAAATCAACCCGATACCGGCAATGGCCAGGATGATCGCGACTGTTCTCGTGTACATTCGGCGCCGGCTGGTACGACCGGACCGCGGCTTGTCAGGGGAACGGCTGTTCATGAGTATCCCTGTCGCGGTGTCGTGACGGCCGCGCAGCGGGTGGATTGCCTTCGGAGACGGTTACCGGGGACGGACAGGAACGACACCCATCGACCTGAAGTTTGCCGGTGGCAAGGTGAGAAGCAGTGCATTCCCGGCCACCCGTCCTGTGCACCCGCGGCTTCAGATAAATTGGAGAACTGGATCAAGCTTGAAGTCGCAGAATGCGACGCGCCCCATTCAGCACCAGCAACGCAATGAGGGTCCCAATGACCAAATCAGGTTGATTCGATCCCGTCCACGCGACCAGCAGCGCTGCCGCGATAACGCCGAGGTTGGCCAGCACGTCGTTGGTCGAGAAGATCCAGCTGGCTTGCATATGCACGCCGCCGTTGCGGTGACGTGCCAACACGATCAGGCACGTGACATTGGCCACCAACGCCGCCAGCGCGGTACCCAGCATGAGCGGTGGCTCCGGGTCGCTGCCGAAAATAAAGCGCCGCAAGACCTCAGAGAGTGCGCCGAGAGCCAGCAACATCTGCAACCAACCGGCGAAACGGGCTGATCTCAACTGGTGGCTGGCATCACGCCCCACCGCATAGAGCGCCAGCCCATACACCGCGGCGTCGGCAAACATATCCAGCGAGTCAGCGATCAGTCCGGTGGACTGTGCAAGCCACCCACTGGTCATTTCGGCGACGAACATCACGCCGTTGATGCCAAGGAGCCATTGCAGAGCCGCCGCCTCTTGCGGGGCCGATGGCTGCGGCGCGGCGCTGACGTTTTCGGGGGCGAGAGTGCTCGTCGTAGAGGCACGTAGCGTTGACCCCAGGCCGAGTTTCCGCAGTTGTTCGGCAATGTCTTCGACGGGTCCGTCGTGCAGGACCCGCAATTCGCGGTGGCTGAGATCAAACTCCAAACGAACCAAACCCGGCGTCTTGTCCAACGCCATACGGATTAGGCGCTCCTCGGACGGACAATCCATTTTGGGGATGGAGAACAGGCTGGCGGTCGTCAACCGGTCGGCCGACGCTCCAGTCACCGCGAGGGGCGTGCTCTGGTCTAGCGATGCCGAGGTGCATCCGCATGAGTTCTGGCATGAGGTCATGGGCGCTGACTTTGTCTGAAGGCCATTCTTCGAGTTACTGAGGCCGATTGTAAGGTATCGGCCCGGAGCCGATGAGAACTGACTGAATCCAACGGCTCTGAGATGGGGGAGCCGTTCCGCTTGAATCCCAACGGCTGACACACGAATCGCCAAGATCCTCATGCCCCCCAACCGCATCAGCATTCTCGTCGCCCTGGAGGGTTCGGACGAGGGGCTGAAGCGCGCCTTGCGTTCAGCTGAGCGCAGCCTCGGTGAACTGTCCGTATCGGCCAAGACTGCCGGGGAAAAGGCCACCGCCGGCGTCGCTGAGGTCAAGGCAGGGATGGCGGCCTTCGGCGACCAGGTCAACCGCGCCAAAGGCCAACTCCTCGCCTTCCTGACGATCAGCTGGGCCGCCGGCAAGGTGCAGGAGATCGTCCAGGTCGCCGACGCCTGGAACCAGATGGCAGCGCGGCTGAAGCTGGCCACCGCGGGGCAGCGAGAGTTCTCTATCGCGCAGCGCGAGCTGTTCGCCATCGCCCAACGCATCGGTGTGCCGCTGCAGGAGACCGCGACCCTTTACGGCAAGCTGCAGAAGGCCGTGCGTGGGTTGGGCTTGGAGCAGCAGGATGCCTTGGCGCTGACCGAGAGCATCTCGCAGGCGCTGCGGATTTCGGGTGCCTCGACCGCCGAAGCGCAAGCGGCACTGCTGCAATTCGGCCAAGCGCTGGCCGCCGGTGTGCTCCGGGGCGAGGAGTTCAACTCGGTCGTCGAGAACAGTCCGCGCCTGGCGCAGGCGTTGGCCGATGGTCTGAACGTCCCGATCGGCCGGCTGCGCAAACTGGCCGAGGAAGGCCGTCTGACCGCCGATGTCGTGGTCCGGGCGCTGATGAGCCAGAAAGACATCCTGGCGGCCGAGTATGCCCAGCTGCCGCAGACGGTTAGCCAAGCCTTTCAGCGACTCAGCAACGCCTTCGGTCAGTGGCTGAATCAGGTCGACACCGCCACCGGGTTCACGCGTTCACTTGCCGCGGCACTGACCTCGCTCAGCGAGCACCTCGATACGGTCATGGCCTGGCTCAAACGCCTCGCCGAAGTCGGACTGGCCGTCCTGATCTATCGCCTACTCCCCGCCCTGATCACCGCCTGGGAAACGGTCGGCGTCGCCGCGGTCACCGCAGCCCACGCCAGCGCGGCCGCGTGGCTCACCGTCAACCAGTCACTGTCCGCCGCCGTGGCCTCGCTCGGCGTGCTCCGCACTGCGTTCGCCACCCTGGGCGCGTTCGCGGTCGGCTGGGAGATCGGCACCTGGTTGTCGGAACAGTTCGTCGTCGCGCGTCGCGCCGGCATCGCGATGGTGGAACTGCTGCTCAAAGGCTTCGAGCAACTGCAGTACCGATGGGAGGTGTTTGCCGCCCTGTTCACGGCCGACCGGATCAGTGAGGCGACCCGGCGCCATCAGGTGCGTCTGGCCGAGATGAACCGCATCTTCGCCGAGATGATCGCCGACGCCACGAAGGGCACGGCCGCTGCCCAGACCGCGATGACCACCGCCGCTGCCACCGCGGAAGAGATCACCCAACGTCTCGCCGCCGTCCGCCAAGGGACGCAGGAATCGGTCGGGCGTGGGGCCGAAGCCGTCCATGCGGCACTGGACAAGCTCAAGACGCGCCTGACCACGGTCGAACAGACCGCCACGCAAGCGAGCCAGACCGCGAATGACGCGACGGCGAAGATGGCCGAGGGCTATCGCAGCCTGACGTCGGTGGTCGAGAGCACGCTGCAACAGCAAGTCGCCGCCGTCCAGGCGCGCTACGCGCAGGAGCAGGCGGCGCTGGAGACGACCCGGCAGTCGGAAGCGATCAAGCTCACGCGATCGACGCAACTGCTGACCGACGCCCTGGCCGAACAGACCCGGCTGCGTCAGCAAGCGACCGCCGACACGCTGGTTCTGCTGGAGCAGGAGTCGCTGGCCCGTCTGGAAGCCGCTCGTCGTCACGGTGTGGCCGAAGCCGAACGCGAAGCCAATGTGCAGCGGGTCGAGAACGAGATTCTGGCGACGCGCCGGCAGACGCTGCTGGTCGCCGTCGCCGAGTATCGGCAGCACATCGACGCGCTGAATGCCGAGGCCAATCGGCATCTGTCGGAGATCCAGCGGATCGAGGAGCAGAAGCGGCTGCTGTCGCTCAGCACCGAGGAGCGCATCCGCGAGATCCTGCGCCAGGGCATGAGCGAAGCCCAGGCGCTCGAGGACCGCAAACGCCAGATCGCTGAGTACCAGGCCGCGGCCAGGGCGCAACTCGCGGCCGGCGAGTTCGAGCAGTCGCGGCAGTTCGCACAGAAGGCGCTGGATCTCGCGGCGCAAGTTGCCAGCAGCCAGGCCTCAGACGCCCGGCGCAGCACCGAGGCGCGACGCCAGTCCGAGCAGGCGGCGACCCAGGCGATCGCACTCGAAGCCCAGTCCCGTGACGCCTACCGGCGCAAGGAGTACGCGACGGCGGTGCAACTGCACCGACAGGCCGAAGCGCTGCGGACCGAGAGCGCGCAAAAGGAGCGCGAGGCCGATCAGACCGCGGTGGTCGGCAAGCAGCAAGTCAATCAGGCGATCGGCCAGATCCGCACCTCGGAAGACCTGCTCCGGCAGGCACTGGAAGGCGAAGCCCGTGCGCATCAGACTGCGGCACAGACCGCCGTCTCCGCCCGTGAGTCCATCCGCCAAACGCTGACTGCCACCGCCGCCGAGATCGAGCAAGTCACCACCCGGCTACGGCAGGGTGTCACAGTCACGATCGACGCCGACACCGCCCGGTTCGATCAGGCGATCTTTGCGCTCGATCGAACGCTGAGCGAGAAGGGCTACCTGCTGGCGATCCAGGCCGATCTGACCCAAGCCGAACGCCAGTTGCAGGATTACGCCGCGCGCCTCAAGGCGGGCGAGACGCTGCCGGTCGATGCCGATGTGACTAAGGCCCAAGCCGCCCTGGTCCGGCTCAAGACGTATGCCGAGGAACACGCCGAGTTCGAACTGAGTGTGGTCACGGCCAAGGCCGAGACGGCGCTCAGCAATGTCGCGCGGCAGATCCAAGCGCTGAGCCAGCTCGAGACCGAGTCGCGTCATCTGGTCTCGACCAATGTCGCCGCGGCCCGGGCCGAGATCCAGAGTCTGAACGGGGCCAATACCGCCAGTACTCATACGATTTACGTGCGCCGGGTTGAGGCCAATGCCGCCGGTGGTGTGGTCGGCTGGAGTGCCCAGCGGTATGCACGCGGCGGTCCGGTAGCGCCCGGCTTCCCCCGGATGCGCGGCGGTTCGGTGCCGGGCTCCGGCAACCAGGATACAGTGCCCCGCACCCTCGACGCTGGTTCCTTCGTACTTCGTCGAGCCGCGGTCCGCCGGTACGGCAGCCCGACTTTGAGCCGCCTCGCCAACGGCGTCGCCCGCTTCGCGGCCGGCGGCACCGTCAACGCGAAGTTGCCCAAAGACAGTGACTCGCCCGCCCGCTCGTCACTGCCGAAGCAGAACCGCGAAGCGGCCGAAGCGCTGCAGATGATCGAACTCGGGCTCAAGGGCATCGAGGGCTTCACCGGTCGCTTTCAGTGGGCCTACGGACCCTCGGCCGGTCTCAACTTCCGCGTCGACACGCTGGCCAACTATAACCGCCAGGCGCAGCAGGATCGGGAGCTCATCGCGGGGTTCATCCACCGCCCGCAGCTGACCTCCTACGAGCAGGAGACGCTGGAACGCATTAAGGAGACTTGGCGGCTGGCGATGCGGGCGGCCTTGAATTGGGGCGACGATCTGGAACGCGGGGTGATCGATTACCTGGACGAGCACCAGGCCGAGTTCTATGCCCGCGGCGGTATCGCCGGTTCCGATACCGTGCCGGCACTGCTGACCCCTGGGGAGTTCGTCGTCAACAAGTCGGCGGTGAGTCGGCTGGGTGTGGGGTTCCTGGAGGCCCTGAACAACCTCAGCCTGCCGGCCCGTGCCCTGGCGACGAACGTGCAAGGTTTCGCCGACGGCGGTTGGGTGCAACCGGCGGTGAGTCCCTCGAGCCTGTCCCGATCTGCACTCAGCGACCTGCCGGCGGCCACGCCCGCGCGCACCATCCGCGTGGAACTCGCGGCCGGTAACCGCACCGTGACCGCTACTGTCGACGCGCGTGACGAAGCCCGCTTGCTCGACCTGCTGAAAGCCGCCCAGTCCCGGACCACCTGATCCGATGAACCTGACCAACCTCGCCACCGGTAGCGTCCTGACACTGCCGGACGATCTGCTGTGGACGGACGAACACGCCTGGACGCCGGTCGTGGCGTCGACGGCCTACCTGCTGACCGGCGCGTTGCTGGTGCAGTCGGCGCGGCGCCAGGCCGGACGCCCGATCACACTGGTGGGACCGGTTGACATGGCCTGGGTCACGCGCGGCGTGGTGGACACGCTGCACGACTGGGCGGCCTTGCCCATGGGCGAAATATCCGGCCGCTTTGCACTCGCCTTCGCTGACGACCGCAGTTTCACCGTCGCCTTTCGCCACGCTGAGACAGCGATCGAGGCCGAACCGGTGCTTGGCTTTCCGGCCCGCTCGGCTGACGACTTCTACCGCCTCACGCTGCGGTTCCTCACGCTCTGATCCCTCCGCAGGTTCCCCGTATGCCTATTCTCACCGGCGACGTGAAGCTCGTCGCCTCCCAAGTGCTGTCCGATGTCGACGAGGGCGGCGGCGCCCCGACCGCGGTCGTGATCGAGGATGGTACCAGCAATGCGCTGTTCGAGGACATCTCGGAACTCGATCGCGCCGGCGGCCGGGTGAACCTCCGCAAGGTGTTCGCCAGCATTCAGACCGATACCACCGACACCTACCTCGGCGCCAATGTCATCGTCGCGGAGCCACCCAGCGATCCGCGCGTAGCCATCACCATTTTCTCGACCGACGCGGTGTTCGATCGTCGCACCGAGGCGCGCGACCGCATCGAGGCCTACCTGCACCGCGGCTCGTTGTGGGATGGCTACCTGCTGGAGAACCACATCGCCGGCCAACGTTCGTTGCAGCTATTTCAGCGCGAAGGGGCGGAGCTGCCGGCGATCGGCAAGACGCTCTATTTGGTAGCCAACACCGGACTCGCGAACGAGCAGGCGCAATACGTGCGGGTCACCCGGGTGACGTCTGCCGTCCGGACCTTCTCCGCGCAGATGGGCAACGGCGTGATCGACTACACCGCCGCAGTGGTGACCTGCGAGTTGTCGGATGCGCTGCGCTACGACTTTCCCGGCTCACCACCGAGCCGCTTGTTCGCGGCCGAGACCGGCAAGACGCAGGTGCGCGAAACGGTGGTGACCGATGCCGCGCGGTACTGTGGCGTGGCCAAGACCACGACCGAGTCCCACCTCGGCGACATCGCCGTCGATGTCGGCAGCGTGTTCAGCGCGCTGGTGCCCTCGGCGCAAACCGAGACGCCGCTGGTCGATCTGACCGCCGGGGGCACCGCGCAGGCGCTGATTGCAGCCGGTACCAGCAATGTCTCCTACAGCACGTCCGCCACCTTCAACCCGGCCACGGTGCTGTTCGTCGGGAATGCCATTCTGCCGGGGTCGCTCAGTATCGCCGTCAGTGGCACCACACTGGTCGATCAGGGCGGGGATCTGCTCGACGGCGCCACGGTGGTCGGCACCGTGAGTTACGCCCGGGGCGAAGTGACGCTCGCCAGCAGCGCACCGACCTATACCGGCACGAAAACGATCTCCTTCCGGCCCGCGGCGGCCCCGCTCCGGGTCGCTGACACCGCCGGCATCCGGGTAAAACTCGAGAACCGCGCCTACAACTACGTCCTGACCATCCTGCCGACCCCGGCCGCGGGAACGGTCCAGGTCAGCTACCGCGCCCAAGGCCAGTGGTACGACCTGCGCGACAACGGCGCCGGCGTGCTGAAAGGCAGTCGTCCGGAGTTCGGGGCCGGCACGGTCAGCTTCATCACGGGTACGGTCGCGGTAACTTTGGGCGCACTGCCGGACGTCGGTAGCGAGATCGTCTATGCCTGGGGCACACCGGCCAACACGTTCAATCGCGCCGGAACCAGTATCACGCCGCCGGCCGTGGCAATGCAGTTGGCCCACGCCGGTGTCACACCTAACTCGTTGACGATCAACTGGAACGACGGGTCGGCCCGCACGGCCACGGACAACGGCCAGGGCGCGCTCACGGGTCAGGCGACCGGCACCATCAACTACCACACCGGGCTACTGGTGCTGGTGCCCACCGCGCTGCCGGCCGGCGGGCAGACCTACGGGATGACCTATACCTACGGCCCACCGGTGGAAGAACCGTTCCCCGCGCCGCTGCGCGATGGCGAGGGCGTGGTGACGCTGCAACTCGATGCGGAGGACCTGGTGCCGGGCAGTGTCGAGGTCGAGTGGAATCTGCTGCTCGATCTGGCGGAGTACCTGTCGACCACGCCGGCCGAACTGCAACTGATTCATCACGTTGATCCGAGCAAAGCGGTGCGGGATGACAGCGGTGGCGCGCTGAAAGACGCCAGTGGTCTGTCGTTCGGCTCGGTCAACTACGCGACCGGCGTCATCCGGCTGTGGCCGGATACGATCGTCAAGGTCCCGGTGGCGCGTTACCAGGTGACGCCCATTGGCTTCACGGAGGGCGAAGAAGGCCCGGAGCCGGTCTACCGCAATATGTTCGCGCACTGGCGATACCTCGAGGCCGGGGCGGCTTTGCCGCTGGATGACACGGCGCTGGTCACGGTGCGCTATCGCAGCGAGGGGACTTCGAACGCCGCCACCGAGACGGTCACCGCTGGGAATCTCCAACTGGATCTGACGCCCGGCTTCGCCGAACCGATCGTGCCAGGCAGTGTGAACTTCACCCTCGGCGGCAAGCGCTATTTCGATCGGTTGGGTAGCCTCTACTACGACCTGAACCCGGTGACCGGCGCCGCTATGCTGGCCGGCGCGATCAACTACTCGACCGGGCTCGCGACGCTGAGCGGCTGGGTGCCGCAGGCCAGCAGTGCAGTCAGCCTGCAGGCCTTGCTCACGACTCTCGACGGCAACCCGGTCGACGAAGTGACGTTCCGGGTGCCCGCGGCGCCGGTGCGACCCGGCAGTCTGCAGCTGCTGGCAACGCGCTTGACGGGTGGCAGCATCAACGTCAGCGCGGATACGGGCGGCGTGATCGCGGGCACCGATGTGACCGGCAGCATCGACTACGCGACCGGCGTGGTCCGCGTGCGCTTCGGGCGTTGGGTCACCGCCGCCGGAAACGAAGGCCAGAGCTGGTACGACGCCGAGGCGGTGATCGACGGCCGGATCTTCCGGCCGGTGCCGGTATTCGCCGACACACTGCGTTACAACGCCGTCGCGTATTCCTACCTGCCGCTCGACGCCGACCTGATTGGCCTCGATCCGGTGCGCCTGCCGCAGGATGGCCGGGTGCCGATCTTTCGGGCCGGTGACTTCGCGGTGGTCGGCCATGCCGGGACGATCGGACCGCTGACCGTCTCGAACGGCCAGACGCTCAACTGCAGCCGCGTGCGGTTGTCGCGGGTGCGAATCCTCGGCGCCGATGCGAAGGTGATCGCTTCCGGTTATACGACGGACCTTGAGGCCGGCACCGTTACGTTCACCAACGTCAGCGGCTACGCGCAGCCGGTGACCGTCGAGCACCGCATCGAGGATATGGCGCAGCTCTCGGACGTGCAGATCTCGGGGCGGCTGACGTTCACCCGGGCGCTGACACACGCGTATCCGGTCGGTTCTTTCGTGTCTTCGGCGCTGGTCGCCGGTGATCTCAGGGCCTATGTCTCGACGCTGTTCGACCAGGCGACCTGGAACGGTACGTTCACCGATGCCCCGGTCGGCAGTGCCGCAACGGCGACCTACAACGATGTGCTGGCGCCGATCGTCGTCACCAACGCCGGGGCGATCACCGAACGCTGGGCGATCCAGTTCACCAACACCACCGCCTTCAACGTAATCGGTGAGCACGTCGGCGTCATCGCTGTCGGCTCGACCGGCACCGACACCGCGCCGCTCAATCCCGCGACCGGCAAACCGTACTTCACGCTGCCCGCGCTCGGCTGGGGCGCCGGCTGGGCCGCGGGCAACGTGCTCCTCTTCAACACGGTCGGCGCGCTGTTCCCGATCTGGGTGGTGCGGACCATCCAGCAGGGACCGGAGACGGTGGTCGAGGATGCCTTCACCCTGCTGATCCGCGGTGACGTGGATCGACCCTAAGCTGCGAGATCCCTCTTATGACGAACAAGGTCAAATGGTTCCACCAAGGCATGACCGGAGCCCCGGTGCTGACCAACACCTGGGGCAGCATGACGGCCTTGTTGGATGCCTGCCTGGTCAACGGCTTCAACCTGCAGACGGTCACCAGCCTCACGCGCGAGGGGAACATGGCTACGGCGACGCTCAACTCGGGGCACGGGTTCATGGTCGATCAGGTGGTGCTCGTCGCTGGCTGCACGCAGCCGGAGTACAACGGCGAGTTCACGGTGACGGCAGTGAGCTCCAATACCGTGAGCTTCACGGTCAGCGGCGAGCCAGTCTCGCCCGCCACCACCAGCGGCACGATCACCGTGAAAGTTGCCCCGCTCGGGTTCGAGATCGTCTTCACCGGCACCAACAAGCGCGTCTACCGCAGCGCGAATCCGCTCTCCAACCGGCACTATCTCCGCGTCGACGACAGCCTGCCGACCGGCTACACCACGACTTGGGCCAAGTTCGCGCGCGTGACCATCGCGGAAGGCATGAGCGACATCGACACCTTCGTCGGTGGTCGGGCGCCGTACGATCCTTCTGCACCGACCAAGAACGAGATCCCGAGCGGCAGCGGCACGACAATGCTGGCCGGCTGGTTCAAGTGGTACTACGCCCGCTACACCTACGCCGAGAACAATGGCGACAACGGCAACTGGTCACGGAGTTGGGTGCTGATCGGCGATGACCGCGGGTTCTTCCTGTCGAACTCGTCCGGCTTCTCGGGCGATTGGCGCGTGCTGCATGCGTTCACCGACTTCGACAGCTACAAGGCCGGTGACAACTACGCATCCTACCTGATCGCCTCGGAACGCTATCAGGCCGTCAACTATACCGGCGGCAGCTATCCCTACAACGATGCCTACTCGGCCCAGTCGCAGGACACCACCGGCAAGATCTGCATCCGCAACTACACACAACTCGGTGATCACTGCCGGCTCGGCATGCTCTCGCTGAACGACGGCAACAATCAGAACATCTCCGGGCGCTCGGCGAACATCCCGTTTCCCAATGGCCCTGACTACAGCCTGATCTTGCATCCGATCTATCTGCGCGAGACCAACGGTGGCCATCTTCGGGGTGTGTTGCCGGGCCAATTCTGGATCCATCAGAGTCAGCCTTACGCGCATCTCTCGGTGATCGACAACGTCCTCGGCTATCCCGGCCGAAAGTTTCTGATCGTGACGCTCAGCTCCTACTCCAGCGAGGCGAACAGCTGTGGCTTCGCCTACGACATCACCGGCCCGTGGCGACCCTGAGCCATGGCCTACCCATTCGACGAAACGTTTGCCACGGGCATCCCATCCGGGTTCGGTGCCAATGGCGGTGGGGGCAGCATCACCGCCACGTGGAACGCCAGTGTGCAGGCAGTCGATCTGGTGTTTCCGGCGTTGCAGTCGTTCTGGAAGCTGACCGTCGTGCCGCAGGCGAGCGACTTCTGGTGCGAACTCGACCTCGAGATCCTGGCGGCAACGGGGAACCCGCACTTCGGGTTCTGGCTGTGGGATGGGGTTTTGACGTATGAAGGCCATCGGCTGTGCGTGCTGGACAGCTATTGGACGCATTCGCGCTGGACCTACGGCGGCAGTGAATCAGAGCAAGTCTGCAGTGGCTATGCCGGCTGGGCGGTCGTCGGCGGCCGTCGCACGCTGCGACTGGACGTGCGGCGCAGTGCGAACGGACTCTGGCGCCAGCAACTGTCGGTCGACGGGATCGTCGTGTGGGCCGACTGGAAACGGTGGTACACCACCTTCCAACCGGCAGTGTTCGGCCACGCCACGACGCTGCGGCTGCACCGCGCGGCGGGGGGCACACCGACCAGCCTGCCGGAAGCACCGCCGGTGGGCGCCCATGGCTTCACGCCGCAGCGGCTGCATCGCATCCTGGTGCCGGAGCATGCCGCGGCCTTGCGGTTTCTGCATCGCGGGCTGCGGCCACAGGCCATCCTCCGCAATCACTACTACGCCGGATCCTACCAGATCGCCGGGACCGTGAAAGAGAAGAACATCCCGGCCGATGTGCCGGTGTCGCGCCGGGTGCTGTTGTTCGATGAGCGAGCGAATGTCGTGGTACGGGAAACCTGGAGCGACGCGGTGACGGGCGCGTATGCGTTCGAGCATCTGAATCCGGATATCCATTATCTGGTCATCGCCTACGACCACCGCCACAACTACCGCGCCGTGATTGCCGACAACCTGACCGCGGAGCCGATGCCGTGATCACTATCTCGACGGCCCTGAACGAGTACCGGCTGCAGGGGGTGATGGCGTTCCTGGCGCAGGGGTCCGAGGGTGCGCGGGCGGAAGTCTACGACGGGGTGCGGCCGGTGTTGGGCGGAGCGCCGTTGGGAAAGTTACTCGTGGCGATCATTCTGGCGGATCCGGTCGGGACGGTCGCCGAGGGTGTGCTGACGCTGACGCCGACCGCGGAAGTGATGATCACGGCCACCGGTCAGGCGACCTGGGCGCGGACCGTCAACGGTGAGGGTGCCGTGGCGTGGGACTGCGATGTGTCCGAGCTGAACGGGACCGGTGAGCTGCGCCTGCCGTCGACCACGCTGTATGCGGGAGGATTCACCCGGATCGTGTCCGGCGTCATTGCGTGAGGCCCGAGCATGCCTGCCCTGAGCGCAGCCGAAGGGACCGCCGTGGATCTGCGTTTCAGCCAGGCACCCGGCATCACCGACCTGGTGTTCGGCAGCGACCAGGGCGGGGAAGTCATTCCCCTCGATGCCACGCTGGTGGTCATGTTGCCGCCGCTCGTGTTTGCGGCCGCGGCAATCCCGGATGCCCCGGTTGCGATGATGATCGCGCTGTCGGCGTTCAGCGTAGCGGCCGAAGGAAGATACGACTCGCGGGCGGCGCGGCCGACCGTGGGACAGGCTCAGAGTCGCTGGCACCGGGGTGCAGAGCACACATTGGGCTTCGTCGATCGGTGCGAAGCGACGACCCATGATCGCTCGGTGATCCCGGACTCGTGGCAGCTCGGTGCACGGTGCCTCGCGGGTGTCGAGGAACGGGTGCCCGGCCGCCTGTTGCGATCACGCCAGGCGTTGAACAGCGCTTTTGAGGCCGCGCTGCGCGCCGATGGCGATCCTCGGCAGCACCGGTACGGCGACGCCCTGCGGCAGCGCACCGGTGGAGTTTTCGCGTTCGACAACGCCGAACGTCGAGCAGGACAACGCCAGAGTCTCCCGCACCAGGACGGACTCCGCGACGGGCGGCGGGCAGTCCGTGCGCGTTACGCGGAGGCGCTGAATCATCCGGGCGCTCGGTTCTTCGAACGCATCCGCACCGGCCAGTTTCTGATGCGCGGCTGGGTCGTGGGCTATCAGAACGCGATAGTGCCGCCGCCCGGGCGACATTCTGATGATTCGGTCATTCCGCCCGAACCGGAGCTCTGCTACCGGCCTTCGACGTTGCTGCGGTTCAGCCTGCTGGCTTTGTCCCGCGGCGATCTCCTGTTCCTCTGCGAGCGCGGCGGTGTTCCCGCCCTCCCGCGCATCGTGCCCATCCGGAGGGTGTACTGCGTGCGGCATGACGTGACCTTGCACCGGCTGCCGGACGGCGCCGAAGTGCCGGCGTTCAGCCTGGCGCTTAGCCTCGAGGCCAGTTCCTGGACCTGGGGTTTCGAGGCGCTGTTGCCGGCGACGGCGTTGCCGCTCGTCGAGCCCGATAGTTCAGGTCCGGTGGAACTGCTGGCCGAGATCGACGGCACCGAGTTCCGGGTCCTCGCGGAATCGCTCAGCCGGGAGCGGTCGTTCGGCGAGGCCAGCATCCGTGTGACCGGCCGGGGCCGCAATGCGGTGCTGGCTGCGCCGTATGCGCCGGTGATGACGTTCAGCAATACGGAAGCTCGGACGGCGCGGCAGTTGCTGGACGATATGCTGACGCATGATGGGACCGCGACCGGTGTCCCGTTGGGCTGGTCGATTGAGTTCGGACTGACCGACTGGCTGGTGCCGGCCGGGGTGTTCAGTCATCAGGGGACGCGCATGGAAGCGCTGCGCGCGATCGCTGAAGCCACCGGTGGCTACGTCCAGCCGCATCGGTCCGAGATGACCCTTGGCATCCGGCACCGCTATCCGGTGGCGCCATGGGAGTGGGACACGCTGACGCCGGACCTCGTGCTGCCAGCCGATGTCGTCGTCCGCGAGTCGTTGCGCTGGGAGGAGAAGCCGGCCTACAACCGGGTGTTCGTGTCAGGGCAGTCCGTTGGCATGCTCGGGCAGATCACACGCGCCGGAACGGCCGGCGAGGTACTGGCACCGATGGTGGTCGATCCGCTGATCACCGAAGCCGCCGCCGCCCGGCAACGAGGTCTCGCGATTTTGGCGGACACCGGCCGGCAGATCGAGGTCACGCTGCGGCTGCCGGTGCTGAACGAGACCGGCATCATCGAACCGGGTGCGTTCGTCGCGTATCAGGACGGCAGCGTGACCCGGTTGGGGCTCGTACGCAGCACGGTCGTGCAGGCGTCACTGCCGGACGTCTGGCAAACACTCGGGGTCGAGACTCATGGGTAACCTCTACCAACAGTTCCGGGCCTTGCTGCCGGAGGCGCCGTTGCAGGCCGGAGCGGTCATCGAGGTCGGCGCCGGCGTGGTCACCGTCCAACTGCCGGGCGGCGGGCGCCTGAAAGCGCGCGGCAGCGCCGAAGCCGGCCAGACCGTGTTCGTGCGCGATGGCGTCGTCGAGTCCGTGGCACCGAGTCTGCCGGTGGTGCTGATCGAGATCTGAGATTTCCCCGCACAGTCCTTCAATCATCAACCCGCCACGAGCGGGTTTTCTTTTATCTGGAGCAAAGCTATGCACGATCCCAACACCGCGCCGCAAGGCTCGGTCGACTACTTCTCCCTGATCCTCGCCCTGCTGTTCGGTCTGTGGGGCGGCGTCGCGCGCTACCTCAACGAGGTCCTGCAGGAGAAGCGCAAGTTCCACTTCTTCGAACTGTGGGTCTCGGCCATGGTCTCGGGGTTCTGCGGTGTGCTGATCGGACTCCTGGCGCTGCACTTCGCCATGGAAGCGTATCTGGTGATGTTCGGCGCCGGCATGGCCGGTGGCATCGGCTGGCAGACGGTCGGGTGGCTGTTCTCGCTGGCGAAGCGGCGGGCGGCGCGGATGGCGGGGGAGCTGTTGGACACGGAGCACTCATGAGGCTGGCAGCGAAGACCGCGGCCCAAGCACGGAGCCTGCTGCCGAACCGGCAGACATGGTGTGATCGGGGAAAGGTATGAGGCCATTCCCCGATCTTCGCTCAGATCACTGGGCTGGCGGGAACACCCAGTTCTTGCCGTTGCTGCCCTTCCCAAACTTGGCGTAGCCCACATCCAGAGTTGCCTGCCCGGAATCATCGCCGATGGTCAATTGGACCTCTGGCTCCAAGGTGGTCGATTTCAGATCAGCTTTCTTCAAGCACGACTTGAAGGAGTAGCCACCCGGTGTGGATGAGCCAGTGATGCGTACGTCAAGTACGGAAGCACCCACAGGGCCTTTGAAAACGTACGAGTCGCCCTCGCGTGTGAAGGATCCGGCAGGCAATGTGTGCGAGAAGGGACCGACCTTGATCGTAACGGCTTCGGTCAGCGGGTTGATGCCGTTGCTGGTGTCAGCGAGCTTCAGCCAACCCCGTACCCAGTAAGAGTCGTCATTCGTTTTCGGGCCGAGCGTGAACTCGGCGCGGGGGGTAAATTCAGCAAATGCCCCTGCCTTACACTTACCGGCACTCCCGGCATCGTAGATTGCCTTAACCTCCGCGTCCGAGAGAGCCCGATTGAAAAACTCGAATTCGTCAATGACCCCATCAAAAGAGTTGACATCATTATCGTAAGAGTGGCCGCCGATGAGAAAGGGGGCGCTGTTGTCCAGATCTGTCCTTAAACGAAGGTCGCTGTTTACTGTAGCATTGACACTGACTCCGTCGACGTAGAGTCTAATTCCATCTTTAAGGTTTCTTCGCACAGAGACGGCGACGTGGTGATAACGCCCGTCCAAAATATCAAGGAATGCCGTAGCCTGTGTGCTTCCGCTAGGATCATTAATTTGCATACCCAGGTAGGGATCATTCTGTAGGAAAAAATGGTACCCCACCGCATGCGGGCCCTCGCGTTTATCCTGTATCGTCTGTATGTGCTTTCGCGAGTCGGTCTTGATCCACGCATCCATGGAAAAATCGCTAGTGCCAACATTAAGCGAAGGAGATGACGGAACTGATACATGCGCGGCCGTGTTGTCTCTAAGACTAAATGCATTTCCAACCATGCCTTTGACAAAAGGCACACCGTTCACCAACGTTCCATTATTCGAACCAATAATATCACTAGCACTGCCCTCCCCGGGCCACCAGCTGATCAAGCCGTCAGGGGGGGCTACACAGGCTGCGCCCCAGACTGATGTCGAGAGTCCGAATAGCAGTGCAGCGCAGCCGTTTATTAGGTTTGGACTCATAATATTTCTCCCACTTTTTGAATCATTTCTGTAGCTCCCTTTGGTGGGAACAAAAAAGCCGAGCCTCCTACGGCGACCATAATGTTCGTTGACCTTGGCAACTCGGCTCTCCTGGCTCCCCCACAGGACCCGTAGCTTTCCGTCCCTGCGTTGCCGCAGGTTTGGCTTTTCAATGGGAGCAGGTTCTACACCCATTGCGTGATGACGTCTATCGGGAGGAATACTTGGAGTAACTTAGTCGGAAATGGTCGAGAAGCGCCGACGAAAACCCTTGATCTTGTCACAGACCAGTGTGTCAGCGGGTTAGCGAACTCCCATCCGAGCAACGCAGCCATGGTCTCGGGGTTCTGCGGCGTGCTGATCGGACTCCTGGCGCTGCACTTCGCGATGGAAGCCTATCTGGTAATGTTCGGGGCCGGTATGGCCGGCGGCATCGGCTGGCAGACGGTCGGGTGGCTGTTCTCGCTGGCGAAGCGGAGGGCGGCGCGGTTGGCGGGGGAGGTGTTGGACACGGAGCACTCACGAGGCTGGCAGCGAAGACCGCGGCCCAAGCACGGAGCCTGCTGCCGAACCGGCCGAGATGGTGTGATCGGGGAAAGGTATGAGGCCATTCCCCGATCTTCGCTCAGATCACTGTGCCGGCGGGAAGACCCAGTTCTTGCCGTTGCTGCCCTTCCCAAACTTGGCGTAGCCTACATCCAGAGTTGCTTGGCCCTGGTCATCACCAATCATGAGTTGGACTTCCGGCTCCATGGTCGTTGCCCCGAGGCTGCCGCTCTTCAGGCAGGACTTGAACGAGTAGCCTCCCGGCGTCGACGAGGGCGTGATCCTTACGTCGAGCGTCGAAGGCCCCACAGGTCCCTTGAAGGCAAACGCCGAGCCGTCTTGCACGAACGAGCCTGCCGGCAGCGTATGCGAGAAGGGACCGACCTTGATCGTAACGGCTTCGGTCAGCGGGTTGATGCCGTTGCTGGTGTCAGCGAGCTTCAGCCAACCCCGTACCCAGTAAGAGTCGTCATTCGTTTTCGGGCCGAGGGTAAACTCGGCACGGGGGGTGAAGGTGGAAAAAGAAGGACCTTTGCACTTGCCAGCGCTGCCCGCATTGTAAATTGCCTTAATCTCGTCAGCAGAAAGCGGGCGATTGTAAATCTCGGGTTCATCAATAAGGCCGTTGAAGTAATTTCCGTCGGCGTATGCCTTACCGATTCTAACGGGCTGTGTTGTGCGAACGATTTCTCCGCTCACCACCATTGACCCATCCAATTCGCCATTAATGTAAATTCGTAACGTTAGCCCATCGTAAGTTTCCGCTACGTGATACCATTTGTTGTATTCAAATCTCGTTTCTCCGAACAAACGCTGGAACCCTGTTGGCACCTGGACCCAAGCATCGAACCTTTGGTCAAAATTGTGCGAAGCTTGAATAACATACTGATTTCCATCGCCTCCTGCATTCTTGCTGATAATTCCCATGCCATCCCCAGTATACGTAATCCCCTTTATATAAACCCAGGCATCAAGCGTTACCTTGGTTGGATTTAGGCTCGGTGCATCTGCTACCAAGACTAAATCATTTACTCCATCCAAACTGAACGCCTGACCAACCTTTCCGGCAGCGAATTTCGCTCCTCCTTGCAATATTCCGTTATTGGTGCCGACGATATCAGTCGCATTGCCCTCTCCAGGCCACCAACCCACCAAGCCATCAGGCGGGGCCACACAGGCTGCGCCCCATACTGATGTTGAGAGCCCGAAAAACAGTGCAGAAAAGCCGCTTACTAGTGTTAATTTCATAATAATTCTTCCGCCTTTTTGTTGTCTCTGTAGTTCTTTTTGATGGCAACAAAAAAGCCGAGCCCCCTACAACGACCAAAACAATGGTCGACCCAGGCAACTCGGCTTTCCTGGCCCCCCACAGGACCCGTGGCTTTCCGTCCCTTCGTTACCGCAGGTTTGGCTTTTCAATTGTCTCTGTTTCTACGCCAATTTCCGGACCGTGTCTATCGGGAGGAATACTCATAGTAACTCGGTCGGAAATAAACAAGAGTCGCTGAGGAAAACAGTTGATCTTGTCACCGACAGGTGTGTCAGCCAGTTAGCGAACGCCGACCCGAGCGCCGCAGCCATCATCTCCGGCTTCTGCGGCGTGCTGATCGGGCTTCTGGCGCTGCATTTCGCCATGGAGGCGTACTTGGTGATGTTCGGGGCCGGCATGGCCGGCGGCATCGGCTGGCAAACGGTGGGATGGCTGTTCTCGCTAGCCAAGCGGCGGGCGGCGCGGTTGGCGGGGGACAACGACTAATCAGGCTCCTTCCCACTGAAGTTTCCACCACACACCCATCCCCAAAACCGGGAACGCCTTCGCCCTGTCGAGCTAAGGGACTCCACCCCAAATGAAGATGCTAAAACTGAGAGGGGTCGATTTTTCTCGTTCCCAGATTGCCACGAGGTACTGCGTACAGGGTTATGGTATAGCCAGTGACATGATTTTCGTTAGCGACGAACTCAAATCTTTGTATTTCACCTGTGGCTGGCGTTGTTGCGACAGAAAACACAGTTTCCTGGCCGAACATCTGCGTAATCCCTTGCCAAGAATTACCAGATGCGTAACGTACGGAGAAAATTCCGGCCGGGACAGAGACAGTTACGGTCGAGCCGGATCGCGCATAGACAAACATGTCAGATACCCCTGCGCTGTGCGCCACAAGCTTAATCAGGTAATCAGCGCCGCTCCCGGCGTTGATCGTAAAGGGGCATAGCCGATCCGGCTTATCATTATACGTCCAGATTGTTCCACTTTCAGGTCTCGGTTGAGAGATTGGGACATCCGCGGCGTATTTTTTTTCTTTTTCTTTTCTTTTATGCTTTGCGCCGCGTTCTTTTTGCTGTGTTTGATCGAGCGTTGATGTATTGCGCGGAATGGCAGGTTCGGTGCGCCTGTCTGTATAACTTTGTTCGTTCTTTAGGTTTTCTCCGATAGGAAGAAAACGTAGTGTAAAAAAACTGATATAGAAAATGCAGATAAATACAAATATAAAATTCTTTGCACCTTCAGAAGATGCGCCGCTGGTTACATTCTGCTTCTCTGGCCTAACATAATCTCTGGCCGGTTGCGATGCCCCCTTGGACTTGGATTTGTTAGGTTCGGCATAGCTAGTGGATGCGTGTTGACCCAACATGAAAGAACGAACGGCGTCTGCAGTCCATGCGCAGTGGGCGCTTCCGCGCCGATACTCATTGGAATTTAGGTGCTGCGCAATCCTTTCCCAGCTCCAACTCGACTCACAACGCATCTGGCGGATTATTTCCACCAGCGACAGGTCGTCTGGGCGTGCCGATTCTTTAGATGTTTCCTTTTTTTCGTTTTCTCTGATGCCGTCGTCGCAATTACGATGTGATGAATCGAACCCGTTGCTCCTTTTATCCTGTTCACGATTTGTCCTTTCTGAGCTATGTACCGTATCCCCTCTTAGTGCGAATGCACGAATCTGATGCGCGGTCCACCAGCCTGTCATTGTTCCAGTAGCCTGAGCGGTTGCATTCACATGTGTAGCTATCTTTTCCCAACTCCAGTGCCAGTCATAACGCATCTTCTGAATTTCCTTTCGTAAACACTCCGGTTGTTCTGGACTAGCTTCGTAAGGTTCATTGCCGGCATTCTTCTTGGCGTATCGGTCGGCTGGATCGGCGGAATCCTTGTCGGAGCGCTTATGGGTGCTTGTGTCGGTCGACGATGACCCGGAGCCGGGTCCTTGATCAGCTGCACTTTCTTGCTCAAAAATCCAGGAATCGTGCTTTTTCCTCTGTGCTGGATCAATCAAAACTTTATGCGCTTCGTTGATGATCCTCATCACTTTCTCTGCCCTTTCCCTCTGTTCCGGGTTCTTATCGGGGTGCCACTTTTGTGATAATGCACGATAGGCAGCCTTGATAACGGATGGACTGGCGTTCCTGGCAATCTGCAGGTTGTCGTAGTGAGTATGGATCTTCATGATTAACGCTGAGCATTCATGCAACAAGCAATGTTGTTTATCTGCAGACGGCGGGTCAACCAGGAATCCGGATCCACTCATTAGCATAGTTTAGGCGTTATGGCGTTGGGTGGCCTTTCCCAGCTCGTGAGCGTTTGGTGGAGAAGTAAGACGAGGCATGTTCCGCCGCGGACCTTGGGCGGTTGACTGCGGGGCGGGCGAAGTCACTTGTCGACGGTCGGCTGGCTGTTCTCGCTGGCCCAGCGGCGGCTGGCAAGGCTGGCGGTGAATGTGTCGGGCAGATAATCCGCGAAATTGTGGGTGCGAACTCGGCCTTGGCGACGCATCAATCGATCCGGCTGAGATGATTCTCTGGCGAATGCTTTCCGGCGACATGCGGCGGTGCTGTCATTGCCGCGCTTCGTTGTTATAGTTCCAGCTTTAATCGCCGGATCAATCGCTTTGGCAATGGATTCCAATCCCGATGGCGCGTCTCCCACCTTCAGCGAACTGCTTCTATCCCTGGTCCCCACGGATGGCACCCCAATCGGCAATGTGGCCTTGCGGCGGGCCATGGAAGTCAGACTTGCGGCCGAAGGTCGCGGACTCCCCGAACAGGACTACTGGGAAGCACACGCCAGGCTGATCGCCCAAGGCCTGCTGCTCAAGGGCCAGGGCCGCGGCGGCTCGGTACGCCGCCCGGTTCAGGTCGAGTCGCCGGACGAAGACTTCACCTTACAGACGGTTTCGCTACCTGCAGAAGAACCGGTTGATGCGATCAAGGCGCCTGCCTCAACCCGTTCAGGGCCGCGGACGGCTGCTGCCGACCAGGCGGCTCAGATCATCGCCTACCGCCACACCGACAAGCGCAAGAACAATCCGGAAGTCGGCATGGTCACGCCGGCCACCGATCCGGATGGCGACAAGACACGCTGGGCCTACGATCCGCATTTGGACCCGGCGCTGCAATTCGACTCGCAGCGGGCCGCGATCGAGACCCTGATCGACGAGGCGCTGGCCTCCGGCGATGCCGAGCGGATGCGGGAAGCGCTCGAGGAACTCAAGCGCCGGCAAAGCCCTTACCTCAACTGGGCCGGCAAGGCCGAGCGGACCAGTTTCGACATCGATACGGTCAGCCTGCATGTGCATGAGCGGGTGGACCCTGCGAGCATCCTGTCGGCCGTGCGCAAGGCCATGAAGGCGGGAGGCAAGAACAAAGGTTCAGGGGCGGCCTTCCAGTACGACTTGTTCAACGCGCCGTTCGAGAACCTGCCGCTACGCGACGCGATCGACTTCTACCGCCACGAACGCGGTTGGGCGAACCGCTTGATCGCCGGCGACAGCCTCCTCGTCATGAACGCCCTGCTGCAAAAGGAGAGCATGGCCGGCCGGGTGCAGATGATCTACATCGACCCGCCTTACGGCATCAAGTACGGCAGCAATTTTCAGCCCTTCGTCGGCAAACGGGACGTCAAGGACCGCAACGATGCCGACCTGACCCAGGAACCCGAAATGATCAAGGCGTTTCGGGACACCTGGGAACTGGGCATCCATTCGTATCTGACCTATCTGCGGGATCGGTTGCTGGTGGCCAGGGAACTCTTGAGTGATTGCGGTGGTGTGTGCGTTCAGATTGGAGACGAGAATATTCATCTGGCGCGCAACGTCCTCGATGAAGTTTTCGGTCCAGGAAATTGCTTTACACAGATCGCGGTTAAGAAGACATCCGCACAAACTTCGGAGGGTCTCGCCGGGACGCTCGATTACGTGTTGGTGTACGGAAAGAACGTCGCCAAGCTCAAGTATCGACAGCTGTATCGAGAGAAAGAAGTCGGAGGCTATGGCGCCGACAAATATCAGTATGTGATGAACCCGAAAGGACAAGCCGAGAGGGCCGGCAAAGGCGAGAATCCGGAAGCGCGATATTTTTCGATCGACACGTTGGTTTCTCAGCGGCCGCCGGGAGATTTCCCTGTTGAGTTCCAGGGTGAGGCATTTCGTCCAAGGACGGGCTACTGGAAAACTGGTGAACAGGGTTTTGCGAGGCTGTCCAAGGCGAATCGTTTGCTCCGCGGCGGCAGGGTGCTCATGTACCGCCGTTTTCTCGATGATTTTCCGGCGGTCGCGTACGCGAATTATTGGGAGGACACGAGTAGTGGAGCGAGCAGCACGGACCCGAAGGTCTATGTCGTGCAGACGTCCCCGAAGATTGTCGAACGCTGCCTGCTCATGACCACCGACCCCGGTGACCTGGTCCTCGACCCCACCTGCGGCTCCGGCACTACGGCCTTCGTCGCCGAGAAATGGGGCCGGCGCTGGATCACCTGCGACACCTCGCGTGTCGCGATCACGCTGGCCAAGCAGCGGATGATGACGGCCAGCTACGACTACTTCGAGCTGAAATACCCGCACGAGGGGCTCAAAGGCGGCTTCATCTACAAGACCGTCCCGCACGTCACGCTCAAGTCCATCGCCAACAATCCCGACATCGATGCGATCTACGAACGGATGCATCTGGGGATCGAGTCGGCGCTGGCAGATCTGAATGGCCTCCTCAAATCCTATCCACCGACGCAGCGCTACACCGTTACTGAAGGCGCACGGAAAGGCCAGCAACTCGCGCTTGGCTCGGCGGACCAAGCTCTTTCGGAATGGGAAGTGCCCTTCGACTTTCCCGAAGGTTGGGATCAGGCGATACAGCCCGCCTTCGACGCCTTTCACGCCGCCCGGAAAGCGATGCAGCGCGAGATGGACCGCAGTATCGCGGCTCATGCCGATCAGGAAACCTTGTACGACCAGCCGGCCGTCTCCAAGACCAAGCTCCGCATCAGCGGCCCGTTTACCGTGGAGGCCGTGCCGTTCCCGAGCGTCAAATCGCTCGACGAGGCGAGTGGTCCGGGCGAGGCCGACACCAGCATCGCCCGCACCGGGGAAAGTGGGCGCCAACATCAATGGCGCGATGAACTGCTGAAGACCGGAATCCGGGGCAAGGGCGGGCAGCGGCTCACGTTCGCCGACCTGGAGGCGCTGCCGGCCGATGCCGACTTCCGCCATCTGCACGCCAGCGGCCATCTCGATAGTGGCGAGCGCGTCGTCGTCAGCTTCGGGCCCGAACATGCGGCGCTGGAGCAGCGTCAGGTCGCCAACTCGCTGAACGAGGCCGGCAACCTGTTCCCGCTGCCGAAGATGATTGTGTTCTGCGCCTTCACCTTCGACCCGGAAGCGGCCAAGGATATCGATGCAATCAAGGGCATCACCGCGCTGAAGGCGCAGATGAACACCGATCTGCTGACCGAGGATCTGAAGAAGGCCCGCGCCAGCAATCAAAGCTTCTGGCTGATGGGCCAGCCCGAGGTCGAAGTGCGGACCCGAACGGACGGCCTGTACGAGGTCGAAGTCCATGGCTTCGACTACTTCGATACCGTCAAGGGCGAGCTGGTCTCCGGCGGCAAGAGCAAGATCGCGCTGTGGCTGCTGGACCCCGACTACGACGAGCGCAGCCTGTTTCCGCGCCAGGTGTTCTTCCCGATGGCCGGCAAGGGTGAGGGCTGGGAAAAGCTCAAGAAGGACATCCGCGCCGAACTGGATGAGTCGCGCCTCGCGGCTTTCCACGGCACCGTCAGCCTGCCTTTTGAGGCTGGCGACAACCGCAAAATTGCGGTCAAGATCGTCGATGACCGGGGTATCGAGTCGCTCAAGGTCATCAACCTGGAGACCTAAGTTATGCAGATCGAATCGATAAGGTTGAAGAACTTCCGGGCCTTTCAGAATGTGCACCTGAGGGAAATTCCAAGGTTCTGCGTACTGGTCGGCGCGAATGGCACTGGCAAGAGCACCCTGTTCTCGGTGTTCGCCTTCTTGCGTGATGCGATGACCACCAATGTCACGGCGGCTCTGAGCCGGCTCGGCGGCAGCCGTGGCTTGATGGAGGTTCGCAGCCGGGGCAGTTCAGGTCCCATCGAGATCGAGATCAAACTGCGCACGACCTTTTCCGAAGGGCGTTCGCGGCTGATCACCTATGAGTTGCATATCGATGAAACTCATGGTCGACCGGTCGTGGTGCGCGAAGTGTTGCAATACCGGCGCGGGAGTCGCGGAAAACCATGGCGATTTCTGGATTTTTCGAACGGCACTGGTGAGGCGGTTACCAATGAGTTGGAATCCGTTACGGACGAAAAACAGCTTACCCGCGAGCAGCAGACACTCAAAAGCCCTGACATTCTCGCAATCAAAGGTCTGGCGCAATTCGAGCGTTTTCCAGCGGTGGTGGCGTTAGGTAATCTTATCGAGAACTGGCATCTCTCTGATTTCCATATCAGCCGCGCCCGCCCTGAGGCGGAGGCCGGATACGCGGAGCATCTTTCACGCGAGGGAGAAAATCTTTCGCTAGTAGTGGAGTATCTGTATAGACACCATCCGAAAGTGTTCAAGGAAATTCTTGGGCGTCTGCAAAGCCGTGTACCGGGAATAACCAGCGTGGAAGCGAAGACCACCGAGGAGGGCAGGGTATTGCTCAAGTTCCAGGATGGTGCATTTGAAGACCCTTTTTTGGCTCGGTATGTGTCCGACGGCACGATAAAGATGCTGGCCTATCTCGTGCTGCTGTACGATCCCAATCCACATCCCCTTCTTTGTGTAGAAGAACCAGAGAACCAACTCTACCCATCGTTGCTTTGGGAGTTGGCCGAGGAGTTCCGTGCCTATGCAAACCGTGGTGGGCAGGTGTTCGTCACCACTCATTCGCCAGACTTCTTGAATGCTGCAGCCCTTGAAGAGGTCTTCTGGCTAGTCAAGGAAAAGGGGTATACCGCCGTTCACCGTGCATCCGATGATGCACAACTTTCTGCCTACATGGCCGCAGGCGACCAGATGGGCTACCTGTGGAAGCAAGGTTTATTTCCTGGGGCAAACCCATGATTGAGCACCTTGTGTTCTTGCTCGAAGAACCATCTGCTCAGGACTTTCTGCAAGGAATACTGCCGCGCACTCTATCCCGCGAGATCACGCCGCATTTTATCGTCTTCGAAGGAAAGCAGGACCTTGAAAAGCAGTTGCAGCGGCGGATTAAAGGCTGGTTACGTCCTAATAGTCGATTTATCGTGATGCGTGATCAGGACAGTGGCGATTGTGTGATCATTAAGAAACGTTTGCAAGACTTGTGTGCTGCGACCGGTAATACGGACATCGTTGTCCGGATCGCATGCCGGGAGTTGGAGTCTTTCTTTGTTGGAGACTGGCATGCCGTCGCAGAGGCATTTGAAAAGCCCGCTCTGACCAAACACGATCGAAAGGCAAAGTTTCGCAACCCAGACAATCTAGTGAGCCCTTCCCGTGAGCTAAAGAGGATTATCGCAGATTATCAGAAACGCGACGGAGCACGTCGGATTGCACCACATCTCACGCCCGCGCGAAACCGCTCTCAAAGCTTTCAGGTGCTATGGCAGTCGTTGAACCAATTGACCCAGGAATAACACCGGCGTCTTCTCTCGTTATCAGTTCGCCGTTCGAGCGGCCGACCCACCATTGGCGGCGCGCCAGCGACAGCCGGCTGGATCTGGTGGAAGGCCGGCGCCCCGCCGGGTATGAGATTTTCGACACTCGCAACAACACCGTGCGCGGCGTGGAACTGGACCTCGTCAACCGCATCCGGCAGCGGGTCGATGACTGGCGGCAAGCAGATTATCCCGGCGTCACGGCGGTCACGCGGCAGTTGCTGGCACATTGGCGCGACGCCGACGCGACCCGGCTCTACGCCTTCTACTTCTGCCAGATCGAGGCGATCGAGACCCTGATCTGGCGCGTCGAGGGCGCTGCAGAATTCAAGCAAGGCATTGCCATTCCGGGGGACGGGGGCGCCTTCGAACGGCTGTGCAATAAGATGGCCACCGGCAGCGGCAAGACCACGGTGATGGCGATGATCATCACCTGGCAGGTGCTCAACGCGCTGACCTATCCCAAGCGGAACAAGGATTTCTCCCGCGCGATCTTCATCGTGGCGCCGGGCCTGACGGTTAAGGAGCGCTTGCAGGTCCTGCTCCCGGGCCACCCGGAGAACTACTACGATCTGTTCTCGCTGTGCCCGAACGAGGCCTTGCGCCAGAAGCTCAACCAGGTCGAGTTGCTGATCGACAACTGGCACAACCTGATGCCGAAGAAGGAGCCCGACCGCTCGGTGGTCAAGAAGGGCGCCGAGAGCGACGAGGCCTATGTGCGGCGCGTGCTGGGCAAGCTGGCGATCTATAAGGATCTGGTCATCATCAATGACGAGGCCCACCACGCTTACCGCAAGCCCGCCGAGCTCAAGGTCAGCAAGAAGGATGCGGAAGCGCTCGGTATCGATCTGGACGAAGCCACCCGCTGGATTGAGGGACTGGACCGCATTCACAAGATGCGCCGGATCTCGCGGTGTTTCGACCTGTCCGCGACACCTTTCGCCCCGACCGGCAAGACCAGCACCGAAGCGGCCTTGTTCGAGTGGGTCGTCTCGGATTTCGGCCTCAACGATGCGATCGAGGCTGGGTTGGTCAAGACCCCGCGGGTGGTGATTCGCGACAACGCCTTGCCCAACGCCCAAACCTATCGCAGCAAGTTGTACCACTTGTATCGCGAACCGGAGGTCGTCGAAGACCTGAACCGGCGCGGTGCCGAGCTTAGTGAAGCCTTACCCTCACTGGTACAGGAAGCCTATACCCTGCTCGGGGCCGATTGGCGCGAGGCGCTGCTCGCTTGGCGCGATGCCGGGCACCTGTCGCCGCCAGTGATGCTGACCGTGTGCAATCGCACCGAAACGGCAGCGCGCATCGAGCACTTCTTTCGTCAAGGTGACGCCTACTGGCCGGAGCTCAACGCGCCGGAACGTACTTTGCGCGTCGATTCGCGGGTACTGGAGAAGGCGGAGATCGGCGAGACGGCCGGTACCGACAAGGCTTACGAAGCGGTGCTGCACGCTATCGTTGACGCCGCCGCCATCCCAGAAACCCGCAAGGACGACCTCCGGTCGTTGAAGAAGGAAGAATTGCTGCGCGCCATCGTCGACAACGTCGGCAAACGCGGCACCGCCGGTCAGGATCTGCAGAATGTGATTTCGGTGGCGATGCTATCCGAAGGCTGGGATGCCAAGAATGTCACCCACATCATGGGGCTCCGGGCTTTCACCAGCCAGTTGCTGTGCGAGCAGGTGATCGGCCGCGGTCTGCGGCGTGTGTCCTACGACACCGAGCCCGTTGTGTGCCCGGATGGCCAAACCCGCGACTTGTTCCGAGCCGAATTCGTCAATGTCTTCGGGGTGCCGCTCTCGATCTTTCAGGATGTCGGCGACGATGGGAAACCGCCGCCGCCCCCGAAGCCCAGCACCCAGATCGAATCGATCCCCGATCGCGCCGAATTGGAAATCGCCTGGCCGAATGTGCTACGAGTGGACGTGGTGGTGCGGCCGGCGCTGACGATCGACTGGTCCCAGATGCCGCCGCTGAAGATCGATCCGGCGCTGGTCCATGTAAGCGCCGATCTGGCACCCGCGCTGGGCGGCGCGGCCGATTTGTCGAAGGCAATATCGATCGACCTGGAAGCCTTGCCAGAGGAGTTTCGCCTGCAACGGTTGCTGTTCCTGGCTGCCCGCAAGGCACTCGCCAGCCTCGAACACGGTTTCGCCGGTGGATGTGAACTGTTGATCCAGCAACTGGTGCGGCTGGTCGAGCAGTTTTTCAATTCGGACCAGTTGGAGATTCCGTCGCTGTTTCACCAGGACCCGCTCCGCAAGCGCATCCTGATCGCCTTGTCCATCGACGTGGTGGTTCAGCACGTCGTCGCGCAGATTCAACAACAGAACACCGAACGCCTGGAACCGGTTTTCGATCCCGAGTTTCCGATTGGTTCGACGCGGCTAATGCGCACCTGGTATTCGACCAAGCCCTGCCTGGAAACGAGCAAGTCGCAGATCAGTCACGCGGTGGTCGACAGCACCTGGGAGCACTACACGGCGTCACTGCTCGAACAGCGGCCCGAGGTGGTCGCTTACGCCAAGAATGACCACCTGGGTTTCCAGATCTACTACCTGTGGCGCGGCAGCAAGCGTCGCTTCCTACCCGACTTCGTGATTCGCCTGGCCAACGGCAAACTCATGGTCCTGGAGATCAAGGGCGAGGATTCGGACCAGAATCGTAGCAAGCGCCTGGCGCTGGATGCGTGGGTGCGCGCCGTGAACGCGCGCGGTGGGTTTGGTACCTGGTGTTGGGATGTGGTCAAGAGCGAGCCATCGAGGTTGATCGATGTCATCAAGCATCATGCCGTGACCGCGGGGCACAGTGCGCCGATCGGCGAGAGTGCGTTGACTGCGATGATGCATTAAGGAGCAGCTATTTCGCGGAGGAGTCGAAGCGCTTGAAAGTGGTTGCCGAGTGACGGGGCTGACGCTGAAGGAGAATTTGGGTACGAGGCATGTCAAGCGATGGCGAAATGCAACGGAGGCGGAGCGGCTAGATGGCCATTATGGGCTTTTGTTGGCCCCCCATGTCGATCACCTTTTCGACAAGGGTTTGTCGTTCGACGACCGGGGACAAATCCTCGTGTCGCCGCGGCGCCGGCGACCGCTGTCTGTGCAACAGCAGTCGATGGTCGCTCTCACGATGTGCTCTATGTGTAGCGGCCAGCCCAACTAAGCCTTGGGACCCGTGAAACAGAAATGAGCACGAAAACCACCTGGGAGAAAGTAGCTGAGGCACAGGGCACGACCGATTCAGAGCGTGCCCTGGCGCGACTCGCCCGCAAGGCGTTCTTGAGTCTGTGGTGCTACCCAAACCTTCACAGCGACGAAGGGAGATCAGGTGGTAGGGGTGACGGCAAGGAGCTGGTGGACCTGTTGGTAGTCTTTGGCACCGACGTCCTGCTGTTCTCCGACAAGCACTGCGCATTTCAGTCGGACGTGGACATTAAGGTCGCATGGCCACGTTGGTACAAGCGGGCTATCGAGAAGTCCGCAAAGCAGCTTGCAGGGGCCGAAAGCTTCCTGCGTCGGTTCCCGGAGCGCGTGTTCGTCGACAAGTCATGTCAGACCAAGCTGCCCGTGGCACTCCCGGACCCAAGCTTGGCCCGCTACTTTCTTATTGCCGTCACGCACGGTTGCCATGACGCCGCGGCTCAGCACTTCGGCAGCGGAAGCAGCGGCAGTTTGATGCTCAACAGTATGCTCGAGGGAGATGCCCACTACGAACACCCATTCGAAGTCGGCTTCCCGCTGAACAGCCGCCGCTTCGTTCATGTCCTTGATGAAGTTACGGTCAACGCTCTCTTGGAGGAACTGGATACTGTCCCCGACCTTGTCGACTACCTAACCTGCAAGGAGCGCTACTTCGGCGCAAACGGCGTCTTCATGCACGTTGCCGGTGAGGAAGAGTTGCTGGCGCGGTATATGTGCACGATGGCGAACGGCCGGCACACCTTGCCCCAGGTACCGCCTGGCACCGGTGCAGTAGCCATCGTGGAGGGAGATTGGCGTTTCTATTGCTCAAGCCCGCAACGAGCAGTCAAACGCGAGGCTGATCAGAGCAGCTATGTGTGGGACTCACTCATTGAGTATCAAGCGTCCTTTGTCCGGGCAGGGACGGCGATTGGGCTCCCCGAGACACCCCCGGAGACGATCGACCACGAGCGAATTCTGCGTGCCCTGGCAGCAGAGCCGCGACTGGCAAGGCGCGAGCTCGCGAGCCACTTACGCTTCGCGCTCTCGAAGAGCGAAGCTGGCAGGAAGTTCGCTCGTGTGACGCTGAGCGTCGACAACATATCCCGAGCATACGTGTTCCTGACAATTCCAAAGCCGCCTGATGTTGAGTATGAGGCCTACCGAGAGACGCGCTCGGCGGCGCTGCTCGCTTACTGCCACGGAATCAAGCTGCGTTTCCCTCACGTCACCGAATCGATTGGTATCGCATCTGAGCCATTCTCCGAGCAGGTAGCATCCCAGGACTTCCTGTATGTCGATCTAACCGCAGAGATGAGCCCGGCAGAGTCGACCTTTTGGACGGACATGATGGAGGACCTCGATGTACTACAGGCACCGGCCAACGACGTGCAGTACGTCGGGATGAAAGGTCACGAGTTTCCGATGCCTTTCAACTTCGAGGGACCGAAGTTCTTCGAATATGAAGCTGGCGCTCCAATGAACCGAGCCGAGCGACGCAGAATAGCGCGAGCAGCCCGAAAGGACGCCAAGAAAGCGAACAAGCGGAAGCGCTAGACGCCGAGGGTCAGGGCCTGGAATTGCAAAGGCAGCCCCAAGGTTGTGTTGCCTGGAAGCTTCGCTACTGACGTTCATGGGTGTAGGGTAAACGTTGGCGACGGGTAGAGAGCGGTCGGTGCGCGGAGAAGGCCTGCGTTTCTGATGCAGCTGTGCGGTCCATGGTCGACCGGGAGTGATCTGGCCAAACACCCGAATCCGCCCCCAAACACCCTCACCAGTCCTCATCCGTTGAGAAAACGAGTTCGAACCCAGGTCCCGACTCCACCACCAAATCAAAGCGTTATACCCTCTTCTCGCGATATTAGGCGCCTAATAAAAAGCGCTCTGCTCGTTTTTTGTGGGAAACACCGGCAAGATTCAGACCGCAAGACAGCGCCTTGTGCTGATCTGATTGAGTGGTCCCCTGACGCGCAGCCTGCCTTGTTCTCGGTGGCGTTGAGAAGGCCCATGGTCGGCCCCCGCTTTGGAATCTGCTCGAATAGTCTCCGAGTGGCGACCGACGTACGATTCAAATTCCATTTCCGGTCTTCGGTCCTTTAGGGTTCGCCCTGATTAGCCACGCGATAGCCCATCGCGCGGTAGCCGCGCTGCTGCTTATCACACATCCGGCGTAACGCTGGGTGACCCAGGTCGACAAAATCAATGACTGGTACATCAGTTTTGTGCGTATGCTGGTGCGCAGCCCGATCTGCCTGAGTTGTTGCTTTCTCAGCGGATCGGAAAGACATCCGTGCGGCAGCGAAACAGCCTGCGAAACAAGGCCACTTTCTCTGCCGTGGAAGAAGGATTCGGTGCCGGGGCTTCATCCTGGATTGTCGATCTGGCGGGCGCCTGACACTCGATACCATTTGCTTCCAACAACGCGATCAGGCGGGCGTTCTCGGCGCGAAGAGCCACCAGCGCGTCTTTGTCGTCAGTCACCGCGTCGCCAATGGCTTTCTGGGTTGGTGCTGATGTTTCTGGTCAAACAGGTCCGAGAAGAGTGCTCGGTGCATTCGACGACCACTTGGAAATGTGGTCCTTGGTGTGGTGCCCTCAACGGCGGCAGCCGCCGCCTGGAAAGGTAACTGAAGCAGCAGATTGAGGATCTCAGCGTCAGACGTCGGCTCCGAGATCCCTTCCTCTCGGGATAGCTCTCGGATGCTGCGGTTATGCGGGGGCAGCATCTTCTTCAACACCCCCTCTTTCCGCTCCGGCGAATACTTCATCGTCTCCTCTCTTCCACCCTCTCTGGTCTATAAGAATTCAATCTACCTGATACGACATGTAGCTTGACAGAGGGGGCGCCGCTCAAGCGTTGTCAAAGGAGCCGCGGTTTGATTTGAGCGGTCGACGAGCATGAAAGAAATATCATCAGATGATATCCTTTGAGCATGAAGTCTGACCCGGGCATCGAGACTCTGTTGGATCTGCACGGTCAGATCATTGATCAGGGGGCCGGCTATTGGGTCAAACTCGAAGCATACCGGGTCGCGCCGACAGCAGAGGTGCCGCATGGCATTCGATATTGCCTGACTCTGCATGAACCCTAAGGTAAGCGGATATTGGGTTACGACAATGCGCATGCCATCAAGCTGCCGAAGAAGTTCAAACATGCTGGGCGACGCCTGACGTTCGATCACCAACATCGCCATGCCACGGATCAGGGAGTTCCCTACGAGTTCAAGGATGCGCACCAGTTGTTGGCGGATTTTTTTGCGGAGGTTGACCGCGTGCTATCAGAGGTGAGGAAACGGTGAAAGCGATCGTGATCGGCATCATGCCCCAAGACAAGATTCGTGAGCGGATCCTGGCCATAGCGCGTGGCGAGCTCAAGCCCAAGCCCGGCGATCCGACTATCTGGTTTACCTCGATCCGATCGCTGGCGGAAGTCCTAAGCGACGACAATCGGGCCTTGCTCAAGATCATTCGGGATACCGCGCCGGCGTCGATCGCCCTGCTGGCCGAACAAACTGGGCGCAAGCCCGGCAATCTTTCCCGCACGCTGAAGACGATGTCTCATTACGGCCTCGTGGAGATGCGGCGCGAGAAGAACCAGGTGAGGCCCATCGCCAAGGCGACGGAGTTCAAGATCATTGCGGCCTGAGCACGGTTGCGAGGCCGCTTTGGTGAAACGGAGCTCGTGCGGAGCGCTGGCCGGTTTGGCCGCTGTGTAACGGATCGGACCGCAACGCATGAAAATGACGGGTTGTTGACCGTCCCGGCGAATCAGCGTCGCGGTCAGGCCGAGCATGAACTTGACACCGGCGCGCTTGAGTAACGCATCGAAAGAGACGGCGCCCACGTGATGACACTCGTCTGCGATTACATGGCCTGAGTTCTCTGCATGCCCAGAAACAAGCCAATAGCCCGGCTGTTTGGTCGGTCTGGAGCAGAGAAAAAGGGGGCGCTGGTGCGGGGCAAGCGCAAATTTTGACTTGCCTGTTGCGGACTCGCCGCTGCGCCACCCCCGCTGTTGAACGTGGCCTGCCAGACATGGGAATACCGCACGGTCGGGCACGAGGGTGCGTTCATAACAACGGCGCCGGTTGGGAGGGGCTGCCTAAACGCGCTTCCCTGGCGAACACCCAAGGCTAAATTCGAACTCTCGGAAACTGTGCACCAGCATCCCCAACCCGGATGCTCGGGTAAAATACCGGTCCTCTCCCAGACACCTCACTGTCCCATGCGCGACCCGATGGCCACCGTTGACCTGTTTGATGATCTTGATGGGGCTTCGGACTCGCATCCCGCTCGCCTGCGGAGTCTGGTCCTGTCGGAATCAACCGCGCTGAACCCGGACCAGAAGAAGTTCAACCGTCTGATCAAACAGATCGAAGCCCGGCGCGCCCAATTGGCCGACTGGAACGAGGCGATTCCGGCCTTCCGGCAACGCTATGGCCGCGACCTGCATCCGCTGCTGGAACAGGAACGGGCGCTCAAGGCCCAACTGGCAGAACATCTGGACTGGGGCTACGACCAGAAAGGACTGACCAAGACCGAGCGGCACAAGCTGTCGGCCCTCATCATCGACCTGGCTTTGGACGTGCTTGGGCAGGGCGGCCCGGACGAGGCGATGAAGGCACTCTACAACAAGCACAGCCGGTCGGATTTCGACGCGGCGGAAACCGCCCAGCTGGAGCGGATGAAGGCCATGCTGGAGGACACCCTGGGCGTTGAATTGGGCGACGACCTGGACCTGAGTTCGCCGGAAAGCCTGTTCGAAGAACTGCGGGCACAATTCGAGGCGAAGGACCAAGCCCGTGCCGAAAGAGCCAAACGCCGTAAGCCCTCCGCGAAGCAACAGGCCAAGGAGGCCCAGCGGGAGGCGGAAGCGAAGCAAGTCAGCCAGTCAATCCGGGAGGTTTATCGCAAACTGGCTAGCGCTCTGCACCCGGACCGGGAAAGCGACCCGGAGGAGAGGCAGCGCAAGACCGCGTTGATGCAAAAGGCCAATGAAGCCTACGAGCGGGGCGCCTTGCTGGAACTCCTGGAGCTGCAACTCCAACTCGAACACATCGATGAAGCTCATCTCGCGAACCTCGGCGGAGAGCGGCTCAAACACTACCTCATGATCCTGAAAGACCAGGTGCGCGAGTTGGACAGCGAACTGCAGCGAACCAAACAGGACCTTGCGGCCGAATTTGGCTTCCCGCCCCACGGCCGTTTATCGCCGGACGTGCTCATGGCCCGGCTCCGGTCCGATGTGGCCGCTACGGAAAGCCAGCTGCGCAGCCTGCTGCAGCAGATCGATACCACCGGCGACGTCAGGTCGCTGAAAGCGTGGCTGAAAACGGTGACGCTGGAGAGGCCGCCAGTATTTGGTTTTGATCTCCCGTTCTGACCTCGGTCGGGCACCGGCTGGCAGGCAGGCTACATAATCCCGTCGCCAGCGCTGCCAGCCCGCGGTTGCGGGGCTGCGCGCCTGATCCTCCATCGGGCCCACGGCCTCGTCCACTCCGGGGGAGCTGACCATATCCAAATCATTGCCTTCTCACGCAGCCGGCCGATCTGCCGGTTGCCGAAAACCAGCCAACGATGGAGGGTGCGCAAATCTGCCCACCCTCGCCGTCGCCCGGCACCGCGAAGCGGCTGCCACGTATCTCGAGGTGACAGCCGCACGCGAAGAAAACTTGAGCCCTAGGCCGCTTTGGTCAGCGTGGGTGCTTTGCGGCTCTCCCCCTTGCCGATCGTCAACAGGTCCCAGACCAGCAGAACCACGCCGGCGGTGGTCACCAGACCGAACAGGAGCCGCCAGTGCATGGCCTGCTTGAACCAGACCTGGTTCTGCGCCGCGAAGTAGCCTTCCCAGGTCGATCCACCCACTGCGCGCTCGACGAAGGACTGCTCGTAGCCGGCGATCAGGAGTGCCACCGTCATGCCCATCACGCCCAGGTTCAGCAGCGCCAGCGCCCATTTCCATTTCCAGCCGTTGCCCGGCAGGTCACCCCCCATCCAGACATCGCCGCGCCATTTCTGCACGGCCAGATAGAAAAAGGCGATGTTGATCGTCGCGTACGCACCGAAGAACGCCAGATGGCCGTGTGAGGCGGACCACTGCGTGCCGTGGGTATACAGGTTGATTTGCGGCAGCGTATGCATGAATCCCCAGACGCCGGCGCCGAGGAAATTGCCGAAGGTGTGCGCGATGATCCACGCCAGCGCCGGATGGTTGCGGCTCTTGAAGTTGTGCACACCGGCGTCATAGACGGAATGCACGACCATCGCGACCAGCGGAATCGGCTCCAGTGCCGAGAAAAAGCCGCCGATCGAGAACCAGTAATCCGGCGTGCCGATCCAGAAGTAATGATGGCCGAGACCCAGAATGCCCGATCCGAACATCAGCGCGACTTCGATGTACAGCCAGGTCTGGACGATCTTGCGGCGCGCGCCCAACAGATGCATCAGGGACCACGCCATGATGCAGCCGACCAGCACTTCCCAGGTCGCTTCGACCCACAGATGGATCACCCACCACCACCAGTACTGATCCGCGGTGATATTGGTCAGGTAGAACATGCCGGCGACGTATAGGCCGGCCAGCGCGACCAGGTCCAGGGTCAGCACGCCCGCGATACCGGACCAGCGGCCCTTCATGAACGTCCCGGCGACGTTGTAGAAGAACACCAGCATGACCGCCACGATGCCGATGTCGGCCCAACGCGGGGCTTCGATGTATTCGCGGCCTTCGTTGATGAACCAGATGCTCGCGTCCTTGCCGGGACCGGTCTGGATCAGCAGGTAGACCAGCACGACCACGGTGACTGCGGCGGTCAGCACGTAGAACGCAACATTGCCCCACTTGAGACCGGCGATCTCGGTGCCGCTTTCATCTTCGAGAAACCAGTAGATCGAACCGATGAAACCGTAAAGCAGCCAGACGACCATCGCGTTGATGTGCACCATCCGGTTGACGTTGAAGTCGAGGACGCCGTGCAGGAAGCCGGGCGCGACGAACTGGATGCCGGAGAGCATGCCGAACAGTACCTGTGCGAGGAAGAGTACGACGGCAACGGCGAGATACCTGACCGCGAGTTGCTGCCCGCCGTTCAGATGCGGGCTGTCCAGGGCGTCGAAAGCGCCAGCGATCCGGTGGGGTAGAGCGGCGACGGAGTAGATCATGGCTGCACCTGTGCGTTCAGGGTCTTGAAGTTATGTGGGAAGCCGTTGGTGTCGATGGCCGACATCCATTTCAGGAAGGCGACCACGCCTTTGGCTTCCTCGTCGGTCAGGCCGAGGTTGGGCATTACGCGGCCGGAACCGAAGGTCCGCGCGTTCCGCTCCGGGTCTTTCAGAAACGCGAGCATCAGGGTTTCACGGCTGGCGGCGCTGATCCAGCCGGGATCCAGCCAGGCTTTCGTCAGGTCAGGGGCGTAGTAGGCCCCATTGCCGAGGAGGGTATGGCAATTCATGCAGTTCTTGGCCTGCACGGTCTTCTTGCCCAGGTCCACCAGGTTCTCCGCTTCAGCCTCGCTCAGCGGCTTGCCGAACAGCGGTGCATCGTTGCCGATCACCGGGGCATAGCGATTTTGTTTGTCGTCGAAGCGGTAGTCGATCTCCTTGTTGATCACGCTGTAGCTGCGCACCCGTTGGCCCCCGACGGATGTTTTCGACAGCGTGTCGAAGGTGAGCACGATCAGGATCACGAACGATCCGGCGGTGACCCAGATCGCGACCTTCTTCCAGAAATCCTCCGATGACCATCGGGGCGGGTTTGCGCTCATGGCGTTTTCCTTTTTGCAGTTGACGAAAGAGGGTTCTCTCCGTTTTGGTCCGCGGAGACTTCCCGGGCTTCGGCATGCTCGGCGCGGTGGGTGGCCGCACACAGATGCCAGATCGCGTGCGGGGCCAGCAGATAGCCCAGCAACATCAGGACGGTCACCAGGGTCCAGTTACCATGCAGATGGGCGGCCTGGGCCAGCGCGTAGACGGCGATGGCCAGCGTCGCGTAGCAAGCATAGGCCCAGGGCATCAGATGCCGACGGTTGCCGAGCCGCGCCCAGGCGAACAGCCCGGCATAGCCGGCGCCGAACAGAATCACCGCCGCGGCCGAAAAGAACGTCACGAAGAAATCCTGAAGTGCGACGGGTTCGATCACGGCTTCGATGCCTCGGTGACCAAAAGCGTCATCGGTAGGGGCTGTCCGCGCTCCGCAGGTAAGCCCGGTGTGCGTCGCCGCTGACGGGACGACGGCATCGCCTGGCTCATCCTGCGTCGGCGGCCAGTGCGCGGGCTGCCGGGAAGAGTATGTTGTTCTCTAGATTGATGTGCCGCATCAAGTCGCGCTCCAGTGCTTCCAGTGCGCGGTAAGTGCTGCGGTAGGTCGTGCACGCGTCGGTCGGTGCCTCAAAGTCGTTCGTGAGTCGCCGTAGCTGTTTCAGCAGGCTGCCTGCCGCTTCGTGCTCGCTTAGCATCTGCTGCAGGGGATTTTCGATCGACCCGAAGCAGGCCGCGGGAGGCGAGGGCGACTCCCCTTGCCGGTGTCGCTCGAAGTCCAGGATATAAGGGAACAGGATCCGCTCTTCCTTCATCAGATGAGGAACCAACTCGGCCTGCAGCGCCAGGAACGCATCACGGACGACATTCAGTTCGGGGTGCCGCTCGCCGTGGTGTGCGGTGACCTTTTCCACGAGATCCTGGATGCGCGGCAATTCGGCTCGCGTGAAGGCGTGGTGGGTGTCGACGATGAACGCGATGAGTTCAGCGAGTGTGCGGGTGGGCGCAACGGGTTGCGTGTCGCCCAGTGCCAAAGCCGCGTCCAGTGCGATCATGACCTGCTGCAGATCGTGGCCGGCCGACCGGCAGGCTTCGGCGAGGCTTTGTTGACCGCCGCAGCAATAATCGAAGCGGTAGTCTTCGAGCACGTGCGCGCTGGCGTTCGACGACGCCAGGTCCTTCAGTGGTATCTCTGGCGTGATGACCATCGGGGATCCTCCTTCAGTTGGTGTCGCTGGCGCCGGGTGGGCTGACGACAAAGGCGTCGGCATAGATGTCCTTCATCGATGCGCCGGCCAGGAATGCGTGCTTCTTGGCCGATTTGACCATCTCGGGATGGCCGCACAGGTATACGCGCCAGTTCTTCAGCGACCCGGTTTCCTGTAGTGCGATGTCGTGGACGCGGCCTCGCGCGTGGCCGGGGGGTGCCTCGGGTCCCGAAAGGCACGGTGTATAGTCGAAGTTCGGCTGGCTTCGGGCGAGATCCCGCAACTCGCGCGTCAGATAAAGGCCGCGGCGGTCACGGCTGCCATGGAACAGGCGGATCGGCCCGGAATGTCCACGCTGCAGTGCGTCGCGCGCGATCCCGAACAGCGGGGCCAGGCCGGACCCGGTACCCACCAGCAACAGGCCCTGGTCCTTGTCGCCGTCCGTGTAGAAGCATTCGCCGGCCGGGCCGCGGATGTCCACCCGATGACCGGGACGAAGCTCCTCGTGTACCCAGCGACTGGCCCGTCCCTGCGGAACGCGTCGGACATGCAGATGCAGGTGTTCGTCGTGTTCCGGCACGCTGGCGAGCGAATAGCTTCGGCTGAGTTGCGCATCGCGGACCAGATTGATGAATTGGCCAGCTCGGTAATCGAGCGGGTCATGGCATTCCAGTACAACCTTCATGACCTCCGCGTTAAGCAGTTCGAGGCCTCGGACCGTCGCGGGAATGCTGCTGTCGTGGGCCGTAGCCTCCATGCTGGCGACTGCCAGGTTCTCGGTTGGCTGACACACACACGCGAGGAAGTGGTTGCGGGCCTTCAAGCTGTCCCGCAGCCCCTTCTGGGCGGCTGCGGGTGGCGTTCCATCGACGGCTCGCATCAGGCAGCTTTGACACAGGCCGCTGCGACAGGAGTGCGGGACAGGGATTCCTCGTTCCAGCAGACAGTCCAGCACTGACTGCCCTTCGGCGATGGGCCAGGAGTCGCGGCCGTAGCTTAGGATCGGCATTTCTCTCACGTCCCTTAGCGTTCTGCAGCGCGCTTGACGGGCACAGTTCGCGGTGCTCAGCGGTTCAGCACGTCGTTGCGGGTACTTTCGGCGATCGCGCCGACCTGGGCGATCAGTTCGTCGCGGACTCCCAGTTCTCGTAGTGTCGACGCCAGATTCTCGATGACCGCATTCACGTGGCCGTCGCTGAGACCTCGTGGGATCAGGTGCGCGTGAGCGCGACGCATGTCCTGGCCGGTGTAGTGGTGCGGGCCACCGAAGGCCATGGTCAGGAAGGCCTTCTGCTTCGCAGCTTGCTTGTCCATATCCACGTCTTCGAAGAAGTGGCTGATGCGGTCATCGCTCAGCACCTTGCGATAGAAGATGTCCACCGCGGCGTCCACTGCCGGTTCTCCTCCGAGTTGTGCGTACAGGGAATCGTGGGTCTGGGTCCACCAATCGCTCATCTTGCTGGTCATGCGTTTGATCTCCGCGGCTTTTAAAATGGATTTATGATACAAGTTATCGCGCACGGGCAGGCCATCGCCTTCCTTGATGTATCGATACGAACATGTATCTGAGATGTAAGAATAAGAAGCTGGTTGCGTGATGTCAATGATCTTTCTCATTGGGTCGCGCGTAATCTCGAATTTGTAAGAAGTACAAGAGATGCAGCTTACGCAGTTCACGGATTATTCGCTGCGGGTGTTGATCCACCTGGCAAGACTGCCGACACCCCGGGGTCGCGACCGTCTCCGACATCGCCCGTCACTACGCTGTCTCGCGCAATCACCTCGTCAAGGTCGTACACAATCTCGCGACTCACGGTTTCATCCAGACGACCCGGGGCAAAGGCGGTGGGATGCAACTGGCGAGGCCGGCGCGCATGATCGGTGTGGGGGAGGTGGTGCGCGTGACGGAGCCCAACATGAATCTGGTCGAGTGTTTTGATCCGAAGCTCAATGAATGCCGGATCGTCCGAGGTTGCTACGTGAAGGCGATCCTGCACGAGGCGCGACGATCGTTCATGCAGGTGTTGGACCAGTACACCCTCGCCGACGCGGCCGGCGTCGGTGCGTTGGTAACGAACGAGTCGGTAGCGTCCAGCGAGGGTGCTTCGGAGGTTGCTGGCTCCGGGGGCGGGAAATGAGGGATGTCATTCCTGTTGTCGAGCGGCGCTACTTCGCGATGCGGAAATTGCCAAGCAGCGTTATGTCCCGCTGGAGGGAGGGGCGCCGTTGCGGTTCTCGATCCGCTGCGCCGGTGAGTCGTGATCGGAGTCGTGTCTTACGCGAATGCGCCGACGACAACCCGGAATGCGGCGCCAGCCAAGCGTCGGCCAAAGCATCATCCATGCCTAATGACCGCCCCTCCGCCCAACTCGTCGCCGTGATCGTGCCGCTCCGATGCGAGGTCGACGGGGTGTTGCACGAAGCGAATCCGATAACCTCAACGTTAAGCGAGTCGCATGATGCGTCCAAACCGATTCCACGTTCTTTTCAGCTATGGCTTCCGGCCTTTCTTTCTGCTGCTCGGCGTCTACGCGGTCGTCATCGTCACGCTCTGGAGTTTGAATCTGGCGGGTGTGCTGGTCTGGAGCGGTTCGGTCTCGGCGTTCATTGCACACGGCCATGAGATGGTGTTCGGGTTCGCCGGCTGCGCCATTGCCGGGTTTCTGCTGACGGCTGTCGCGACCTGGACTGGCCGGCCCCCCATCGCCGGACCGCCGCTGTTGCTGCTGAGCGGACTGTGGCTTCTCGCTCGGATCGCTGCATTGGGTCCGGATTGGTCGAGTTTCTCGGTGTGGGCGGCCGGAAGCTGTCTGTTCTGGCTGACGCTGTCTTTATTGATCGCACGGGAGGTGTTCGCAGCGCGCAATACGCGAAACTACAAGGTGCCGGTGCTGTTGCTCGCCTTTTTGATCGCCGAGGTAGTGTTCTTCGCGGCGGGTCCGGAACACGGCGACGTTCAGGCCGCCTGTTTGCGGCTTGGGTTGTTCCTGGTCCTGGGGATGATTTCACTCGTCGGCGGCCGCATCCTGCCCGCCTTCACTCAGAACTGGCTGCGCGCGAACCGGCCGCAGCTCGCGATTCAGCTGCCGACTTTCGACCGTCTCGACCAGGTGGCGGTGATACTGATGGCGATGTTTGCCGTGGCCTGGGTGGTGGTGCCCGACGGAGTGGGGACCGGCTGGCTCGGATTGGCCGCGGCGGCCGCACAGGCGGTGCGCGTGATCCGTTGGCGCGGCTGGCTGGCGGGTTCGGAGCCGCTGTTGTGGATCCTGCATCTGGGTTACGCCTGGATACCGATCGGTTTCGCGCTGCTCGGTCTTGCGTCGATCACCGGGTGGGCGCTACGCGATGCGGGTTTGCATGCGCTTGCCTACGGCGCGATTGGAACCCTAGTTCTTGCGGTCGCGGCGCGCGTGGCGCTCGGCCATACCGGAAGGCCCCTGATGGCCTCGGCCCGAATGCGATGGGCCTTCTTACTGATTAGCGTGGGGACCGTGGGACGGCTTGCTTCCGTGTTCGCGAGCGAAGGCCTATGGCTGTCCGCTGTATCCTGGGTCGCCGCCTACGGGCTGTTTATCTCCCAATACGCGCCGATCCTGCTGCAGCCGCGAGTGGACGACAAAGCTTAGTGGCGCGTTGGGCCGATATGGCCGAGGTGACCTGATGGGCCGAATGGTGGCAGGTCTCCCTGAACCGTGAAACCCGGGCGTCCGCCCCGTCTTCGTCGACTGCGGGCAAGCCACAGCGAGTGACCCCGATTCAGTTCCTGAGTCCGGCTGGTAAAATGTGACCCCAGGTTCCCCGCTCACTGAGCGGCACCGGCCACACCTCGCCAGATGAATGTCTTCAGTCAATTCGGTGTGTGAAATGGTTCCGAAGCGCAGCCCCATAGTCGGACCCTGGCTCGGTTCGGTCGCCTGCGGCGATGCGATCAGCGCACTGATCCGTACCAAAGACTGGTCAGCCACGCCCATCGGATCGCCTGAGAACTGGTCACCCGCCTTGCGGATGGTCGTGCAGCAGATGCTCGCGAATCACTTTCCCATGCTGCTGTGGTGGGGCGATACGTTCTGCTCGATCTACAACGACGCCTACGTCCCCATTCTCGGCGCGAAACACCCCTGGGCGCTCGGCCGGTCCGTGAGTGACTGCTGGAGCGAGATCTGGGACGTGCTTCAGCCCCTGATCGAGACGCCGTACCGCGGTGGCCCGGCCACTTGGATGGACGACCTCTGTCTGGAACTCAACCGGCGGGGCGTCCTCGAGGAGACCCATTTCACCATCGCGTATAGCCCGGTGCCTGACGAAAAGGCGCCGAACGGCATCGGCGGTGTGCTGGCCACAGTGCACGAGATCACCGGCAAGGTTATCGGGGACCGGCGCGTGGCCGTCTTGCGCGACCTGGGCGCACGGTCCGCGCAGGCGCGGACGGCCGAGGAAGCTTGTGCCGCCGCAGCCGAGTCGCTTTCCCGGCATCCCAAAGACCTTCCATCCGCCCTGCTCTACCTGATCGACCCGGACCGCAACGCGGCCCGTCTGGCGGGTGCCGCCGGCGTGGAGACAGGACGCCCGGCTGGTCCGGCAGTGATGTCTCTGGAAGATGCGCCGGATGAAACGCTGTGGCCGCTCCGGGCAGCGCTGCGCAGCGAGGCCCCGCAAACCATGGAGAACCTGGATCTCTCTCTGGGAGACCGGGTGCCCGCCGGCCCGTGGTTGGATCCACCGCACATGGCGGTGGTGATACCGATTCTGTCCAACAAGGCGCATGCGCTGGCCGGATTTCTGGTGGCCAGTATCGGCGCCCATCTGGGTTGGGATGACGCGTACCTGGATTTTCTGACCCTGGTAGCCTCCCAGATTGCCACCGGCATCGCGAACGCGCGCGAGTACGAGGAAGAACGGAAGCGCGCCGAAGCGCTGGCCGAGATCGACCGGGCCAAGACCGTCTTCTTTTCGAATGTCCGCCACGAGTTCCGCACCCCGCTGACCTTGTTGCTCGGCCCGACCGAGGAGGCCCTAGCCTTGTCCGACCGGGCCCTGCGGGGTGAAGGCTTGGCCACGGTCCATCGGAACGCCCGGCGTCCGCTGAAACTGGTCAACACCCTGCTCGACTTCTCCCTGGCCCGGGTGCGAGAACTGGTCAAGCTGCATGGCGGGAACGTGAGTGTCGAAAGCGCCGAAGGGCGAGGCAGCACGTTCACCGTTACGCTGCCGTTGGGCAAGGGCCACTTGAATCCGCGCCGGATCGGCCCGCCGTCGGGTACCTTGGCACGCGCTACCCGAGCGTCCCCGTTCCTCGAGGAAGCCCTACGCTGGCTGCCGGATAGCGAGCGGTCAGCAAGCCGCCCAAGGGCCTGGAGCACGAGGTGATGTGCGACGCCGAGCCGGGTCGACGCGCGGAGCCTCGGTTGCGGGAGCTATCGGGCCGTATCCTGTGGGCCGAAGACAAAGCCGACCTGCGTGCCTATGTGGCGCGGCTCTTGGGCGAGCGCTTTCAGGTGGAAGCGGTCGCCGATGGTGAGGCGGCACTCGCTGCGGCCCGCGTACGCCGGCCGGACTTGGTACTCGCCGACGTGATGATGCCCCGGCTGGACGGGTTCGGTCTGCTGCGTGCCCTGCGCGCCGATCCGGCGACGGCCGGCATCCCGGTCATCCTGCTTTCAGCCCGTGCCGGTGAGGAAAGCCCGATCCAGGGTATGGATGCCGGTGCCGATGATTATCTGATCAAGCCCTTCAGCGCGCGAGAGCTTCTGGCTCGGGTCGAGGGCGCTCTCAAGCTCGCCCATTTGCGGCAGGAAAGCGAGGATGCGCTGCGCACGAGCGAGGAGCGCCTGAGCTTCGCACTGGAAACGAGCCGTATCGGAGCCTGGGACCTGGATCTGGTGGAGCACACCGCGTTCCGCTCCCTGCAGCACGACCGTATCTTCGGTTACGAGCACCTGTTGCCCCACTGGACTTACGAGATGTTCCTCGACCACGTGTTGCCGGAGGATCACGCCGCCGTGGACGCTGCGTTTCGAACGGCCACGGACACGGGTCAGGACTGGAGCTTCGAATGCCGCATCCGTCGCGCCGACGGCGAGGTCCGCTGGATCTGGGCGGCCGGCCGGCATCGCATGGATGCCGGTGGCCGGCCGTGCCGGATGGCGGGTATCGTCCAGGACATCACCGAGCGCAAGCGGGTGGACGAGCAGCGCCAGCAGTTCGTGTTGCTGGTGGAGACCAGCCACGAGTTCATCGGGATGTGCGATCTTCAACTGAAACCGTTCTACATCAACCCGGCAGGCTTACGGTTGGTCGGTCTGCGGGATTTGGATCAGGCGCTGGCGACGCCCGTTACGGACTTTTTCTTTCCCGAAGATCAGGCACTGATCATGGAGGAATTCTTTCCCGAGGTGCTGAGGAACGGCCATGGCGAAATCGAAATCCGATTCCGGCACTTCGGGACGGGCGAGGTCCTGTGGATGATCTATGCGGTTTTTGCCCTCCGGGACGCGTCCGGTCAGACGAGCGGCTATGCGACGGTGAGCCGCAACATCACCGAGCGCAAGCGGACGGAGGAAGCCCTGCTCCAGGCCGACCGCCGCAAGGATGAGTTTCTGGCGACGCTGGCGCATGAACTGCGAAATCCGCTGGCGCCGATACGGAACGGCTTGATCCTGCTGCGGCAAGCCGGAGGGGACGGGGCAGGCGCTGAACCGGTCCGCGCCATGATGGAGCGTCAGGTGGACCATCTGGTCCAACTGGTCGACGATCTTCTGGAAGTCTCGCGTATCACGCGGGGCAAGATCGACTTGAGAAAATCGCGGATCGTGCTGTCGGATATTCTGGGTCAGGCGCTGGAAACCAGTCAGCCGCTCATTCAGGTCGGTGGGCATAGGGTTACGGTCACCCTGCCGGAAGAACCGCTGCGCCTGGAGGCCGACCCCTCGCGACTCGTCCAGATTTTCTCGAATCTGCTCAACAACGCCGCCAAATACACGGATCCCGGTGGGCAGATCAGCATTACCGCGGAACGGCAGGGCAGCGAGGTCGCGGTGAGTGTCCGCGATACCGGGATCGGCATTCCCGCCGAGATGTTGCCCAAGGTCTTCGACCTCTTTGCCCAGGTTGACCGCACCCTTGGCCGTACGCAGGGCGGTCTCGGCATCGGGCTGGCGCTGGTGCGGCGCCTGGTCGAGATGCACGGAGGACGGGTCGAGGTGCGCAGTGGCGGCGCTGGCCAGGGCAGTGAATTCCTCGTGCATCTGCCGCTGCTGGCCGAGTTTACGGTCGGAATCGACGCGCCGGCAGCGAGTCGGGCGGCATCGACCGTTCGGTCCGCAGGTCGCTTGCTGGTCGTGGACGACGGTCGTGACGCAGCGGACAGTCTGGCCTTGCTGTTGCAGACGTCAGGGGCTGAGGTTCGGGTGGCGTACGACGGGCCGTCGGCCTTGAAGGTGGTGGCGGAATTCAAGCCTGCCGCGGTGCTGTTGGATCTCGGCATGCCTGGAATGGACGGTTATGAAACGGCCCGCCAGATCCGCCAGTTGCCGGGCGGCACCGAGATGATGCTGATTGCCCTGACCGGCTGGGGCCAGGATGACGATCGACGCCGCACCCGCGAGGCGGGGTTCGATCACCATTTGGTGAAACCGGTCAACTTCAGTCTGTTGCAGACCCTCCTGGCGTCCTTGGGGCGGGCCGAGCATAAAGCCTGACGCCCGTGAGTCGTCCGCCGTCTGCCCTGGATCGGTGCCGTCCTGTTTTCGTACGTGCCCCAAGCCTCACGGCGGGCGTGCGTTAAGCGAAATGGCGGTTGACGGCTCACCCGAGGTCCCCGTTTATTGGCGGATTTCCGGTCACTCCGCCTCTCCGCGTCATTTGGGCTGTGGACCCTAAAACGGCGCGGATTCAGCCAACAAGCGGGTTTCGACGAGTCGTGTCGGAGTGAGAGTTGTGCGGTTCGTGTCCGATGCGCCGAGCTAGCTCTCAGGCGCCGCTTGAAAAGGCCAGACTCGTCCTGAAGAGCAGCATCACAGGGCTGATCTTGCCGTGGTGCGGTGCGGTGCGGGGTTGCCGGGTCAGGGTGCTTGCGCGTTGGGGCTGGGCCAGCGCGGGGGCGGGCGAGGGGCTTGGCGGGATGGGCGGAGCGGTGGCCGGCGGAGCTTGGCGGCAAAAAGCAGGGGTTGTGGCCGGTGGTCCTAGCGAGCCGCCGCGGTGCGACAACCCCTGTGTAGTG